>NC_013729.1:3789744-4421368 GCF_000024345.1 Kribbella flavida DSM 17836 | reverse complement strand
AGGCTGCCGACCGGGGACTCGCGGTGGCGGCCTACCGGCTCGGGGAAGTGATGCCGCACTCGGTGACCGGAGTGCCGTCCCCGAAGAGCCTGCCGGACCTGATCGTGCGCTGGAACGTCCGGCTGGGGCTGGCGTTCCGCAGTCCGATCGTGCTCGACTACACACCGATCGACCAGGTCACCACGTTGGTGACGACCGGGGTCCGCACCGGTGCGCGCGGGTGGTTCCACCTGGCACAGGCCGAGCCCATTCGGCTCGACGACCTGCTGGCCGAGTTCGCTGTGGAGTTCGGTCTCGAGTCGGTGCCGTACCGCGACTTCTGGCTCCGTCTGCAGGACCAGGCGCTGTCGGACGGCTTGGACGACGACATGGCGGCCTTGCTGGCGATGCTGCCGGCCGCCAGGCCCGACGTACCGGACCAGGTGCTGGACGAGAGTCTGAAGGACCTGTTCGGTGAGGCCGGCGCAGGTTGCTCGAGATCGCGCAGTCTCAGCTTGCTGACTGAGGCGGGCGTCCGGCTGGCCGCTGCTGACGCGGGTGTGCTGCGCCGCTACACCGCGCACTATCGGCGGGTACGTCGGGCGGCGCTTCGTTCCGAGCACGCCGTCGGCTGACGGAGGTGTGGTCATGCGAATGGAGCCGTACGCCGACGACTCGTCGGGCACCGCGATCGACCTGTACCCGGCCGACTTCTACAGCACGGGCGCACCGCACAGCGCCTGGCGGCGGCTGCGCGCCGAGGCGCCGGTGTGGCGTCAGGTCGCACCCGACGGCACGCCGTTCTGGTCGGTCACCCGGTACGACGACGTCCTCGGAGTGCTCCGGGACGTGGAGCACTTCACCTCCGAGCACAGCACGATGCTGTCGGTACTGCACGGCGATCCGGAGGCCGGCAAAGCCATCAACCTGATCGACGGACGCGGTCACCGGGGCCTGCGGACCTCTGGGATGCGCCATCTGTCCGTGTCCCGGGTCCGCGACCGGGAGCCGATCGTCCGGCCACTGATGTCCGAACTGGTGGACACGATGGCCGGTCAGGGCGAGGTCGACCTGGTCCGGGAGCTGGCGGTGATGCCGATGCTGTTGGCGGCCGACATCATCGGGCTGCCGGCCAGGCACTGGCGCGATCTCGCCCGATGGACGATGGCGAGCGTGGCGCCCGACGACCCGACCCTGATGCAGGGCAGCGGGGCACAGACTCTGATGCTCGCTCATCTGGAGCTGCTGACCTGCTTCTCGGAGCTGCTGGCCGAACGGCGCGCCCAGCCCGCTGACGATCTGGTCAGCGCACTGGGCGCCGTCGAGCTCGATGGCCGCCCGCTCACCGACGAGGAGGTGGTGATCAACGTCTACGCCTTCACCATGGGCGCGGCGATCACCACTCCGCAGGTGATCCACCACCTGGCGTTGGTGATGGCGTCGCAGCCGTCGTTGTGGAAGCGGGTGACAGCCTCGGGCGATGCCGACCGGTTGCTCGACGAGGCACTCCGGTGGGCGACGCCGACCAACCACCTGCTCCGGCTCGTCACCCAGGACACCGTGCTGGCCGGTCAGCCGGTCAGCGCAGGCGATCTGGTCGCGGCGTGGGTGGGGTCGGCCAACCGGGACGAATCGGTGTTCGAGGATCCGTTCCGGTTCGATCCGTGGCGCGAGCACAATCCGCACCTCGCCTTCGGGTTCGGTCCGCATTTCTGCATCGGAGCGCACGCTGCCCGGATCGGTCTGAAGTTGCTGGTCGAGGAGTTGATGAAACGCGTGGTCCGGTTCGAGCTCACCGGTCCGGCGCGGCACCTGGCGTCGAACTTCGTCAACGGCGTGGTGCACCTGCCGGTCGTCCTGCACGCTCGCTGACGCCTGAGCGGGGAGAGCTGGTCGCGGTTGGTCACGCAGTGCTAACTATTGTCTAGATGGAAGATTTCTCCTGTTATTCTGGTGTCGTTCGGGTTTGACTCCTGCAAACGTCGAAAGGCGCCAGGAAATGAGAGCAACACAGTCGTACCTCGGGAGTCGGCTACGCACGCTGCGGATGCAGAAGGGGCTCTCACAGAAGGCGCTGGCGGGTGACGTCGTCACCCCGAGCTACATCTCGCTGCTCGAGGCGGGGGAGCGGATGCCCACGCTCGACGTCATCCTGCACCTGGCCCGTGCCCTCGAGACGACTCCGGCCGAGTTGCTCGGCGACGACTACCGGGACGTGTTCGCGCCCAATTCCACGGCGACGGCCTCCGGTTCGAGTGCGGTGGCTGGGCAGCTGTATGCCCGCAGTCTGGTGGATCTCGGCGACTACGCCGGCGCCCGCGAGGTGCTCGAGCGGGAGCTGGCGCAGGCCAGGAGCCGGAACACCGGCGACGAGATCCTCGAGCTCAGCCTGGAGCTCAGCCGCGTTCTGGCCGCCGCGGGCGATCATTCTGCCCGGCTCGCGCTGCTCGACGAGATGCTCGCCGCCGACAGCACAACGGTGCCCGCGATCAGGATCCCGGTGGCGATCGACCGGGCCTCGACCTTGCGGGAGCTCGGCCGCTTCGGCCAGTCCCGCGAAGCCGCGGAGGAGCTGTTGTCCGATGATGTGCTCGGCGATGCCGCTCTGCGGCACGAGCGGGTGCGGCTGCTCGGTGTCCTGGTCTCGGTCCTGTGCGAGCTCGGCGAGCTCGAGGACGTCGAGCGGCTGACCGAGGAGCTGCGGACCGAGGCTGCGGCGACCGGTCAGAACGCGATCATCGGGCGAGCGCACTGGCTCACCGGGATGGCGCTGGTCCGCCTCGATCGCCGGGACGAGGCGGTCGAAGAACTCAAGCGCGCCGGCTCGTTGCTGCAGTTCGGATCGATGCCGATGCTGGACTGGCTGCGCTTCTGCCGGTCGACGGCTTCGATCCTGCTGTCGGCCGGTGATCCGGAGTCTGCGCTGGCGTGGTTGACGACCGCAGAGGCAGCAGCCGGAGTGACTGACCTGACCTCGGAGCGGATGGCCCTGGTCCGGGTGCGAGCAGAGTACGAGCTGGCCGCCGGCAACCCGTCCGAAGCCGCGTCGCTCTACGGGCAAGTCACCGAGGGACCGGAGCCGCTCACCGGACTGCCACTGATCACTGCCCTGCGTGGGCAGGCGGAAGCGCTCCGCCAGTCCGGCGACATCCCGGCGGCCATCGAGGTGCTCCGCCGTGCGGCCCGGCTGTACGAGGACAGCGACAGCTACCGGCAGGCCTCCGCCGTTTGGCGGGAGATCGACGAACTGCGGGCCTGACGGCCCCTCCCTCGCGGTCGTGCCCGGCACGACCGCGAGGCGCGTCGGTCAGAGCGCGCGTCTGGTCACCACTCTGCGGCCGGACGCCGGCTGGTCGCCGCCGACCGTGAACCCGGCCGCGGTGAACAGGTCCACCGTGCCGGTCGACAGTGCGGCACCGGCACCCTTCGGGTTCGCGACGGGATATCCCTCGAGCATGGTCGCCCCGGCTTCGGCAGCGCGTGCCACGGCTGCGTCGAGCAGAGCCCGGGCGACCCCGCGGCCGCGGTGCTCCTTGCCGACGTAGAAGCAGGGGATCGACCAGATCCGCGGGTCGGTCGGGTCGTCCGGCTTCAGGGCCTTGGTCCGTTCGATCCGTGCGTATCCGGGCCGGGGACCGGTCGAGCACCAGCCTGCCGGAGCGCCGCCGACGTAGGCGACCAGCCCGACCTGGGCGCCGGTGTGCACGAGGTCGTGCAGGGCCTGCCGGTTGGCCTCCGGCCCGTTCGCGTTGAGCTCCTTGTTCGGCAGGCGCCAGAACATGCACCAGCACCCGTCGTAGCCGCCCGAGCCGCCGAACAGCTCCTCCAGATCGGCCCACCGGGATGCGTCGACGGGGTGTACTTCGATGGTCATGCGGCTCCGCTTCAGGGTTCGAGGATCTCGGTCAGGGTACGGCTGGTGTCGTCCTCGGAGAATCGTGCCAGCTCGGCGAGGAACAGTCGCTCCATCAGGCCGACCTGTGCCTCGAGAGTGTTGTGGGCAAACAGGTCCGGTAGCTGGACGGGCACGCCGAACCGCTGCTCCAGCCGCATCGCCAGCAGCGCGAGGCTCAGCGAGTTGCCGCCCAGCTCGAAGAAGCTGTCCTGCGGTTCGGGGGAGCGGCCCAGGAGTTCCTGCCAGAGCCTGCCGATCGCGACCACGGCGTCCTCCTCGTCGACGTCCGCCGAGGCCGGGGACTCGGCCGCCGCAGAAGTCAGCGGCATCGCGGCGAGCGCGAGCCGGTCGACCTTGCCGGTGCTGCCGAGGGGAAAGGCCGGCAGGACCAGCAGCTGCTGCGGCACCAGGTGCGCCGGTACGGCGGCCGCCAGCTGCTCGCGCACGTTCCGCGCATCGAGCTCGCGGCCGGGCTTGCCCACCAGATAACCCACCAGGACGGTCTGGTGACCGCCGTCGTCACGCCGAGGCAGCACCACCGCGTCGGCGACTGCGTCGATGCCGCACAGAGCGCACTCGACTTCTGCCGGTTCGACCCGGCACCCGCTGATCTTCACCTGGTTGTCGGCCCGGCCCAGGTACTCGATGCGGCGGTCCTCGTGCATCCGGCCGATGTCGCCGGTGCGGTACGTCCGACGCCCGCCGGGCCGGCGTACGAACACCTCGTCCGTGAGGTCCGGGCGACCGATGTAGCCGTCGGCCAGCACCGGTCCGGACAGGTGGAGCTCACCGGTCTCGCCGGTGCGGACCGGCTCACCCGACGAGTCGCAGACCTCCACGACCGCACGGTCGATCGCGGCGCCGATGAGCGGCAGTTCGGGCCAGCTGTCCTGGTCGCCGTCGAGCAGCTCGGCGGTCACCACGTGGCTCTCGGTCGGACCGTACTGGTTGTCGAGAGTCGCGCCGGTCGTGCGGAAGAACGCCCGCACGGTCGGCGTGATGCGCAGCTGCTCGCCGGCGGTGATGACCTCACGCAGGTGCGTCGGCGTACGGCCGGTGTGCTCCGCGGCGTCCGCGATCAGTCGCAGGCCGACGAACGGCAGGAACAACCGGTTGATCCGCTGCTCCTCGAGAAGGCTCAGCAGCCGGCGTGGATCCTGCCGCACCTCGTCGGACGCCAGCACCAAGGTGCCGCCGGTTGTCCAGGTCGCGAAGATCTCCTGGAACGAAGCGTCGAACGTGACTGCGGAGAACTGCAGGGTGCGGTCGCCGAGCCCACACCCCGAGCGGGCGCGCTGCCAGCGCAGAAGGTTGACGAGCGGACCGTGGGGCATCGCCACGCCTTTCGGCACGCCGGTCGAGCCGGACGTGTACATCACGTAGGCCAGATCGGTGGCGTCGACCGGCCGACTCTGCACCGGGTCCGGTCCGGGCTCGACGGTGATGGATTCCAGGCGGCAGCCGTCGGGCAGGGTCCAGCGCTCCGCCGCACCGACGTCGCAGAGCAGTACCTGCGCGCCGCTGTCGGCGAGGACGAAGTTCCGGCGGTCCTCCGAGGACCCGGGATCGATCGGCACGTACGCCGCGCCGGATCGAAGCACTGCGAGGATGGCGATGTACAGATCGCTGGTCCGGCGGTGGCACACGGCGACCCGTTGCGCGCCGCCCAGCCGGCTCGCGAGTGTGTCCGCGGCGGTCACCAACTCGCGGTACGTCAGCTCGCCGTCGGTCCAGCGCAGGGCGACTGCGTCAGGATGGTCCACTGCGATCTCGCCGACCAGCGTGTGCGGGAGCGCCTCGGGGCCGGCGTCCTGGGTGCTCGCCAGGTACTTCTCGATCAGCGCCCGCGCCGTCGTCTCGTCGCACCGGTCCTGGTCGAAGTCGAGGCGCCCCTCGACCTCGCCGGCCGCCGTCTGCCGCACGACCAGCGTGATCTCGGGATGCTCGGCGGTCGGCGTGACCGGGCCTGCGGTGACAACCGGTTCGACAGCGCCGGGCACCCGCGGGGGAAGAGGCCGGTCCTGGGCGACACAGTCGACGACGGTCCGGACCGCCTCGACCGCCGGACTGCGGAGGATGCCGTAGTGATCGGCGTCGACATCGATCGACACCAGGTTCTCGTCGCCGACCAGCGCTCGCCACGCGTCGGTCGCGTTCGGCCCGTCCCAGCGCGCGGCCCGGATCAGGCGCACCGGGACGTCTGCCGGTTCCGGGGTGTACCTGTCGAGTGCCCAGGTCGCGTTGCGGTGCACCCGGTAGCGCTGGAGCAGCTCGGTGGCCGACTGATCAAGACGACTGCCACCCGCTGTCAACGCGGCCTCCGCCATCGCGATCGCGACGTCAGCCGGGTAGGTCCACGTCTCCGGCGGCAGACTTCCGAGATCGGCCGGATCACCGGCCGAGCGCAACAGGTCGTGGAAGAATCCCTCCAGGTACTGCGCCTCGGTGCGCGTCATCCCGTCGTACATCGCCGGCCGTGGCATCGAGTCGATCAGAACGAGGGGTACGCGCGGTCCCTGCCGTACCATCTCGTAGGCCAGGACGCCGCCGAAGGACCAGCCGGCCAGGACACCGGGCTGGATGCCGGCGGCCTCCAGCCGGTGCCAGTAGTTCGCCGCCAGCTCTTCCAGCGGCGTACCGGCTTCGCTGCTCAGCCCCTCGTCGGCCTCGAGGGCGTAGGCAGGACGACCGGACCGCAGGTCGCCGACCAGTTCGATGTAGCTGAACACCTGGCCACCGACCGGATGGACGAGCACCACGGGCGCCCCCTCGCCGGACCGGAGCCGGTGCAACCGGGTGGGCCGCTCCGGCCGGTGCTCCCGGCGGCGGCGGAGCTCGGCGAGCAGCTTCTGCTTGCGTTCGGACAGGGTCGTCGCGCGCGGTGCGCTGTCAGTCGCGTTCGATTCCATGGTGGGCTCCCGAGGACCGCTCGACGGCCCCGTTCGGCACTCCACCGACCGGGGGTTGACGTGATGACTATAGTAAAGTCCGGTATTGATTATAGTCATATCTCCTGGTGTGGAGGTCGACGGATGACGCAGTTGACCGGACCGTTGGCAGACCTGTCACCGAGTCGCCGCGCCGCGCTGCTGGCGCGGTTGCGGGCCGGCGAGCCAGGTCCCGACAGTGACATTCCTCGGACCGACCCGTCCCAGGTCGAGGCGCCGCTGACTGCGGCGCAGCGCAGTCTGTGGTTCGTCGAGCAGCTCAACCCCGGGACGCCGACGTACAACCTGCCGCAGTACCTGCGGCTGCGGGGACCGCTGGATGTCGAGGCGCTCCGTCGGGCGTTGGGTCGGGTGGTCGAGCGGCACGAGGCACTACGGAGTCTGCTCCTCGAGCGTGACAGCGGACCGATTCAGCTGATCCTTCCGCGGGTGCTGGTCGACGTCGTGGTCCACGATGTTGCCGGTCGGGCTGTCGACGACGTGCTGGTCGAGGCCGACCGGGTCTACGGCAGGTCGCCGTTGCCGCTGGATCGGCCGCCGTTGTGGCGTGCGGGTCTCTATCGGATCGCACCGGACGAGCACGTGTTCGTCTTCGTGGTCCACCACGCGATCTTCGACGGTCTGTCCTTCGCCGTCTTCGACCGTGACCTCGCGGCCTTCTACGCCGAAGAGCGCGGCGGGGCGCCGGCCAGGCTGTCGAGCCTTCCCGCGCGGTACTCCGACTATGCGCGCTGGCAGGTCGGGCGGCTCTCCGACGAGCGGCTGCGGGCCCTGAAGGACTTCTGGCGCAACGAGCTCGGGGACGCCGAAACTGCGGACCTGCCGACCGACCGGCCGCGGCCGGCCAAGCCGACGGGCGCCGGCGCGGTGGCTGCCGGCCGCGTCCCGGCCGAGGTGTGCGCTGCGGTACGGGAGTTGTCGAGGCAGCGTCGAACGACGGTCTTCGTGGTCTGCCTGGCAGCGTTCTGGGTGCTGCTGCATCGGCGGACCGGAGCGAGGGACGTCATCGTCGGTTCGTCGACGGCGGGCCGGAACCACGCGGCGGTGGCGAACTCGATCGGCTACTTCGTGAACGTGGTAGCGCTGCGCGGCAGGTTCGCGGACCGGCTGACCTTCGCCGAACTGGTCGACCGGGCCACCCGCTGCATCACCGACACGCTGGCCCACGGCGACCTGGGGTTCGAAGAGGTCGTGCGAGCGGTCGTGCCGGAGCGGGGCAGTGGCCGCTCGCCGCTGTTCCAGGTGTCCTTCGCGGTCGGCGGCGGGCAGGCCGGACCGCCGCTGGCCGGGCTGGAAGTGGAACCGCTGATGATGCACCACGGCACTGCGCGCTTCGACATGGCCTGGGGACTCACCTTCGGTGCGCATGCTGACGTGGGCGTCGAGTACAGTACGGAACTTTTCGACCGGGAGCACATCGAGGGCCTGATCGAGCAGTACGGCGAAATTCTTGCTGAGCTGGCGGGATCGCCACAGGCTCCGGTGTCGGATGACGCCACGTGAACACGGTCACGGTCTGTTGCCGGCCGGCGCTTTCGGAGAACTGCCGGAGAATTTCTCGTAACAGCGAGGCCCGCTCCGAGGTGTCACGGTTGGTAACCGTTCGGCCACCCTGAGCACTTCCCTGCTTGGACCGTGAGATATCAGCGCTTTCCTCTTGTATTGACATGCGTACGGCTCGTAACCTTCTCGGCGTTGTTCGACCCGGGTTTCGACCTGAGTAATGCTGGGGAGAGAAATCGAAGCGACTCTGTACTTCTGTGCGGCTTAGACATTCTCCGATGCGTTCAGGAACGAGGGGGAATAATGTTCGGCAGTCCACGCCACAATGATTCGAGCCCGCCCCGGCCCATCAAGGTTGCGGTCGCCGCCGAGCAGGTGCTGATCGCCGGAGCGATCACCACGCTGCTGCGGTCCGAGCAGGGGATCGAGGTCGTCGCCGACTTGATGTGCGGCGATGAGACCGGTCGTTCCCCGGCCGACATGACTGTCGTCACCGGGGATCCGTCCGTTCTCGGCAAGCTGCACCACTCGGCCGGCGCCGACGTGTCCCACCCGGTGGTCGCGATCGCCGGTGCGGTGCCGCATCACGTCGTACTGGGCGCGATCCGGCAGGGATGCCGAGCGATCGTCAGCGACGTCGCCGTGGACATCGAACTGGCGCAGGCGGTCAGGGCCGTGGCCGGAGGTGGCGTCTTCCTGTCCCCGATGATGGCCGGACCGCTGCTGGACTGGCTGGCCGCCCAGCTGCCGATCGATCAGGCGCCGTTGCTGGACGCCAAGCTGCTGCTCACCGGCCGGGAGCAGGAAGTGCTGAAGCTGCTCGGGGCCGGGCGGACCAATGCCGGCATCGCGGGTGTGCTGGTGATCTCCGAGGCGACGGTCCGCACCCACGTCTACCGGATCCAGACCAAGCTCGGCCTGCAGAGCCGGACCGAGGCGGTCATTCTGGGTTACCAGTTCCGGCTCGGCGCGGCAGCCTGAGCGGGCGTCTACGCATTCTGTTGACGCCGGCTGCGCAGATTGATTACGCCGGGATCAGCCGCCGCGCTGACGACGGATTATCGGGCACTTTCATAGAGTAATTCTTGACAGCAGCGGATAGTTGCAGAGTTTGTCCGCTCACCCTCGATGAAAGGCAGCCCCGATGTTTCCGATGCACATCGACTGGCCCTGGTGACAAATCCCGCGGCCACCGGCCGTACGACGTCTGTGTCCTGATGCGGCGCCCGGAGGTGGCCATGGCCGAGTCCTTGACGTACCCGATCCGGCCCAGGCAGTCCGCCGTCTGGCTGGCCGAACAGCTGGCCGAGGTGACCGGAGTCTGGAACAGCAGCCGATCAGTGCGCGTGACCGGCCGCTTCGACACCGAGCTTCTGGACGAGGCCGCCCAGCACGTGGCAGCCCGTTACGAGGAGTTGGGGCTCGGGTTCCACGACGCCGACGGTCGTCCGGCGGCCCGCCGGAAGCGCAGGCCCGTGATCCCGGTGCGGGTGGTCGAGGCGGACGACGACTGGACCGGGCAGTCGGCGTACGACGCCTGCGCACCCTTCGACCTCGACTCCGGTCCGCTGGCTCGGCTGACGGCGTACCGGTTGGGACCGGAGGACCATGTGCTGGTCCTGACCGTGCACGCGGTCGCCATCGAGTCATCAGCCGTGCAGTCCGTTCTCGCTGACGTCGGACACACCTACAAGGCCCTCAGCGAGGGCCGGGATCTGGGCCTCGTCCTGCCGCGGCGGGGCGGTACGGAGCCTGAGGCGAAGGACGGAGCCGACGTCCTGCAGTACTGGCTCCAGCGGCTCTCGAGCGCAACGTCCGTCGCGACCTGGCCTTGTGACCAGCCGGCGGGGGGATGGCGGGTCGGGACAGGCGATGCGGTGCGGAGCGCTCTGCCGCGAGAGCTGGTCAGCGGGGCCGAGTCGCTCGCCGACGAACTCGATGTGCCGTGGCCGACGATCCTGCTGGCCGGTTTGCGCGTGCTGCTGTACCGGCACACGCGGCAGGCGGACCTGTTGATCGGCATCCCGCCCGGGGCGGAGCTGACTGCCTGCTCACCTGACACCCTGCTTCCGGCCAGGCTCGACCTGGCCGGCGATCCGGCCTTCCGTGACGCCGTCATGGCCGAGGCCACGGGACATTCGGCCGACCGATCCCGAACGGGTCTGTCGTTGTCCTTGCTGTCCCGCGCACTGCGGCCGGAGTCGGACCTGCTGTCCAACTCGCTCGTGCAGGTGACGTTCTCGGTCGCCGCATCCTCGCCCGAAGGAACGTGGGGTGGCCTCGCCGCGGAGACCGTCGAGGTCCCGGTACGGCGCTCCGAGTTCGAGCTCGACGTCCAACTTTCGGTGGTCGACGGGATCGCGCAGCTCAGCTGGAGATTCTCGGACAGCGTTCTGGACGTCGCGACGGTTGAAGCACTCGCGGCCCGCTTCACCGTGCTGCTGGTCGATGCGCTCCGCGACGCGACCCAGCCTGTCTCCACCATCGAACTGCTCACTGCGGCGGACCGCCGCCACCTCGCCGAGGTCGAAGGGTGGAACGTCGCGCTGCGGCGCCCGAAGTCGCTGGGCGAACAGATCGGGGTGTGGGTCGGCTCCACGCCTGACGCCGTCGCCGTCCGGCATGACGACTCGCAGCAGACGTATGCGGAGCTGGCCGCCGTCAGTGACGCGGTGGCCGGCAACCTCGCAGGTCTCCAGCTGCCGCCCGAGACACCGATAGGACTGCTGCTGCCTCGGGCAGTGGAGCTGCCGGCGGTGATCTGGGGCGTGCTGAAGGCAGGTCACATCTGCGTGCCGCTGGACCCCGAGCACCCGGTCGATCGTGTCCGTTACGTGCTCAGCGATGCCGGCGTAGCGCTGGTCGTGACCGCCGGCGAAGGCCGGCTCGACTTGCCCGAGGTCAAGCACCTGGACGTCTCCGAGCTCGTCGTACCGCCGGCTGAGCGTGCGGTGCGGCCGCCCGTTCACCCCGACGCCCTCGCCTACCTCCTGTACACCTCCGGGTCGACCGGACGTCCCAAGGGCGTCGGGGTGACGCACGGCGGTCTCGCGAACAATCTGTGGGCCACCCGGGAGCTGATGCGGGTCGGACACGGTCAGCGGCTGCTGGCCGTGACGACGATCTCGTTCGACATCGCCATGCTGGAGCTGTTCCTCGCTCTGGTCTCCGGCGGCGAAACGGTGATCGCGTCCCGCGCCGAGGCGCGCGACGGTCAGGCGTTGATCGCGGCCTTCGACCGATGGCAGCCGGACATCGTTCAGGCGACGCCGTTGACCTGGCAGATGTTGTTCCTGTGCGGCTGGTCCGGGGCGCCCGAGCTGACCGTGTCGTGCGGCGGCGATGTCGTGCCGCCGATGCTGGCGGCGCGACTGACGGCCTGCACGAAGTCGTTCTGGCACACCTACGGGCCGACGGAGACGACGATGTACACCGCCTGCCAGCCGATCCAGCCGGGCAACCAGCCGGGAATCCTTCCACTCGGACGCCCGCTGCCGAGGACCTGGTTGCGGATCCTGGACGCTGACCTGCGGCCGGTGCCGCCGGGCGTCGTCGGCGAGCTCTGCATCGGCGGCGCGGGCGTGGCGCGCGGGTACGTCGGCCGGCCGGCACTGACCGCGCGTCAGTTCGTGCCCGACCTCGACGTGCCCGGCACCCGGATCTACCGATCCGGGGACCTGGCCCGATGGCGGTCGGACGGCCGGCTCGAGCTGCACGGCCGGAACGACCGGCAGGTCAAGATCCGCGGGCACCGGATCGAGCCGGGGGAGATCGAGGCGGTGCTGGCCTCGCACGCCGACGTCGAGCTGGCTGCGGTCGACGTCACCGGCCAGGCCGACGCCCGCCGCATCGTCGCCTACCTGCAGCTGCGGCACGGCACGCGGCCGGCCCGGCTGCGCCAGGAGATCCGGACGCTGGCGGCCGACCGGCTTCCCGCCGTCATGGTCCCCTCGGCGTTCGGCATCGTGGACCCGATGCCCGTGCAGGTGAACGGCAAGATCGATCGGGCCGCGCTGTCGCGGCTGCGGCCGCCCCAGCCGGACATCTCCGAGTCCGATCTCACCGACCCGGACGAGGCCTGGGTGGTCGGCGCCTGGGCACGGGTCCTCGAGAACGACCAGATCGGCGGCGGCGACTTCTTCGCGCTCGGCGGCAATCTCGCCCGGGCAGCTCTGGTGCGGCACCTCGCTCGCTGCGAGCTCGGACTCGATCTTCGGCTTCGCACCTTCTTGGACGCCTCGACCAGCACCGCCCTGGCACAGCGGCTTCGCCAAGCGCGCGCGGCCGGTCCTGCCGCGCCGACCGGATCGATCCGCTGGTTGACCGACGCATCAGCGGAATCCGCGCTGGTGGTTGTCGCCTCCGATGAACCGGGCCGGGACCTGGCCGAACGGCTCGCCGGTGACGCGCAGCGCCCTGTCGGCATGCTCGATCCGGCCGTCGACGACCCGGTGGCCGTCCTGGCGTCGCGTTCGGCGGACGTCCTCGTCGCAACGGGCGACGGTGCCGGGGCCGCGCTGGCCCTGCGCGACGAGCTGGCGCAGCGAGCCGGACTGACCCTGCCGGTCCTCGTCGTCGGCGGACCGGCGCCGGCGATTCCTCCGCGGACCGGACCGATCGCCTACGCAGCTCTCGACGAACCGGTGGAATGGCTGGAGCAATGGCGTACGGCCGGACAGGTCATGGTTGCCCGCCTGCCCGCACACGTCGACGTGCCCCGACGACTTGCTGCCCTCGCGGCAGCCGTGGAGTGAGGAAAAGCGATGGCCGCCGATCTGATGGAACGTCTGCTGGCCCTGCCCGCCGACGAGCGTCGTGAAATCCTGCACCGCAGCCGCAAGCCGCGGTCCGAGACGGCCGTCGCCGCCGAGCGGCCACGCCGCTTCCGGGCGCTGCCGACACAGCACGCCCAGTGGTTCCTGTGGCGACTGGCGCCGGCCAACGCCGCGCACCACGTACCGATGTGTTACGACGTGCGAGGTCCTCTCGACCTGCGGATCCTCCGCCGGAGCCTCGAGTGCGTCGTGGCTCGGCACGAGATGCTGCGGACCACCTTCGAGGTCGACGGCACCGACCTGTTCCAGGTGGTCGGCGACCCAGCGCCGGTCGAGATCGGGTACGACGTCGCGGCGGACCGCGTGGAGGCGCTGGATCTGCTGAATCGGCAGGCCGACCTGCCGTTCGATCTGTCGACAGGACCGCTGTTCCGCGTGCACGTCTGCCGGTACGCGCCGCAGCGGTACCTGCTCCTGATCGTGTTCCATCACGTTGCGATCGACGAGCACGGGTCGGCGGTCCTGGAGTCCGAGCTCGGCCAGGCCTACACCGCGATCACCGCTACCGGAGAACTCCCGGTGCTGCCGTTGTTGTCCGCCCAATGCGGCGATGTGGCCGAGCGGGCCACTGCCGAGGACCTCGACGAGGGGGTCCGGTACTGGGCAGGCGCGCTTGCCGGGGGCGCTTCGGTGGCGCTGCCGACCGATCGTCCAGCAGGTGCGCGCCTGGTGCTTCCGGGTGCCGTCTTACGGCAGTCCTTGCCGTACGGCGCGTCCGAGGCGCTCCGGTCGCTGGCGGCCGCCAGAGGCGTCACTCGCTTCGCCGCGGTCGCGGCTGCCTTCGCCCGGTTCCTCGGCCGCTACACCGAGGCTTCCGACGTTGTCTTCGGCACGCCGGTCTCCTGTCGCGAGCAGGAAGGCGCCGACCGGCTGATCGGCTACTTCCTGAACACGCTGCCGATCCGTCTGCCGGCCGATCCAGACCTTCCCTACGGCGACGCAGTCACTGCGGCCCACCACACGCTCAACCACGGGCTGCGTCGTCGTGACGTGCCGTTCGCCCGCATGGTCGAGGCCGTCGGCGGCGCTCGCGGCCCGTTCGACAACCCGTTGTTCGACACGATGCTGACCTTCCTGCCCGTGGAGTCCGTCGGCCGAACCCTGTCTCTGAACAGCAGCCTGGTGATCGAGTCGACGGTGCTGCCGCTCTCGGGCGGCGTGCCGTACGTGTCGTTCACCGTGCTCGACCGGGACGACGAGCTGGAGCTCGCCGTTCGGTACCCGGTCGACCAGTA
Source organism: Kribbella flavida DSM 17836 (assembly GCF_000024345.1). Lineage (NCBI taxonomy): Bacteria > Bacillati > Actinomycetota > Actinomycetes > Propionibacteriales > Kribbellaceae > Kribbella > Kribbella flavida. The sequence goes on along the minus strand of NC_013729.1, from coordinate 4,406,973 downwards.
CGAGGAGAGCACGATGCGCGGCTACGCCGTCGAGTTCGCCGAGCTGCTCGCCGAGTTGTGCGGCGAGCAGCACCAGCCCCAGCACTCGCCAACCGATCGGACGGAAACGCGATGACAGATCTCTCCACCGAAGCGACCAGCGCCGACGCACTGCTCGACGACCTCCGCCGGCACTGCTACCGGCCGGTGCTCGGCGACGCCCAGGTCGGTGCCGATGACGACTTCTTCGCGCTGGGTGCCGACAGCATCGATCTGATGCGCGTCGTCACAGCTGCGCAGGATCACTGCCGGGTCGACATCGACGTGGCCGAGTTCTTCGAAGCGCCCACCCTGCGCCGGCTGGCGCAGATCGTCGAGCGGGAGCTCGCCGCCGGTCGCGTCCAAGCGGCCTCCTGAATCCGACCCGTGGACCGGAGCTGATCGCGATGTACCCGTTGTCGTTCGGACAGGAGCAGTTGTGGCTCGTCGACCAGCTGCTGGGCCCTGCGGCGTTGGCCGCGCCGGCGTTGAGTGTGCGCGTCACCGGGCCACTCGACGTTCCGGCGCTGCGTCGGTCGTTCGCAGAGGTGACGGCCCGGCACGCTGTCCTGCGCAGCACGTTTCACTTCGGCGGCGAGACGTGCGTCCAAGAGGTCGACCACGACGCCGAGCCCGACTTCGACCTGGTGGACCTGGCCGGTGATCCGGGGCAGGTTCGCAGCACCTGCGTGGACGAGGTGCGGAGGGGCTTCGACCTGACGCGCGATCGTCCGGTGCGCGTCAGGGTGTACCGGCTGTCCGAGCACGACCACGTCCTGCTGGTCGTTCGGCATCACATCGTCTGGGACGCCGAATCCGGTGCCGTCTTCGCGCGCGAGCTCGAAGCCTTGTACCGGCAGGCTGTCACCGGCGACGGGCCGACGCTGCCGGCGTTGTCGTTGCAGTACGGCGAGATCGCGCAACGTCTGCGGGACGAGCTCAGTGGAGAGCGTTTGGACAGCCTGCTCGCCAAGGCCCGGGAGGCCGTCGGCGAACCGCCGCCGGTCCCGCTGTCGAACCGGTCAGGGTCCGCCGGTGGCGGACTTCAGCGCCTTCAGCTTCCGGACGAGGTCGTGGACCGTGTTCTCGACGTGGCGCGCAGCTGCCGGCTGACGCCGTACATCGTGTTCGCGGCGCTCTTCCGCAGCTGGTGGGCCGGGGCGGTCGGGGTACCGGCGGTGCTGCTCGGCACGCCGGTCTCGGCCCGCACGCGACCTGAGTATCAGGATCTCATCGGCTACTTCGTCAACCTCGTCGTCAGCCGGGTCGACGTCAGCGACGCGGTCACCGTGCGCGAGCTGCTCGCTCAGGAGCGTGCCGCCGTTCTCGGCACGTTGGCGACTCGGGATCTCCCGTACGAACTGCTGGCACGGTCGTACGGGCGGAGCGCGGACGACCCGCTGCTCCAGGTCTCGCTCACTTTTCAGCAGGCCGAGCTGCCGGCCCTCGACCTGCCTGGACTGCAGACAAGTGTGTTCGATCTCGAGGCGCCTGGACTGCCGACGCTGCCGCTGATGGTCGCGATCGGACGTACCGAGACGGGCATGCTGATGGAGTGGGCGCACCGGGAGGCGGACGACGCCGAGCTCGTCCAGCAGCTGGCCGCCGGGTTCGCCGCGGGGCTCGGGCCGGCGTTGAGCGATCTCGATCGCCGTGTGGACGAGCTGCCGTGGACACCGGTGGAGCTTCCCGATGCCCTGCGACCTGACCGCGACGTGCCCACGGTGACGTGGCTCGAGCAGGATGCGGGAGCGCCGCCGACCACCATGCTGGAGAAGGAGTTGGCGGCCGCGTGGTCGGGGCTGCTGGGGCTGGAGGTCGAGGGAGTGGAGATGTCCTTCTTCGGCCTCGGCGGTCATTCGCTGCTGGTGGCGAAGCTCGCCGTGCGGCTGTCCGAGCTCTTCGGTGCGCCGGTCCGGATCGCGGACCTGATGGAGCGGCCGACCATCGCGGCGCAAGCCGTTCTGGTGGAGGAACTGCTCGAGGCGCAGGTCGCGAGCCTCGACGTGGACGAGGTCGATCGGCTCGCGCAGGAGCTCGCAGCCCGGGAGACCCGATGACGGCCGAGGTGCTGGACAACGAGCGGCGCCGGCAGGGGCATCGGCTCCCGTTCGCGGACCGGTCGATCCCGGAGCGGTTCGCCGAACAGGTCGCCCGCGATCCCCTGGCCATCGCCGTTGCTGCAGGCCCCGAAATGTTGACCTACGCCGAACTCGATGCCGCGTCGGCCGACCTGGCGGACCGGTTGCGGTCGGTCGGCGTACGCCGCGGCGAGCGGGTCGCGTTCGCCGTACGGCGCGATCCCTGGCTGGTGGTGGCGATGCTCGGAATCCTCCGGGCCGGTGCGGCGTTCGTCCCGCTCGAGCGCAGCATGCCGGCCGACCGGGTCCGTACGATCCTCGGTGACGCGACGCCCTGCGCGATCGTCACCGACGATCTGGAGGCTGAGGTCTACGGCGGCATTGCTCGGGTGGCGACCCGATCGGCGGACGGATCCGGCGGGCGCCCGGTCGAGCAGCTGTCCGGCGACGACGTCGCCTACGTTCTCTACACCTCGGGCAGCACGGGCACTCCGAAGGGGGTGGTCGTCTCGCACCGGGCCGTCGTCGCCTTCGTGGCCGCGGTCGAGCAGCTGTTCCAGCTGACCCCCGCTGACCGGATCGTCGCCTTCGCCGCCTCGGTGTTCGACGTGTCGATCTTCGACGTTTTCGGTGCCCTGCTCACGGGCGCCCGGATCCAGGTCGCCACAGATGCCGATCGGCTGAACGTGCGGCGTCTGCAGCGGCTGCTCGAAGACGAGCGGATCACCGTCGCCGACCTGCCGCCGGCCGTGCTCGGCATGCTCGATCCGGCCCGGCTACCCGCCCTGCGGGTGGTGTTCGTCGGGGGAGAGGCGTACCCCGGCGCGCTCGTCAACGCGTGGAACCAGGGACGCCGATTCGTCAACGGCTACGGCCCGACCGAGTGCACGGTCACGATGATCACGCATGACTGCGACGGCGAGTGGGACACGTCTCCACCGATCGGGTTGCCGATCGCGAACCACGTCGCGTACGTCGTGGACGAGCACCTCGATCCGGTGCCCGACGGCGTTCCCGGCGAGCTGGTGATCGGTGGGACCGGGCTCGCCTACGGCTATCTCAACCGTCCGGGGCAGACGGCGAAGGCTTTTGTCCCCGACCCGTTCGGTACCGAACCGGGCGCTCGGCTCTACCGCACGGGCGACCGGATCCGGCGACTACCGGACGGGCGACTCGTCTTCCTCGACCGCATCGATCGTCAGGTCAAGCTGCACGGTGTCCGGATCGAGCCCGGCGAGGTGGAGGCGGCGCTGATGTGTGACCCCCAGGTCGCGCAGGCGTACGTCACGGTGTGGGTCGACGCGGACGGTCGCAAGCGCCTGGTGGCGTACGTCGCGGCGCGCGACGGGGTGACGATCGATCAGCGCCGGCTGCGGGCCCGGCTGACCCAGCGGCTGGTGAGTTCGGTGATCCCGGCGGTGACGACAGTGCTGCCCGCGCTTCCGTTGACGAGCAGCGGCAAGATCGATCATCGAGCCCTGCCCGCTCCGGTGTTCGGAGCGAACGCATGAGAGGCCGGGGCGGGTCAGTCGAGCTCTCGTCGCATCACGACGCGACGGCCGGAGGAGGGGCGGACGACTTCGGTGAAACCGTTGCGCACGTACAGTTCGATGGTGCCGGTGTACAGCGCACCCGGCTTGCTGCCGCCTTCGGTGTCCACCGGGTAGCCCTCGATGGCGCGGGCGCCGCCTTTCCGGGCTGCCTCGACGGCCGCCGCAAGCATCGGGTCCAGCAGGCCCTTGCGGCGGAAGCCGGCGCGGACGAAGAAGCACACGATCGACCAGACCGAGTCGTCCTCGGGGTCGGGCGGGGCGATCGTGGTCGACCGGATGACCTTCGGGAACGTCGGGCGCGGAGCCACCGAGCACCACGTCGCCGGCTTGCCGTCGGCGTACCCGATCAGGCCGACCTGCTGTCCGGACTTCACCAGCGACTCGAGCGCGGCCCGGTTGCCGGCGTTCCCGTTGGCGGTGAACTCCTTGCTGGTCAGGCGCCAGGTCTGGCACCAGCACCCGCGGTAGGTGCCGTTGGGGCCGAAGAGATCGGCCAAATCTTCCCAGCGGGTCGCGTTCACCGGCTCCACCACAAGATCCACCCGGACATGCTCTCACGAGACAGCCAGGAGGCGAGATGACCAGCAACAGCCGGCGCACCGTCGTTCGCAACGACGAGCAGCAGTACTCGATCTGGCCGCTCGGCCGGGACCTGCCGCCGGGCTGGGCCGAGGTCGGGATCAGCGGGTCGGAGGAGGACTGCCTGGAGTACATCGAGCGGACCTGGACGGACCTGCGCCCGTTGAGTCTTCGGCGCACACTGACGGCGGCCGACGAGCAATGACTGCCCCGAAGCAGACAGTGGCCGTCGTCTACGACAGTGGGGCGGTGCTGCCGTTCGACATCGCCCGCAGTTTGCGCTCCTTCGCCGAGCTGGTGTTCGTCGTGCCGGCGTCGGACCACGTGCAGGAAGCCTTACCGGTACTGCGCGCTCTGGGCGAAGTGCGGTCCCTCCAGGACGCGGCACAGAGCCCACGTCCGGACGCCGTGGTGACCTTCAGCGAACGGATGCTCAGGGCCACGGCCCAGCTGGCTGACCGCTGGCAGCTGCCCGGGCACTCACCTCAGGTGGCCGAGCTCGTCACCGACAAGTACGCGCAGCGGCAGCGGCTGGCGGAGTCAGGGGTCGATTCGGCTCGATGCTGCCGGCTCACCCGGATCGAGGACTGGGCGCCCGCCTGCGACGAGGTCGGGCTGCCGGCCGTGCTGAAGCCCAGCCGAGGAGAATCCAGCCGGGACACCTACCTGGTCCGTGACCGCGAGGCCGGACGCCGCTTGCTGGAACGGCTGCTCCGGTCGACGCCCGTCCTTGTCGTAGAGGAGTTTCTCGCCGGCCGTGCTCACCCCGGGTTCGGCGACTACGTCTCGGTGGAGACGATCACGTCGTACGGCCGGAGCCGGCACATCGCAGTCACCGGGAAGCTCCCGCTGGCTGAACCGTTCCGTGAGACGGGACAGTTTTGGCCCTGCCATCTCCCGGCCGCGGACCAGCACGAGGTCGTGGCCCTGGCCGGCAAGGCGATCAGCGCGCTCGGGATCACGTTCGGCATCAGCCACACCGAGGTGAAGCTGACCCCGGCCGGGCCGCGCATCATCGAGGTGAACGGGCGCCTGGGCGGCAACATCGCCGAACTCGCTGCTCGCTCCAGCAGCCTCGACCTGGTCGCCTTGGCCGCCAAGGTCGCCTTGGGGCAGGACCCCGAGTTCGAGCTCGACGAGCCGACAGCTGTCTACTTCCAGCGGTACAACAGCGGACCGGCGTACCCCGCCCGGATCGAGTCGATCAGCGGCGCCGCAGACATCGCGGCGCTCGCCGGGGTGTCGCGCTACCAGAATTTCGCCAAGCCCGGATTCGTCTGTCCAGGCGGCACGGCGACCGAACAACTCGACTTCCTGGCCGGCAGCGCGAACTCCCACCCGGAGATGCAGGCCATTCTCGACCGAGCCGCGCAGCTGCTGAAGGTCGACTTCGTACCGGTCTGACCGGGGAGGACTCCTTGACCATCGCCCGGAGGTCGGCGGCCTGCAACCACTTCATGACTGAGCACGGCTAGAGCGTGTCTCCTCAGTCGGTTGATCGGATGTGTCCGTCCGATTGGTGATCACTGATGCGATGTGGGACCGGACCGGACCGAGCCGTTGACGCCGGCCGATCCGGTCCGCGGTCGACGGTGGGCCGATCACCGCCGAACCCTGGAGGGCATCGCGTGAAAGTACCGCACCTGCTCTCCCTGGCGGGACCTGCCCGACGAGCTCGGCTCGTTCCAGACCGCCCACAAACGGCTGATCAGATGGACCGCGGACGGCACCTGGGGAACGCATCCTTGCCGCGCTCCCGGCAGCGGCCGAGGGTGCTCACGACATCGGCTGGACCGTGTTGGTGGACTCCACCGTCTGCCGGGCCCACCAGCACGCCGCCGGAGCCAGGAAAAGAGGGCTCAGGCCCGACCGAACCCGACGACCACGCCCTCGCACGTTCCCGCGGCGGCCTGAGCACAAAGGTCCACCTCGCCAGCGACAGCCGTGCACGGCCCTGGCCCTCCGCTTCACCGCAGGCCCGGCAGGCGACGCCCCGGCCTTCGAGACCGTCATGGCCGCCATCCGACCAAGCCGGCCACCGGCTGCGGCGAGGCAGTGCCGGCGGCCGACCACCGGCCTTCGACGCCGAGGCATACAAGGAGCGCAACGCGGTCGAGCGATGCATCAACCGGCTCAAGCAGTGGCGCGGCCTGGCCCTGCGAACGGACAAGCTCGCGATTGCCTACCAGGCTGCGCTCCACCTCGCTGCCATCCTGATCTGGGCACGGTGATAGGCCGCTCAGCGATCGACCACCCAACGCGCGTCCGCAGGCCAAGAGCCCGTGCCAACGATGTGCTCCACGAGATGGAACGCCTTGCGGATGGGGACGGTGTCCTCGTCCGGATACTCGTCGTCCTGCCCGTTCAAGAGAACGAACCCGCCGCTCAACCCCTCAGCTCCGGGGTCCACGGCATGCTCGCCGGGATCGCCCTGTCCTTCGAGCAGCATCACCATGGCGCGCTCGGTATTCGTCACGAAGGCCAGCATCCGTCCGGACGAACTGGCCAGCCACGTCTCAAGCTGCCCGCTGTCGAGCCTCGACTGAAGAGCCTCCAGCACCGTCTCGGACGACACAGGCCCAGAGCTGTCGTCATTGATCACCCAGGACTCGATCATGAGCACGACGATCTCACGGACGGATCTAAGAGACAGTCCCTAGCGGCTCAGCTTCGCTCCCAGGAAGAAGATGCCCGGCTGGGTCTCGAAGCCGTCGCTGGGGTTCGACTTCAGTGTTGACCTGGCGATGGTCAGCGTGCCGGTCCGGTCGTTGCTGACGAAGAAGATCGCGCCGCCGCCCTCGTTCGCGTGGTTCTCGCGCATCACGGTGCCCTTGACGTCGACGGTGAACGTGTTGCCGTCGGTGTAGATTGCGCCGCCCGAGCCGCCTCCGGGGGTGCCGGCCTTGGCCGGGTTGGCGCCCCGGCCGATCGCCTGGTTGCCGGTGAACACGCTGTTGAGCACCGTCCACGAGACGCCGATGCTGCTCAGCGCGCCGCCGTTGGAGCATCGTCCGCCGGTGAAGGTGCTGTGCACGACGTACACCGGCCGGTTCTCCGACTGCGACAGCACCCGGATCGCCGCGCCGCCCAGGTCAGGGCCCGTCCTGTCGCAGCGGTTGTCGATGAAGCGGGAGTTGACCACCTTCAGCCGCCCGCCGCGGACGAAGATCGCCCCTCCGCCGCCGCCCTCGGCGGTCTCGCCGGTCGCGTTGCCGCGGGTGAACGTCAGGTTCTGCACGGTCAGCCGGGGTGTGGGCTGGTCCTGGCAGTGCGAGGTGGTGAAGCGCTGGGCCTCGTCGCAGGTGTTCTGGTAGAGGATGCGGCGTTGGCCGCCGCCGCTGAGCGTCACCCGGCCACCGCCATCGAGCACGACGTCCGGGCCGTGGTCGTTGCGGACCTTGGCGGTGGCTTTCATGGTGATCGTCACCGGGGCCGGCCCGCAGTTGAAGGTGATCACCCCGCCGGCTGCGACGGCGGCGACCACGGCCGCCGACGTACAGCTGGACGGCGTGCCTTGGCCGACGACCCGGTCCGGCCGTCTGGTGTCGACGGCCTGCGCTGCGGCGGGGACCGTGGCGGCACCGCCGGGGTTGCCGGGGCTCGGGAGAGCCTGCGGCCGCTTCGATGCAGCTGGGCCGGGCGTGGGCGACGAGCGGGGCGTCGGCGGCGCGGAGACCGACGCGGAGACCGACGTGGACACGGAAGCGGATGGCGAGGCGGGCACGGGGGCGGTTGACGACGGGGACACCGAGGCCGGTGCCGAGGCGACCGGCGTGGGCGCAGCGGACCCCGGCAGCTGGGCCGTGGCGGCGTCGCCGCAGCCGGACAGAGCCAGGGCGCCGATCACGGTCGCGTTCAGGGCGGAGAAAGAGGAGGAGCGCACCGCGCAATGTTAGGTGCCAGCGGGCAAGGGCAACAGTGCTTCGATGACACCCTGCTGCGCACGTGCAGCATCCCGGCAGGGGCGCAGTACGGGCGCAGTACGGGCAGTGCGACGACGGCCGCGGTTCCTAGCCTGGCGGCGTCCGAGACCCATCGAAGGAGCGTTCATGAAGTTGCCCGTACGCAGTGTGTCGATGCCGAACCGAGCGGCGTCGGTGGTCCTGCTGCTCGCCGCGGTGAGCCTGTCCCTGACGGTCGGCACCACCACCCCGGCCGAGGCGCGTGAGCCGTCCCCGCCGACCAATTGCAGCTCAGGCGTTGACCGCCGCGTCAAGGCGTGGGCCGAATGCAAGTCCGGCTACGGGACCTACCGGGTCTGGGCCCGCTGCAACTGGAGCGCCTCGACGCTGTACGGCCAGTGGAAGGCACCGAGCAGACTCGGGGAGTCGGCCGTGTTCTGCGTGACCCCCACCAACCAGGCCGGCATCGTCATGGCCTACGGCATCCAGAAGCGCGACGGCTGAGTCCGTCCCCTTCACAGACCACGCGGCGCTGCGCCACACCGTACAGGCCCACTGCTAAACAGCCTCCGGGTGTCGTAACCCGGTGTCCACGGGATGTCGGCCGGGTTCGGTGAGCCGGCCAGAATACTTAGCGTGGCCTCAGTCCTTCGACGACGACGGTGAGCATGCGGTCGAGTTGAGCGCGTTGCTCGGGGGCGCCGGCCACGGAGAGTACGCCGGCGAGGATGCCGCCGATGTCGACCGGATCGATGTCGCGGCGCAGTTCACCTGCTTCCGCGCCGGCCTCGAGCACCATGCCCAAGATCTGCTGGACCTCGTCGCAGACCGGTCCGGTGCCGAAGCGACCGGTGGCGCTCATCGCGACCAGCGCTTCACAGATGCCCCGCCGTTCACCGGCCCATGCGGCGAAGCGGAGCATCCAGGCGTGCAGGGCCTCGGCGGGCTCTTCGGTGCTCAGCAGTGCTCGCGCGTCGTCGCGCAACGGGCGGATCTGGTCGCGGTAGACCTCTTCGACCAGGTCCTCCCGGGTCGGGAAGTGCCGGTACAACGTGGCATTGCCCACGCCGGCGCGTTTGGCGATCGCGTCCAGCGAAATCGCCTGTCCGGACGCGAAAACCTCAGCGGCCGTCGCGATCAGGTGCGCTCGGTTGCGCTGGGCATCGGCGCGCAGGGTGCTTCGGGGAGGTGTCATGGCCTTCGCGATCAGGGGTCGGGTCGAGTCGTCGGGGTTGAAACGGGGACATCCCCGGATAGTCTACAGTGAAGTAACTGGGGACCTCCCCGCTTATTCGCCCCGATCGCCCACGACGAAAGGCTCGTCATGCCCGCAGCGCTCATCACCGGCGGTACAACCGGAATCGGCAGGGCAACCGCCGAGCTGCTCCACGCCCGTGGCTACCAGGTCGCCGTCACCGGGCAGAATCCCGAATCTGTCGCGCGAGCACGGCGCGAACTTCCCGGCGACGTCCTGGTGGTCCGATCCGACGCGCGCGTTCTGGCCGACACCGAGGCACTCACAGGTACCGTGTCCGAACGGTTCGGGAGCCTCGACCTGCTGTTCCTCAACGCGGGGATCTTCCAGCCCGCACCGGTCGCCGACGTGACGGAGCAGTCGTTCGACGAGCAGGTCGACGTCAACTTCAAGGGCCAGTTCTTCACGCTGCAGAAGGTCCTTCCGCTGCTGAACGACGGCGGATCGATCGTGTTCACCGTGGGCGTTGCGGCCCGTCGCGGGAGCCCGGGCGCCACGCTGGGGGCAGCCACGCGCGGTGCCTTGCTGGCGATGGTGCCCTCACTGGCGCTCGAGCTGGCGCCACGCAGGATCCGCGTCAACGCCGTGAGTCCCGGTGCGACCGACACTCCGCTGTTCGACAAGCTCGGTGTTCCCCAGGGCGGCCGGGACGCGATGCGCGCGAACATCCCGTTCGAGCGCTTCGGATCGAGCCAGGACGTCGCGGAAGTCGTCGCCTTCCTCGGGTCCGATGCGGCCGGCTACATCACCGGTCAGGACGTCGCCGTCGCCGGTGGCTACGGGCTCGGTGTCTGAAACCCCCGCTCTTCCGCGTACTCGAATCACCAGCGATCACCTCAGGAGAAGACCATGACACTGACCCTCGACACCTACCGGCAGCTGGGGCGTTCCGGCCTGCGGGTCTCGCCCCTCGCCCTGGGGGCGGCCACTTTCGGCAACGAATGGGGCTGGGGGGCGGAACGGGACGAGGCGCGCAAGCTGTTCGACCTGTACGTCGAGCGCGGCGGGAACTTCATCGACACCGCGGTCACCTACACCAACGGTACGTCCGAGCGCATGCTCGGTGAGTTCGCCAAGGACAGGCGCGACAGCCTGGTCCTGGCCACGAAGTACACGACGCTGCGACGGCCCGGCGACCCCAACTCCGGTGGCGCCGGCCGGAAGAGTCTTTTCGGCGCGGTCGAAACCAGCCTGCGACGGCTGAACACCGACTACCTCGATCTGCTCTACCTGCACGTGTGGGACTCCACCACGCCCGTCGAGGAGATTCTCCGCGGGCTGGACGACCTCGTGCAGCAGGGCAAGGTCCTGTACGTGGCGATCTCCAACACCCCGGCCTGGCAGGTCTCGCGCATGCAGACGATCGCCGATCTGCGCGGCTGGTCGCCGTTCGTCGCGCTGCAGCTGGAGTACAACCTGGTGGAGCGTACGGGCGAGCGGGATCTCATCCCGATGGCCCAGGAACTGGGGTTGGGAACGGTCCTGTGGTCGCCGCTGGCCGGCGGCGTACTCACCGGCAAGTACAGCCGCGACGACCTGACCGCGACGCCGTCCGGCGCGGGCGGGAGCGTCCGGAAGAGTTTCAACGTGGCCCTCGGCGGCGTGACCGAGCGCAGCCTCGCCATCGTCGACGTGGTGAAGGAGGTCGCCCACGAAGCCGGCCGTACGCCGGCCCAAGTGGGACTCGCCTGGGCCCTGCGGAACCCGGCGGTGACGGCGCCGATCATCGGAGCTCGGACCGCCGAGCAGCTGCAGGAGAACCTGGGAGCACTGGAAGTCGACCTCACCCCCTCCCAGCTGACACGTCTGGACGAGGTGAGCGCAATCGACCTGGGGTTCCCGCACGCCATGCTCGCGAGCGACCACATCCGCGTCCAGACCCGCGGCGACTTGAAGATCCAGGCCCGTAGCTGACGATCTGCCGAGCGCCAACGGGCGGCGTCGCCGCTGCCCCTTGGTGTGGCCACTGCGCCGGGTTGGTGGCCTCGTGCAGGCACAGCCGCCTACGGCTGACCGGGATCCGGTGACTAGGCGGTGTGCTCGTGCCGCAGCACGGCGGTAGGTGAGGCGAGCGGGAGGTCAGCCGCTGTGGTTGGGCGACGGCGGGGGATGAATGCGGCGATGACCAGGGCGAGCAGCGCCGCCGTGGCGCCGATCAGCAGGATGGTGGTGAACGCGCTTCGCTCCGGGACGACCTGCCCGCCGACCGTCGTGGTCAAGCTGGCAAGCAGCAGCCCGGTCACCGCGCTCGCGGTGGAGGTGCCGACCGACCGGCAGAGGTTGTTCAAGCTGTTGGCCGCCGCGGTCTGGCTGACGGGGACCGCGCCCATGATGAGCGAGGGCATCGCCCCGTAGGCGAGCCCGATGCCGGATCCCACGAGGGCGGAGCAGAGGAGCACGTGCCAGAGCTGGGTGTGCAGCAGCGTCGCGAACCCGTAGCTGCACGCGACGACCAGGGCACCGGTCATCAGCGTCGTCCGCGGTCCGCGGCGGACGGTGATCATGGCCGACACCGGCGACATGGCGATCATGCACACTCCGCCGGGGGCCTGCAGGAGGCCGGCGACCAGCATCGACTCGCCGAACCCGTATCCCGTCCCGGTGGGCATCTGCAGGAGGTGGGTGAACACCAGCGAGCTGGTCAGCATGGAGAAGCCGAAGACCAGCGACGCGGTGTTGGTGAGCAGAACCTGCGGCCGGCGGCTCACCCGCAGGTCGATCAGCGGCTGCGGAGTGCGCAGCTCCCACGCGCCGAACAGCACCAGCAGCGTGGCCGCGCCGGCGAACGATCCGAGGGTGATGCCGCTGGTCCACCCCCAGCTGCCGCCTTTGGAGACGGCGAGGAACAGGCAGACCAGCGCGCTGGATAGCAGCAGCGCCCCCAGCGGATCGAACCGGCCACCCGCCGCGCGTGACGTCCGGGGTACGAGGAGCAGGACGAGAAGACCCGCCACGGCGGCCAGCCCGCCCGCTGTCCAGAACAGGGCCCGCCAGTCGGCGTACTGCGCGAGCAAGGCGGACAGCGGGATTCCCAGCGAGGCCCCGACGCCGAGCGACGTGCTCATCACCGACGTCGCGGAGGCCAGCCGGTGTGCGGGCAGGTGATCGCGAAGCAGGCTGATGCCCACCGTCACCACGCCCGCGGCGGTGCCCTGCAAGGCGCGACCGGCGACGAACCAGCCCAGCGAGGCGCTGAGCGCCGTCACCGCGGAACCCATGACCAGAAGCGCGAGACAGGACAGCAGAATTCGCCGCTTGCCCCACAGGTCGGCGAGCCGGCCGACGATCGGGATCGACACCGCACCGGCGATCAACGTGGCTGTCACGGCCCACGCGGCGTTGCCGGGAGTTGTGTGCAGCAACGTCGGCAGCTGGGGCAGCAAGGGGATGACGAAGGTTTGTTGCAACGACACCGTGATCCCGGCAAGGGCGAGCACGGCGATGAGCGTCCTCGGTGGCGGTGTCACGGGGTCAGGCTGGTTCACGGCCTACTCCGCCGGCTTCTGACCGGTGTCCCCGACGCCTTCACCGGTCTTGGTCTTCTTCGGGGCAAGCTGCTTGGTGCTGCGGCGGAAGGCCCACAGGATGACGAGCGCCACGACTGCGGACAACGGCGTGCCCATCCCGACCCGGGCGACGCCGAGCGCGTTGGTGTTGTCAGCGATGTACAGCCACTGCTGGACGCCGAACCGGGCCCCCAGTACGCCGGCGGCGGCGAGGGTGGCAACGGTGTGGGCACGCAGGACGGTTCGATCGCTCCGCCACCGGTACTTCCGGCCGTGCACGAAGTTCCAGATGAGCCCGGTGACCGGCCGGCGGGCCAGCACCGAGCCAAGGGCGATCAGGAATCCCGCGAAGTTGGCCCAGATCCCCACCGCGAAGTAGTTCTTCGCCGATCCGGTCAGTGCCACGATCCCCGCCGCGATCGCGACGCCCACCAGGCTGCCGGCCGCCGAGGTCCAGCGCTCGCCGCGGACGAGCCGGAACACCATCAGCCCCGCGCCGGTCAGCACGGCGACGCTGATCGTCATCGCCAACGGGAGGAGGAGGTTGGCTGTCACGAACACGACGACGGGGATGGCGGAGTACACGAAGCCCTTCCGCCCGCCCATGCGTGCGACGATCGCCTCGTCCCGGGGCAGACCCGTCTCGGGCACCGGCGACGGGGTCGTCGGGTGGTCGTCGTTCGTCGTGTCGTCCTGCTGCAGCTTGGTCATGGTCGATTCGTCCTTCCCGGCGGTGCGCCGGCGTCGGCAGGTCAGAAGGTCAGTGAGAAGTAGCGGTGGCGGTGGAGCGCGTGGGCGTCACCGTTTGGGCGAACGCGACGGCTTCGTCGAAGCGGGCGCGCTGGGCAATGAGCCGGCGGTACTTCATGACGTGGCGCTGCCCGTTCAGGGTCAGCACCCCGGTCAGCCGGTCACCCTCGCGATACAGCGCGACGAAGTGGTCACCGGCCGGGTCGCCCGAGACGATCTCGTAGCCGTCGTTGGTGGCGACACCGGCGAACTGGATGCGTGATCCGTACCAGTCCGACCAGAAGTACGGGACCGTCGCGTAGGACTGGGCCTGTGCCGGTGACAGCGCGTTGCGCGCGGCCCGCGCCCCCTGCTCTGCGGCGGTGGACCAGTGCTCGACCCGCATCGAGCGGTCGAACAGGACGTTGTGCCAGCGGGCGACGTCCCCCGCGGCGTAGACGCCCGGAGCGCCGGCCCGGAGGAACTCGTCGCAGATCACGCCGTTCTCGACGGGTAGTCCGCTACCGGCGAGCCATTCGGTGCGGGGCACCGCCCCGATTCCGACGACGACCAGGTCCGCGTCGATCACGGTGCCGTCCGCGAGACGGACGCCCTCGACCCGGCCGGTGCCCTCCACCACGTCCACGGACTGCCCGCAGCGCAGCGCGGTGCCGTTACGGGTGTGCAGCGAGGCCAGCGCCAACCCCAGGTCCGGACCGACGGACCGGACCAGGGGAGTCGGCAGCGCCTCCACGATCGTGGCCGGCAGACCTCGCTTGCGTGCTGCCGAGGCGACCTCGGACCCGATGAACCCGGCGCCGACGACGACGGTGCGAGCACCCTCGTCCAGAGCACGGCGAACCGCGCGCGCATCGTCGAGTGTGCGCAGGACGTGCACCCCCACCAAGTTCTCGGTGCCCGGCAGGCTACGGGCCGCAGCGCCGGTGGCGACAACGAGGGCGTCGTAGGCCACGTCGTCGCCGCCGATGTCCACGACCTGGGCTTCGGGATCGAGTCCGGTGGCCGGGGCGTCGAGCAGCAGTTCCACGCCGAGCTCGTCGACCAGCTCGGCACGGCTGCGAAAGGTCACCGGATCGATCGGGCCTCCCGGGGCCAGCAGATCCTTCGACAGCGGCGGCCGGTCGTAGGGCAAGTGGCGCTCGTCGCCGATCAGGGTGATTCGGCCTGCGAATCCTGCCTTGCGCGCGGCCTCTACCGCACGCACGCCCGCAAGCGAGGCGCCGACGACGACCAGCGAGCTGGGTCCGGTGCGGACCGTCGTGGCCCTCACAACTGCAGCCTCAAGGCCATCGTGGGGCAGCCCTCGACGGCCTCGGTCACCTCGTTCAGGGCGTCTTCGGATACCTCGGCGGTCAGTACGACCAGCTCGCCGTTGTCGTCCACCTCGAACACGCTGGGCGCGAGGGCCTCGCAGATTCCGATCCCCGTGCACTTGGCCCGGTCCAGAGCGATCCTCATCGGACGCCGGCCCTCTCGGTCGCCGACCCCAGGCGGACGTGCATCGTGCGGACGCCGGGCACCATGGTCGAGCGCATTCGCAGCACCTCGCCGGTGAGCTCGACGCGATCGAAGCGGGCGAGGAACTCCTCGAAGAACACCCGGGCCTCGAGCCTGGCCAGCGACAGGCCCAGGCAGGCGTGCTCGCCGGTGCCGAAGGCCAGGTGCGGGTTCGGCCGGCGGGTGACGTCGAACTGCTCGGCGGTGTCGCCGAACACGTCCTCGTCCCGGTTGGCGGCGCCGTACAGCAGTACGACCGCCTGGCCCTTCTTGATGGTCCTGCCGCGCAGCTCGACGTCCTCGGTGGCCCAGCGGGTCATGTGCGTGACCGGGGAGACGTAGCGCAGCATCTCCTCGATCGCGGTGGGGATCAGGCTCGGGTCGTGAACGAGCAGCTGCAGCTGCGCGGGGTGATTGATCAAGGCGATGGTGCCCATCGCGATCAGGTTCCGCGTTGTTTCGTTGCCGGCGACAAGCAGCAGGTGCAGGAACGAGATGAGCTCGTCGTTCGACAAGCTCTCGCCGTCGACGTCGGCGTCCATCAGCAGCGAGATCAGGTCGTTGGTGCGGTTCTGCTCGCGCAGCTCGATCAACTGGCGGAAGTAGGTGGTCAGGACCCCGAACGCCTCCTGCGAGGACAACGTGACGTCGGGGTCGGCCGAGCCGACGGAGGCGTCGGACCAGGCGCGGAACTGTTCCCAGTCCTCGGCCGGCGCCCCGAGCAGGTCGGCGATGATGCGAACCGGGATCTTGGCGACGATCCCCTCGGCGTACTCCAGTTCGATCCCCGGCTTCGCGGAGTCCAGCACCCCACGCACGATCGCGCGGACGTCGGGCTCCATCGCGTTGACGTGCTTCGGCGTGAATCCCTTCGAGATCAGCTGGCGCATCGCCTTGTGCCGCGGTGGATCGGTGGTGATCAGCATCGGGCGCGGATCGACCGTTCGAGGCTTGCCGTCGGGCATCAGCACGCCCTTGGCCGACGAGAACAGGTGCGGCCGCGAGCCGATGAACTTGATGTCCTCGTACCGCGTGATGCCCCAGAACCCGCCGTTGGCGCTGGTCCAGTGCACCGGGGAGTTGTGGCGCAGGTCCCGGTAGGCCGGTGCGGGGTCGCCGATGTAGAAGTCCGGTAGGTGCAGTGGGTAGTTCGGCTCCACGTGCGGTGCCTTCCGTGAGGGTGTGGGTGGCGGTGCGCTCAGGCATGGTCTCCGGCGCCGCTCGCCGTTAAGATATGAGGCAGGCTACACGTAAATTATGCTGCCGTCTACACGTATCTTCTCGACCGTCCACCGGCGCACCGCCAGCCGGCCGGGCGTTGTGGCGGAGGTCGGACGGGTTGTTTTAGGAAGCCATGTACACGTAAATTCGCACCGACAGCCGGAACGGACGAGCGGAGCGGGCCTGTGACACGACAGACACTCGAGAACCAGGTCTTCGATGCGATGGCGTCGCTCACGCGGACGACGGAGAGCTTTTTCGAGCGGGTCGCCGGCAGCATCTCGCCCGGGCTGCGCCGGGGCACCGCCTCGCCGTTGTTCGTCCTGCACCGGGCCGGACCGCTTCGGGTGTCGCAGCTCGCCGAGGAGCTCGGCCTGGACCGGACCACGGTGACGCGTCACCTCGACGAGCTGGAGTCCCGCGGTCTGGTTGACCGGCAGCCCGACGAGCGAGACCGGCGCGCGATGGTGGTGACCCTGACTCCGATGGCCCAGGGCTTTCTCGACGACCTGCGGGCGCGCAACCGGGCGTTGATCCGGCGCATCTGCGCCGACTGGACGCGCGAGGAGCGAGCGATGTTCGGGCTGCTGCTGCCGCGCTTCGCCACCGAGGGCGAGAGGGTGTTCGGCAGCGCGCCCGCGTCGGGAGCCGGCGGACCCCAGGGCCGTTCTCGGGGGACCGGCCGGGGTTCGGTCTGACGGGGGAAGGCTCGAGGCCGGGGCCGAAGTGGTCCGGGTGTGCGGGTCAGAAGGTCACGGTGACTTTTCCTTCCAGGCCGCCTTGGCCGAAACGGTGGTGTGCGAGCTGGATGTCGTGCAGTCCGAAGGTGGAATCCACCCGCGGTGAAACCGCACCCTGGTCGACGTACGCCGCCAGCTCGCTCAGTCCGGCGCCGTCCTCGCGGACCTGGTTGACCGTGGTCCGGATGCCACGGGCGGACAGGTCAGGGACCGGTCCGGCCTGCGTGGCGACGGACGCATACCGGCCACCGTCCGCCACCGCGTCGGTGACGAAGGCGCCGAAGGTGTCGAAGACGGCGTCGTACTGCCGGTCTGTCAGCGCGGCTGGTTCGGTGGTGGCGATGTCCGCACCGTGGTGCTTGGCGAAGTCGAGGTGGGTGTCTCGAGCGACCAGCGCGTCGACCATGACACCGCGCGCCACCGCAAGCTGCAGGGCGAGCCCGCCAACGGCCCCACCGGCGCCGGCTACCAGCAGGCGCTCGCCTGGTGTCAGCGCCAGCCAGTCCAGCGTCTGGAGGGCGGTCAGCCCCGGGAGCGGCAGAGTGGATGCCTCGACCAGGCTGACCGACTCCGGTGCCCGGGCCACCGAGCCGGCAGGCAGAGCGACCAGGTCGGCCCAGGTGCCGCGACCGGTGTCCAGGTGGCGTGACATAGCGATGACCCGGGCGCCCATCTCCAGGCCGCTGGTCCCGCCGTCGAGCACGATCCCCGCCAGATCCCAGCCGAGGGTGGTCGGCAGCGGTGGGGTCCCCGCTCCGATGGCGCCGGACCGCGTCTTGTCGTCGACCGGATTGATGCTGGTCGCGACCACCCGGATCAGCACCTCGCCGACAGCCGCCCTGGGCTCCACGACGTCCTGGATCCGCAGTACCTCAGGTCCCCCACAACGGTCGATCTGAATGGCGCGCACGAACGATCCTCTCCTCAGACGGTAGCCACCGTTGGCCATCAACCGCGTGCCCGGCCGCTGCATTCCTGCAGTCCCGCCGAACCCCGAGCGCCCCCGCCAGCGACGCGGTCGACCTTCGCCGCGATCCGCCGGGACGAAGCCAGCCGGTGGTCGTCCAGCAGCGCACGTCACCGACCGCGGGGTGGACTACGGTCGGCTCAACCAGGACCGATGCCACCGGCAAGTACACCGCCGTGGTCAAGAACGCAGAGTGTGCCGTCGCTGTGCATCGAGACGCTCGCGCGGGATTCAGCCGGCACTGCGAGCGTCAGGGCGCGAATGAGTGGATGTAGGCGAGTGCTGCGTTCATGGAGGCTCGCATCGGCTGAGTGGTCCGGAGGGTCTGACTCAGCAGAGTGCCACCCTGGAGGGCGGTCAGCAGCGCCATCGCGAGGTCATCGAGGTCGGCGTCGGGACGCAAGTCGCCTCGCTCGCGCATGGCGCGCAGGCCGTCGTTCAGCAGGGACTGCCAGCGCTCGAAGGCATTGCACAGGTCCTGGCGGGTCTCATCGTCGGTGGGACCCAGCTCGCCGGCCAGGGAGGCCAGCGTGCAGTCTCCGCGGCCACGGCCGGGCTTCTGGCTTTCGACCGCGGCGTCGGCCCAGGCTTGCAGGGCGTCGAAGCTGTCCAGGGCGCCCATGAGCGGCTGACCGGGCACGAGCGGTGCCTCGGCCTGACGGGTGATGACCGCCCGGATCAAGGCCTGCTTGCTGTCGAAGTAGTGGTACAGCTGCGAGCCTCCGATGCCGGCCGCCTTGCGCACGTCTTCGGTGCTGGTGCCGGCTACGCCTTGCCGGGCGATGAGTTCGGTCGCCGCGTCCAGGATGCGCTCCCGGGTCGCCTGGCCTTTGCGCGTCAGTGCCACGTCGCCACTCTACCGGACTGGGTTGCGCGACCCAAAGCTGTACAGTAAATTGGGTTCAGCAACCCAGAAAGTCGATGTGTCGATGCCGGCCGCGATCAGCGGCGGGATGAACCGGTTGATCGCGGGTAGCCGGATCGTGAGGAAGGCAATCGGTGTCGCGCCGATTGCCCCAGGCGACTGGTGCGTGGTCCCGGTTCTTCTCCTGACTCGAACCGAACAGGCCTGAGAAGCACGTGTCCCAGGCAAGAATGGAGATCTCCTGTGAAACTGGGTTTGGGTCTGCCCCACTACAGCGATGAAGCCCGACCGGACCGGCTCGTCGCGTTCGCCCAGCGAGCCGAAGCTCTGGGATATGACTCGTTGTGGGCGCTGGAGCGCCTGCTCCGTCCGCTGGAGCCGAAGAATGCGCCGTGGGAAGGCATGCGCCCGCCGCAGTACTACGCCAAGGTCTTCGACCCGATCGAGACACTGACGTACGTCGCCGCCCACACCACCACCATCAGCCTCGGCACCAGCGTCATCGACGCCCTGTTCCACGTGCCCGTCGTGCTCGCCAGGCGGCTCGCGACACTGGACCACTTCAGCGGCGGACGACTGCTCGCCGGTCTCGGCCAGGGGTGGTCGGCCGACGAGTTCGAAACGGCCAATGTCTCGATGCGGCGTCGCGGCAACGGTTTCGCCGAATTCATCGAAGCGCTGCACGCGGCCTGGGGCCCTGACCCGGTCAGTTTCCAAGGACGCTTCTACCGCATTCCGCCTTCCGAGGTGGGCGTGAAGCCGTTGCAGCCGGACGGGTTGCCGATCCTCATCGGAGTCCTGCCGCAATCGGAGGCGCCCGTCGAGCGCGCCGGCCGGATGGGACTCGGCCTGCACCCACTGATCTACGACTGGAGTTCCTTCGAACACCAGCTCGCGCTCTTCCGGGAATCGACCCCGGCCGGTAGCCGGCCCGGTCCGGTCATCGTCCGGGTCAACAACGCCATCACCGAGACCCCGCTCGACGACGCCGACCGCACGCCCTTGTCCGGGTCCGTGGATCAGGTCAAGGCTGATTTCCGGCGTGCCGTCGACCTGGGCATCGACCACATCATGTGGGATCTCACCTCGGGCCACGTTCCCTACGAAGTCCAGCTTCGCTTGTTGGAACCCCTGATGGCCGCCAAGCCCGACTGAACGCGCGGTCCGGCCGGCCTCGAGGTGCTTCGCGCGGGGAGACCACTGCGCAAGGTGTCGTACGCCTGGTCCGTTTCGCGCACCCAGCCGCCCCCACTCCACCACAACCAGCAGTAGTGCTCACAGAAAAGGTTCGACATGTCTGATCTGACAGGAAAAGTCGCCATCGTCACCGGTTCCTCCAAGGGAATCGGCGCGGCGATCGCCAAGGCGTTCGCGGCGGCCGGTGCGCGAGTGGTGGTGAACTACTCCTCGAGCAAGGAAGGCGCCGATGCCGTGGTCCAGGCGATCACTGCAGCCGGCGGCGAAGCCATCGCCGTAGGCGGCGATGTCTCGCAGGCCGACCAGGCCCGGGGACTGGTCGATGCCGCGGTCAACCAGTTCGGCCGCCTCGACGTGGTGGTGAACAACTCCGGCATCTGGGACATCGTGAAGGTGGAGGACGTCACCGAGGACCTCTACCGCCGGTCGTTCGACGTGAACGTGCTGGGGTCCCTGCTGGTCACCCAAGCAGCGCTCGACCACCTCGGCGAAGGCGCCAGCATCATCAACATCTCCTCCAGCGCCACCAGCGTGCACCCGCCCGGTTCGGTCATCTACACCGGCACCAAGGGGGCGTTGGAAGGTATCACCAGCGTGCTGGCCAACGAACTGGGTCCCCGCAAGATCAGGGTCAACGCCCTGCTCCCCGGAATGGTCGACACCGAAGGCAACCGCGCCAAGGGCTTCGTCGGCTCGGAGATCGAACAGTTGGCGGTGTCCCAGACGCCACTGGGTCGCATCGGCCAGCCCGACGACATCGCCGACATCGCCGTCTTCCTGGCCTCCGACGACGCCCGGTGGCTCACCGGCGAGCGGCTGCTGGCCAGCGGCGGATCCCGCTAGCCCCGACCGGGCTCAAGGCACAGGTGGGCTGATCGTGTCCGAGGGCACGGTGATCGAACGCCCGGCCTCCCGCAACCATCTGAGCGCCGCGGCACGGACAACCCCGAGACAAAGAAGGTGAAGGGCGTCGCAGGGTCGCCCGCCGCCGCGGAGCGGGTCCGACGACTGGCCGCCACAACACCTTCGAGGAGAAGCATGAAGATCTTCCTGACCGGTGCCACCGGATACATCGGTAGCGTGATCGCCGAGAAACTGCTGCACGCCGGGCATGAGATCGTCGGGCTCGCCCGATCCGACGAATCCGCCGACACGCTCGCCGACCGGGGCATCACGCCCTACCGCGGCGACGTCAACCAGCCCGACACCCTCACCATCGCAGCCCGAGCGGCTGACGGGACCATCCATACCGCGTTCGACACCAGCAGCGGCGACTTCTCGGTAGCCAACGCAGGTGAAGCCAAGGCAGTCGACGCCCTGATCGCCGGACTGCAGGGCAGCGGCAAACCGCTCGTCCTCACCAGCGGTACGGGCGTACTGGGAAACACCGGTGACGTCGTCTACGACGAAGACACCCCCATCGCCCCGGCGGAGAACCCTGCGGTCAAAGCGCTGCAGATGCGGCTCGACGTGGAGCGGGCCGTGCTCACCGCACCAGGGCTGCGCGGGGTTGTGCTGCGTCCACCCAACGTCTACGGGCGAGGTGACGGCGAGATGGTGTTCTGGATGCTGCGCGCCGCCGCACAACGGTTGGGCGCGGTGCCGTACGCCGTTGGCACGGAACTCAATCAGTGGAGCTTCGTCCATGTCGACGACCTCGCCGATCTGTTCGTCCTGGCCGTCGAGAAGGCCCCCGGCGGGGAGCTGTTCCACGCCGGGGCGCAAACCGGCCTCCGCACCGGGGACATCGCTACCGCTATCAGCCACGGCATGGGTTTGGGCGGCAAGACCACCGCGCTGGATCTGGCCGAGCTGGAAGAAGCCTTGGGCATGCCCGCGATGGCGCACTACTGGGCCGCGAACAGCCAGTCTTCGGGCGGCAAGGCCCGTCGCGTCCTCGGGTGGTCACCTCAGCACCTCGACCTTGTCGCCGAAGTGTCACGCACCCCGGTCTGACCTGCTCGACCGCTCAACCAGTCCTCGGTTCGAAAGGATGTCCATGTCCCAGAAGGTCTTCGTGATCGGCGCCACCGGTTACTTCGGTGGCGTGCTCGCACGGCACTTCGTCAGTGAGGGCCACCAGGTGTCGGGGTCGGCCCGGTCGCACGAGGCGGGCGCCGCACTCGCCGCCGACGGCATCGCACCGGTCATCGGCGACCTCGACGACGCCATCGACTCACTGCTGACAGCGGTGCGCGAGAGCGACGTGGTGATCTACGCCGCGCAGGTCGCCTTCGAACGCGAACCCTGGGTCGTCGAACAGCTGAGCAGCGCGTTGGCGGGAACGGGCAAGACGCTGCTGTTCACCTCGGGCAGCGGGGTGTTCATGAAGGACAACCGCGGCGAATGGAGTTCAGAGGTCCTGGCCGAGGACGACCCGTTCGAGCCGAGTGCGCTGATGGCCGACCGAGTCGAGGCCGAACGCGCCGTGCGCGCCGCGACAGACCGCGGTGTGCGCAGCATGGTGGTGCGGCCTCCGGTCATCTGGGGTCCGGGGGACAACGGCCAAGTCGCCCGGGTGTACCGCACCGTCGCCACTACCGGAGCGGCCTGTTACGTGGGCCCCGGTTTGGCGGCCTACTCCAACGTTCACAGCGCCGACCTGGCGCGGCTGTACTCGTTGGCGATCGAGAAGGGTGCACCCGGGGCTCTGTACCACGCCGCCGGCGGTGAGATCCCGTGGCGGTGGATCGCCGAGTCCGTGGCCCGAGACCTCGGCGTGCAGACCCGCAGCTTGGCCATCGAGGAGGCCGACGAGATGTTCGGGCCCGAAGCAACGATGATCTACTCCGCGTCCAGCCGCTCGCGCGACCCTCGCAGCCGCGCCGAACTGGGGTGGAAGCCGGTACATCGGGACATGCTGACCCAGGTCGGTGAACCGCGGCTGCGCGCCCTCGCCCAACCCGATACGTCGCAGCCGGGCTCTGGTCGATCCGTCCATGCCTTCCCAGGGCAGTGACCACACCCCCCAACGGTGACCGGGGCAGCTGGTGGTCGCACGTGGCGGCCGCTGCTGCTGCGGAGGTGCCGGCTGAAGTTGTCTGCCCTCGGCTAATCGCCGGGCTGGCGGGCATCAGGGCACCTAGGTTGACAGGCATGCAGACAGTGATCACCGAGGACGGCCGGACGCTTGCCGTGGAGGAGTGGGGCGTGCCCGACGGCAGGCCCGTGCTCTACGCGCACGGCAGCCCGATGAGCCGGCTGGCGCGCTATCCGGACGACCGCTTGTTCACCGAGCTCGGCGTGCGGCTCATCACCTACGACCGGCCCGGCTTCGGGCACTCCACCCCGCATCCCGGGCGCCGCGTAGTCGACGGCGCCGACGACATCGCGGCGATCGCCGACGCCTTGGACCTCGGCCGTTTCCCCGTGTTCGGGGTGTCCGGCGGCGGCCCGCACGCGCTGGCGTTCGCGGCCCGGCACCCCGCACGGATCACCCGGGTCGCCACGCTGGCCAGTCCGGCACCGTGCGACGCCGAAGGACTGGACTGGACGGCCGGAATGATGGACGGCAACCGCGGCAGCGCGGCCGCCGCCCGGCAGGGGCGCGCTCAGCTCGCGGAGTACCTGGCCACCGTGGAGTCGGAGGACCTGGCGAAGCTGCTCCCACCGGCGGAGCGGGCGGTGCTGACGCGGCCCGAGGTCCAGGCAATGCTGTCCGCCGCGTTCGCGGAAGCGCTGCGCCCGGGCATGGACGGCTGGATCGACGACGAGCTCGCCCTGTTCGGTACGCCGTGGGGGTTCGACCCGGCGGCGATCACCGTGCCGGCGACGCTGTGGCACGGTGACCTGGACACCGTGATCCCGGTCTCGCACGCGATCTGGCTGGCCGGGCGCATCCGCAGCGCGACGCTGGTCCAGGCTCCGGAGGCCGGGCACGTGGGCCACTTCGAGGCCACCCCGGCGATCCTGCGCTGGCTGCTCGAAGGCGATCAGGATCCCGGCCGCGGATAGCTTCGTCGCGTCACCGCCGCAGCCTGCGCACCTGCAAGTGCGTACTTCCCGGAACCGTCCGTCTCGGCGAGGGTTGGCAGGGTGTCCATGGTCGATCCTGCCCTGAAGAGCGCCCGTGGTGCCGGACTGCTCGCGATCACCGGCACCGCCGTGGTCGGTCAGTTGTACGTCTCGACGCCGTTGGCGCCGGAGGTGGCGCACACCTTCCCCGAGCTGGGCGGTGTGCCGGTCCTCGCGGTCGCCTTCGGCGCGTCGTACGCCGCCGGCTTCCTGCTGCTTGCTCCGCTGATCGGTCATCGACCGGCCCGGCTGGTCATGGTCTGGTCCCTGGCAGCGCTCGCCGGCGCGACGCTGCTGGCCGCTTTTGCACCGACCGGCTGGATGCTGGTGGTCGCTCGGGTCGTCCAAGGGGTAGCTGCGTCCGCCTACACACCGGCGGTCGTCAGCCACCTCGGCAGGAACGTCGCCCCGACGCAGCGCGGCCGGGCCGCGGGGCTGATCGGGACCTGCTACCTGTCGGCCGTGGTCGTCGCGCAGCTCGTCGGGCAACAAGGCGCGGAACTGGTCGGCTGGCGTGGCGTGCTCAGCGCCTTCGCGATGGTCTACGCGGTCGCGGCCTTGGCGATCACAGCCTGCCTGCCCAAGGAGCAGGCTTCTCGTCCGCGGCTCGTCGGCTACGCGATGCTGTTACGGCTGGCGGTGGGACCAGACCTGCGGGTGATCTCGGCGGTCAGCGCCACGGCACTCGGTGGCCTGGTCGCCCTGTACGGCGCGCTGGCCCTGACGCCGCAACTGGATGCCGTGGAACTGCAGCGGGTGCGATGGGCCTGTGCACCGGCACTCCTGCTGGCCTGGTACTTCGGCAAAGCAGTGACGCGCTTCGGTGGCCGAAGGGTGCTGCTGGTCGGGTTGGCGACGTGCGCGGTGGGTGATCTCGCCGCCTGTGCTGGCTGGGTTCTCGGCGCGCCCGTCGGCGGACTGGTGATCGCCGTCTGGGTCGGCTCGCTCGGGGCGGCGATGGTGATCCCGGCGTTGATGGATCGCGTCGCGGCGGCGGACCCCAGCGGCGCGTACGGACCGGCCGTGTACCTGTTCATGTTGTTCGCCGGCGCGACCGCGGGCGGGGCGGTCGCCACCCGGCACCCCGTCCTCGGCCTGGCGTTGGCGGCCGTCCATCTGCTGGCCGCGGCGCTCGTGACGTGGGCCTGTTCAGGGTCATCCCCGCGCGAGGAGTTCGTCCAGGATCTCGCTGCGACGTCGGACCGGCTCCACGTGGCCGCCGAGGTCGAACACCCGCAAGGCCGAGGTCGGTAACTGGTCGACTCTGCTCGAGGTCCAGTGCGGGTCAACGTGAGGGCGCGTTCGTGTCCGAGGTCAGCAGTCGGTTGGCTCGGTCTGCGGCGTCATCGAGCCAGCGAGCGCGCTCTGCGGCGTCGGCCTCGGCGACCACGCGCAGCACGATTCGCTCGACTCGAGGGCCGCCCAGGTAAGGCGGCAGGCAGCGGAGCCAGATCGACTCCAGCGGGTCTCCGAACAGTTCGGTTTCCCGGTGCCGGGTGGTGTCGGAGGTGTTGATCACCAGCACTTCCCGCAGCGACAGCAGGGATGTGGGTTCACCGCCGGCCTCATCCAGGCGGTAGGCCACGCCCGGTACCAGGACTCGGTCCATCCACCCGGCCAGGATCGCCGGGGGTTTGCCCCACCAGTTCGGGTGGACGACCACCAGTGCCGATGCCGCGTTCAAGTCGCGCCGGTGCACAGCCAGCAGAGGATCGTTGCTGGCCGCCAGGACCTGCTCCGCGCTCTGGCCGCTGGTGTAGGCCTCCTCGGCCCGCAGTACTGGATCGAAGCCTTCGGCGTACAGATCGTGAACGGTGACGTCCAGACCCCGCCGTTCCAGGGTGGCGACCATGCGCTGTGTCAGAGCATGGTTGAAGCTGCCCTCCCTCGGGTGGGCCACCAGCACCAGCACCGACAACCGCCCCGACTCCTCACCTGGCATGGCCAGACTCTTCCACACCAGGGGTTCCACCAGCCCAGAAGGTCGCCGAGCTCGACTGTGGCTCAGGCCTATGAGCCCCCCGCGCTGAAGGGGACGGGAGCTCCCGTCCCCGGAGGATGGTCAGGCGTGCACGGTGTCCGCGCCATCGGGCTCGTCCGCCGGTGCGGTGGCGGGCGGCACGTGACGCAACAGGGTGAGTGCGAGCAAGCCCGCGCCGGTGACCAGGACCGCTGCCACCACGCCGGCGACGTTGAGGCCGTGGGTGAAGGCCTCGCGCGCGGCCGCCACCATCGACTGCGCCCCGTCACCGGACATCGCTGAGGCCTCGTTCAGTGCGCCCGACAGCGAGTCCGCCGCCTGGCCGGGCAGACTGGACGGCACCGTGGCCTGGTAGACGGCCGTGCCGATGCTGCCCATGACGGCGATCCCGAGCGAGACCCCCAGGTCGATGGACGTGGAACTGACCGCCGACGCGGCGCCCTGCTTCTCCGGCGGAGTGGCTGCCATCACCAGGTCGGTGGTCAACGCCATCGTCGGTGCGATGCCGGGGTAGAGCAGGTAGAACCCGGTGATCAGCATCGGCAGGCCGGCCACGCTGTCGACCTGGGTGAGCACGACGTACCCGGCCAGCGAAAACAGTGCACCGAACGCCACCACGTACGCCGGGCGCACGCGCCGGGCCACGATCGGCGACAAGGTCGACACCACCACCAGCATCAGCGCTGCGGGCAGGATCCACAGGCCGGCGGCCAGCGGCGACAGCCCGGCCACCTGCTGAAGGTACTGGGTGAACAGCAGGTAGATGCCGCCGAGCGCGATGGCGGACAGCAGCCATACCCCCAACGCACCACTGAACGAGCGGTTCCGGAACAGCCGCACGTCGAGCAGCGGGGTGGCCAGCCGGAGTTGCCGGCGGACGAACACGATTCCGAAGGCGATCCCGACCAGCGTCGTCACCACCGCCGTCGCGGTCAGACCGGACTTGGCGTAGTCCTTGACCCCGTAGACGAACGGCAGCAGCGCGGCCATGGACAGCACCACGCTCAGCAAGTCCGGCATCCGCTGCCCGGCCGCGTCAGGCGCCTTGTACTCCGGGACCAGCAGCGGTGCCAGGAGCACGACGAGTGCCATCACCGGTACGCCGATCAGCAGCGCAGCGCCCCACCAGAACGACTCCAGCAGCAGACCACCGAGCAGCGGTCCCAGCGCGACGCCGACCGACACCGACGCGGCCCACATGCCGACCGCTGTCGCTCGCTGCCGCGGCTGCTTGAACATGTTGGGGATCAGCGACAACGTCGACGGCATCACGGCCGCCGCGCCGACACCCATCAAGGCGCGGGCGGCGATCAGTACTCCGATGCTCGGCGCGAAGGCGGCAATCACCGACCCCACGCCGAACACGACGGCGCCGAGCAGCAGTACCCGCCGGCGGCCTACCCGGTCGCCGATGGTGCCCATGGCCACCAGGAGGCCGGCCATCGCGAAGCCGTACACGTCGTTGACCCACAGCAGTTGGTCGCTGCTGGGCCTCAGATCAGCGGCGAGGTGCGGGGTCGCCAGGAACAGCACGGTCTGGGCCACGAACAGCAGCGCGGTCGGCAGCAGCAGCACCGTGAGTCCGAGCCATTCCCTGGTCCCGGCCCGGTCACCGACTTCGACAGACATATCTTCTCTTTCCCTCACTCGTCCGCTCGGGCAGGTTGGTCCGTCCGAGCGGGACCACGGTGGCCGGTGCCGCTTCAGAAACACTCCGGAGCGACTTCAGCTGGCTGTCGGATAAGGTCTGAAGGTGCGTTTCGGGGTGCTGGGCCCGCTCGCGGCGTGGACGTCCGACGGCCGCGCCGTCCGCGTCCGCGAGCTGAAGGTCAGGTCGCTGCTCGCCCAGTTGGCCGCCGAAGCCGGCCGCGTGGTTCCCGGCGACCGGTTGATCGACCGGCTGTGGGGTGACCGGCTGCCCGCCAACCCCGCCGGTGCGCTGCAGACGAGGGTGTCTCAGCTCCGCGCCACGCTGGACGAGGCCGAGCCCGGCGCACGGCGGCTCGTCGTGTCGAGCCGGCCCGGCTACGTGCTGGACGTCGAACCGGAGGCGGTGGACGCCGGGTGGTTCGAAACGCTGCTGGCCGAAGCCGCGGCGGTCGGTGACGCGCGGGAGCGGGTAGCGGTACTGGACGACGCCCTCGCGTTGTGGCGGGGATCGGTGCTGGCCGATTTCGCCGATGAGGACTTCGCCCGTGAGACCGCCGCCCGGCTGGACGAGCTGCGCCTCACCGCGTGGGAGCAGCGGGCAGAGGCGCGCCTGGAGTTCGGCGAGTCCGGCGTACTGGTCGGCGAGCTCGGTGACCTCGTGGCTCGCTATCCGCTGCGCGAACGCCTGCGAGCCGCCCACCTGCGTGCCCTGTACCAGGCCGGGCGGCAGAGCGAGGCGTTGGCGGGGTACCGCGACTTCCGGGCCAGGCTGGTCGCGGACCTCGGCATCGAGCCCGGACCGCGCCTGACCGCACTGCATCGGGCGATCCTGGAACAGGACCCGTCGCTCGGCGGCGAAGTGGCGCCGCCCACGAACTTGCCGCACGTACTCGGCGATCTGGTCGGCCGGGACGCCGACGTCATCGAGGTACGAGCGCTGCTCGCGGCGGGCCGGCTGGTCACCCTCACGGGCCCAGGAGGCGTGGGCAAGACTCGCCTGGCGCTGGCCGTGGCCCGGGAACGAGTGTCGGAGTCCCCGGACGGGACCTGGTTGGTCGAACTGGCCGCGCTGCCGGCTGGTGCGTCGCCGGACGAGGTGGCCGCCTCGGTCGGGCAGAGCTTGGGCATCCGGGACTTCGTGGCGACCGACATGGCCGGCAGGCTCGCCGAGGTCCTGCGCACCAAGCGAATGCTGCTCCTGCTGGACAACTGTGAGCACGTTGCGCCAGCCACCGCCGAGCTGGCCGCGCGGCTACTGCGCACAGCGTCGGAGCTGAGAGTGCTGGCCACCAGCCAACGCCCGCTGGACGTGGCCGGCGAGCAGTTGTGGGCCGTGCCGACGTTGCCCGAACCGAGTGCAGTCGAGCTGTTCGTGGCACGAGCGACGGCCGGCGTGCCCGGCTTCGCTCTCGACGCGGACAACGCCGATGCCGTTGCCGCGATCTGCCGCCGCCTGGATGGAATCCCACTGGCCCTCGAACTCGCCGCCACCAGGGTCCGCGCCTGGGGCGTGCCCGAGGTCCTGGCGCGGTTGAACGACAGGTTCCACGTCCTGACCACCGGGCACAGCGGCGCTCCCGCCCGGCAGCAGACCCTGCGAGCGATGCTCGACTGGAGCTGGGATCTGCTGACCGAAGCCGAGCAGACCGTACTGCGCCGGCTGTCGGTCCATGTGGACGGGTGGACCTTGCGCGCGGCGGAGGCAGTGTCCGGCGGTGAGGGCCTCGACGTACCCGATCTCCTGGCGCGGCTGGTCGACCGCTCGCTGGTCACCGTCACGACGACCACCGAACCGCCGCGGTATCGCCTCTTGGAGTCGGTCGCCGAGTACTCCGCGGCGAAACTGCGCGAGGCGGGCGAGATCGCTGACGTCGAACGGCGGCACCGGGACTACTACGCGGGGCTCGCCTCGACCGCCGACCCGCAGTTGCGTGGGCCGCGGCAGCGCCACTGGCTGCGCCTGCTCGACACCGAGGCTGCCAATCTGCGGGCCGCGATCGACCACGCGGTTCGTGACGGCGAGGCCCTGCCGTTGGTCGAATCCCTGACCTGGTACTGGGTTCTGCGGGGCCGGCTCGGTGAGGGGCGGAGGGCACTGGCGGCGGCGCTGTCCGCGGGCGGTCCCGACGCGCTGACGGGCACCGTCCAGGTGTGGCACACCGCGTTCAGTCTCCTCACGGGCACCGCGTCCCGACTGGAGCCGCTGCCAGGGACCCGGCCGAGCGCTGCTGAAGCCGCTGGTCGGCGAGCAAGGGCGGAATGGTTCCTCGGATTCATCGGCCTGGGCATCGGAGAGCTGAGTGTCGGCCACGGCCTCGTCGAAGGCGCCCTGGCGGTGTTCGAGCAGCAGGGCGACCAGTGGGGTACGGCGGCCGCGCACGGAACGCTCACGCGGTACGCCCTGGCGCGCGGCGACCTGGCCGCAATGCGCCGCCACGGCGAAACCGGCATGGCACTGTTCACCGAGGTGGGGGATCGGTGGGGGCAGCTCCACCTGACCGTCGGCCTCGGCGCCCACGCCGAGGTCGTCGGCGACTACGACCGCGCGGCCGAGCTGCACCGCGACGGCCTACGCATCGCCGAAGATCTCGACCTGCGCACCGAGGTGTCCGACAAATTGTCCGCGCTCGGTCGGATCGCCTTGCTGATCGGTGACCACGAACAGGCCGACGAACTGCACGAACGCGCTCGCGCGCAGGCTGTCGAGCAGGGTTACACCATCGGCGAGGAGTTCGCCGAGCTCGGCCTGGCACTGAGCGCGCGCCGGCAGGGACGCTTCGACGAGGCCGAGGCCAGGTTGCACCCCTGGCTGGCCCACGACCGGCGGCTGGAGTCGGATCTGGCGGTCGCCCTCATTCTTGCCGAGCTGGGCTTCATCGCCGAACAGCGCGGCGACGCCGAGGCTGCTTGCACCCTGCACCTCGAAGGACTGGCGGCGGCACGCAACGCTGCCGACCCGCGAGCGATCGCGCTGGCCTTGGAGGGCCTCGCGGGCGTGCAGGCTCTGTGCAGCGCCCCTGAGCAGGCTGCGCGGCTGCTCGGCGCAGCCACCGGCCTGCGTGCACAGGTCGGCGCACCGC
This sequence comes from Kribbella flavida DSM 17836, assembly GCF_000024345.1. NCBI lineage: Bacteria > Bacillati > Actinomycetota > Actinomycetes > Propionibacteriales > Kribbellaceae > Kribbella > Kribbella flavida. The sequence goes on along the minus strand of NC_013729.1, from coordinate 4,376,117 downwards.
TGCCGGCGGGCGAGCGGGGCGACGTCGAGCGCATCGCGGCCACCTGCCGTGGGGCGCTGACGGATGAGGTGTTCGCCTCGGCCTTCGATCATGGTCTGGCGAACGCAGACTCCGAAGTGAACCGCCTGGTCCCTGCTCACCTGCCCGGGGGGCGCGGGCGTTGAGTACGTGGAAGGTGGGGCGGTTGGGTCCTCACTACCATCGGTACTGCGGCCGGCCGCGTCGTCGCCTATGCGCCGTCCAACGTCGCCAGCTCGTCCTCGGTGAGCAGGGTGGTCGCGCCTTCCACCGCCTGCTCGACCTGTTCGACGCTGCTGACTCCGACGATCGGGGTCAGCGCCGGGCTCCCGGAGGCCAGCCATGCGAGCACTACCTGGCCCGGTTGGAGTCCGCGTGCTTCGGCGACCCGGGTCAGCGCTGCCAGCCGTCGTTCGGTGCCGGGGTGGCGGTACTCGATCTCGAGTGGGCGGTCGTTGCGGTCGTAGCGGCCCTGGAGGGTGGCGGTGTAGACCCAGCCGTCGAACGACGGGTTGCGTCGCAGGAAGTCGAGGCCGTCCGGTGACAGCATTCCCAGCGGGATCGGCTGGCCCTCCACGGCCATGCCGCCGGCGGGCTGGAGGTAGGAGTAGCGCTCCTGGTAGGCGCTTGGTTGCGGGTGGCCGGCGCGTTCGGCGGTGGCGCGGATGCGTTCGAGCAGCCAGGACGGGTGGTTCGACACGCCCCAGCGAGCGGTCAGGCCGTCCCGGACCAGGCCGCCGAACGTCTCGACCAGGTCGCCCACCGGAACGGTCGGGTCCTCGACGTGTGCCCAGTACAAATCCACACCGTCCACGCCCAGCCGCTGCAAGCTCTGTGCCATGGATTCGCGGACGACGTCCTCGCGCAGTCCCTCCAGATGGTCGGGGAACCCGCCGACCCGCGTGGGCTGGGCGCCGACCTTGGTGCTGAGGCCGACCTGGGTGCCGGGGTTGGACGCCAGCCAGCGACCCAGCAGCGCCTCGCTCTGGCCGCCGAAGCCCGTCTCGGAGGTCCAGAAGCTGTAGTTGTTGGAGGTGTCGATGAAGGCTCCGCCCAGTTCGGCGTACCGGTCGAGGACCGAGAAGGCGGTCCGTTCGTCGACCCTGGTGCCGAAGTACATCGTGCCGAGAGCCATCGTGGGTGCGTTCATGGCTCCAGCTTCGTTGCTGGAGTGGACTCCAGGTCAAGCCGCGAGTTCACCCGCGAGGGGAAGAATCAGCGGACCGCGGCGATCAAGTGGTGGTCGGCGGTCTGGTCGAGAGTGGCGATCTCGGAAAAGCCGGCATGTTCCAGCGCAATGGTCACCATGGACACAGTCAGCTCGGCCTGGTGGTCGACGACGCCGGCGAGGGCCTTGTCGCGTTGACGGAACAGTTGCTCGAACGCCGGCTCCGCGCGGGCCGCCTGCCACCACTGGGTCCAGGTCTCGGCGCCGGCGGTGCCCTCGCCGTCCCAGTGGTGCTGTCGAAGGTCGACGGCGAGTTGATCCAGCCGGGGCCGGTGCTGGCGACCGAGCCGGAAGGTGTCGGCGATGAGCAGGATTCCGCCAGGGCGCAGTCTGTTGGCGAGTGTCGTCAGCAACGGGTCGAGCTGGCTCGGATGCAGGTAGTGGATCACGCTGGCGGAGCACACGGCGTCGAAGTGCCGGTCGTCGAGGGGGAGGTCCCATCCCTCCTGGCAGAAGTCGGCTTGAAGGAACATGCCGCGGTCGCCGGCGACGTTGCGTGCGATCTCGAGCAGGAGCGGATCGAGATCGACGCCGACGAGGTCGCCGCCGGGCAAGTGCTGAAAGGCTCGAGTGAGCAGCGATCCCGGGCCGCAGCCGAGGTCGAGCAGTCGAGGATTCGGACCGGTGGTTCTCCGGATGATGTCCAGCATCAAGCTCAGGGTGCGCTCGCGCTCAGGCAGATAGTTGCCTTGCTGGAGGTCCCAGCGCCGTTGCCATTCCTGCCAGCTCGTTCTGCCGGTCATCGGGCGAGCTGCTTCACAGCAGGTGAGGGCAAGCGGCTCGTAGCCGGAGCAGGGCAGTGAGCGATGTGGCGGTCACCGGTCCACGTTAGCTGAACTGAAAATCAATGTCATCAACGCCCATACGGCTCATTACTGGTAATGATTGTCATGTACAGTCGCCCGCATGTCATCCGTGTACGACGCCGACGCCGAGGACTTCCTCGGCTGGTCGCCGTTGCTCTGGACGCCTCTGGGGACCGAGCTCGCCGAGTCGGCGGCGCTGCGGTCGGGCGAGCGTGTTCTCGATGCTTGCTCCGGAGCTGGGGGCTGCGCGCTGCCGGCAGCGCGCAGTGTCGGACCGGCTGGACATGTCGACGCTGTGGACTTGACCGAACAGCTGGTGCGACGGCTGGAGCTCGCCGCGAACCGCGACGGTGTCCACCAGTTGCAAGCACACCTCGCCGATGTGACCACCTGGGTCTCGGATCGCCCGTACGACGTCGTCCTGTGCGGCTACGGGGCCTTCTTCCTGCCCGACCCGGACCGTGACGGTCGGCACCTGGTCTCCCAGCTGAAGCCGGGCGGCCGGTTCGCGGCCTCGACCTGGAACCGCGGTGCGATGGGATTCGTGGGATTCGTGTACGAGGCGGTACGAGCTGTTCGCCCGGAGCTGACGGTACCGGTGCGCACCGATCGCTGGCTCGACAGTCCGGCGCTCCTGGCCGGCTGGCTGGAGCGCATCGGCCTGCAGGACGTCGAGATCGAGGCAGTGACCCATCGCGTCGATCTCACTCCGGAGACCGCCTGGGCGTTCGTCACCGGAACCGGCCTCCGGTCGTTGCTCTCGGCAATGGATGGCGCGGAGACCGGCCTGGTGAAGCGCCGCCTGCTGGAACTCATCGAGTTCGAGCACGGATGGGAACTGATCGCGGATTCCCTGATCGGCACGGGGCGTCGCGGTGATCCGGTCAGCACTGGGAGGCCTGCGTCCGATGACTGAACTCACCGACGACCTGCGAACCGGTGCCCGCGAGGAGGACGTGCCGAAGGCCGGTCCCGGGCGGCTACGGCTCGCGCTGGCGTCGACAGGGCTCATGCTGGTTCTCGTCGCCTCGATGATTCTCGCCATCGGGCTGGGGCCGGCCGCCATCTCGCCGTCCGACACCGCTCGGTACCTGTGGGCCGCGCTCACCGGCGGTGCGATCACGGCCGACGAGGTGTCGACGTATCAGATCATCTGGCAGATCAGGACGCCCCGCGTGCTGCTGGCGGCGATCGTCGGTGCGGGCCTGAGCGCCGTCGGCGTTGCGGTGCAGGCGCTGGTCCGCAACCCGCTCGCCGATCCCTTCGTGCTCGGCATCTCCTCGGGCGCGTCGGTGGGCGCGGTCGGCGTCATGATCACCGGATCCCTGGCGGCGTTCGGCGTGTACGCGATGTCGGTCGGCGCGTTCGCCGGTGCGCTGCTCTCCTCGATTCTGGTGTACCTGGCCGCGAGCCACCGGGCCATGCTGTCGCCGTTGCGCTTGGTGCTGACCGGGGTGGCCATGTCCTTCGGTCTGCAAGCGGTGATGAGCCTGCTGATCTACCTGTCGCCGAACAGCGAGTCGACCAGCACCGTTCTCTACTGGTCGATGGGCAGTTTCGGGGCTGCGACCTGGTCCACGCTGCCCATCGTCCTGCTGGCCGTTGCCGGTGGCATCGTCGTCCTGCGCCGGCGCAGCCGCTCGCTCGATGTGATGGCGCTGGGGGACGAAACCGCTGCCAGCCTCGGCACGTCCCCAGACCGGTTGCGCAAGGAATTGCTGTTGCTGTCGTCCCTGACGACCGGAGCGATGGTTGCGGTGAGTGGAGCGATCGGGTTCGTCGGGCTGGTGATGCCCCACCTGGTTCGGCTCGTGGTGGGAGCACGTCACGCCACAGTGACGGTCCTGGCCGCGCTGGTGGGTGGAATTTTCATGGTCTGGGCCGACCTATTGGCTCGTACGGTCGTGGCGCCGCGGGAACTTCCACTGGGCGTGATCACAGCGCTGATCGGCGTACCGGTGTTCATCGCGCTGATGCGGCGCCGGGGCTACCTGTTCGGGAGTCGTTGAGGTGGATCTTCAGCTGGAACAACTGCGGCTCGACATCGACGGCCGGCAGATCCTGCGGGACCTGTCCCTGCAGGTCGGTACCGGACAGGTCGTCGGACTGATCGGGCCCAACGGGAGTGGTAAGTCCACCGCGTTGCGCTGCGTGTACCGCGCACTGCGGCCGACCGCGGGCGTGGTCCGGATCGGTGCCACCGACATCGTCGAGCTGTCGCCGCGCGAGAGCGCCCAACTGGTTGCCGCGGTCACCCAGGACGCCACCGTCGAGCTGGACTTCACGGTCGAGGAGGTCATCGCGCTCGGACGGGCGCCGTACCTCAAGGGCAACCAGCCGCTGTCCGGCCGTGAGCTGGAGCTGTGCGCCACCGCGATGCGACGCCTCGACGTCGCCCACCTCGCGCGGCGCAGCATCACCACCCTGTCCGGGGGTGAGCGCCAGCGTGTCCTGATCGCCCGAGCTCTCGTCCAGGAGCCGGAGGTCCTGGTTCTCGACGAACCGACCAATCACCTCGACATCCGGCACCAGATCGAACTGTTGTCGCTGCTGCGGGGCCTCGGGCCCACCGTGCTGGTGGTACTGCACGATCTCAATCTCGCCGCGGCAGCCTGCGACCGGCTGGGTGTGCTGTCCGACGGGTCGGTGGTCGCCAGCGGTACCCCGCAGTCGGTACTGACCGAGGAGTTGCTGGCGGCCGTCTTCGGCGTGCAAGCCAGCGTCGTACGGCACCCGTTGACCGGCGCTCCCCAACTGCTCTACTCCCTGATGGATCAAACTGTGAAGGACGCCTTGTGATGACTCCGCCTGAACGACCGAAACGAACCATCGTGGCCGCCGCAGTTGTCGCGGCTCTGTTGACCGGATGCGGAGCCTCGGTACAGGACGATCCACAAGCATCGGATCGAGTCCCGGTGATGCGGTGCGGGGAGAAGGTCGACTATCGCAAACCCGAGCGTGCGGTCGCCTACGAGGGCGGAAGCGCCGACAAGTTGTTCTCCCTCGGACTGGCCGACCGCGTCGCCGGGTACGTCATGCCGCCGGCCAACCCGCCGGTGAGCGAGTCGCCCTGGGCGGCCGACTACGCGAAGGTGAAGATGCTGAGCGACGACCTGCTCAACAAGGAGATCGTCGTCGAAGCACGCGCCGACCTGGTGGTCGCGGGGTGGCGGTCGGGCTTCAGCGAGCAGCGCGGTATCACGCCGGAGATCCTCGACGGACTCGGCATTCAGAGCTTCATGCACAGTGAGAGCTGCTACAACTACCCCGGCTTCCCGCAGAAGCTGCCGCCGTTCGAGGCGTTGTACTCCGACCTCGAACGCCTGGGACAGATCTTCGGCGTCGCGGACAAGGCGTCGGAGGTGGTCGGCGGACTGAAGCAGCGCGTGGACAAGGTGGTCCAGCAGGCCCCGAAGGACAACCCCGTGCCGGTCTTCCTGTACGACTCGGGAACCGACCAGCCCTTCACCGCGGGCAACCAGGTGCCGCCGAACGACATCATCCGGCTGGCCGGCGCACGCAATGTCTTCGCCGGCCTGGAGGCGCGCTGGACGCAGGTCGGCTGGGAGGCGGTGACCAAGGCTGCGCCTGAGGTGATCATCATCCTGGACTACGGCGACCAGCCGGCGCAGAAGAAGATCGACTTCCTGAAGACGTCGTCGCGGACCAAGGACCTGCCGGCTGTCCGCAACAACCGGTTCTTCGTGCTCGACTACAACGAGGGCATCAGCGGGCCCCGCAACATCGACGGCTTGGAGAAGTTCGCCGCCTACCTCCGCGGGCTCAACCGGTGAGCGAGAACACGATCCTGGCCGAGATCGGCGCGAGCCGGTTCAGGTGACGGTGCTGTCCGGTTGTCTCGGCGCGGGCAAGACCACCTTGCTGAACCACGTGCTGGCCAACCGGGAGAGCCGACGGGTCGCGGTGATCTCCGAACCGATGCGCCTGACCGACCGGATGCCGTACTCCTCGGTCGCCCGGGCAGGAGCTGGTCTCCATCGGGATCGGTTTCGATGAGCCGGCGCGACGGCTCGGGACTGCGTTGCTCACCGACGACGAACTCGCCATGGGGCTGACCGGCTGGGCTGAGTTCGAGGACCCACTTCCGCGCTGGGATCTGGGTCAGCTCGACCATGACCACGCTCACGAGTGCACCGAGGCCCAGGGGAGCGGTCAGGTGTCACGGTACGGACGCTCGATCGGCATGACCTGGACCGGGATCCGGCTGGTACGGCGCTGACTGCGCTGGTTGAGCGCATCCAGCAGGAACCGCCGTATTCCTATCAGCCAGGCGACGTCCGACCAGCGGTCGAATGGCTTTCGCCGCTCCTGGCGAGATCGCGCCGGAGGCCCATCGCGGCGCGTTGGCCGAAGTCAGGCCGAATCGGTGAACTGCCAGACGCGGGCAAGCGCCTCGTTCGTCAGCACCGTGTCGGGCGAGCCTTCGTGCACGATGCGTCCGTCGTGGAGAAGCAGGCAGTGATCGGCGCGTCGCGCTGCCGCCAGATCGTGTGTCGCTTGGACCACAGTGACGCCGTTGTTCGTCACCTCGTCGAGAACCTCGGTGATGGCCCGCTGCGCCGTAGCGTCCAGGCCGGTCGTCGGTTCGTCGAGCAGCAGCAGATCGGACTCCTGGGCAAGCCCTTGGGCCACCAGGGCACGCTGCCGCTGTCCTCCGGAGAGCTCGCCCAGTTGGCGAGCCGCGAGATCGGCGATGCCGAGTCGCTCCAGACACGCATCCACCACTGACCGGTCCTGCGGAGTGAGGCGTTTCCAGATTCCGCGGCGTGCCCAGCGTCCCATGGCGACGGTGTCCCGAACGGTGAGCGGGAAGCTGTCGGAGATGGCGCTGCGCTGCACGACGAAGGCCGGCCGGCTTTCGTTGCGATGAGCAAGAGTTCCGGCGGTGGCCGGAACAACCCCGGCCAGGACGCCGAGCAACGTCGACTTCCCTGAACCGTTCGGCCCGACCACAGCGGTCGTCAGCTGGGCCGGGATGCGCGCATCCAGCCCGACGAGGACCGGTCGGCCCGGATAGCCGGCCGACACAGCGCTCAGTGTCACCTGGTGGAACGGAGGTGTGACCGACATGAGACTCCTTTGTAACGATAATCATTTTCATTATAGGCTCTCGGTATGGACTGGTTGGCGGCGCCCTTCGAGGTGACCTTCGTTCAGCGGGCGCTGTGGGGTGGCATCCTCGTGTCGCTGATCTGTGCGTTGGCGGGAACGTGGGTCGTTCTGCGGGGTATGGCGTTCCTCGGCGACGCCATGGCGCACGGCATGCTGCCCGGGGTGGCCGTGGCGTCACTGCTCGGCGGCAACCTGCTGGTCGGAGCAGCCGTCAGTGCGGCCGCCATGGCGCTCGGCGTCGCCGCCGTCGCTCGCGCGGCCCGACTGTCCCAGGACACCGGCATCGGTCTGCTGTTCGTCGGCATGCTTTCGCTCGGAGTGATCATCGTCTCGAGATCGCAGTCCTTCGCCGTCGATCTCACCGGGTTCCTCTTCGGCGATGTGCTCGCCGTCCGGCCCGCGGACCTCACGCATCTGGCCATCGCGCTGGTTCTGGCCCTTGCGGTATCGGTGGTCGGCTACCGGCCGTTCTTCGCGCTGGCCTTCGACGAACGCAAAGCTCACACCCTCGGCTTACGGCCGCGGCTGGCGCACATCGCATTGCTGAGCCTGCTCACGCTGGCGATCGTGGCCTCGTTCCAGGTGGTGGGAACGTTGCTGGTGTTCGGTCTGCTGATCGCACCGCCGGCCGCAGCGCTGCCGTGGGCGCGGCGCATTCCGCTCATCATGGCCGGGGCTGCCTGCTTCGGCGTGAGTGCGACGTTCCTCGGTCTGCTGCTGTCCTGGCATGCCGGCACCGCGGCCGGAGCGACCATCGCCGGCGTCGCCGTGCTGCAGTTCCTGCTGTCCACCACCGCCGCCGGCCTCCGCAATCGGCGCGGGCGGCTGACGGTCCCTTCTCCCGCCGCCGACCAACGACTGGAATACGGGCACTCGTCATGAAACGAAGAACAATCCGCGTCGGAGCCGCCGCACTCGCCGTGACCGCATCGCTGGCCGGCTGCCAGCGCGGCGGTGAAGGGCCGGCAAGCTCGTCGTCCTCCTCACCTCCGCACGGGTACGTCGAAGGAGCCGAGGAAACCGCGGAGCAGCAGTCACGGCTGGTCCTGGCGGACGCAGGCACGGGAGCGGTCCGAGTGCTGGACCTGATCACCGGGGGAGTGACCCGGGTCGGAGACGTCCCGAACGTCCGCGACCTGGCCACCGATGGCAGGTTCGCCTTTGTGGGCACTGACAGGGGTGCGCACGTCGTCGACGCCGGTGCCTGGATGGTGGACCACGGCGACCATGTGCACTACTACCGCACGAAGATCCGCTCCGTCGGAGACATCCAGGGACCGCGGCCGCGACACATCCGCAGCGACCCGGCGGTCACCGCCGTCACCTTCAACGACGGCACGACTCAGATGTTCGAGCGGCCACAGCTGGAGGACGGCGCCGTCGGCGAGGGGCGTCCGGTTGCCGGCGCGGCGAAATCCGTTCCGGTCATCCCCTATGAGGAACACCTTCTGGTCCCCGGTGCCGGCGTCGCCCGCGACACTGTCGAGATTCGTGATCGCGAGGGAGCGTTGACGGCGTCGGTGGATGCGAAGTGCCCGCAGCCACGCGGCGACGCTGTCACTCGCAGGGGAGTGATCTTCGGATGCGCCGACGGCGCACTTCTCGTGACCGCGAAGGACGGCCGGTTCGACGGCGAGAAGATCCCCTACGGCAGGCCGGTCGCCGACTCAGCCCGCCCGCACGACTTCCGGCACCGCTCCGGCAGTACGACGCTCACGGCCACGGCCGGCGGCGATGCAGTGTGGATTCTCGACGTCACCAAACGGACCTGGAAGCTCGTGAAGACAGGTCCCGTCGTGGCGGTGAACACAGCAGGCGAAGGTGCGCCGCTGCTCGCCCTCACCTCGAACGGCGTACTGCAGGCGATCGACCCCGTCACCGCGAAGGTGGTCGCCGACACCGAACTGCTGACCGGCAGGAAACCCGGCCCGCACGCCGTGATCGAAGTCGACACCAACCGTGCGTACCTCAACGATGCCACCGGGCGGAAGATCTACGAGATCGACTACAACGACAACTTGCGGCTGGCGCGCACGTTCCCCGTCGACATCACGCCCAGCCACATGGTGGAGACCGGACGATGACGCCGGGGGTCACGACTCGACACGCGACTGCCGTCGTCTTCTCCTTCGCTGCGCTGACCTGCGCGCTGTTGCTGGCCCTGACTGGCTGCGCGCCGGGTGAGGACAAGCGCCCGAGCGTGGTCGTCACCACGAACATCCTCGGTGACATCACGCGCAACCTCGTCGGCGACCAAGCAGAGGTGAGCGTGCTGATGGAAGCCAACGCCGACCCGCACTCGTTCGGCGTGTCGGCCCAGCAGGCCGCCAAGCTCGAACAGGCCGATCTCGTCGTCTACAACGGCCTCGGACTCGAGGAGAACGTCCTGCGCCATGTCGACGCCGCACGCGAGGCGGGCGTCAACACACTCGCCGTCGGGGACGCCGTCGACCCCCTTCCGCACACGTCCGGTGAGACAGCAGGACGGCCCGATCCGCACTTCTGGACCGATCCGGACCGGGTCGCCGAGGCGTCACGCCTGATCGCCGAGCAGATCGTGAAGGACGTAGCCGGCGTCGACGAAGCGTCGATCAAGGAAAACGCTGATCGCTACCTGACTCAGCTCGATCAGCTCACGGCCTCGATGGAACGCGCCTTCGCCCGGATCCCCGCCGGCAAGCGCAACCTGGTGACCAACCACCATGTCTTCGGATACCTCGCGCAACGGTTCGGCTTCCGGGTCATCGGGGCCGTGATCCCGAGCGGCACCACGCTGGCTTCCCCCAGCGCCTCGGACCTCGAGTCCCTCGTCACCGCCATCGAGCAGGCCGGCGTCCGGGCGATCTTCGCCGACTCGTCCCAGCCGGACCGGCTGGCCCAAGTCCTCAAGCGGGAGAGCAACGTCGAGGTGAAGGTCGTTCCGCTGTTCTCGGAATCGCTGACCGAGAAGGGCCAAGGCGCCGCCAGCTACCTGGAGATGATGCGCGCCAACACCAAGGCGATCTCCGAAGGCCTGGCCGTTGGATGACCCGCTGCTTCCCGTTCCTCGACAGCAACCGACAAAGGAAAACCCCATGAGAAGAACAATCCGAAACCGCACGCTGGCCGGAATCACCGCTCTGCTGGCCTCGTCCGTCGTGCTCACCGCCTGCGGCGCGGACGCCAGGTCCGAGCCCGCAGCGCAAGACACCGGCAGTACGCCGGCCGCCGCGGCCGATGCCGTCAAGGACCCGATCGTCACCACGTACGACGGTGGTCTGTACGTCGTGGACGGGCAGACGCTGAAGGTTGCCAAGGACATCCCGCTCGAGGGATTCAACCGGGTCAACCCGGCGGGGGACGACCGTCATGTGATGGTGTCCACCACGACGGGCTTCCGCGTCATGGACGCGCTCACTCCTGAGCTGACCGCTGTCGAGTTCGCGGGGTCCAAGCCGGGCCACGTGGTCCGTCACGCCGGCCGAACGGTGCTGTTCACCGACGGGACCGGTGAGGTCACGATCTTCGACCCGAAGAACCTCGGCGACGACAAGCCGCCCACCCGGACGTATAAGTCGGCCGAGGCGCACCACGGAGTCGCGATCGAGCTGGAGAACGGTGAGCTGGTGACCACACTGGGCACCGAGGAAAAGCGGGTCGGCATCCTTGTCCTGGACAAGGACCGCAAGGAGATTGCTCGCAACGAGAACTGCCCCGGGGTCCACGGTGAGGCCACTGCGAAGAACGAGGTGGTGGTCATCGGCTGCGAGGACGGCGTGCTCATCTACCAGGAGGGTGCCATCACGAAGGTGGACAGCCCGACCGAGTACGGCCGGATCGGAAACCAGGCCGGATCCGAGAAACTCGTCGATCGTGCTGGGCGACTACAAGAAGGACGCCGACGCCGAGCTAGAGCGCCCCGAACAGATCTCCTTGATCGACACGGAGACCGGCAAGCTGCAGCTGGTCGGCCTGGGCACCAGCTACACGTTCCGTTCGCTCGGCCGTGGCCCGCAGGGCGAGGCCCTGGTGCTGGGCACCGACGGGAAGATCCACGTGATCGACCCCGAGGCAGCCAAGGTCACCAGGACCATTCCGGTCATCGGCAAGTGGCAGGAGCCGCTGGAGTGGCAGCAGGCCCGTCCGGCGCTCTTCGTCCGCGACAGCACCGCTTACGTCTCCGATCCGGCGACCAAGACCGTCCACGCCATCGACATCGCCTCGGGACGCCGGTTGGGATCGGCGTCGTTGCCGAAGGCTCCCAACGAGCTCAGCGGCGTGCACCACTGACTCTCGTTCGCAGGTTGCTACGCCGAGCGGATTGCTATGAAGAGGTAATCAATTCGCTTAGCTCGACCTGGCTGGAGCGCGGAGGGTTCGTGCGTGACGCCGACACCACTGACGAGGAAGACCTGTCGGCTGCCGATGTGGGCCTGCGCCGGACGCGCCAGCGAGCGGCCATGCTCGACACCCTCTCCAACTGCCGGGACTTCGTCTCGGTCGGTGAGCTGCACGCGTTGCTGCAGTCGACTGGGACACCCATCGGCCTGACGACGGTGTACCGCGCGCTGCGGCATCTGGAGCGCTCGGACCGCGTGGACGTCATTCGGGATGAGGCCGGGACGAGAGGAGAGCAGTCCGTGCCGGGCCACTCTGCGTTCGACAGGTTCGCGTCCTGCTCATGGTTAGCGGCTTTGGCGTCGACCACAGCGCCGACCCAGGGCCAGATGTACGCATCCCTGGTGCAGTGTTCGACAGCTCTTCGACTGCCATGGTGGTGGACGTCGGCTCGTCAGATGCGGTGATCGGGTGCGTAGCTGGCGGCGAGGTCGAGGGTGGGCTGGTCCAGGGCAGAGGGTGCGATGTCGGGGGCGAAAACAGCGTGGAAGTGCTGCTCGACGGTGGCTGCCGTGAGGTCCGGGCGTTCGGTGGTCAGGGAGCCTACGGTGGCGGGGTCGAGTGGTAGCTCGAGGTGGGCGTAGACCTGGGTCAGGAGTGTGCGGATCCGGTCGTCGTCGCCGGTGACGGTCAGCGTGCTGAACAGCCAGCCGTGCTGGACGACTCGTTGGGCGGTGCCGACGAGCTTGACGGCACCGCGAGCGTTGATGCTCTGCGCGCCCGGACAGTACTCTCCTGGAACCTCACCCACCCGCGCGTCGACGCCGAGAGCTCGCAGCGCGTCGGCGTACTGGATCCCGAAGCTGGCGAATCGCCGCTGGTGATCCTCGGTCGCCCGCAGGTCGTGCCGCACGTGGTCGATCACTATCGCCTCGGAGGTGTAGGCGACCGGTCGTCCGCCGACGGCCCGGATGAGGGGCTGGAAGCCGGCGTCACGGCCGGCCTGTACTGCGGCCGGGAATCCGGAATGGCGGGCGTCGCGTCGTCCGAAGACGAGCACAGCCTCGGCGGGCCGATAGATCCGGATCGCGTCGGTCACTTCACCACGGGAGGCCCGCCGAACCAGGGCGTTGCCCACAGCCAGCTCCATCGCCGCGTCACCTACGGGCCCCGAGAACACCTGCATGCCCACATCGTGTCATCCCAGCACCAGCTGGTCGGTCGAGCCCGCCGGGGACCAGCACCTTCCGGACGGCGAACCGGTGACCGGGCTCCTGCACGACCGTTGCCGGCGGCACCGACCGTGCCACGCAGTACGCCGCGAGCGGTCTTTCGGTGGTGCCGACAGCTCAGGGCCGCCCACCGCACCCGGCCCAGAACGTCCGCGGCCAGCCCGGAACGTCCGCGCCCGGTGCCCGGAACGTCCGGGCCCGGCCTGGAGGCGACGAGCAGCAACCCCGCTAGCGGGGAACGATCCCGCTCCGCCCCTGCCACGAGCCGTGTTCCGACAGCGGCCGGAAGCGCAGGGTGGCGAACTCGTGGTGGAAGTCCCTGCGCCGGCGTTCGGTCATGGCGGCGGCATGCCGGTCGGGGTCGGGGACAGTGCTGTGGCCGTGCACCATCGCTTCCATCTCCCGCACCGACCGCCAGACCGAGAACGTGGAGATCGTCCGGGGCGGCCGCATCGCGGCGAGCGCCAGGGTGGTGCCCGGGTGGTCGCGAACCAGCCGTTCCACGGGCTTGCCCCACTTGAGGAACCTCGGCACCTCCAGGAGGCGCATCCGGGCCAGCGTGACCGCCACGACGGGTTCGGCGGGGTCCCACGCGCCCGCTCTGGCAGGCAGGTCGGGCAGCGCCGCAAGCCGCGACCAGCGGCGCAGGAACTGCAGGCGCACGTGCCAGCCCGTCGCCAGTCGCCGGCCCAGGGGATGGTCCGCCAGGAATTTCTCGACCGCCGCTTCGTCCTCCCACCGGGCGAACATCGCCATCCGACGCAGCTGCATCCGCGCCGGCGAAACCGTCGGCGCGCCGAGGCGCATCAGCGCCAGACACTCGGCGTACCGCAACCCAGGCGTGGAAGGCCCCACCGGCGCCTTCCACAGCGCCCTCGCCGTCGTCGTCGGACGGAGTTCCGCGAGATGGAACGTGAAGATCGTCATCGTGGGCAACTGTCCCACGCAGCGAGGTCCGGACTCAGGAAGACCGGCGAGGACGTCGTTCGACAGAGCCCGCGCGGGCATCCTTGTTGTCGCCGCCCGCAACAGCACCTGGCGCCGGCTGGCAAACCCGTGTCGCCGCAGGCCCCTGACGCATAGGCTCGCGCTCATGACCGACGGCGACTGGAGGGATGGCGGGTTCAGGCAGCCTCGGCCCGCCGTGGAGACTCCCGCCCGGGTCACCGATCCGGCACTGCGGAGGACGCTGGCGGCCGCCGGTTTGCCGGCAACCGGGCGCTTTCTGCCGAAGGCCGGCTGGGTCAGCCGCGTGTGGGTCGGCGACGAGTACGTCGTACGACTGAACAACGGACAGTTCCGCGACGCGTACCGGCACGAGGCTGCGGTCGTCACCCTGCTCGCCGGCAGCGAGGTCCCACACGCCCGGCACCTCGCCCACGGCGACGGCCCGGACGGGCCGTGGTACATCTCCGAACGCCTGCCCGGCCGAACCCTGTACGACGCGTGGCCGGCGGCGGACTCGCGCACGCGCCAAGCGATGATCGAAAGCCTCGGTGCTGCGTTGCGCGCACTGCACCACGTTGCTGTCCCGGCCGACCTGCTGCCGCCCTGGCTGGCCGACGCGCTCGCCGGCAAGCCGTGGCCGGCGTTCCACCCACCCGTAGTGAGCGCGACGCTTCAGCAGGTCGAGGCTGCCCGGCGACTGCCCGGTCATGACTCGCGCCTGCTCGCGGACGTCACCGATTGGATCCAGGAGCGGCTGCCGTTGTTCGCCGCCGTCGAACCCGCGCTCGTCCATGGTGACCTCCATGGATCCAACGTCATCGTCGACCAAGGACGCGTCACCGGTCTCATCGACTTCGCTGAGGCGTTGGCGCAGCCGGCGGATGTCGAGCTCGACACCATCCTGCGCTGGTGCGCGCGGGCGCGAGAGTACCCACCTACACCCGACGAACAAGGGCTCGACGAGACCACACTCACGAAGGTCCCCGGATGGCTGCACGGCGCGTATCCGGAGCTGTTCGAGCGCGAGCAGCTGCGCGAGCGGTTGAACTTCTACGACATGTACGTGGAGCTCGCGCTGTACGCACACCACCCCCAGCCTGACATTCGCGAAGTGGCGCAGGGCCGCATCGCTGGCTTGCTTTCCGGCCACAACCATCTGGACGGACTCGGCTGGTAACAGCCGCCGGTGGTTCGCGACCGCCGGATCGAGAACCGGCGCGCTCGATGGAAAACTTTTCGATCTCTTGACTCCGGTCTGGCGGTGGTGGAAATTTCTTTCATTCGATCGAGCAGGAGACCGCCATGGACGATCCCGGCTTCCTCACGCGGTTGCGCGCCGAGCAGCCGGGACTGAGCGGCGCCCTCGGCCGGATCGCCGCTGCGTTGCTGGCTGAGCCGGGCGAGGCGGCGCGGCTGACCATCACCGAGTTGGCCGAGCGCACCGGGACCTCGCCCGGCACCGTCACCCGGTTCTGCCGCACCCTGCGGCTGGCCGGGTTCGCCGAGCTGAAGGTGGCGCTTGCCGAGGAGGTGGGCCGGGCCGCACCAAGCCGGTGGAGCACCGACATCGGCCGCTCGATCGAACCGGCCGACGAGCTCGATCAGGTCCTCAAGGTGATTGTTGGCGCCAACACCCAGGCGTTGCTCGACACCGCCGATCAGCTCGATCTGGGCGCGGTCGACGAGGCCGCGCGGGCGATCAGTGACGCCCGGGCGATCCACCTGTTCGGCGTCGGCACCAGCGGCATCACCGCGGACGAGCTCCGGATCCGGCTGCACCGCATCGGGTTCGCTTGCTGGGTGTGGCCGGAGCTGCACAGCGCACTCGTCTCGGTCGCTCTGGCCGACCGGCGCGACGTGGTGATCGGCATCTCGCACTCCGGCCAGATCGCCGAGACCATCGCCGTACTGCGCGCTGCCGCGGCGCGGGGCGCCCGCACGATCGCGATCACCAACGACGCCACCTCGGCCTTGGCCGGCGAGGCCGGCCTCGTGCTCGCCACCGCGCAGAATGGCAGCGCCCTGACGACCGTCCCACCCGGAGGCGCCGGGTCGTCGCAGGCCGACGCCCTGGCCGACCGGCATTCGCAGTTTCTCGTTCTCGACGTGCTCTACACCCGGGTCGCCCAGCTCAACCACGCCCGCACCCTGGCGGCCCTGGAAACCACCGCCGCGGCGATCGACCCGTACCGGGCGCCGAGACCCCGGCGACGCCGCACCCCGCCCAGCTGAAGGAGTCCCCATGAGCCCGTCCCGCCGCACCGTGCTCGGCAGTCTTGTAACCCTCGGCACGGTCATCGCCGCCCCCACGGCCGCCACCTCCGCGACCGCCACCCCCGGCCGCCGCCGCAACGCCGCCGCCTCGACGGCCGCCGCCTTCGAGTTCCTGGCCGAGAAGATCGACCAGTACGGCGCCGGCGCGACCCTGCGGGTCCCGCAGAGCTACACCGGCGGCTACTTCGCCGGGATCAACTTCGTCTCGTCCTTCCTGTACGACGACGCCCTGACCGTCATCGCGTTGCTCCAGGAGGGTTCGGCGGCTCAGCTGGCCCGCGCGACGATGCTCGGCGACGTGCTGCTCTACGTTCAGGCGAACGACCCGATCGGTGACGGGCGCACGCGGGCGTCGTACCAGCCCAATCCGCTCGTCACCGCGGACGGTACGCCGTACATCGGCTCGCCCGCGGCGTACAGCGGGAACCAGGCCTGGGTCGGGATGGCGCTGTGTCACCTGTACCAGCGGACCGGGCAGCGCAAGTACCTGACGGGTGCGCTGACCGCCGCCGACTGGATCCAGTCCAGGACCTGGTCGGCGGCCGGCATCCCCGGCTACACCGGCGGCCGGAGCGCTGACGACCAGCCACTGACCTTCAAGGCCAGTGAGCACAACATCGACATCGGGGCCTTCTTCGCGATGCTGCACCGCCAGACCGGTCAGCGCGTCTGGTCGGCCCGTTCCGCGCAGGCCTTCGCGTTCGTTCGGGCGATGTGGGACGGCACCGCCCGGATGATCTGGACCGGCACCACCCCCGACGGCGTCACGATCAACCGCGACCCGATCCCGGCCGACGTGCAGACCTGGGCCTATCTGGCCACCAAGGACGCTCGCTACGGCCAGGCCGTCGACTGGACCATCGCCAACCTCACCGCGAACGACGGCGGATTCACCGGCATCAGTTTCAGTACGACCGACACCAGCAAGGTGTGGTTCGAGGGCACCGCTCAGCTCGTCGCCGCCCTGGACCTGCGCCAGGCCCCGGGGGATCAAGCCCGGATCAACGCCTACCTGGCCGGCCTCCGCGACGCCCAGCGCCGCGCTCCCAACGCCGACGGCAAGGGCATCGTGTCGGCGTCCAGCGACGGCCTCGACACCGGGTTCGGCGACCTGTACTACGCCGCTCTCCACACCGGGGCGACCGCGTGGTACCTGCTGGCCGCGACCGGCGCCAATCCGTTCACCCTCTGACCGGCTGAGCGCGGTGCGCCGGACGCCGAACCGCAACTATGACTTGGATCACATCCGATGCATGTTGAAGTCATCCTGCCCGGCTCCGAGGTGTCGGTGAGTGCGGCCGACGGGGCCCACCGGAGATCGAGGAGACCACCATGAACGAGATCGTGCAGCCGAGTGCGGACCTGAAGGCGCTGGACCGGCTGGTCGGTGAGTGGACCGTGACCGGAGGCGCGGAGGGCGTCGTGCGGTACGAGTGGATGGAGGGCGGGTTCTTCCTGCTGCAGCACGTCGAGCTGACCCAGTACGGCCAGTCGATCACCGGGCTGGAGGTCATCGGTCACCTGCGGCCGTTCGGCGAACCGGCCGGGGCCGATGTGGTGTCCCGTTTCTACGACGCGGCCGGCAACACCCTCGACTACACCTACGAGCTGAGCGGGGACAAGCTGACGATTTGGGGTGGCCCGAAGGGCAGCCCGGCGTACTTCGAGGGCACGTTCAGCGCCGACGACCAGGTGATGAGCGGTGAGTGGATCTACCCCGGCGGCGGTGGCTACGAGTCCACCATGACCCGCCGCTGACGCCGTACGGCTCAGGCCGTGCCCGGCGTGGTGAGCGCCGGGCACCTGGCAAGGCTATGCCGCCCGCGAGCCCGGTCCCCGGGCAGAAACCAGGGCGAGGGGCGAGGGTCGGTAGGCGAGAGCGGTGAGGAGCGCGCCGAGGAGGGCTGCGGTGGCGGCTGCCACGAAGGCTGGGGTTCCGTTGTCGTCGGAGCCGGTGAGACGGCCGGCGATGGCGGAGCCCAGGCCGTAGCCGGTCCACATGAAGGTGCTGAGCCAGGCGAAGACCTCGGTGTGGTACCGGGCGGGTGTGTCATCGGTGAGCAGCACGGGCTGCAGCGCGTCCCGCGGTCCGGTGACGAGCCCGGCGACGACCATCAGTACGGCGATCGTCGCGAATCCGGGCGCGATCGTGCCGCCGAGCAGGATGATGGTTTCGGCGACCGACAGCACGACGAGCAGGCGCTTGCCGTTCAGCCGCCGGACCTGGGCGCCGTAGCCGATCGTGCCGGCCAAGGCGCCGGCCGCGAGCAGTCCCATCAGGACCCCGGCCGAGGCCGCTGAGCCGGCCTCGGTGGCCTCGGCTGCGGTCGCGATCCGGAGGCAGCCGAAGGACGCGGTGCCGAAGGCGGCGATGACGAGCATGGTGAGTGTCGGCCGGTGCGTCAGGGGGCCGACCAGACGGCGCCATCGGGACATGTTCTGCGGAGCGGCGGACGGTTCGACGCCGGAGCGTCGTACCGTTGCGGACAGGAGCAGCAGGACGGTGCCGAGCAGCAGTGCGGCACCCGCGACGATTACCACTGCGTGGGCCGGAATCGCCAGCATCAGCAGCGGTACGAGCAGAGGGCCCGCGATGAACATCACCTCGTTGATCGCGTTGTCCATCGCATAGGCGGTGGGCAGCAGGTCGCTCGGAACCAGGCGTGGCCAGGCGCTGCGGGCTACCGCGCTGACCGGCGGCGTGCTGGCTCCGAGCAGAGCCGCGGCAGCGATGGTCGCTGAGGCCTGTGACTGGAAGCTGAGCAAGATCAGCGAATAGGCCAGAGCGTGGGCGACGAGGTAGCTGCTGAGGATGAGGCGCGCGCCGAAGCGATCGGCCAGTCGGCCGCCGATCGGTGCGCACGCGGCGACGCCCAGCGCGTGACAGGTCAGCGCGAGCCCAGCGGCGGCGTACGAATCGTGCTGATCGACGACCGCCAACAGCAACGCGAGGCTGAGGACCGGGGTGCACAACCTGACGACCAGGTTCACCGCCAGCAAGTAGGTGACGCCTGGGTGGGTGAGCAGGCGACCATACGCGACAATCACGGCGACTCCGTTACTATCTATACGACTTTCGCCTATGACATCTCACCGAGGAGTTACTGGTCAAGTGGAAATAGCCTGTAACGTCATTCGGCAAGCGCCGCTGATCGCCGAGTTGGTCAACCTGGCTACGGCGCAGAGCCGGGGTGGCGCCCCCGTTCAGCCGCCCCAGGGTGACGAGTTGACCGAGGCCTTCGCCGCCAACGTCAGTGCGAGTCAGCGAGAGGCTCTTCAGGCCGCTGCTGACGCGGGAGATCGCCTGGGGGAGCTGGCCGCGCAACTGCGAGCGGCACTGGTGGCCGCGTCCCCGGCGGACACGGCCGCGGCCATCAACGCCATGATCCGCCGGTACGGCGCGCAGCCTTATCTGGTCGAGGATGTAGGCCAGCCGTTCCACCTGCACTTTCACGGCTCGGAGCGCGACCCGGTCGATGCGCTGGGCGGCGAGTTCGCCGCCGCGCTGGCTCTGATCGTCGACGGCTACGGTGCCGGCAGATTCGGCCGGTGCGAGGCGAGCCGGTGCGACGCCGTGTATGTCGACCTGACCCGCAACGGTTCCCGCCGGTTCTGCAGCGCTCCCTGTACGGCCCGTGCCAAGACCGCCGCCTACCGCGCTCGTCGCGGCGGTGAATCGGTGAGTTGAGCCGCACGTCGTGGCCGCCGCCCGGTCGAGCAGAACGACCAGAAGTGGTCGCGGTGGGCGCCCGCGCTGCTCCGTCGCACGGGACTGCCGCGGTCAGGGGCGGGGATGCTCGGGTGTGAGGACGAGCTCGTGCAGGCCGGAGTTCAGCAGGCGGGCGACCTCTGGCGACGGCAGTCCGAGGACGGCGGCGGTCTCGCAGTAGTCGAGGCCGCCGAACCGGACCAGGCTCAGGGCGGCGCGTTGCCGCCCCTCCTCGGTCCCGACGGTCGACGCGTGGCCGGGGCCGGCGGCTGTGCACCGTCGATAGGTCCGCCGAGAGAGTTCGTGACGGAGCTCGACGTCCGGCAGCGACAGCATGGAGCACGCCGCCGAGATGACGTCGACGACGACGCCCTCCGCCCGTACACGATCTCCGGTCAGCGCGAGAGCAAGCGAGAACAAGGCTGCGGAGTGGGTGTCGCACAGGTGCTCCGCGGCGGTGGCGGAAGGCTGGTGACGGGGCCGTCTGTCCGCGGCGTGGTCAGATGGTCGGCTGCGCATGGTGGGCATGGAGCCATCTCCTCCGGAATCAGCGACAGTGCCTGTGGCCGCCGAGGTCTGGGGCAGCTTGATCGTTCCCGATCGCGCATGGCTCGCATTCGACGGTACAGGTACGTCCCGGTGGGGTCGAGCAGGTGCAGCAGTTCCGCACCGTCGAGCCCGGCGTACTGGCCGAGCTCGCGTTGTTGAGTGCTGCACCTATCCGCGGGGGTGGCGGTGCCGAAGTACCGGTGTCAGCCGCGAGCATCCGCGAGTGGCCGGAGGCGGTAGTCGCCTCCGCTCTTGGACAACCCTTTCCGAAAAGAGATTTCGTCATGCCCAAGAACATCGTTCGCGTCGGCCTGGCCACCTCCGCTCTCGCCCTGGTGCTCGCCACCGCGGCCTGTGGCAGCGACGGTGACGGCGACAACGCTTCCAGTGGTGCCCCCGCGACCACCACGTCCTCGGCGCCGGCCGAGACGCCGAGCAGCTCGCCGTCGATGGACAACATGTCCGGTCTGGTCGGTCCGGGCTGCGCGGACTACGCGAAGGCCAACGCCACCGGCGCCGGGTCGATCGACGGGATGGCGGCCGAGCCGGTCGCGACCGCCGCGTCGGGCAACCCGCTGCTCAAGACGCTGGTCGCCTCGGTGTCGGGCAAGCTGAACCCGAAGGTGGACCTGGTCTCCACGCTCAACGGCGGCGAGTTCACCGTGTTCGCGCCGGTCGATTCGGCGTTCGCCAAGATCCCGGCCGCGACCATCAACACGCTGAAGACCGACAGCGCGCTGCTGAGCAAAATCCTGACCTACCACGTCGTGCCGGGTCAGCTCGACCCGACGGCGGTGATGGGCAAGCAGACCACCGTGCAGAAGGGCGCGGTCACCGTGACCGGCTCGGGCCAGAACCTGATGGTCAACAACGCCAAGGTGATCTGCGGTGGCGTGAAGACCGCCAACGCGACCGTCTACCTGATCGACACCGTACTGATGCCGCCGGCGGCCTGACGATCCCTACCGGCCGCATCAAACGGGCCGGTGCCGTCGGGGAGTCGCTGGAATCGCCTGACCTGGGCCAGCGCTGAGTGGGGAGTGGGTACCATCAGCACAAGAGGCACAGGTGTCTCATTCGACAGCTTCCGTCGCTGCCCTGGACCTGGCGGCGCGCTCCTGCGGAGTGCCGACCACAAAGGGTGGAAACGATGTCCGAACCGCTCACCGCGGACACCCCAGGTGCAGACCGAGGCCGGGGGTGAGGCGATGGTGTCAACACGCGTGCGGCAGATCTTGATCGAGACCTTGGGCTTCGAGCAGCCGGACCCTCCCGCGCGCGACGGTCCGACGGTGTGGAACCGGCTGTGCGCCTCGGTGATCAGGGCGGTGCCGGTCACTGGAGCCGCGGTGGCGCTGATGACCTCGAAGGGCGACGGCGGTACGCTCGCGGCGAGTGACGGGCCCGCGGCGTTGATGGAAGAGCTGCAGCAGACGATCGGTGAAGGTCCCTGCATGAACGCGTTCCGCGAGCGGCGGCCAGTGTTGCAGCCCGACCTCGCCCAGGCGCGGTCACGATGGCCCGGCTTCTCTCCCGCCGCAGCCGAGGCCGGCATCGCCGCGGTGTTCGCGTTCCCGCTCCAGGTCGGCGCGATCCGGCTGGGAGTGCTGGACCTGTATCGCGACACGCCGGGTTCTTTGGACAGTCTCCAACTCGCCGAGGCTCTCGACCACGCGGCCGCCGCAACGACGATCCTGCTGGATCTGCAGTCTTCGGCGACACCTGGTCAGTTGCATCCGCAACTGGCCGACGCGGCCGACGGCCGCCGGGAGATCCACCAGGCGACGGGCGTCGTCACCGTCCAGGCGTCGGTCAGCCTCAACGACGCACTCCTGCTGCTGAGGGCCCGCGCCTACGCCGAGAACCGCCGGCTGCTGGAGCTCGCCAAGGACGTGGTCGCTCGGCGGGTGACCTTTTCTCCCGAGGACGACCATCATGAATGAAACCACCTGCACAGGGCGTGACCAGGTCCGGAAAGGCAGCACGGTATGAGCAGGGAACTTCGCCTCGCCGAGGTGTTCGTGGAGCTCGCGGACACCCTGGTCGACGACTTCGACGTCCTGGATCTTCTGCACACCTTGTGCGAGCGCAGTGTCGAGCTGCTGCGCGCCGATGCGGCTGGGCTGATCCTGGCCGATCAGCACGATGTCCTGCAGGTGATGGCTTCCACCACCGAGGAGGCCCGCGTGCTGGAACTGTTCGCCGTACAGAACGAAGAGGGCCCGTGCCTGGACTGCTACTCCACCGGCGAGCAGATGGCCAACATCAACCTGGACGAAGTGCAGCAGCGGTGGCCGAGGTTCCACATCGCGACCGCCGAGTTCGGCTACCGCTCCACCCACGCGTTGCCGCTGCGGCTGCGGGGGCAAGTCATCGGAGTACTGAACCTGTTCTGCGCCGAGCACGCCGTCCTCAGCGATGCTGACGTCAAACTGGGTCAGGCGCTGTGCGACATCGCCACCGTGGGACTGCTGCACGAACGCGTCGTCCGGCAGGGCGAGGTGCTGGCCGAGCAGCTTCAAGGCGCCCTGAACAGCCGCGTCCTGCTGGAACAGGCCAAGGGTATCCAGTCCGAGCGAGCAGGGATCGGTGTGGATGAGGCGTTCACCCTGATGCGCGCTTACGCACGCCGTACCAATCAGCCGCTGCGGACCGTGGCCGAAGCCGTGATCGACGGCAGCATCGCGGCCGACGAGCTGAAGCGCCCACGCTGAGGTAGTCGCCCG
Organism: Kribbella flavida DSM 17836; assembly: GCF_000024345.1. Lineage (NCBI taxonomy): Bacteria > Bacillati > Actinomycetota > Actinomycetes > Propionibacteriales > Kribbellaceae > Kribbella > Kribbella flavida. The sequence goes on along the minus strand of NC_013729.1, from coordinate 4,353,177 downwards.
GGCCGGCCGAGGCCCGCGGCGGCGGTGATCTCGTCGCGCGAGACCGACGATGCTGACGCCCTCCACGACGGGCCCGCCCATCTGGCGGTCGGCGGGCTCCGAAGGACTCAGGACCGTGTCGTCGATCGAAAGGCTGGCGCGATGTATGCACCGGCTCCACTGAAACGTCAGCTGAACCGTTCCGGCCTGCTGCTTCTCGGGCCTGCGTTCGTCGCGGCGGTCGCGTACGTGGATCCAGGGAACTTCGCCACGAACATCGCCGCCGGTACGACGTACGGGTACCTGTTGTGCTGGGTCGTGGTGGGCGCGAACCTGATGGCGGTGCTGGTCCAGTACCTCGCGGCGAAGGCGAGCATCGCGACCGGGCGAACGCTTCCGCAGTTGTGTCGCGAGCAGTTCAGACGCTCGACGGCGACCGGGTTGTGGGCCCAGGCCGAACTGGTCGCGATCGCGACCGACCTGGCCGAAGTGGTCGGGGGCGCGATCGCGTTGAACCTCCTGTTCGGCATCCCGCTGCTGCTGGGCGGCGCGATCACCGGCGTGGTGTCGTTCGCCCTGCTGATCTACCAGTCCAAGCGTGGTCAGCGACCGTTCGAGGCGGCGATCGTCGGACTGCTCGCGGTGGTGCTGGTGGGGTTCGTGGTCTCGACGGTTCAGTCGCACCCCTCCGGCGCGGCGGTGATCGGCGGACTCGTGCCCAGGCTGGACGGCACCGATTCCCTGGTCCTGGCCGCCGGCATGCTGGGAGCGACCGTCATGCCGCACGCCATCTGGCTCCACGGCGCGCTCGTCACCGACCGGCACGGCAAGACGCTGCGATCGGCGGTCGGCAAGCTGCAGGTGCTCAGAGCGACCCGGTTGGACGTCGCGATCGCGATGGCGCTGGCCGGCGCGGTGAACCTCGCGATGGTGGTCGTCGCAGCGGCGGCGCTCACCGGTTCAGGCGCGGAAACCCTCGACGCCGCTCATGCAGCGATCGGCGACGATCTCGGCCGGATGCCGGCGCTGCTGTTCGCTCTCGCCCTGCTGGCCAGTGGTTTCGCGTCCTCGTCGGTCGGCACCTACGCCGGTTCGGTCATCCTCGAGGGGTTCTGGAAGCGCCACGTGCCGCTTCCGGTACGCCGGCTGATCACCTTGCTGCCCGCGATGGTGATCCTGGCCGTCGGCATCGATCCCAGCCGCGCGCTGGTCGTCTCGCAGGTGGTGCTCAGTTTCGGCATCCCCTGCGCACTCTGGCCGCTGGTCAGGCTGACCGCCTCGAAGCGGGTGATGGGTGAGTTCGTCAACCGATGGCAGACCACGCTCGTCGCCTGCCTGGTGGCCGCGGCGATCACCGCGCTGAACCTCGTCCTGATCGTGCTCACTTTCCGCGGCTGAGCGCAAGAGGACCGACAGTGAGTGACGCCACCCCTTGCGCCTTGGCCCGTTGTCGGCGGACCACCTGACGAGCAGGACCGCGCAAGACTGACCCCGCCGTGCGGCCCGGCGCGCCAATCCGCGGTCTGAGGATTGCACCGCCCATCCCGCGGGCTCACGGCTCCGAAGTCCAACTGGCCGATCGTGTCGTCCACGACCTCGTTCGGCCGATCAAATTCACTGGACAGGAGACGTCATGCAAACACTTCTCGGTATGCCGCAGGGTGCGGAGTGGCTCATCATCCTCGGGATCGTGGTACTGCTTTTCGGGTCGGCGAAGCTGCCGACGCTGGTGAAGCAGCTCGGCAGGTCGAAGAAGATCTGGGCGGAGGAGGTCGGTCCTGGCGCGAACAAGCCCGCTGGCGAGCTCGGTGAGCACCTGGTCCACGGCGACGATGACAAGTCCGCCGTCGCTGGACCCAGTACGCCGCGCTCAACCGGCCCCGCGCCGTACGACGCCCGTACTTGACCTCCACTCTGATGCAGCGTTTCCGTCTGCGCGTACTGCGTTCGGGTACGACGAGGAGACTGCTGGCGCCGGCTTTCTTTGCTGGTGGCGTTCGGCGCGCTCACCCTCATCGACGACCGCTACGCCACGATCACCCCTTCGGCGGCACGGAGATCAGCACGTGGAAGTGGCCGGCCGGCGACCCTTCGCCGATGAGCTGTCCCTCGGCCTCAACCCAGGCGTGGGCGGTGAACGGGGGCAGCACCTTCACGCCGACCTGCCAGGTGGGAACCACGTTCAGGTTTTGAGCGAGCGGATTCGGGTCTCCCTCGGAGAGGCCACCGCGGCCCGATGGATGGGAGGCCGCGCGACAGTGGAAGCCGCCATCGGCAACTCACTGCGAGAGCTTCCCGGCAAGATCGACCACTTACGCTATCTCGCGACAGCGATCGGCAACCCCGGCCGTCACCGCGAGATCAGTCGAGCAGGCCGAGGGAGTGGGCGCGGGCGGTGGCCTCGGTGCGGGTGGTGGCGGTGAGTTTGGTGAGGATGCGGGAGACGTGCACGCCGACGGTGGCGGGGGAGATGAACAGCTCGGCGGCGATCTGGCGGTTGGGCAGGCCGCGGGCCAGCAGGCGGAGTACGTCGTACTCGCGGGGGGTCAGGCCGCCGGAGTCGGCCTCGTTGCCGGTCACCGGGGATTCCAGGCGCGCGCGCCGGCCCAGGGCGGCGATGCGGTCGAGGTAGAGTTGTGCGCCGAGGGGCGTGGCCAGGTCCCGAGCCTCTTCGAGACGGCGGCGGGCGCCGGCGCGATTGCTGCCGGCCAGCGCGGCTTCGGCGGCCGCGATGAGGCTTTCGATCATCCCGGGGACGTGGGAGATCCGGCGCCAGTGCTCGGTGGCTTCGTCCCAGTCAGCCAGTCGACCGGGTCCCAGCGCGGCAGCGATAGTTGCCTGGTACGCCATCGGGTACGGCGCCCGGGGCCGGAGTTCGGCCAGCAGCCCGGTGAGGGTGGCGCGGATCGACGCGGCATCGGCGGCGATCTCCCGGTTGCGGGGTGCGGCGGCCAGCCGCGCACGCTGGAGCATCGCTATGCCCAGCAGGGCGTCCTGATCCGGTTTGGGGGACGCCTCCGGGCTGAGGGCGTGGCGCAGGAAGTCCGCGACCGCCGGCCCGGCCGACTCGGGATCCTGCCGGGCGACGGCCAGCGCGCACGCCGACGAGACGGCGAACCCCAGCAGGTAGTTCCGGAGCACGGGTGAACCTCGGTGCAGCTCCTCGGGCGTCGGCATCAAGGCGGCCGCGCGGTCGAGATCTCCCCGCCACAGGGACAAAGTGCCGAGCTGCAGCCGCAGCACGAGCGCGTACAGGGTCTCCGGCTCCTCGGCCAGCGCCTGCTCGAGCGTGAGGACCGCGTCGTCCCATCGGCCGACACAGACCTGTGCGATGGCGAGATTGACCATGAACAACGGACCGCGCCACTGGCCCATCCCGAGCAGTTCGGCCTCCCGCATCGCGACCGGTGCCTGCGCGGCCAGCTGCTCGAACAGGCCGGCCTTGCCGAGCCTGGCGCACTCCCACAGCGAGTTCGCGACCAGGGCGAAGTCGTCGCCGATCGCGGTCGCGATCCGCCGCGCCCGCGCCTGCGCGACCTCAGCGGCGTCGAGGTTGTCGCCGGCGAGCTCGGCCATCCCGAGGGCCGCGGACCCGCGGCACCGCAGCCGGTAGTCGTCGAGGAGTTCGCCGAGCTCGAGGACCCGGCGAGCGTGCTCCCGGGACGAGTCCGCATACCGCCCGGTCGCGTCGTCGATCGCGAGGACGTAGTGCAGCAGACCGAGCGCGTACGACGGACGGTCCGGCGGCAACAGCTCACGCGCCCGCTCGACATCGGCCCGGCCGCTGAGATCCAGACGGCTGCGGCACTGCGCCCGATCCAGCAGGAGAAGCGCGGCGTGCTCCGGTTCGCTGACCGCGTCGACGAGCTCGAGTGCGGCGGCGCAGTGCCGCAGCCCCTGCTCGCCCTGACCCGCGGGCAGTGCCGCGGCGATGGCCCGTTCGTGCAGCTCGAGTCGCGCCGGGTCGTCGGGGGCCTGGAGCGCGAGCGCCCGCTCGAGGTGCCGGAGCTCCGCGCCGTACGCGAAGCTGGCTCGGGCTTCGTCGGCGGCCACGAGCGCCGCGCGGTACGCCTCGTCGGCGCAGCCGGCAAGATGCCAGTGCTCGGCCAGCTCGGCCGCCGGCAGGCCGAGGGTCGCGAGATCCGGGCGCCCGGTCAGCGCCGACGCGGCGCGGGCGTGCAACCGGCGCCGCTCGCCCGGCAGCAAGCCGGTGTACACCGCCTCACGCATCAACGCGTGCCGGAACTCGTAGCCCGATGCCGTCGGGAGGAGCTGCTCGTGCTCCACCAGCTCACGCAATGCCCGGTTGAGCTCGCCGTCCGGGCGATCGGCGAGCAGGGTCAGCAGATCGTGGCTGACCGAGGCACCGGCGACCGCGGCCACCGCGAGGACCGGGCGAGCGGCCTCCGAGAGTCTCGCGACCCGTTCTTGCAGCAGGGTCCGCAGGGGGCTGGGCCCGGCACCGGTCGCCGGCGAGGTCGTGCGTGGCTCCTCGCGGGCCAGCGCCTCGACGAACATCGGGTTCCCGCCGGATCGGCGATGGATGGCGGCGGCGCGCGCCGGGTCGTACCGGCCGTCGACCGCGGTCAGCAGTTCGCCGACGTCCCGCTGCCCCAAGGGCTCCAGCGACAGCACTCCGATGTCGGGGCGGCGGCCGAGCTCGGCGACGAGTTGGCGCACCGGATGTCCGGCCGCCAGTTCGCCGGTTCGCACCGTGCCGACCAGCAGGACCGGAAGTCGTCCGAGGTTCCGGGCGAGGTAGCCGAAGAGTTCGCGGCTCGCGCTGTCGGCCCAGTGCAGGTCCTCGACCACCAGCAGCAAGCGGCGGCCGGAGGCTGCGCGTTCGATGAGGGCGAGCAGTTCGTGCAGCAGCGCGAGCCGGCCACTGGGCGCCTCCACAGCCGGCTCGGACGGCGGCGCCGGGCCAGGGGCCTCGGCCGGCATCGGCGCGGGCTCGTCCGGGGCGGTCGTGGGGTGCTGACGCAGCAGGATGCGCAGCGTCGTCTGCGACGCGGCGCCGCCCTCGTCCACCACCAGCTGCTGGACGACGGGCAGGAAGGCGACGTACGGGAAGTGCTCGGCGCCGAGCTCGGGGCAGCCGCCGGTGACGGTCAGCCAGTCCGCCCCCAGCGGCGCGGTGAACTCACTGATCAGCCGGGTCTTGCCGATCCCGGCCTCGCCGACCACCAGGACCCGTGCGGAGTCACCCGCCTCGACGCGCGCGGCCGCCGTCCGCAGCGCTGCGAGCTCGGCATCGCGACCGACGTACGGCGCGATCACCGGCTGTCCAGCGGTACGGGACAGATCGTCACCGGACATGGATATACCGCAAACCAGGGATTCGCCGGAGCCGGACCGTCAGCACGCTTGATGCTAAACCGGCGGAGGTCCGGCGAAGGCTCAACTTCAGGGAGACCGACATGCAGACGAACAACCACCCGGCCGGCGCCGACGAATCGGTGCGGCCGCTCCGGATCGAGGTACCCCAGGCCCAGCTCGACGACCTCGTCGACCGGCTTCAGCGCGTCCGCTACACCAACGAGTTGCCGCGCGACCAGGTCACCGACGGAGTGCAGCGCGGGCCGGTGGTACCCGGCTGGGAGTACGGCGTACCGCTGGAGTACGTGCAGCGGCTGGTCGAGCACTGGCGAGACAGCTACGACTGGCGCAAGTGGGAGGCGCGGCTGAACGAGTACCCGCACTTCACCACGACGATCGACGGGCAGAACATCCACTTCCTGCACGTCCGTTCGCCGGAGCCGGACGCGACGCCGCTGATCCTGACGCACGGCTGGCCGAACTCGGTGGTCGAGTTCCTCGAGCTGATCGGCCCGCTGACCGATCCGGTCGCGCACGGGGGCGACGCCGCCGACGCGTTCCATCTCGTCGTTCCGTCCCTGCCGGGCTTCGGGTTCTCCGGCCCGACCCACGAGAAGGGCTGGAACCGGCACCGGACCGCGCGGGCGTGGGCCGAGCTGATGCGGCGGCTGGGCTACCAGCGTTATGGGGCCCACGGCAACGACGTGGGGTCGTTCGTCAGCCCGGAGCTCGGCCGGATCGCGCCCGAGCAGGTGATCGGGGTGCACGTGACGCAGCTGTTCTCCTTCCCGTCCGGTGACCCGGCCGAGTTCGAGGGCATGACGCCGCAGGACCTGGAGTACCTCGGGTTCCTGCAGAAGTTCAACGAGGAGATGTCGGCGTACGCGCGGCTGCAGGAGACCGGCCCGCAGAACCTGGCCCACGCGCTGGCCGACTCACCGACCGGCCAGCTCGCCTGGATCGCGCAACTGCTGGCCAGCTGCGACGACGAGCACGTTCTCACCAACGCGACCATCTACTGGCTCACGAACACGGCCGCGTCCTCGGCCCGCTTCTACTACGAGGACCACCACGCCGAGCACCCGACCGAGCCGACGACGGCCCCGACCGGCCTGGCCAGCTTCGCCAACGACTTCACCCCGCTGCGCCGTTTCGCCGACCGTGACCACCAGAACATCGTCTCCTGGACCGAACACCCCCGCGGCGGCCACTGGGCGACCCAGGACGCGCCCGACCTGCTGATCGACGACATCCGGGGGTTCTTCCGCCACCTGACCCGGTAGTCCGAATCCGCCGTCCACCATCCGGAAAGCCCGCCGGTCCGAGAGACCGGCGGGCTTCCGGCGTCGGTGGCCGAGGGGCTGACCGGCACGACCCCACCGCGTCGAACTGTTGACCTGGCGATCACCGCGGGTTAGCGTCCGAGGACTTCCTTCGGTGACCTTAGTAAGAGGGGGTGGCAGGGTGCAGCCGGTCCGGGTGGGCAGCAAGGAGCTGATCCGCGAGATCAACTCGTCGCTGGTGCTGGGCGAGCTTCGTGGCGGCCTGGTGTCGCGGACGGAGCTGGCCAAGCGGACCGGGTTGAGCCTGCCCACCGTCTCGGAGATCGTCGGCGAACTGATCGGCACCGGTGTGGTCGAGGAGCGCGAGATCGCGTCGTCCGGAGGCGGGCGGCGGCCGGTGCTGCTCGGTCTCAAGCCGGATGCGGGCTACGTGATCGGCATCAAGCTCACCGAGACCCGCGTCGTCGCGGTGCTCACGGATCTCAACGCGGCCATCGTCCAGCGGGCGACGGTCGCGGTGGCGAACGACGACGTCGACACCGTCGTGCGGACCGTCGCGGCGGTGGTGAAGAGGTTCACCGCGAAGGTGGGCCCGGTGTACGGCGTGGGCGTCGGTCTGGCCGGCATGATCGACCGGGCGAGCGGGGTCGTGCGGCACGCGACGTACTCCGACTGGCACGACGTCGACCTGGCCGCGTTGCTGGAGAAGCGCACCGGCCTCCCGGTCGTGGTGGACAACGACGTCAACACGCTGGTCGCCAACGAGCAGTGGTTCGGCGCCGGCCGCGGGGTGTCCGACGTCGCCGTCGTCAGCATCGGGCGCGGTGTCGGCCTCGGCATGGTGCTCGACGGCCGGCTGTACCGCGGTGCCGGCGGTGGTGCCGGCGAGTTCGGCCACACCAAGGTGGCGCCCGACGGTCCGGTCTGTGCCTGCGGCGCACGGGGCTGCCTGGAATCACTGATCGGCGAGCCGGCCATTCTCACCGCCACCGGCACGTCGTCCATCGAGCAAGCGGTCGACCTGGCGCGAGGCGGCGACGACGCCGCGCGGGCCGTGTTCGACCATGTCGGCCGGACCCTGGGGACGGCCGTCGGCAACCTGGTCAACCTGTTGAATCCGAAGCTCATCGTGCTGGCCGGGGAGGGGACGCGCGCGAGCGACCTGCTGCTGCCCGGCTTCGACACCGCTCTGCGCCAGGCCGTGTTCGACGGGCTCCAGCGTGATCTGGAGGTCGTCGTCGACGACTGGGACGACGAGGCCTGGGCGCAAGGAGCCGCCGGCCTCTTCCTCGGCGAGCTCTTCCAGCCCAACCTCCGACCCGACGAAGCCGACCGCCCGTCCCTGACCACCCGCTCCGCCTGACCGAACCATCACACCCCCGGCTGCGGCCGGGATCCGCCCCGGCGCGCCGGACACCTGTCCCGGCCGCGCCGAACCCACACTCCCGGCCGGCGCCGGGCAGACAAGTGAGGCTGTAGATGAGTCATGCCGTCACGCCCCGACAACCCGCCCTCCTCCGCAAACGCTGCGTTGCCGCGCTGCTGGTGTTCGCCGCCGTGCTCTTCCAGTTCGCTCCGACGCCGGCGTACGCCGGCACGCTGACGGGCGTCTTCCACGCCCCGTACGGCGCGGACGAGCTCTACAACACGGCCCCGACCGAACGCGCGCCCCGTGACCCGATGGCGGGCCAGGCCGTCCAGGTCAAGGCCACCACCTGGCCGGTCTCGCCCGGCCAGACCGTCTGGATCACCTGGACCAAGAACGGGGTGAACCAGACCCCGGTCGGCGCCGCCTTCGACTACAACAGCGGCAACAACACCTACTGGAAAGTTGCTTTAGGCACCTTCGCCCGCGGCGACAAGATCACCTACACGGTGAACGCCGACGTCGACGGCGCCAACCAGAAGACCAGCGGCCCGTTCTCGTTCGCGGTCACCTCGTACTCCGGGACCGGCAACGTCTCCGGCTTCGTCAACAACGGCACCAGCGTCGACGTCACCACCGGGGACACCGCGGGCAGCTTCACCCCGAAGGTCAGGTTCGCGTTCCCCGCGACCGACCGCTTCCACGTCCAGGTCGCGCCGACCGGGACCGGTCTGAACATCAGCGGTTCGACGGCCTACACGGTGACCGACAGCGCGACCACCCTGCAGCTGGCCACCACCAAGGTGGTCGTGAAGATCCAGAAGAGTCCGTACCGGGTCGCGGTCTACAAGGGCGACGGCACCACGCTCATCGCGCGTCAGTACGACCCCGCGGTCTTCCGCAACACCGGCTGGGCCAGTGACGGCAGTACGACGGTCACCAAGATCGAGGACCACTGGCTCTCACCGGCCGCCGAACGCTTCGAAGGATTCGGCGAGCGGTACGACGCGCTGAACCAGCGCGGCAAGGACGTCCACAACTACGTGTACAACCAGTACCAGGACCAGGGCCCGACGGGTCGCACCTACCTGAGCGTCCCGTTCTTCACGAACTCCGCCGGCTACGGCATCTACGTGCCCAGCACCCGGTACTCGGTGTTCAACCTCGGCACGCATCTCAGCGACATGGCCGGGTTCACGGTGGACACCGGGGGCGCGCTCAACGCGACGGTCGACTACCACTTCTTCACCGGCACCCGGGCCGAGATGCTCGACCAGTACACGGCGGTCACCGCCCGGCCGAAGCTGCCGCCGAAGTGGTCCTTCGGCCTGTGGATGTCCGCGAACGAGTGGAACACCCAGGCGGAGGTGAACGCCGAACTGGCCAACGTCACGTCGAACAACATCCCGCACTCGGCGATGGTGCTCGAGCAGTGGGCCGACGAGGCGACGTTCTACCTGTGGCACGGCGCGACGTACACGCCGAAGCCCGGGAGCCAGGCGCTCGCCTACAGCGACCTGACGTTCCCACCGGGCAGCGCGTGGTCGGACCCGAAGGCGATGGTCACCGCCGCCCACAACCAGAACATCAAGATGATCCTGTGGCAGATCCCGGTGCTGAAGCAGGACTTCGACACCAACCCGCCGACGGCGCCGCAGCAGCACATCAACGACCGCGACTACGCCGTCGCCCAGGGCTACGTGCTCGGGGACGGTGCCGGAGGCCCCTACCGGATCCCGTCGGGTCAGTGGTTCGGCAACAGCACGGTGCCCGACTTCACCAAGACCACCGCCACCAACTGGTGGATGAGCAAGCGCTCGTACCTGTTCGACGACATCGGCATCGACGGCTTCAAGACCGACGGCAGCGAGGCGGTCTTCGGCCGCAACGTGACCAGCGGCAGCGGCCGCAAGGGCGACGAGCTGCACAACGCCTACCCCAACGAGTACACCCGGGCCTACAAGAACTTCGTCGAGACCAAGACCAGCACCCAGGGCGTGCTGTTCAGTCGTGGTGGTACGGCGGGCGCGCAGGCCAACTCGATCTTCTGGGCGGGTGACCAGGCCTCCACCTTCGACGCCTTCCAGCAGGCCGTTCGGGCCGGGCAGAGTGCCGGCCAGTCCGGCATCCCGTTCTGGTCGTGGGACCTGGCCGGCTTCACCGGCACCTTCCCGAGCAGCGAGCTGTACCTGCGCTCGACCGCGCAGGCGACGTTCTCGCCGATCATGCAGTACCACTCGGAGAAGGCGAATCCCGGCGTCTCGGAGGCCCGGACGCCGTGGAACGTCCAGGCGCGGTCGGGCGACACGACGGTGATCCCGAAGTTCCGCAAGTTCGCGAACACCCGGATGAACCTGATCCCGTACCTCTACACCGAAGCCAAGAACGCGTCCACCACCGGCCTGCCGATGATGCAGGCGATGAGTGTCGCCTACCCGGGCGACGCCACCGCGGCCGCGCAGGACCAGCAGTACATGTTCGGCCGACAGTTGCTGGTGGCACCGATCACCACGCAGGGCGCGACCAGCAAGAACGTCTACCTGCCGGCGGGGGAGTGGTACGACTTCTGGAACGGCGGCCGGGCTCAGGGCGCCGGAACGAAGGTCTACAGCGCGGACACCGGCACGATCCCCGTCTACGCCAAGGCCGGCGCCATCGTCCCGCTCAACCTGAACGCGAACTACGAGCTGGGCGGCACGATCGGCAACAGCGTCGACAACTACACGAACCTGGCGTTCCGCATCTACCCGTCCGGCACGACCAGCTACGGGTACTTCGAGGACTCGGCGAACCTGACCCGCACGGTCACCTCCACCGAGAACTTCGCCGCTCACCAAGTCACCGTCAGCGTTCCGCCGCTCGCCACCAAGAGCACACTGCAGGTGGCATCCAGCAAGCCGACCAGCGTGACCAAGGGCGGTGTCGCGATGACCGCGCACGCCACCCTCGCCGCGCTGCAGGCAGCAGCCGAGGGCTGGTACTGGGATCCGGTCCAGCAGCTCACGCTGGTCAAGACGGCGTCCGCGGCGGCGGCGCGGACCGTCGTACTGAACGGTGTCGACAAGGCGGCGTACGAGGCCGAGTTCGGCAGCAACACCGGTACGACGACCAACACCGACCACCCCGGGTACACCGGCACCGGCTTCGTGGACGGCTTCGAGACGGCCGGAGACGCCGTCCAGGTCGACACCCACGCGAGCGCGACCGGCAGCCACGTGATCAAGCTCCGCTACGCCAACGGCGCGCCGACCGCCGCGACCAGGACGATCCAGGTGGACGGGGTGAACGTCGGCTCGGTCAATCTCCCGAGCACCGGCAACTGGGACACCTGGGGGACCGCGACGCTCACGATCAACCTCACCGCGGGTAAACGCGTGCTGAAGGTGGTCCACGCCACCGGCGGAATCAATCTCGACAACATCACGGTGGCACGCCCATGAAGCGGCTGATGGCCTTCGTGCTGCTGATCCCGCTGCTGGTGGTGCTGCCGGCCGCACCGGCGCAAGCGGTGGTGCAGAGGGTCCAGTTCACTGCCGGGGGCAACTACCTGGTGGTGGAGTTCCTGGACGACGACTTGGTGCACTTCGAGATGGGAGCGGGTGCCGGACCCGGCACCGGCTCGCCGATCTTCACCACCACCCAGATCGCCAAGACCAACTATCCCGGCCCGACCAGCCTCACCCAGGCCGGCGGCGTGCTCACCACGCCGGGCATCAAGGTGGACGTCAACACGACCACCCTCTGCGCCACGGTGTACGACACCACCCGGGTGCCGCAGCTTCTGCTGAACACCACCTGCCCGCGCAACCTCAACCAGGCCTGGAAGGGCCTGAGCTTCACCAAGTCGTCCATGCAGAACGCCTACGGGCTCGGTGAGCAGTTCTTCCTGGGCGGCAGCGCGGACGGCGACTGGGTCGGGCGTCAGCGGACCGGCGGCGCCTACGGCAACGCGATGCTCTACGACGCCGACAACGGTCCGGTAGGCAACGCGCAGATCCCGGTGCTGTTCGCGGTCGGCGCGAGCACGACCAACTACGGTTTGTTCGTCGACCAGGTCTACAAGCAGCAGTGGAACCTGACCGGTGATCCCTGGACGATGGACACCTTCGGCGACCAGTTGCGCTGGTACGTGATGTCCGGGCCGGACCTGCCGGATCTGCGTAAGGACTATCTCGAGCTGACCGGTCGCCCGCCGGTGCCGCCGAAGAAGGCGTTCGGCCTGTGGATGTCGGAGTACGGCTACGACAACTGGTCGGAGATCGACGCCACGCTGACCGGGCTGCGGGCGAACAAGTTCCCGACCGACGGCGTGATGCTCGACGTGAACTGGTTCGGCGGTGTCACCGCGGGCTCGGACAGCACCCGGATGGGCACGCTGGAGTGGGACCCGGTCAACTTCCCGAACCCGGCCACCAAGCTGGCGCAGTACAAGAACACCAACGGCGTCGGCGTGATGACGATCGAGGAGTCGTACATCGGCAAGAACCTGCCCGAGCACGCGTCGATGGCCAGTGCCGGCTACCTGATCCGGGCGGGCTGCTCCAGCTGCAGCCCGGCGTACCTGACCGGGAACGACTGGTGGGGCCGCGGCGGCATGATCGACTGGACCCAGCCGGCCGCGAGCACCCAGTGGCACAACGGCCAGCGCCAGCCCTTGGTCAACGACGGCGTGATGGGGCACTGGCTGGACCTCGGTGAGCCCGAGATGTACGACGCCAACGACTGGACCGCGGGCCTGCTGCCCGGCAAGCACGCGCACTCCGACTACCACAACCTCTACAACCTTGAGTGGGCGCGCGGGATCGCCAAGGGCTACACCGACAACGCGGTCCAGCAGCGGCCGTTCATGCTGGCCCGGTCCGCGGCCGGCGGCATCCAGCGGACCGGTACGGCGATGTGGTCCGGCGACATCGGGTCGAAGCTCACCGCGCTCGCCTCCCAGCAGAACGTCCAGATGCACATGTCGATGTCCGGCATCGACTACTTCGGCTCCGACATCGGCGGCTTCCGCCGGGAGATGCTCAACACCGACCTGAACGAGCTCTACACCCAGTGGTTCGCGAACTCCTCCTGGTTCGACGTGCCGATCCGGCCGCACACCGAGAACCTGTGCAACTGCGCGGAGACCTCGCCGGACTCGATCGGCGACGTACCGAGCAACCTGGCCAACCTGCGCCAGCGCTACGAGCTCACGCCGTACTACTACTCGCTCGCGCACCGCGCCCACACCACCGGCGAACCGCTGATCCCGCCGCTGGTCTACCAGTACCAGAACGACCCGAACGTCCGCGAGGTCGGTCACGAGAAGCTGATCGGCAAGGACCTGCTGGTCGGCGTCGCGGCCGGGGCGAACCAGCGCAAGCGCGACGTCTACCTGCCGGCGGGGACCTGGTACGACTACTACACCAACACCAAGACGGTCAGCACCGGCCAGACCCTGGCCGACGTGCCGCTGTGGCGCAACGGCAAGTTCCAGCTGCCCGCCTACGCCCGCGGCGGCGCGATCATCCCGAAGATGGTCGTGGACGACCAGACGATGAACGTGGTCGGCAAACGGGCCGACGGGACGACCCGCAACGAGCTCGTCGCCCGGGTCTACGCCGATCCCACCGCCTCCTCGTTCACCCTCGCCGAGGACGACGGAGCGACCGTCGGGTACCAGACCGGTGCGAAGCGGACCACTGCCCTGAGCCAGCAACGATCGGGCAGTACGGCGACCGTCGGCATCGCCGCCTCCGCCGGCACGTATCCGGGCGCACCCACGTCGCGGCAGAACGTCGTCGAACTGGTGGCCGACACGCAGGCGTCGGCGGTCACCCTCAACGGGACCGCGCTCACCCAGCACGCGAACAAAGCGGCGTTCGACGCGGCGGCGAGCGGCTGGTACAACGCGGGCGGCAACGTGGTCATCGCCAAGTCGACCGCGCTGTCGACCGGTACGGCGAAGTCCTTCGTCTTCACGCTCGGCCAGGCGGTCGTGTCGAAGACGTTCACCTGCACCAACGGCACCACCACGACCGGCCAGTCCGTGTACGTCGTCGGCAGCGCGCCGCAACTGGGCGCCTGGTCCGTGGCCAGCGCTGTGAAGCTGTCGCCGACCAGCTACCCGACCTGGACGGCGACGATCACGAACCTGCCACCGAGCACCACCGTCGAGTGGAAATGCATCAAGCGGCAGGAAGCGAACTACCCGGCCACCGCCGATCAGTGGGGGCCGGACCCGAACATCTCGTTCGTGACACCGGCGACCGGGAGCGGGGGTACGACGACCGGCGGCTTCTGACATCACGTCTCCACCGTGCTCCTCGGCGCGGCCCTGCACAGCCGGTGACCCTGAACCTTGGGGTCACCGGCTGTCGCAAGATCGGTCGATCGGCTCCGACCTGATGGTGTCGAAGCCAGGACGAGTGCGCCTGCCCGGCCGGGCAGGTGACATCTTCGTCATCAGCACAGGAGGAACGCGTGGCCCAGTTACTGCGAGTCCAGAACTTCAACGTCTCGAGTGATGGAATCGGTGCCGGCGAGGACCAGAGCCTCGAGAGCCCGTTCGGGCACCCCGCTGCCGCGGAGCTGTTCGGCTGGGCCGGCGCCACAGCGAGCTGGCCGATGCGCACCGATCCCGGCGGCAGCCGGGGGATCGACGACTACCTCACCCGGGACTACGCCCGCAACATCGGCGCCGAGATCATGGGGCGCCACAAGTTCGGGCCGCAGCGCGGGCCGTGGCACGACGACGAGTGGCGCGGCTGGTGGGGTGACGAGCCCCCGTTCCGGACGCCGGTGTTCGTGCTGGTGCCCAGCCCGAGCGGGGTGACGCACCACCTGTTCTGGCGAAAGTGAGCTGCTCCTGGACCCTGTACCTACTAGTATGTCGGTGCTGGTCCAGCATTGACGAAGGAGTGTCCGTGCCGTTTGTTCGTATCGATGCCCTGCGGGCGGATCCGCAGCGGCTGGATGCTTTGGGGCGGGCTGTCCACGACGCCCTGGTGGAAACGATCGGGATCCCGGACGACGACCTGTTCCAGGTGCTGACCGGGCACGACGGCACCAGCAGCGACCTGCGGTACGGCGGCTACCTCGGTATCGAGCGCGACGACGGGATCGTGTACGTCGCGATCATGCTGCGGGCGGGACGCAGTACCGAGCAGAAGCAGGCGCTCTACCGCAGGATCGCCGAGCTGGCCGAGCAGTACGCCGGGACCGCTCCGCGGAACGTGTTCGTCACGCTCACCGAGAACAGCTCGGCCGACTGGTCCCTCGGTCACGGCGAAGCGCAGTACGTCGAACGGCCGTGACCCCCCGGCGGTTGACCGGCCGCCCGGGGTTCACTTCAAGATCAGCTCCGTCAGGATCGCGCCCGCCAGCACGAGGTAGACGATGCCCGCGAGGTAGTTCAACCCGGCGCCGGCCTTTCCCGAGCGCCGGAAACGCGCCTGGAACGCTCCGGCCAGCACGCCGATGGTTCCGTAGAGCAGAACTTCGACCAGTACGGTGACGGCGCCCAGCATCGCCAGTTGCAGCCCGGCGTTCTGTGTATCGCCCAGGAACTGCGGAAGAACCGCCAGAAAGAACAGGATCACCTTCGGGTTGGTCAGGCTGACCATCACGCCTCGGAGGTACGGGCGCCCACTCGAGATGTCACTGGAGCCGTCGGCCGAGGTGTGTGCGTTGCGAAGGGTTACGGACGCCAGCCACAACAGGTAGGCGGCGCCGAACAGTTTCACCGCATCGAGCAGCCGAGGGTGCGTGCGGGCAATTTCGGCCACACCGACAACGACCGCGGCGGCGTAGACGCTCATGCCGGTGCCGATGCCGGAGATTGCTTTCAGGGCGGCTCCGCGGCCACCGACCAGCCCGACGGCAACGAGGTACGCCATATCCGGCCCGGGTGGCACGAGAAAGAGCAGGATGACCGCCACGAAACCCGGCAGAACCCCGACGTCGAGCATCGTCACGCACCTCCCGCCGCGCCTGCTCCCGAGCGCGAGGCGGGACCTGCGTCGCAGTGCGATGGTCCGGTTGGGCGCATGCGTGGTCCTGGTCCTCGGGGAGCTGATCGCGGCCTGGAGTGAACCGGCTAAGACGGTTCTAGCACGTGCCGCACCCGGCGGGCAACCAGCTAAGGTGGTTCCATGCAGGCCGAGTTCCCTGACTTCCGCCCCGGCAACGTGCTGGCGACCGCCTTCACGGGGACTCTGTCGGAGCGTCAGGGCACTCCGGTCGAGCGCATCCCCACGCCGCACCGACTGATCGATTGGCTGGAAGCGAACGGCCTCGCGGTGGATTCCTGCAGCACCGCGCAGCTCGAGCTCGCTCGGGAACTGAGGGAATCGGTGCACGTCGCCGCGACAGCGGCCGCCCTCGGGGACACGCTGCCTGCGGCTGCTGTCCGCGTCCTCAACGACTGCAGTGCTCAGGGGCGAGCGGCGGCATACCTGACGCCCGAGGGGGAGCGGCAATGGCGGCTCGGCCCGGCATCCCGCGTGGAGGACGCCCTGAGCGTGATCGCCGCTGACGCGATCAGCATGATCGCCGGTGAGCGAGACGGGCGGTTGGCCTTGTGCGCATCACCCACGTGCCAGGCGGTCTTCGTCGACACGAGCCAGAGTCGCACCCGCAAATGGTGTGACATGAACACGTGCGGGAACCGCCAGAAAAAGGCACGCTTCAAAGCCAGCCGGTCTTTCCAGCGCGAGAGCGCCGACTAGTCCTGCGGATGGACGGCCGGCGAGCGCGACCCGCCTCGGGAAGTACCGAGAGTGATCCAGTACCGACGGGTCGGGCCCAGCCAGGTCTCCCGGATGTTCTCCAGGACGCCTCCGTTGCGCTCGATCGCCTTCGCCGACGCCAGGTTGTCCTCGTCGCAAGTGATGAGCACTCGGTCCATCTCGCGCTCGCGGGCGACCTCGAGGATCTGCCCGAGTGCCCAGGTCGCCAGCCCACGTCCGCGCGCCGACGGCCGGACGCTGTACCCGATGTGGCCGCCGCCGTCGAGCAGTTTGTCCGTCAGCGTGTGCAGCAGCGTGACCGCGCCAAGGTAGTTGCCGTCCTCCACGATCCACCGGCACGTCGCGTGCGGGCGGTCGAGCTCACGCGAGTCGTCACCCAGTTCCCGCAGCCGCTCCACCCAGGTTCTGAACCCTTCGACCGTGGCCAGGTCGTCCCCGGCCTCGTGCATCCCCGTGCCCTCCTGGTACTTGCCGCCCCACTCGGCGGCCGACTCCAGCCAGGACGTGCGCAGTTCGACGGTCGGCTCGATCAGCTCAGGCATGCTGCGACCCTATGGCAAACGAGAACCGGCGCCCTCGCTCCCGCCCGGAGTGGTGCTCGAAGGACGCCGGCGTTCTCATCAGGTGCTGATCTTGAACTCCTTTGACGTCACCAACTCGGCCAGTTGGCGGGTGGTGAACACCGGCTGATTCAGCGGCAAGCGCCCCGGGTGGTCGCTCTTCTCGGCCTGCGCGAGGTACACGACCGTCCCGTCGTCGTGCCGGTACGCGGCCCACTGGTCGTAGCTGCCGCCCTCCTTGGCGGTCACCACGCCGACCTTCTTGCCGTCGACGTCCACCATGGTGCAGCCGCCGGTCCCGCCCCAGAACTTCAGCGCGAATGTGCAAGGGTCCATCGCCGGCTTGCCACTGGGCGTGGTCGACTGCACCAGCAACTGACCGACCCGGTTGTCCTTCTGCACCGGGACGACGGCCATGTACTCCCAGTAGTCCTGCTCCCCGTCGCTGGACGCGTACTGGCTCTGCGGCCATCTCATCGGGCGGCCGTCCGGATACTTCAGGTCCGGCGTGCTGAAGCTCGGCGGTACCGCCGAACTCAGGTCGTGCATCAGCGTCACCGACCGCACCGCGCGAGGACCCGCGGTCGCCGTACGGTCCACCTGGCCCTCCGGCCAAGGGTCGTTGGACTTCCGGGTCGTCGGCGCCGCGCTGGACAGGGTCTGAGTCGTGCTGGTGCCGCTCGCCACCCCCTGGTCGCCGAGATGATTCGCGACGGCGGGAGCGACCCCGACGCCGACCGCCAGCGTGACGACGGTGACCCCGGCCCACGCCATCCTGCGCCGCCTGCGCGCGCGGCGGGCGTGGCCGAGAGCGCGGGCAGGATCCATCGACGGCGGTGGGCTGCTACGCACGATCACGTCGCGCAACGCCTCGTTCAGCTCTTCTTCGTTCACCGAACCCTCTCCTCTTCCAGCAGACCGCGCAGCGTCGCCAGCCCGCGGGCCGCCTGGCTCTTCACATTTCCGGTGGAGCAGTCGAGCAGCACGGCCGTCTGTTCGACGGACTGGTCCTCCCAGTACCGCAGCACCAGTACGGCGCGTTGCCTCGGCGGCACCTTCACGAGTGCCTCCAGCAGCACGAGCCGTTCGTCGGCAAGGTCGACCGGCCGCACGGCGCGATCGGTCGGCGCGGATCCCACTGACTCGTGCCGGAACCACCCCCGGCGCCGCTCGGACAGGAACGTACGGACGAGTGTCTGCCTGGTGTAGTTGTCCATCGCCTCGTGCCGCTGGATCCGGCGCCAGGCCAGGTAGATCGTCGTGAACGTCTGCTGCACCAGGTCCTCCGCGCGATGCCAGTCGCCACAGAGCAGGTACGCCGTGCCGCGCATGGCGTCGCACCGCGCCGCGAAATAGGCCTCGAACGCGGCGTCCCGGTCACTCATCTGTTCTCCCATCCTTGTTTTCCGGGTTAGACACGCCCGCGAGGCCGAAGTTGGTTGCATCGGCCGGGTGAGAGTTTTGCGCCGACCTGCCGCGACACCGGCAACCCGATCACACCCGACCGCCCGACGTCGGCCGGCCCGTGCGAGGGAAGTGATACCGGACTGCGAGCGCCCACGGCTGTACTGAGGCGGGCTCCCGCCGGGGGTCGCCGCGACCGAGGTCGCGGCTGTGCGGCCCGGAAGGACGACGTCGTATGGCAGAGCTGGCGAAGCTACCCGACTGCGGACCGAGCGGTCCCCCCGCTGCCGGTGGACCGGCTGTGCGTGGGGTGCCGGCGGTCGATGGGAGGACGCAGCTCGTGCTGGGTGACCTGGATTCGCTGCGGGTCAGGGTGGTGTCGCCGCCGGTGACGAGCTTGACCGCGATCCTCGTGGACGCCGTCGGCGGCCCCCGCCAAGGGGTGCCGAGGGCCTGGATGACGGCACTGCGCCGGGCCCTTCCCGGTCAGGCGGTCGCCGCGGTCGCCGCGCAGTTCGAGCACGGTCTGCTGCCGGACTGCCTGACGCCGATGAGCGCCGGGCCGATCGACGAGCAGTTGCAGCGCATCGCCGGCCTCCGCCCGTTCGAGCTCGTCGACAGCATCGCCGAGATCCTGCCCGACAGCCCACCGGCCAGCTGGAACAGCGCCCTCCGCAACCCCGCCCGCTGGCTGGCCAACTACGCCACCGTCCTGACCGCCGCCTGGCGCGTCTACCGCCCGATCTGGGCCGCCAGCACCCAGTTGCGCGAACGCGAAATCGAACGCATCGGCCGCGCCAGCGTCACCGGCTCTCTCGACGTCGCCCTCAGCGCCCTCGCCCGACGCACCACCTACACCGGCAACGGCGTCCTTCACCTCCCCGACTCCCACCCGTACCAGTCGCACCTCGCCGACCGCCCGCTTCTGCTCGTCCCGCTGGTCGCCGGCACCCGAGCCTCCATCTTCAACCTCGACGACCCCACCCAGGCCTGGATCGGCTATCCCGTCCCCGGTGTTCACCAGAACACCCCGGCCCCGCCCCCCGGCGACGTCCTCACCCTCGTCCTCGGCCCGATCCGCGCAACTTTGCTCCGCGGCCTCACCGCCCCGATGACCATGGGCCACCTGGCCCGCCTGGCCGCCCTCAGTCCGAGCCAGGCCACCTACCACTGCACCCAACTCGCCGAAGCAGGCTTGCTCGAACGCCGCCGTACGGGCCAGTCGGTCCAAGTCCATCGCACCTCCCGGGGCGAAGCCGTTCTCAACCTGCTCACCTGACCAGTTGCCCGCAGTCCCGGCCCCGCAGGGCCGGGACTGCGGACTCAGCTCCGGCTCAACAGTTCCCGGCACCCATGGCGTAGTGACAGGACTCTCCCTTGGCGTGCGAGTCGGCCACCCGCTGGCGCCACCTCTTGCCGCCGCCGTCGGCGTACCAGTTCCAGAGCGGGTCGGCGATCTTGCCGGTCCCCTTCCAGGTTGCCCGTGCACAGCCTGGACCGCCAAGGCCGGCGGTGGCGACAGCGCATCCCCATCCGACGAAGAAGGACGCCGATCCCTTGAAAAGGTTCTTCATCCAGAACTCGTCCATCGCGGTCAGCTCGCGCATTTGCACGTGACCGTCATTCGGTGGAGCGGGCTCGGCGGCTCCGGGGCTGCTGCCGCCGCCGGGGCGTTGCTGGCGGTTGGCGCGTTGATGGGCTTCGGCCCATGCGCGGTGGGCTGCCGCGGCTTGCAGGGTGGCGGCCTTGAGCAGGTTGTTGACGTGTTTCATCATCTGGTCGAGTTGCCGGGCCTCGGGCTCGTCGACCCAGCGTTTCAGCTTCTTGGTGACCCGTTCCTGCACCTTGACCAGCTCACGGATCGTCTTGTGGATCTTGATCATCTTCCAGGTCTCCCGCCAGGCCCAGTAGCCGATGACGGCGGCCACAGCGTGGAATCCCAGGAGCCGCATCATGACGGACACGACGGTGAGTGCCCGGACGAAGACCCGGGTGCGTTCGAGCACCCGTTTCTCCTCGATGATGCGTTTGTAGGTCACCTTGATGATCGTGCGCAGCATCGTCACCGTCTCGGTGACGTACCGCTGGCCGTCCGGGTCGCTGAAGCTGACCGGACTGTTGTTGGCGTAGGCGTAGGCGTTCAGCTGCTGCGGATCCTCGTGATCGATCACCGGATCCACAGAGATGAACCTGCCCAGTCCGGGGTCGTACTCCCGGGCGCCCAGGTGGACCAAGCCGCTCTGGTGGTCCTCCACGCCGCCGACGAAACCGCGCTGCCCGGGCCAGCCGGCCGGAGTGGCGCCGCGGTTCTCGCCGTACGGCGTGGTCCGGCGGCGCTGGATCGCGAGGCTGTCGGCGTCGACCTGGACGTTCATCGTGCCGTGGTGGTCGCTGCTCACCCAGGTGAGCTTGGTCGCCCCTACCCGGACTGCCACCTTCTGGTCGCCCAGCGAGTAGTACCTGGTCCCGAGCAGCGAGCCGTCGGGCTTCAGCACCAGCTCGGTGTCACCGAGGAACAGCGTCGTGCCCGTACTGTCCTTGCGCAGCATGCGGTTGCCGTCGGCGTCGTACACGTTGACCGACTTCTTGCCACCGCCGGCGATCGTGTCCAGATTGCCGTCGCCGGTCCAGGACAGCGTCTCGGTGGTCCCGTTCCGCGTCCGGCTCGTCAGGTTGCCGCTCTCGTCGTACGCGTACGCGTCCACCTTCGCACCGGTCGTGACCTTCTGCACCGCGTGCGGTTGGGCCCGGCCCGCCGCCGGGTACTGGTAGGTGCTGAGGGTTTCGGCGGTGGGAGTGACCTTCTTCTCGGACGTCCGGTTGCCGGTAACGTCGAAGGTCCAGCTGTGCCAGTACGGCGCAGGGCCACCCAGCCCGGCCTTGGTCGGAGCTGCGGCGCAGTCGCCGGTGGCCGGAGTCCAGGCGCCGGTCATCCGTCGGTAGTGGTCGTAGCTGAAGCACTGGGTGTCGACCGAGTCCACCGTGGTCGGTGAGTCCGTCACCTTGGTGATGTTGCCGGCCGGGTCGTACGAGTACTCGACGTTCGACTCCAGACCGTTCGGCGTGACGAAGGCGGCACTGCGCAGTTGGTGACTGCCCACCTCGAAGTCGTACAGTTGCTCGGCCCAGTTGTCGCCCCGCTGCATCTTGATGCGGGTGGTCTCACCGTATGGCGAGTAGGCGACCTCGGTGACATACGGATCCGCACCGCTCAGGGCGATCGGCCGGCTCTTGTCGTAGTCGTAGGTCAGCGTCTCTTGGGGCAAGCCACCGACAGCCGGCAACGTCGCCGTCTTGACCTGCCCGTCGGGCGTGTAGGTCTTGTCGATGGTGTACGTGTCGGCCAGCTTCCCTTCACTCGCGGGGATGACGATCTGCTCACCGGTGGGCCGTCCGGCACCGTCGTACCCCGTGTACTGCAGGGTGTACGGGTGTCCGCCCACGTACCGCGTGGTGCTGGTGAGCGATCCGGGCTTGATGCTGTCGTACTTCCACTCGCTGAGCAGCTTGCCGTCGACATGGTGTGCCGTGCGCCGGCCGACCTTGTCGTAGCTGAAGGATTGGACGACGCCTCGAGCGTCCGTCACCGTTTCCAGCTGGTCCAGGTCGTTGTAGGTGTACCTCGTGACGCCCTTGTCCGGGTCGTCGTCCTCGACCTTGCGTCCACGCTGGTCGTACTCGTACCGCCAGGCGTTTCCGGCCGGATCGGTCAACGAAGCCAACTGGCCGTCCGGGTGGTACGTGTACCTCGTGGTGTCGTACGCACCGGTCGCCTTGCTGCCGTGGAACTTGCGCAGTTCGACGAGCCGGCCCTGGATGTCGGTGATCCGGGTGGTCGCCTGCTCACCGTTCGGCGGCTCGGTGGTCTGCACGCCCGTCCCATGGTCGTGGTCGCGCTTCCAGAGTTGCTCGGCCTCGGACTGGAGCGATTCGGTCTCCGGCCGGCCGAGGGTGTCGTACGTGGTGAGCTTCTGCGCCGGCAGGCTGCTCTCGCTCGCGGGCTTGACGATCTCGAAGCCGAGCGGCGCGTCGTTGTAGTACGGGCCGTTCTGCTTCACCTCGCGGCCCTGGGAGTCGTAGATGTAGTCGGTGATCACGCGGCCGAAGCCGTCCGCGGACTCGACCTGGGTCTGACGGCGGCGCAGCAGACCGTCGCTGAACTCACGCTTGACCTCGGTCTGGCGGTTGTCCCGCAGCGAGGTGACAGTGACCAGGCCGGACTTGTCCTGGCCGTCGTGGTAGTCGGTCTTCTCGTTCGGAATGCCGGTGTCGTTACCGGCCAGCCAGGTCTCGACGACCCGGCCGAGCGCGTCCCGCTTGGTGGACGAGTGCCGGCCCGCCGGGTCGACGACCTCGGTCTCCTCGCCCCAGGCGGGATCGACCTTGGTCGTGCTCGTCTGGCCGTCGGGCTGGATCGTCCTGGTCTCGGTGAGCGGTCCACCGGTGCTGGGGGTGTACACGACGCTGGTGGCGTTGTTCTTGGCATCGGTCGTGCGCTCCGCCCGTCCGAACGCGTCGTACGTCGACGTGCTGACCGTCTGGTACTGCTCGTTGCCTGCGCCATCGAATCCGGCGAGCCGCTGCGTGGTCAGCTTCGCGCCGGTGTTCGGGTCGTAGCCGATCTTCTGGTCCGAGATGACATCGGTCTTGGACCAGGGCTTGTCACAGGCCACGTCGACGGTTTGCTGTCGGGAGGGGAGACCGGTGATGCCGCGGATCGGACTGTCGAAGTACTCGAAGCGCGTGCAGATGTCGTCGTTGGGGTTGGACTTGTCGCGTTCGTCGGTCTTGGCCTTCAGGAGACCGGTCGCGGCGTCGAACGTGTTCGACGAGGCGCTCTTGCGCCAGCCGGTGCCGACCGCTTCGTCCTGGGCCACGGCCTGCTCTTCGACCTGGTGGGACGTGGTGGTGGCCCAGGGCCTGACGCGGGTGGCGCGGGCGTCGGAGACCCAGTGACTCGTGATGGAGCGCTCGACCAGGTCGTCGCCGTCGTACGTTGCCTGCTCGCGGAGCTTGCCGGACAGGGCGTTGGTGTCGTCGACCTTCGCGCCGGTGGAGTCGGCGATCTGGACGTCCTTGGTGCCGCCGGTGGCGAGTTTGTCGCCGTCCATGCCGCGGAAGTAGGTGTTGACCTTCACCTGCTGCGGGCCGTCCACGCCGTCGCCGGTGATGACCTTGACCTTTTCGTAGCCGCGCCACTGCGACCAGGTCTTCTTGCCGACCTCGACCAGGCCGTCCTCGTCGTCGTGGCGCCAGGCGGGCGGGGTGAGGTACTCGACCTTGGTGACGGAGCCAGTGGTGCCGCCGACGAGGTCGCGTTCGACGACGGAGTCCACGACGTACTTGTGGAACCAGTCCTCGCGTTCGGCCTGGTTCTGCGGCGTCCACTTGATCGGGTGGCAGCGCTTGTCGTTCCGGTCCGGTGCCGGCACGTTGCCGGGCAGGCTGCACTCGGTGTCCTTGTAGCCGACCACGATCTGGCCGCCGGTGCCGTAGGTGATCGTCTTCATCCGCGGCCAGTTCAGCGCCGGCTGACCGACCGAGTCCGGACCGAGGATGCGGTTCGGCATCATCGCGGCGCTGAAGGTAGTCTCCGGCAACGTCGTCTGGCCGCCGACCAGGCCCGCGTTCGTGACGCCCTCCAGCCACAGCATCGGTGAACGACCCTCGTCGTTCGGGGAGAGGAAGCTGTGCCGGAAGGTCCAGGAGCTGACC
The DNA here is from genome assembly GCF_000024345.1 of Kribbella flavida DSM 17836. Lineage (NCBI taxonomy): Bacteria > Bacillati > Actinomycetota > Actinomycetes > Propionibacteriales > Kribbellaceae > Kribbella > Kribbella flavida. Next base: position 4,328,822 of record NC_013729.1, on the reverse strand, counting down.
GGCGCGTACGCCGCCCCCCGCCAGACGTGCGTGGTGACCTTCGCCAGCCGCTTCTTGGTCCAGAACGACGGAAAGAACTTGTTGGCGCAGTTCGTGTCGCTGGTGCACTCCAGGTCGAGTGGCGTGTCCGGGTAGTCCGACGCCACACAGCCGGCGGACTTCACGCAGCGCTCGGCGGTGTCGATGGTGACGGCCGCGACCTTTGCGGTGCTGTCGAAGACCTTGCCGTCCCGCTGGCCGTACTCGATCCGCTTGAGGTGGCCGGCCCGGGTGTACTTGCTGACCGTGCTGGCGGTGCCGGCGCGCGCGTACCGGTTCTCCTCGACGTCGTAGAACAGGCTCATCGTGTTGCCGAAGGCATCGACGACGTAGTCCAGGTTCCAGCGGTACGCCTGGTGGCACTGCGATGCGGCGAACGTCGCCTGGTGGCACGGCTCGTCCTTGTGGTTGCCGAACACCGGCAGCGTCCAGACCGAGTTGGTGTTCTGCGCGGCGGTGGTGGCTCCGGGCAACTTGTTCTGGCCGAAGTAGAACTTGGTCCCGGCCTTGTCGGTCAGCACCCAGTACTCGCCCTTGGCGCCGGCGCCCTCGGCCGGACCGAGGTCGCCGTTGTCCGCGCCGGTCCGCCGCTCGACCGTCATCCCGTCGTCGGTGCGGGACTTCCAGGCTTTGGTCGTGTCGTCGAGCACGAGCTCGCCGCCGCTGCCGTTGAGCGAGAACGTGGCGTTGTCGGTGGCCCAGCAGTAGTCGCCGACCGGGGTCGTGCCGTTGTTGCCGGTCTGCTCGGACTTCGCGCCGCAGGAGGCGTACTTGCGCTCGATCGAACCGCCGGGGGCGAACTCGAAACCGGCCCCGGCCCACGAGGACTGGCTGTTGCCGGCCGTGGTGCGGCCGTCGACGCTGCCGGAGGAGTAGCCGAGCGAGAGATCCGCCTTCGGCCCGCCGAGGCTCGGCGGGACCTGCATCGGGTACGACCAGGCGAAGTCGCCGGACGAGCCGCCGACCTGCCAGGTGGCGGTCGGGCTCAGCGACGTCGCCGTACTGTCGCCGGCCGGTCCGGAGGCGGCGGCCTGGAGAGCGAGCGTGGAGAACTCCGTGCCGACCGGTACGTCGGCCGAGACCTTGCCCTTGCCGTCGTTGCGAGTCGGCACCGGGACGGCGCGGCAGGCCGCCGCGTCCGGGGTCCTGGCCGCACAGGCGGGCAGCGTCGCCAGCTGGAGCCGCGTGCTCCAGTCGCCACCGAAGGCCTGCTTGAAGCCGCTGTAGTCGAGCTGCACCGAGACCGGCCCGGTGCCGCGCACGCCATCGGTACGTCGCAGCCGCAGCCGGACCTCGTTGCCGACCCGGCCGTCGAGCTCGACGGCGACCTTGCCGGGAGCAGCGGCCTTTGCGGCTGCGGCGGCCGGGGCAGAGGTGGGGGGACCGATGAGGACCGGCAGCACCCCGGCTCGGGCCGCCGCCTGCTCGCGACCGCGAAGCTGCTCGCGGCCGTCCGGCGCCGGTACGACGGCCTCGGCCTTGCCCGCGCTCGGCCAGACCGGCTCCGGGACGCTGGTCACGGCCAGCTCGCCGTCGCGGTCCGGTACGCCGGTCCTGGAGTCGACACCCTGGACCGGGATCGACCGGTCCTTGCGGGCTTTCCAGCCCGCCTTCGGGTCCTTCGTGGAGCGGGTCTCGGGTGGTGGCGTGGCGGCGGACAGCCCGGGCGTGCTCGCGAGCAGACTGATCGCCACCAGGCCGGCCACGGCCGCGCGGAACGCGTGCCGTCGTCGACGACGCATGGATCTACCTCCTGAACGGGATGGAATCGCCCCGAGTGAAGCGACCGCCGCCCCGGCCGGACAACGATTTTCAGGAAATCTGAAAGACCGTCCACCGACGCTGCAAAGAATTGTGTAATGCTTCCCCGGCTCCCCGGCCGATGTCAGCGTGACTGCCGTCCTCGTCCCGCCTCACGCTGAGGGAGACCGTCCGTGCGCCGTCCCGGATCGCTTCGAACCCTGGCCGTCTCGGCCGCACTGCTCCTGCTCCCACTGGGTCTCACCGGTGCACCCGCTGCGGCCGATCCGGCCGTCGCCCCGACTCCGGCCGTGGAACAGCGTCCGCTGCAGGGGCCGTTGCAGGGTCCGGCCGCCGATGCCCGGCGTACCGGCAAGCCGGTGGAGGTGGAGGGCTCACGGACCGAAACCAGTCAGGTCTTCGTCAATCCGAACGGCCACCACACCCTCGTCCAGCACGCGCAGGCGGTGCGGGTTCGGACGGCGAAGGGGTGGGCGCCGGTCGACCACACGCTGCGGTTCGGTGCCGGCGGCAAGGTCCGGCCCGCCATGAGCGGGACCGGGCTGGAGCTGTCCGGCGGTGGCCCGGGCGCCGATCTGGTTGCCCTGGGCACGAAGAACGCGCGGGTCCGGCTGGGGTGGCCGGGACAGCTGCCGCGGCCGGTGCTGCAAGGGCCGGTCGCGACGTACGGTGAGGTGCTGCCGGGGGTCGACCTGCAGCTGCGGGCCGAGCCGGCCGGATTCACCAAGGTGCTGGTGGTGAAGAACCGTGCCGCCGCGCTCAACCCGGCGTTGCGGCAGCTGGAGTTCCCGGTGCGTGGCGAAGGTCTGACGATCAAGGCGACCTCCGGCGGAAGGACCGTCGCGACCGACCGCAAGGGGCGCACGGTCTTCAGTTCCGGTCAGGCGCTGATGTGGGACGCCGCCAAACGAACGTCGGCCATGCCGGTCAAGCACAGTGGAGGGGTTTTGACCGTCGTGCCCGATCAGCGGCTGCTGACCAGCCCGGACACCAAGTTCCCGCTGCTCATCGATCCACCCTGGACCAGCTTCGTCGGCGACCTGTGGACCCACGTCAACCAGGAGCACCCGACCACGCCGTACTGGGACTACGACCGTGGTGACGGCGCGAAGGTCGGCTCGGCCTGGGGGCCGGACAGGGACGTCTACCGGTCGCTGTTCCAGCTCGGCACCACGGGGCTCGCGGGGGCTCGGATCATCGACGCCAAGTTCAGCATCACGCTGTGGCACACGCCGTCATCGACGCCGACGCCCGTCCAGCTCTGGCACACCCGGCCGATCAGCCGCGCCGAGAGCGTGACCTGGAACTCGACCGGCAACCACTGGCTCCAGCACGTCGCGACCGCCAGCGGCGCCGCGCGCGGGACCGACTTCGCGATGGGCTTCATGACGCCGGAGCTCGAGGCGATCGTGCAAGGTGCCGCCGATCGCCGGGAACCGTCGATCACGCTCGGACTGCGGGCGCCGGACGAGTCCCTCACGGTGGAGGGCCCCGGGGAGCGGCAGTGGAAGAAGTTCCGGGCCGGGACGGCGGCGCTCGTCGTCACCTACAACACCCCGCCGCGGATGCCGATCCGGGTCAACTTCACCTCTCCGCGACCCTGTGGGACCCAGGCGGCGCCGACCGTGATCGGGACGGTGACACCGCAGTTCTCCGCGGTCGTCAGCGACCCCGACGGGGACAACGTGTCGAACCGGCTGGAGATCGCCCGCTGGCCGGAGAACACCTCGGCCCACCTCCAGGACTCGCCGCTGACCGGGAGCGGTACGGCGTTCAGCTGGTCCGCCGTACCGGCGGGGCAGCTCGTCGACGGCGGAACCTACTTCTACACCGCCCGCAGCGACGACAAGGTCGCCGACGACGGGGTCACCTTCGGTCCGTTCAGCGCGCCGTGCTTCTTCCGCATCGACGTGAAAGCACCGGGCAGGCCGACCATCGCCTCGACCGACTTCCCCTCCGGGTTGCCCGGCCGGCCGGCTCGCGAGGTCGGCATTCTGAACCTCTCGCCGGCGTCCGGCGACACCGACGTGGCCGAGTACCGGTACGGATTCCTCCGGTCGAAGCTGACACTGCGGGTCAAGGCGCGCCCGGACGGCACGGCGGCCCTGCCGATGACCGTTCCGTCGAGCAGCCGCACCCTGTTCGTCAGAGCGGTCGATCACGCGGGCACGGCGGGCGACCCGTCCGAGTGGAAGCTGATTGCCAGAGCGAACCCGAACAAGTACAAGGTCCGCGGTGACGTGAACGGCGACGGCGCGGCCGACGTGAACCTGGTCCTGGACCATGGCGCGGGCCTGACCCGGGTCTGGAACCTGACCAGCAAGGACGGTTCGTTCACCAACGCGACGGTTGCCTGGGACAGCGACAACAGCGGTGGGTTCGCGTTGTCGCGGACCAGGCCGGTGCAAGGCGACTTCACCGGGGACGGTCGCGCCGACCTCGCCATGTTCCGCGACGAGCCCGGCCACCGGGTCGGGCTGTACCTGTTGATTTCCGACGGCGATCGGTACGACGCGCTCAGCGGGCCGGTGTGGAGTCGCGCGACGCCTGGCTGGACGGTCGTGTCGGCCCGTGTCGCCGCCGGCGACGTGACCGGTGACGGCCTCGCGGACATCGTGCTGCAGCTGAACACCGGCAACGGGAACTGGCAGGTGATGGTCTACCCCGGCGGCAACCTGGGCGCACCGGTGCAGTGGGTGCAGACGGCACCCGGATCGGGGGAGTGGGTGCACAGCAAGATCGTGGTGGGCGACACCGACGGCGACCAGGTCGACGATCTGGTCGTCCTGAAGAAGACGGCGGCGTGCACCACGGTGATCGACACCTACCGGTCCACCCGGAACGGGTTCGAGGCGCCGTCCGCCGTCTTCGCCGGTGACTACTGCCTGGACAAGGGCAATCCGGCCGCCGGTGATGTTGATGCCGACGGCAAGGACGACCTGGTCACGATCTACGACGACAGCAGCAGCACCCGGTTGCGGGTCTTCCACTCCACCGGTGCGGGTCTCGCCCTGCAGGACTGGTGGACCGGCGACGGCTGGGACGCCGTCCGGTCGGTCCTGCAGGTCGGCGACTATGACAAGGACGGCAAGGACGACGTCGCGCTGGTGTCCGCGCTGACCGGTGGTGGCCGTGAGGCGTTCCAGCTCCGCTCGACCGGTACGGCGTTCAGCGCCCCCGTCTCCGGGTGGAAGGAACCGAAGGTCGGTGCCAGTACGGCGCCGCCGTTCGACCTGGAAGCGCGCACCTACGAACTGGTCGCGCGGCACAGCGGCCGGTGCATGGAGGTCGAGGCGGGTGGCCAGACCGGCACCCCTGTGTTCCAGCAGTGGGACTGCTACGGCGGGCTCCACCAGCGGTTCCGGATCGTGCCGGTCGCCGGCACCGAGCAGTACGAGCTGCATCCGGCGCACGCGAACGGGGGCAACGGCCTCAAGTGTCTCGACGTGGCGAACGCGAGCTCGGCGGACGAGGCCGCGATCGTGCAGGCGACGTGCCAGGGGACCGGTAACCAGCAGGTGCTGCTGGAGTACGTCGAGGGCAGCAGCTACGACGCCGTGTTCCGGATCAAGTTCGCGCACAGCGGCAAGTGCGGCGGGATCAGCGGCGGTGTTGCCAACGGCGGGAACCTGGTCCAGCGTGCCTGCGCGGAACTGGCCGACCAGCAGTGGGTCGTCCGCGCGGCTCTGAACTCACCGCAGCTCGACGGCCGGTACAAGATCCGCACGATGACGACGATCAACGACTCCCAGCGCGACTACGTGCTGGACCTGACGAACTGCGACGGCTCCAACGCCGTCCGGGTCGGCAACTGGTCGAACGCCGAGTGCCAGCGCTGGCAGCTCAAGCCCTTGGGCGACGACGTCTACCAGATCGTCGACCCGGCGTCGCAGAAGGCGATCCAGGTCGCCGGCTGCTCGCAGCTGCGCGGTGGCCAGGTCGTTGCCTTCGACCTCGATGCCAGCGAGTGCCAGACCTGGCGGGTGGAACCCGCCGCCGACGGCAGCCACACCATCCAGCAGACCGAGTCCGGCATGGTGCTGGACGTGCCTGGCTGCGTCGACACGACGACCACTTCGATGAACGTCTGGGAGTACTGGCAAGGCGCCTGCCAACGCTGGAAGCTGACCAGCTCCTAGCGGCAGTGGCTACCCGGCCGGCTCGGATGCTACGCGTTCTAGCACGACCACCGGGATGGTTCGGTCACTGCGGGCCTCATAGGTTCGGTACACCGGGGCCAGGTCGACCATCAGGCGCCAGAGCCGGTCCCTCTCCGCACCTTCGGCGGTCCTGGCCCGGGCGAGGAAGCGTTCGCCGCGGATCTGGACGCCGACCTCGGGGTTCGCGACCAGGTTCAGGTACCACTGCGGGTGGGTGTGGGTGATCGCCGAGCCCGAGGCCACCAGCACCCACCGCCCGTGGTCCTCACCGTAGAAGAGCCCGGTCCGGTACAGCTTTCCGCTGGTGCGGCCGCGATGGGTGAGTACGAGGTTGGTGACGCCGCCCTCGAGGTAGCCGCTCGCGCCGTTCGTGGCGAGGTACCGGCGGACGTGCTCGGCGACCGACGGGTCCGGGCTGTCGAACACTTCGGCTGTCGAGTCGGCCATCTCAGTGCCCCAGCCCTTGGGCGAAGCCGCCGTCGACCGCCAGTTCGACGTTGGTGGTGAACGTGGCCTGCTCGGCCAGGAAGAGCGCCGCGGCGGCGACTTCCTCGACGGTGCCGTTGCGGCGCAGCGGGGTCGATTCGTCGCCTTGCCGCTCGAACTCCCTGCGCTCCTCCTCGGTCAGGTCCGCCACCCCCATCGTCGGCGTCTTGATGTAGCCCGGCGCCACGCTGTTCACCCGGATCTTGCGGGGAAGCAGCTCCACGGCGAGGACGTGCGCGAACGCGCGCATCGCCTCCTTCGACGCCGAGTACGCCGACAGCCCGGGGAACACGACATCGTTGGCGACGGTGGTGAACACCACCGCGCCGCCGTCGTTGAGCAGCGGGGCGAGCCGCTGCACGATGAAGAACGTGCCCTTGGTGTTGACTGCGAAGTGCCGGTCCCACCCCTCCTCGGTCACGTCGGCCAGCTCGGCGAACTGGGCGATGCCGTGGTTCACGAACAGGTAGTCCACCCGGCCGAGTCGTTCGCCGACCAGGTCGCCGAGCGCGGCGATGTCGGCCAGGCTGGCCGCATCGGACCGTACGACGTGCGCCGGTTCGCCCTTGAGCGCGGTCCGCGCCTCCTCGACGTTGCGCTCGTTGCGGCCGGTCAAGACCACCTCGGCGCCGCGGGCGAGCAACTCCCGGACGATCGCAAGACCCATGCCGTGGGTGCCACCGGTGACTACTGCCTTCTTCATTGTGGTTCGCTCCGTTTCGTCGTTGATGCGACGACTCTGTCCGGTGGTGCTGTCGGTCTGCTGTAGGTTCGCTGGCGGCTACTGTGAACGCATGCGTTTTGGGGTACTGGGGCCGCTCACTGTGTGGACGCCGGACGGTGATCCGGTGGTGGTGCCCGAGGCAAGGGTTCGGGTTCTGCTGGCACGTCTGCTGGTTGCCCCGGGACGGGTCGTGTCCGCGGACCGGCTGGTCGACGACCTGTGGGGCGACGCACTCCCGAGCAATCCCGCGAACGCCTTGCAGACCGCGGTGTCCCGGCTGCGTCGCGCGATCGGCACCGACCTCGTCGTACGTCGCCCGCCGGGCTATCTGCTGAACGTACCGCTCGACGCCGTGGACAGTGGCCGGTTCGCCGAGCTCGGCAGCCGGGCGCGACGGAGGACCGCCGCCGAGCGGCAGGCCGCGCTGTTGGACGAGGCGCTGGGCCTGTGGCGTGGCGATGCGTACGCAGGGTTCGCCGACGAGCCCTTCGCCCGCGCCGCCGCGGCGGCCCTGGAGGAGCAGCGCCTCGTGGTTTGGGAGGACTACGCCGAGGCGCGGCTGCGGCTGGGCGACCATGCCGCGCTGGCCGGCGAGTTGCGCCACCTCGTCGAGCAGCATCCGCTGCGGGAGCGTCTGCGTGCCGCGCAGCTGCGCGCGCTCCATGGCGCGGGGCGAACCACCGAGGCCCTCGACGGCTACCGCGAGCTGAGCCGCCTGCTCCGCGACGAGCTCGGGCTCGATCCGGGCGCCGAACTCGCGGCGCTGCACCAGGACATCCTGCGCGGTGAACCGTCGGCACCATCGCGGCAACAGCTGTCGCTCGTCCCGCCGCCCGCACCGCTGCCCGCGTCGCCGACCGCGCTGGTGGGCCGGGACGGCGCCGTCGCTGAGGTGCGCACGCTGATCGGCACCCATCGCATGGTGACGTTGACCGGCCTGGGCGGGGTCGGCAAGACCAGGCTCGCGCTCGAGGTGGCTCGCTCGCAGGACGAGGTGTGCTTCGTCGAACTGGCCGGGCTGCCGCGAGACGCCACCCTGGACGGCGTGGCCGATCTCGTTGCCGCAGCGCTCGGCATCCGGGACGGCGCGCACCACTCGCGACCGTACGCCGAGCGGTTGGCCGGCGCGTTGCGTGGAAGGCAACTGCTGCTCGTCCTCGACAACTGCGAGCACATCGCCGAGCCGGTCGCCGCGCTCGTACCCCAGGTGTTGTCAGCGCCGGGCGTGCGGGTGCTGGCGACGAGCCGGGAGGCGATCGGCGTCTCGGGGGAGCACCTGTGGGAAGTGCCGCCGCTCGACATCCCGTCACCGGGTGCACCGCCGACCGACGTACTCCGGTCGGGCGCCGTGCAGCTCTTCGCCGCGCGCGCAGCGGCGGCGTCCCCTGGGTTCTCGGTGTCGGCCGACAACGCCGGGACCGTCGCCATGATCTGCCGCCGTGTCGACGGGATCCCGCTCGCCATCGAGCTGGCGTCGGCCCGGATCCGCGTGCTGGGCACGGCCGGGCTCGCCGAACGCCTGGACGACCGGTTCGCCGTGCTCACCGGCGGGCCGCGTGACGCACCACCACGCCAGCGCACGCTGCGCGCGGTGCTCGACTGGAGCTGGGAACTGCTGACCGCGGCCGAACAGACGGTACTGCGCCGACTCGCGATCTTCGCCGACGGCTGTTCCCTCGACGCCGCGGAAACCTTGTGCTCCGGCGACGGCGTGCACCCTTCCCAGGTGCTCGACCTGCTGGCCCGCCTGGTCGACCGGTCGCTGGTCGTCGTGACGCACACCGCCGACGGACCGCGGTACCGGTTGCTGGAGTCGGTCGCTGCCTACGGCGAGCAGCAACTGGCCTCGGAAGAGCGGGACCGGCTTCAGTACGAGCACGCCACGTACTACACCTCGTTCGCAGCCGAGGCCGCCGGCCACTTGTGTGGGCCGGACCAGCAGCGCTGGTTGCGCCGGCTCGACACCGAGACCGGCAACCTGCGCCGCGCACTCACCGACGACCGGTTCCGACCGCAGTTGGCGCGGGCCCTGGTGTGGTACTGGTTCCTCCGGGGCAGGCTGAGTGAGGCGCTGCGAGCAACGGTGCCGGAGGACAACGCGGTACTTGCTGCCTGGCACGCCGGATTCCGGTTGCTCAGCGGTGAGCGCACGGAAGGCCACGCGGCGGCCCACCTTCACGACGCCGTCACCGACCCCCACGAGCGTGCGATGGCGGGCTGGTTTCTCGGCTACGCGACCACCAGGTACGACGACCCGGCGGTCGGAGAGGCGCTCATCCGCGCGGCGCTGGCCGAGTTCGAGAGCCTCGGCGACCGTTGGGGAATTGCGGCCGCCCTCAGCGTCCGCGCCCTGCAACGCTACGTCCGGGGTGAGCTGGACAGCGCCGCGACCGACGCTGAACGGAGCCTCGCAGTGTTCGGCGAGACCGGTGACCGCTGGGGCCGGATCCAGGCCGGCGCCGTGCTCGGCAGGCTCGCCGAGATCGCGGGTGACTACCCCGCGGCGACGGTGTGGCACCGTGAAGGAGCCGAGCTCGCCGAGGAGCTGGCGTTGTGGCCGGAAGTCTCTTTGCGCTGGTCCGAACTGGGCCGGATGGCCCTTCTGCAAGGCGACCACACGCGCGCCGACGAGTTGCACCAGCGGGGACGAACGTTGGCCGTCGAGCACAGCGATCCCGCCGGCCAGGAGTTCGCCGAAGTCGGCCTCGCGCTGTCCGCGCGTCGGCGCGGGCGGTTCGCGGAGGCCGAAGCCCTGCTCCGGCCGTGGCTGGAGTGGAACCGACGGTTCGAGGCGGACAACGGCGCGGCGCTGATCCTCGCCGAACTCGGCTTCGCGGCCGAGCAGCGCCAGGAGGCTGACACCGCACTGGACCTCCACACCGAGGGGCTCGCCGCGGCCCGGCGTACCGGCGACCCGCGAGCGATCGCGCTCGCCTTGGAAGGACTCGCCGGCGCCTGCCTGATCGCGGCACAACCCGACCGTGCGGAGGATCTGCTCGATGCGGCGACCCGGATGCGGGAGTCCACCGGAGCACCGCTACCGCCCGCCGAACGCAGGGACGTCGACCGCATCCGGGCGGGAATACTGCTGCAGAGCCAGCCCACGGACCATAGGTTGTGACCGTGGCACAACTGATTCACCTCAACGGCCCGCCCGGCATCGGGAAGTCCACCCTGGCCGCGCTCCACGTCGACCGGCACGCCGGAGCGCTCAACCTCGACGTCGACGTTGTGCACCGTCTGATCGGCGGTTGGCAGGACGAGCAGAACCGAACGTGGCAGCTCGTCTGGCCCCTCGTGCGGGTGATGGCCGAGAGCCACCTCCGCGACGGCCATGACGTTGTCCTGCCTCAGTATCACGCGCAGCTCGACGAGATCACCGCACTCGAGGATCTCGCCCGCGCGAACGGGGCGAGTTTTCGCGAGGTCGTTCTGCTCGACGACCGGGAGGCAGCGGCTGAGCGGTTCGACGACCGCGCGCGGGACACCGACGACCACTGGGTTCAGCATCACCACCGCCTTGTCGCGCTGCGCGGCGGCTCCGTGCTGCTCGGCGCGATGTACGACAACCTGGTGGAGATCTTGCGCCTCCGTCCGGAGGCGGTGGTCGTGCGCAGCCGAGCCGGTGCGGTGCAGGAGACGTACGAACTCCTGGCGACCGCACTGCGCTGCTAGCTGCGCTGCAGGAGAGCGCCGACCATCCGTACGAGCCGGTCTCCGACCTCCTCGATGCTGCCGTTCTGCGCGGTGACCTCCGCTCCCTCGAGCAGGAACGTGAGCTCGGCGGCCACCTGCTCAGGGTCCGGTACGCCGGCTCGCGTGCAGAGCTCGACGAGTCGCCGGGCCTGTGCGCGCTTGTGCTCGGCGATCAGGCGGCGCGCCGGGTGCTGTGGATCCGGCAGCTCCGCGATCGAGTTGACGAACACGCAGCCGCGGTGCGACGCGGCGCCGAGACGGTCGGCGACCCACCGGGCGATGCCGGTGATCTGGGCCCGCGGGTCGTCCGGGTGCGCCGCCTCGTGCGCGTCGAAGGCCGCTCGGTAGGTGGCCGCCCGGATTCGCAGCCACTCGACGACCAGGGCGTCCTTGGTGTCGAAGTGCCGGTAGACGGCCATCTTGGTGGTGCTCGCGCGCTCGGCGATGGCCTGCACGGTCACGTTCTTGATTCCCTCGCGCTCGAACAGCTCCTCGGCGGCGTCGAGGATGCGCTCCCGGGGCGGCAGGGTGGCCACCCGGTCGGGCCTGATTGCGTGCGTCACCTCGCCATGGTACTCGGTGGTGCCGTGTGATACTCATTGGTATCGCATGATACTGAGTGGTATCGCGATGGGAGGAGAGAGATGGAACTCGACGAGTACGTGAGCCTCGACGCGGTCGGGCTGTCCGAGCTGGTGCGGCGTGGGGAGCTCAGGGCGGACGAGCCGATGCAGGCCGCGGCTGCGGTGGTCGAGAAGGTCAACCCGGTGGTCAACGCCGTCGTGGAGACCTGGCCGGCGAAGGCCGTTGCTGAGGGCCCCCTTTCTGGAGTGCCGTTCCTGGTCAAGGATGTGGGGGTCGCCGTAGCGGGCCGGCGCTCCGAGCTCGGTAGCCGGCTCGCCGCGGGGTACGTCAGCCCGGCCGACTCCACCCTGATGAGCCGTTTCCGCCAGGCCGGCCTCGCCACGTTCGGCCGGACGACCAGCCCGGAACTGGCCGCGAGCGTGAGCAGCGAGTCCGCCCTGTACGGCGTGACCCGCAACCCGTGGGCGCTCGACCGCAGCGCCGGCGGCTCCAGCGGGGGTGCGGCTGCCGCGGTCGCGGCCGGCATGGTGCCCGTCGCGCACGCCACCGACGCCGCCGGTTCGATCCGGATCCCGGCGGCGTACTGCGGTCTCGTCGGGCTGAAGCCGACCCGCGGGCGCGTGTCGCTGGGGCCGGACGCGGGGGAGGTGCTGGGCGGACTCGCCGTGCAGCTGGGCATCAGCCGCAGCGTGCGTGACTCCGCGGTACTGCTCGACGCGGTCGCCGGTCACGCGCCGGGTGATCCGTACCGGATCGAACCGCCGGCCCGCCCGTACCGCGAGGAGGTCGCGCGCGACCCCGGGTCGTTGCGCGTGGGTGTCATGACTCACGCCTGGGGCGGGGTGCGTACCGTCCCCGAGGTCGTTGCCGCCGTTCGCGCCACCGCGGCTCTGCTCGATGAGCTCGGCCACCGGGTCGACGAGGGCGCACCGCCGCTCGGGGTGGCGTGGCCGGAGTTCGTCGACGCCAACGCGGTGATCTGGACCAGCAACCTCGCCGCCCAGATCGACGCGCTCGCCGCGGCGACCGGTCGGCCCGTCGACGGGAGCACGCTCGAGCCGCAGACGCTGCTCGTCCACGCAGCCGGCCGGGCCACCACCGGTCCCCAGCTCGCGGGTGCGCTCGCCACTCGCGACCGGGCCACCCGCGCTCTGGGTCAGTGGTTCGCGGAGTACGACGTGCTGCTCACCCCGACCTTGCCCGAGCTGCCGTTGCCGGTCGGTGCCCTGAGCGCGGACATCGAGGGTCTCGACGGGTTCGGGTGGATCGGACGCCTGCTGGACCGCTCGCCGTTCACGACACCGGCGAACATCGCCGGCGTCCCGGCGGTGTCGCTGCCGCTGCACCAGGACCCGGCGTCGGGTCTACCCGTCGGTCTGCAGTTCGTCGCCGGTGCTGGACGGGAGGACCTACTGCTCCGGCTGGCAGGTCAGCTGGAGCGGGCCCTGCCGTGGCGAGACCGGACGCCGGCGGTGCACGCGGGCAGGTCGTGACCTCCGGGCCCGGCGTCGGCACGAAGGCGGGAAGAGGACGGCTAAGACTCCGGGCAGAACTCCAGCAGCCGGGTGACCAGACGCTCGGGTTGTTCCTCGTGCGGATAGTGGCCGCAGTGCTCCCAGGTTTCGCCCTGGACCGATCGAGCGACCTGAGCCAGCGATTCGCGGACTCGATCGCCCATCCGGTGGGCGCCCCCGATGGCCAGGACGGGGATGTCCAGAAGGCGCTCCTGCACCCGTCGCCTGTTGTCGCGCGCGTCGTCGAACAGCGTGCGGTACCACTCGAACCCGGCATGCATGGCACCCGGCGCCTCATAGGCGCGGAGGTAGTGCGCGCGGTCCTCGGCGGTGAGGGAGGTCGGGTCGTAGAGGCTGTCGGTGTAGAAGCGGTGCAGGTACGTCGCCTCGCGGCCCTGCGTCAGGGCTTCGGCGTGCCCACCTTCGGCGAGATGGAAAGCAAGGTGCCAGAACGTCGTGCCTCCCTCCCGCAGAGACGCCGCCTCCTCCAGGCCGAAGCCGGGCAGCAGCATCTCCAGCACGACGAGCGATGCCACCCGCTGCTGCTCCTGATGGGCGAGGGCGTAACCGACCGTCGCTCCCATGTCGTGCGCCACCACGTGGATCCGGCGGTGCCCCAGCTGCTCGACCAGCTCGGCGACATCCCGCGCGAGGGTGGTCTTGTCGTAGGGACCACGGCGCTGTGAATCGCCGAGACCTCGCAGGTCCGGCGCGACCACGTCGTACCGGGCGCTCAGTCCGGGGATCACCTTTCGCCAGGCGTACGAGGTCTGTGGCCAGCCATGGAGCAGGACGACGGCTTCATCGACCGGTGTCGTCGACCGGGCCAGCAGGTAGTGCAGCTGCACATCGTTCACGTGGGCGCGGTGGTGCTCGATCCGCTCGTTCCAGGAGTTCACGCTCGACAGGAAATCACGAGGCGGCCGACGGGCTCCACCGCAAGGGGGGTTGACACCGGTTGCTGGAACCCCGGGAGTTGCTCACTCAGTCGCCCGGCTTCGCGGCGCGTACTGCGGCGGCGGAGGCGAGGTCGCCTCGGTCCTCGAGTGACGCGATCACCCCGTCGATGTCGGCCGCGGACCGGTTCTGGCTCAGCTTGCCCTTCGCCTCGATCCGGCTGATCACCAGTTCCACCCCGACGATCGCGCGCAACTGTCCGTCGATGAACTTCGCCGGTGCGTCGTCGACCGACCACTGCTGCGCGGAGCCGGCTTCGTGCTTGGCTGTCAGGCGCCGGACCAGGGTCTCCAGCCAGGCCGGATCGTCATAGACCACCAGGGTCCCGTACACGTGGGCTGTCACGTAGTTCCAGGTCGGAACCACCCGCCCGTGCTCGCGCTTGGACGCATAGGCGGACGGTGAGATGTAGGCGTCCGGACCGGTGACGATCGCCAGCGCCTCCCCGATCACGGGTCGGTGCCACTGCTCGTTGTTGCGCGCCAGATGCCCGAGCAGCGCCCCGGCCTCGGCGTCGTACACGAACGGCAGCAAGGTCGCGAGCAGCCCGTCCGGCGTACTGGTGACCAGGTCGGCGGCACCATGGTTGACCAGCAGATCCTGGACGACGGCATCGTCCGCGGCGAAGTGCTTGGGGATGTACATGCGCCCTATCGTCGCCCAACCACCGAGGTCCGGGACACCTCACCGGCCGGCTCGATCCGCGATCCGGCGGAGTCGAGCCGGCCTCCTCCCCGGTGCTGCGTCGCGGACGGGGGGTCAGTAGCGGATCCAGATCGAACTGGTCCGGTCGTTCATGTGCGCTCCGACATAGCCGACCTTGGGCCCGTCGTGCGTCCCGTCGAACCAGTACGCCGAGTCGCCGTTCGAGCTGTAGCCGTCGTACAGGGTCACCCGGTGGCACTGGCTGTACGCGTTGAAGCCGGAGATCTCGTTGTCCCAGATGAGGTTCGGCCGCAGGCGGTAGCCCGACGAGTCGCAGGGCCCGTCCGACGCCGACACGATGATGCGGGTGATCTTCGGCGGGTTGTTGTACGCGTTCCAGAACCACTCCATGAGCAGCACGTCGGGCGCAGCTGCCGCCCTGAAGACCGACGAGGCCGGGTCGTCGCTGCAGGTCTGCGACTTCACCGGCGAGAAACCGCCGTCGACCGACTTGCCGACCTCGACGACGCAGAACCTTCCGGCCTGCTTTCCCTCGTGCGCACCGGCCGCTGTGGCGCCGCCGGTCAAGGTCGCGGTGACCAGCAGCGCCGAGGCGATCGTCGCCGGCAGGCGACGCGTCCGGGCCGCCCTGTTGCGAGCATTCATGGCATTCCCTCCGTGAGGCTGACGTCCAGCTGGAAGCCTGGCGAATGCCGCTTTCAGATGCCTTTCACCAGAATCCGGCTCGGACCGCTCGAAGCCGGATCGGCTGCACTGCAGTCAATTGCTCATACCACGGCCACAAAGGTGGCCGTGGTCAGGATGGCTGCCAGTTGTGCGCGGAGCAGGTTGGTCAGCGGGATCTGATGGTCGGGTGCTGTCGCATCGGCTGCGGACGCCCACTGGTCGAAGAGTGCGCTCAGTTCTTCGTGCGCCTGCCGGACGGCGGGGGAGTGGTTGCCGACGGCAAGTTCGCCGTCGAGCAGTCGCAGAGCGGTTCCGCAGCCGCGCAGGCGGAACAGGTGCGCCGTCTGCTGCCAGCCGAACCACTCCGCGGTCGTGGCTTCGCGGTGCTGGTCGCCGGCGTGGCCGCGCAGCGCGGCGGCGAGGCCCGCGACGGTCCGGCGTACGTCGGCGACCGAACGTACGAACGGTGAGGTCGGCGCGGCCAGGCTCGTTGTCGCCGGGTCCAGCCGAGACCCGATGGCGGCCGGTACGCCGTCGAGCAGGTCCGCGGCCTCGGTCAGTACGTCGCTGAGGGGGATGCCGCTGCCGGTGAGATCGCAACTGCGGGGATCCGACCAGAGCGGCACTTCGACGACGAGGGACAACGTCCCGTGCCGAGCCGCGTAGTCGAGGCTGGACGTGCCGGTGGTGGTCACGGCGGTGTTCACGTCCGCAGCGGTCGGCGCAAGGTAGACGCCGGGTGCGATGGGCCGCGCGCCGGGGAGCTCCGGATCGCCGAGGTGCAAGGGGATGCCGACGTCGAGCTCGGTGAGAGCTTCGGCCAGACCTGGCAGTTCGCGCGTCAGGTAGTAGAAGACTCCACCGAACTCGCCGTTGTGCAGCGAAACCAGCAGGTCCGGGCGGATGGTGTCGATGGCTTGCATCAGCGCCCTGCTCTCCGGTGGAGCGTCGGCACCCGATCCGTCGCCGGGGAAGCTCCACTCGATCTGCTCGGTCAGGGGAGGGCGGTACAGGTTGCGCGCGTAGTGGCGACGGGTGAACGGCCCGGCGTACCAGCCCTCGTTGAGCCGGGCGGCGTCGGGATCGATGCAGCCGATGAAGTGCCAGGTGTAGTCGGCCGCGAGCGGGCCCAAGGCGCTGGTCTCGGAGCAGAGCAGCTCGGCCAGGGAGGGCACGGTCAGGAAGCCGACGGGTTCGTTGGCGTGCGGGCCGGCGACCACCAGAGCCTGGTGCCGGCCCGCGCCGACGGAGACGAGGTGGATCTCCTCGCCCCGCCGGGAGACGCCGAGTCGGCGGCGCCGGACCGACTCCGGATGCCGGTCGGCCAACGCGAGCAGGCGGCGGTCGACCTCGTCCGGGCCCGGAAACGAGGGATACCTGGAGACCTGACCGAGCAGGTCGTTGATGTTCATGGATAATGACGTTATTCAGATTATGCGATTATCTCAAGGGGATCGATGAAGCGCAGCGAGCTCCAGCAGCGCAACCGGCAGGCGCTGATCGCGGCCGCGGTCGACCTGATCGCGGGCCAGGGGTACCGGGCCGCCACGGTCGAGGCCATCGCCGCCGAGGCGGACCTGTCGACCGGGGCCGTCTACTCGGCGTTCGGCGGTAAGCGCGAGCTCTTCTACGCCGCGATCGCCGAGTGTCGCGCCCAGGCGACCGAGGAGCTCGACCTGCCCGCCGACGGGTCGGTCGAGCAGGTGCTTCGCCGGTTCGGAGCGGCGATGGCGGCGTCGGCGCGTGCCGAGGGGGCCCGGCGGCTCTACCAGTTCGAGGTGGAGCTCCTCGCCCTCGCGCTGCACGACGACGCCGTCCGGGACCGGCTGCGCGCCGACGGCGACGCGCTCGCCGACTTCCTCGCGGCGGCGTTGGTCGACCGGCCGGCGAGCGATGGGTCCCGCCTGGGCGCCGAGGACGCGCGGCGAGTGGCGACCCTGGCTGTCGCGCTTGCCCGCGGTCTCGTTCAGCGCGGCCTCTGGGCGGACGACACAGAGGACCTGGCGGCGGCCTGCGCCGTTCTCGGCCGCTCGGTCCCAGCGGGTCGGTAGGCGGAAGCGCGGCGACGACGGCTCGCCCCCATCGACCCGTCCCCTCACTCCACCGGTTCCACGACCGCTCTGGTCACGCGGTGTCGGTCGCGCTCTGGCCGGCGACCCATCCCTCGCACAGCGCTGCCCATGCGGTGACGAGTTCGGCGTCGGTGAGTCCGAAGGGCGGTGCGCCGAGGGTCCAGGTCGAGCGGCGGGCGTTGATCATCGCACCCAGCAGGTGCACGGCGACTGCGTCGGCAAGCCTGGCGTCGACGGCCGGGCGGGTGCTCGACAGCCATGCGCGAACGACTTCGGTCATCGCCCGGTAGCCCGCGTCGGAGACGTCCTGCCGGAAGCGGTCGCGCAGCTCGACCAAGCGGTTGCCGTCCCGCTCCAGGACGTGGGTGATGAGCTGCTGGCGGTCCATCTCCGCGAGCACGAACGCACCCAGTTGTTCGGCGCTCGCGACGAAGCGTTCGCTGTCGCCGGCGTACTGCGCACGAGCCTCGGCCACCGACACCAGGTGCGACTCGACCGCCGCCGCCAGCAGGGCTTCCTTGCTCTTGAAGTGGCGATACATCGCGCCGCGCCGGGGGACCAGGCCGGCCGCTTGCTCGATGTCGCCGACCCTGACGGCGTCGAAGCCTCGCTCGGCGAAAAGCCGCAGGCCCGCCGCGAGCAGGCGCTCACGGGTCCCGCCGTCGGGCTGCCTCGGTCCTTGCGGTTCCACACGCTCTCCTTGCTCGCGGGTAATCCGTGGATTACATTAGCCGTAATCCACGGATTACTAGGAGCGGAAGCGATGGACAGGAAGCAAGTGCGGCTCGGCGACTCCGCGCTCGAGTACGTCGACACCGAAAGCGGCGACCACACGATCGTGCTGCTGCACGGCGCTCTGATGGACGAGCACCTGTGGGCGCCGGTGGTGGAACGGCTCCGGCCGCGAGCACGCTGCATCGTCCCTGTGCTCCCGCTGGGCGCGCACCGTGTGCCGCGACCCAAGCACGCGGACCAGAGCCCGGCGGCCATCGCCCGGCTGGTCGGCGAGCTGATCCGGTCCCTGGCGCTCCAGGACGTGACGCTGGTCGGCAACGACACCGGCGGCGCCCTGGCGCAACTGCTGGTGGCCGACGACCCCGC
The DNA here is from genome assembly GCF_000024345.1 of Kribbella flavida DSM 17836. Classification (NCBI taxonomy): domain Bacteria; kingdom Bacillati; phylum Actinomycetota; class Actinomycetes; order Propionibacteriales; family Kribbellaceae; genus Kribbella; species Kribbella flavida. The sequence continues at coordinate 4,310,395 of NC_013729.1, read as the reverse complement.
TCTCGTCAACCGGCTCGTCCTGGTCTCGGCCGACGCGTTCGAGAACTTCCCGCCCGGCCTGCCGGGCCGGACGATGGCGGTCGCCGGCGCCGTACCCGGGGGTTTGCGGCTGTCGCTCGCCATGCTGCGGATACCCGCTCTGCGTCGTCTGCCGATGACCTTCGGCTGGATGACGAAGCGACCGATCGAGGCCGCGGTGTTCGACGGATGGCTGGACGCGTTCGCGGCCGACCGTCGCGTGCGGCGTGACATCGGCAAGATGATGAAGGCCGTGAACCGCCGTCAGCTCGTCGACGCCGCCGCGCAGCTGCATCGATTCGACGGGCCGGCCCTCATCGTGTGGGCTGCGCAGGACCGGGTGATGCCGGTGGAGCACGCCGAGCGACTTGCTCGCGTACTCAAGCACGCCGAGGTGGCGCTCGTCGATGACGCCTACACGCTCGTCCCGCTCGACCAGCCCGAGCGTCTCGCGCACCTGATCGCCGACTTCGTCACCTGCCCGGCCTGACTGCTGGCAACAGCCTCCCCGGGCAGACGCGCCGGCCGCAAACCGTCGGTAGTACGTTCAGCCGCAACCTCCAGGCATGCGGTCCTGGGCGGCGTTCGGGTCGGCGTCGGGCCGAGCCCGGTACTGCGGTACGTCGAGCGCGGCGGTCCAGGAGATGCGGTGCGCGGTGAAAATCTCCATGATCGGCGGCTTGATCCGTTCGGGCTCGTCGAGGCTGCCGAGCATCACGAACAGCTGGCCCGGGAACCCCGAAAGCCTTTCGTTGAAGAGCCGAGCGCCGCAGTCCGGGCAGAAGGACCGTTCCAGCGTGTTCCCGCTGTCCGCCACGTAGGGATAGGAACGAGGGCTGCCGCTGAGCAGCGTGAAGTCGTCCAAGGCGACGCTGAAGTAGGTGGCCATCACACCGCCGGAGGCTCGCTGGCAGTCCTTGCAGTAACAGTTGGCGACGAAATCGGGTTCGTCGCCGAACTCGTACGTGATGGCGCCGCACTCGCAACGTCCCGTGAACTTGTCCGACATTTCCTTGCTCCTTCGAGTTCTCTGCCATCCGTGGGCACACCTGAGTCGGCTGCCGGTCTCCATGCTCACCTCTGCGGTGAGAGCGCCGGTATCAGTCACTTGACTGTGCTCGTGCGGCCTTCACTGCTGCCGAGCGTTGCGGTCCGGCGCGGCAAGCCCTGAGCCGAACGCTTCGACCAGGACAGAAAGGTCGACCAGACGGGGCGCGGCCCTGCAGAAAAGGACGTGCGAAGTCTGGTCGAGCGACCGTGAACCGGTTAACGTCTCGCTCCGGAGGGTGACCTGTCTGTCGCGGAGGGGATCGAAGTGGACTTTGACGCTGCACTGCAGGCGGGGAGCCAGTGCGTTCACGCCGGGATGCCGGAGTTCGAGCTGGCGGGTCCGTTGAGCCCGTCGCCGGAGTTCGCGACCGCGTATCACCAAGACCTCGACGACGTGGCGCCGACCATCTACGGCCGCTGGGGGCACACGGCCGCGGACCGCCTCGAGGTGGCACTCGGCGCGCTCGACCAGGGCCGCAGCGTGGTGTTCAACAGCGGGATGGCCGCGGTCTCCGCGGTGCTGCTCGGTCTGCTCCGGCCCGGCGACAAACTCGTGCTGTTCGAGGGCGGCACGTACTACGAGACCCGGCAGATCTCCGACCAGCTGATCGACCGGGGGGTGACCGTCCAGGTGCTGGCGGGCGTGGACGAGTTGCGCGCCGCGGTGGTCGGTGCACGGCTGGTCGTGCTCGAGTCTCCGAGCAACCCACTGCTCGACCTGTACGACGTGCGCGCGGCGGCCAGGGTGGCGCACGCCGCCGGCGCCCTGGTCGCGGTGGACAACTCGGTGTCGTCGCCGCTCGGCCAGTGTCCCTTGGCGCTGGGAGCCGATCTGGTGATGTCCAGTGATGCCAAGGTGGTCTGCGGGCACAACGACCTGATCCTCGGTCATGTCAGTGGCCGGGACGGCGAGCTGATCGAAACCATCCGTCACTGGCGCCACCTGCACGGCGGGATTCCGTCGCCGTTCGTCTGCTGGCTCGCGCACCGCTCGATCGGGACCCTGGAAGTACGGCTGCTCCGGCAGAACGCGAACGCGGCCGCGTTGGTGGAGCTGCTGGCTGGCCGGCCGGAGGTCGCCGGCCTGCGCTGGCCCGGATCGGCGAGGGATCCGCAGCGGGCGATCGCGGACCGTCAGATGAAGCTGGGCGGCGGACTGCTGACCTTCCAGCTGCCGGATCGTGCCCACCTGCACCGGTTCCTGCGGTCCAGTCGCCTGGTCAGTGCCGCGACCAGCTATGGCGGCTTGCAGACAACGGCCAACGACATCGGTGCTTGGCCGCACCTGCGGGTGCCGGACGGACTGGTGCGGATCTCGGCCGGGTGCGAGGACACACAGGATCTGGTGACCGACATCAGGCGAGCTCTGGATGCCGCTCTGCCGGTCAGCGTGCACAGTTACGCGGCGCCGAACGCGCACGGGGTGACCGGATGACCCATCTGCTCCTGGTCGGTGCCTGGCCGGAGCTTGCCGCCCAGCTCGTCGGGCTGCCGGCCAGAGTGACGCTGCTCCAGCTCGACGACATGCCGGGCGGGAGCGACCTGACGCCGTACGCGCGCTGCGCGCACCGGTTCGCCGCGGCGCCGTGGAGCGACCGCGAGCGGATCCTGGAAGTTGCTGAGGGCATCCAATCGGTGGATCCGGTCGACGTGGTCGCCGGGTACGGCGAGTTCGCGCTGGCCGCGGTGCAGGCGATCGCACGTCGGCTCGGTATCAGGTCCGTACCAGACCCTGCGACCGGTGGTGGTCAGGACAAGGCCGGCCAGCGAGTACTGCTCGCTCAGGGCGGATGCCGGCCGGTCCGGAACCGGATCTGCCCTGATCCGGCAGCGGCGCGGCAGTTCGGCACGCAGTACGGCTATCCGATCATCGTGAAACCGGTCGCCGGCAACGGCAGTCTCGGCGTCTTCGCAGTCGCCGGGCCGGAGGACGTGGAACGCGGCTGGCGCTGGGCGGCCGACGCGGGGCTGGGGCGGGTCCTGGCCGAGGAGTTGCTGACCGGCCGCGAGTACAGCGTTGAACTGCGGTCGGTCGACGCGGCGCACGACGTGATGATGGTGACCGAGAAGCTCAACTCCGGCCCACCGCACTTCGTCGAGACCGGGCACATCATGCCGGCCAGGCTGGCGGCTGCCGAGCTGCGCGCGGTGAGCACCGAGGCGGTCCGTGCGCTGCGGGCGATCGGTCACACCGACGGTCCGACCCATGTCGAGCTCATTCTCACGTCCGACGGACCGGCAGTTGTCGAGGTCAACCGCCGGCTCGGTGGGGACCGGCTGTGGGAGCTGCTGCAGCTGTCCACCGGCCGCAACGTCCTGCGGCAGACGCTGCTCGATGCGGTCGGCGAGCCGGACGGCGACCACCCGGCCGGCGGGACCGGGGCGGCGTGCATCCGATTCCTGCACGGCGACGCGGCGATGTTCGCCGCAGGTCTCCCCGAGCCGCCGACGGCCGAGATGGTCGTGCCACCTGGAGTGGTTCGCTTCCGGTGGGAGCCGACGACGTACCACCGGCGGCTGGGCTATGTGCTGAGCCGCGGTGCCACCGCTGAGGAGGCCGAGGCGGCCGCAGCGGTTGTGTGTGCGAGCTTTCCCCAGGTCGCGCCGGCCGGGACGGTGGCGCACTGACCGATCCCGCGCGCCGGGGCTCAGGCCGGGGCGACGGTTCGGGTGACGACCCAGCGGTGAGGGGAGATCGGGCGGGTCCGGGTGAAGCCGAGGCGTTCGAAGGCGCCCATCGGGCCGGTGTGCAGGAACGAACCGGCGACCTTGCGGTCGTCGGTTTCCTCGGGATAGCCCTCGACGATCCCGCCGCCGCGCTGAGCGATCTGGTCCAGGGCACCGGCCAGTGCGGCCGCCGCGACGCCTCGGCCACGGTGTCCCTTGCCGGTGAAGAAGCAGGTGATCCGCCAGTCGGGCAGGGTGGTCAGGCCTTTGTCGTACAGGCGCTTGCTCTTGATCTCGGGAAGGTCCTGCGGAGCACCGAACTGGCACCAGCCGACGCACTGCTCGCCGTCGAACACGAGCGCGTTGTGGGTGGTGCCCTCGCGCACCCGCTGCTCCTTGTCGTTCCGGTTCTGCTCCGCGGTGCGGCCCTTGCCGAGCTTCACGTGGAAGCCCATGCACCAGCAACCGCCCCACACCCCGTTGTTCGCCTCGACCAGAGCGGCGAACGCCGGCCAGGTCTCGGCATCCAGAGGACGAACCACCAACGGTGTCTGCACAACTCCGCAGTATGCCGGACGCCCTCGAAGCGTGTCGCCAGACAACTTCACGGGCGGACGAGTCGTTGATGCAGCAGTTCGGCTTGGGCGGGGTTGTTGGTGAGCTCCAGCGCACGCTGGTCGGCCTCACGGGCTCGGGCGTGGTCGCCGGTTGCGCGCAGCAGTTCGGCGCGGGTCGCGTGGAGCAGGGGATAACTGCCGAGTTCGTTGCGCAGGGCGTCGACTTCGGCGAGGGCGGCCTCGGCGCCTTCGACGTACCGTACGGCGACCGCGCGGTGCAGGCGGGTGACGGCGCTGGGTTGCAGGCGGAGCAGGAGGTCGTAGAGCACGAGGATCTGGTGCCAGTCGGTCTCGGCCCAGCTGGCAGCCTCGCAGTGGCAGGCGGCGATCGCGGCCTGGAGCTGGTACGGGCCGGGGGAGCGATGGCGTCGGGCGGTGCGAGTGAGGAGGCCGGTGGCGGCGGCGATCGCGGCGTGGTCCCACGTACTGCGGTCCTGGTCCGGCAGCAGGATCAGTTGACCGTCGGGGGTGAATCGCGCGGCGGCGCGGCTGCGGTGGAGCCTGATCAGCGCCAGGAGGCCGGTCACCTCAGGTTCGGCCGGGAGCAGTCCGGCGAGCAGCGCGGTGAGCCACTCGGCGTCGTCGACGAGGTCGCGGGAGTGCGGGCGGTCGCGGGTGCTGGAGAGGTAGCCCTCGTTGAAGAGCAGGTAGATGACGGTGAGCACCTCGCCGAGGCGTTCGGGCAGTTCGTCGTCGCGGGGGAGACGGTAGGGGATGCCGGCCTGGGCGATCTTGCGTTTGGCGCGGGTGACGCGCTGCGCGACGGTGGTTTCGGGGACCAGGAACGCCGCGGCGAGCTGTGCGGTGGTGAGACCGCAGACCACTCGCAGGGTGAGGGCGATCTGGGCTTCGCGGGCCAGGGCCGGGTGGCAGCAGGTGAAAACGAGCCGGAGCCGGTCGTCGGGCGCGGGCTGGACCGGCCACTGCAGCTCGGCCAGTTTGGAGCGGTAGTTCTGCTGCCGGCGGAGCAGGTCGAGGCCGCGGCGCCGCGCGACCGTGAACAGCCATCCGTCGGGGCGGTCGGGAACGCCCTCCTCGGGCCAGCGTCTCAGCGCGGTCTCGACCGCGTCCTGGACCAGGTCCTCGGCGGCGGAGAAGTCCCCGAGCAGCGACACCAGGGACGCGGCGAGCCGGCCGGCGTGGTCGCGAACCACGCGGGCCAGTTCGTCGGCGGGGGTGCTGGTCATGACTCCACGGGACGGATCTCGACCACGGGGCAGCCGGGCCAGGTCCTGACCATCTGCAGGGCCTCGTCGAGGTCGGTGACGTCGACCTCGGTGAAGCCGCTGACCACTTCCTTGCCCTCCATGAACGGCCCGTCCGTGGTGACCGGTGCGGGGCCGTCGAGGCGGACGGTGGTCGCGGTGTGCGGAGCTTGCAGCTTGCGCCCGCCGCTGATCTTGCCGGCGTGCTCGTCGAACCACGCGTAGACGCGTTGGTAGGCCTGCTCGCGCTCGGCGGCGGTTTTCGCCGCCAGCTCCTGGGCGAACTGCTCGGTCTCGACGAACATCAACACGTACTTCATGATCGGTACCTCCTGGCTCCAGTGTGTCGAATCAGCGGCGGGGGTGCGTGGTGCTGTCCCGGGTCGCTGTGGTGGTTCACAAGGGAGACGATCGGCGCCGCACCGGATCCGACACCTCGGCGGCGAATGGTCGAGCCGACTCTGCTGGTGGCGTAATCGGATCCGCGCCCGCGGCCGGAGATCTAGCCTGGGCGCATGCCCACACCCATCACTGGTACGGCGGCCGGTGTGCCGTTCACTGCTCTGCCGCCGGACGGTGGCGGGCCGGCCCCGCTGATCGTCACCTGGCACATGCTGGACGCGCCGAGGTCGGACGCCGCGTTCGCCGCCGCCGTGCCGATGACCGGTGTGCCCGCGTGGCGGGTGCACCTCGGCATGCCGTTGTGCGGGGCACGCATGGTCGACGGCAGCATGGCCGCCGGTCTCGAGCTGATGCGCAAGGACGTCCTGATGTCCTTCCTGTACCCGATCGTCCGGCAGGCGACCGAGGAGTTCCCCGCCGCGCTGGCGTCGATCCGGGCACAGCTGCCGGTCGGCGACGGCCCGATCGGCGTACTGGGTGGTTCGCTGGGTGGAGCTGTCGCGCTGGAGGTCCTCGCCGAGCACGATGTCGCGGTGTTCGCCGGCGCGGTCGTCAACGCCGCGATTCGCCTGCGGACCGTCGTCGACCTGTTCCCGGACGACTACCCCTATGATGCCGAGTCGGAGAAGGCCGCCGACAGCCTCGACTTCGTCGCCAAGGCTGACGCCATCGCCGGTCGCGCGCCGCTGCTCGTCGTCAGCGGCGAGCTGGACCACCCTGGTTTCCGCGCAGACGCGGCACGTCTGGTCGAGGCTGTGGGGGAGCGGTCCGAGCTGCTGCCGATCCCCGGGCTGGCCCATCCGCTCGCCGACGAGCCCGGCATCGAGCCCGCGCCGCAGCTGCCGGCAGCTCGCGAGGTGGACGCCGTCCTGACCGCATGGTACCGGCGCCACCTCGCAGTGGCGGACTAGACGGCGGCGTCAGCGCACCCGGTCGTCGGTCAGCCCTTGTCCAGCGCGGCCACCACCCCGGCGCGGGGCTCGTCCCGAGGGCTCCTTCCGCCGGCCCGAGGCTGGACGCACCGTCATGGCCGACACTGGAGGGGTGAGCGAGCTGACGATCTCCGTGCGGCGTCTGCGGTTGCGTCCGTCCCACCGGTTTCCCCGGCATGCTCACCAGAGCTGGTCGTTCGGGCTCGTGAGCACCGGGAAGGTGCGGTTGTGGAGTTCGGGCTCGTGGCACACTGCTGCGTTCGGGCTCGCGACGGTGCTGCCGCCCGGGCAGGTGCACGAGGGGGTGATCGACGAAGCCGGTCTGGCGTACGACGCCGTCACCGTGCGGCCGGAGTACGTCGCCGACGTGCTCGCCACCGGGAGTACTCCGTCGGTCCGCGGGCTGCTGCACCTGCCCGGTCCGATTCGTCAGTTGGCCAGGGCCGACCGGTCGGTGGGAGCCGAGGAACGCCGCGAACTGGTCCTGGCCGCGGTCTCGCGCCTGTTCGAGCATCCACCAGGTGCCGAGACCGACGGTCGCGCCGGTGGGCGACTGGCCGTCGCAGTCCGGCATCGGCTCGACCAGCGATTCCGCGAGCCGGTCGACGTCCGGACCCTGGCCGCTGAACTCGGCGTCGCGCCCGCCACGGTGATCCGTGCGTTCCAGCAGTACGCCGGTCTGTCGCCGTACGCCTACGTGATCTCGCAGCGCGTCGACCTGGCCCGGCGCCTGCTCGACGGCGGCGAGCGGCCGGCGGACGCGGCGCTGCGGGCGGGGTTCTTCGACCAGGCGCACCTCAACCGGCACTTCGTCCGGCTGGTGGGCGTGCCGCCGGGCGTCTACCGGCGCAGCTGACGTCAACATCGTCCAAGACGCGGTCGCCGGCGCGGGCAATGCTCACTGGCATGTATGACGACAAGGCGCCACTGGCGTTGTCCGGTGAGCAGATGCGGCGGTTGGGGTACGCCGCGACCGACTTCCTGGCCGATCGGATCGAGCGGCTGGGGGACCAGCCCGTCACTGCGGAGTGGTCCCGGGCCGATCTGGAGGACAAGCTGCGCGAGGCGATCCCGACCGCCGGGACGGACCCGGAGAAGGTGCTCGAGCGGGTGGTGTCCGACGTGCTCTCGGCCTGCGCGGCGACCGACCACCCACGCTTCTTCTCCTTCGTCCCGAGCCCTGGCAACTACGTCGCCGCGGTGGCCGACTTCCTTGCCTCGGGCGCCAACGTGTTCGCCGGCAACTGGGTCGGCGGTGCGGGCGCCGCCCAGGTGGAACTGGTGGTCATCGAGTGGCTGAGGGAGTTGTTCGGTCTGCCGGCGGCTGCCGGCGGAATCCTGACGACCGGCGGTACGCAGGCCAGTTTGCTGGCCCTGCACGCGGCCCGGACCAAGCGCTTCGGCGGCGTGGCGCCGCAGGCACGCATCTACGTCACGCACCAGACGCATGCGGCCGTCGTGCGGGGATTCAGCTACCTGGGCTTCGGCGCCGACCAGATCCGCCGGGTCCGCTGCGCACCCGACCTGACGATGGACGCCGATGCGTTGCGTCAGGCAATCATCGCCGACCGCGCGGCGGGAACCGCGCCCTTCTTCGCCGTCGCGACCGCCGGTACGACGAACACCGGTGCGATCGATCCGCTCGCCGCGATCGCCGACGTCTGCTCGGAGCAGGATGTCTGGTTCCACGTGGATGCCGCCTACGGAGGCGCCGCGATCCTGACCGATCAGGGCCGGCAGCTGCTGCGGGGTCTCGAGCGGGCGGACTCGATCGCGGTCGATCCGCACAAGTGGTGGTTCCAGCCCTACGAGGCCGGCTGCGTGCTGGTGCGGGACGTCGACGTACTCAGCGACGCCTTCGCGTTGCACGCGGAGTACCTGACCGAGAACCGCGCAGCGACCCGGCCGGTCAACTTCTACGACTACGGGCCACAGCTCACCCGGTCCTTCCGGGCGCTCAAGCTCTGGATGACCCTGCAGACGTTCGGCCTCGACGCGGTCCGCGCCGGCGTGGCGCACGGCATGGACATGGCCGAGTACGCCGAGTCCCTGCTGCTGCGAACGCCGTACTGGCAGATCGTCTCGCCGGCGCAACTCAGCGTGCTGACGTTCCGCCCCCACCATCCCGGCCTGGACGCCGCGACGCTCGACGAGGTCACCCGGCGCATCGCCGCCGCGATGATGAAGCAGGGCTTCGCGCTGGTCCTGACGACCGACCTCGGCGATGGTCCGGTCCTGCGTTTCTGCAGCACGCACCCGCAAACCACCAGAGCCGACGTCGAGACCACGGTCGAGCTGCTGACCCGATTCCTGCGCGAGACGGTCGACAAGCTGGCGGTGTGATCCCGACCGCCCCGGCCGCGCCGGCCACGGCTCCGGCGGCGTAGTCCAGGGGCGCTTCCGCGCGGCGATATGACCCAGCTGGGATGTGCCGGGCCGGGTCTTTCGTCGTTAGGTTCCGGGCATCTGATCACCGCCAACCGCCCCATGGCAGGAGACGAGATGTCCCGAAAGATCGCCGCCCTAGCGGCCGCAGTGTCAGCGGCAGGCCTGGCAGCCGCCGTCACCTTCACGCCCGTCGCGACCGCACTCCGTCCTGCTGCGCCGCCTCCGCCCGCCGCGTCGGCCGATGCCCAGGACTCTGCTCCGATGCTCGCCGCACTCGCCCGCGATCTGAAGATCACCCCGGACGAGGCCCGCGCACGGCTGGCCCGGGAAACCACGGCGGCTGAGGCGGAGCGCTTCCTGCGAACGACTCTCGGTACGGCGTTCGCCGGTGCGTGGCTCGACCGCGACGCGAGCACGCTCACGGTCGGCATCACCGACCCGGCGCGAGCCGGCCTGGTGCGTGCGGTCGGCGCCGTTCCCAAGCCCGTACCGCGCGGACTGGACCAGCTGGACGCGCTGAAGAACCGGCTGGACAGCAACGCCGCCCGCGCTCCGCGAACGGTGCCCGGCTGGTACGTCGACGTCACCACGAACCAGCTGGTGATCCTGAGCAGGCGCGGCGCCACCGCGCAGGCGAAGGCATTCGCCAAGGTCAGCGGGATCGAGGGTTCGACCGTCCGGTTCCAGGACTCCGCCGAAACCCCGCGGCCGCTGATCGACATCATCGGCGGCAACGCCTACTACATCGGCAGCGGCTCGCGCTGCTCGGTCGGCTTCGCGGTGACGGGTGGATTCGTGACGGCAGGACACTGTGGCCGGCTCGGTGCGACCACAACGCAGCCGAGCGGCACCTTCGCCGGTTCCAGCTTCCCCGGCAACGACTATGCCTGGGTCCGCGTTGCCGCCGGCAACACCCCGCGAGCGCTGGTCAACCGCTACCCCGGAACGGTGCCGGTGGCGGGCTCGACCGAGGCGGCCGTCGGGTCGTCGGTCTGCCGATCCGGGTCGACGACCGGTTGGCGCTGCGGCATCATCCAGCAGAAGAACGCCTCGGTGACGTATCCGGAGGGAACCATCACCGGCCTCACCCGGACCAACGCCTGCGCCGAACCCGGCGACTCGGGTGGCTCCTGGCTCACCGGTGACCAGGCGCAGGGCGTGACCTCGGGCGGCTCGGGCAACTGCACCTCGGGCGGCGTGATCTACTTCCAGCCGGTCAACGAGATCCTGACCGCCTACAACCTGACCCTGACCGTCAGTGGCAGCACTCCTCCGACCACTCCGCCCACCACACCGCCTGGTGAGACCACCTGGAGGGCGGGTACGGCGTACCCGCTCGGCGCGGTTGTCACCTACAGCGGCCGGCGCTACCAGTGCCAGCAGGGCCACACCGCCCAGCCCGGCTGGGAACCGCCGAACGTCCCCGCCCTGTGGCTGCAGATCTGACCACAGCGTCGTGACCCGGGCGGGGAGCCGAACTCACGATCGGCTCTCCGCCCTTCACCGGAAAGGACTTCGATGCATACGTTGCTGGTATGGAGCTGGAGCTGAGGCATCTGAGGATCGTCTGTGCGGTGGCTGACGCGGGCAGCATCACCAAGGCCGCAGCGGCTTTGGGCCTCGCGCAGCCGGCTCTCACCGCCCAGCTGCAGCGCATCGAGCGGCTCCTGGGTGGGCCGGTGTTCGAGCGGGATCGGGCCGGCATCCGGCCGACCCCGCTGGGTGACCTCGTACTGACCCGCGCCAGGCTGCTGCTGCCCGCGCTGTCAGGTCTTCGCGAGGAGGCGGTGCGTTTCAGCAACAGTGGGGACCGGGCCGGCGCGACCCCGGCCAGCCTGACGGTGGGATCGGCGAGTGGTCCGGTGCTGGGCCGGCTGTTGCACCACCTCACGACCGTCTACCCCGGCCTCCGGGTGAGCACCCAGGTGTCCTGGTCCTCGGAAGAGCTCGCGGCAATGGTCGCCGACGGCCGGATCGACTACACCGTGGTGGGCGTCTGCGGTGATGCGCCGCCACCGGTCCAGTCCGGACTGACCTGGAGGGTGCTGGGCACCGATCCCGTCTTCGTGATGCTGGCGGCTGATCATCCGCTGGCCGACGCCCCGGCCGTCGGACTCGCCGACCTGGCCACGGCGCAATGGGGTGCGACCCCTGGCGACGGATGCTTCGCGCAGTGCTTCGCCGCCGCGTGCGCCCGAGCCGGTTTCACCCCCCGCACGCTGTACGAAACCGACGTCATCAGTTGCATCGACCTGGTCGAGTCCGGCGACGCCGTGGTGCTGTGCCAGCCGATGTTCCGGGAGATCCCCGGCGTGGTCGCGGTTCCGATCGCTGGTGTGCCGCTCAAGTGGCGGCACCTCATCGGCTGGCACCCGGACGGCCCTGCGGCCGGCCTGTCGGACCAGGTGGTCACGCTGGCGACCGCTGCCTACGCCGACGCGATAGCCCGGAGTGCCCGCTACACGAACTGGCTCGCCGGCAATCCGCGGTACGGCGTACAGCCCGGCCTGCCGGCGGTCTGACCTCCCCGCACGTCACACCAGGCCGTCCGCCAGCGACTCCCCGGCGCGGACTCCACCGGGGATCGCGAAGAGAGAGCTGCCGGTGGTCTGCAGGAAGCGGTTCAGATCGTCAGCGGTCGCCAGAACCTGCTGCGCCGGGACGAACTGCCGGGCCGGGTCCTGGAGGAAGCTCAGGAACAACAATCCGGCGTCGTACCCCGAGTGGCCGGCGTGGCCGTGGCCATGGCCGTGCCCGTCCGGGTCCTCGCCGTGAGTTGAGGCGGCGGGGAGATCGAAGCCGCGGTCGTAGTTGTAGGAGCGACGGTGCAGCTTGAAGCGGTGCATCTGCCGGACATGGGCGCGCGCCGGGATCGCGGGGCCGCCGGCGGCGTCCCGAGCGACGAGATCGAGCGGGGTGGACGGATCGGCACCGGGCGCCGCGGACAGAGGCGACCCGTCGGCGCGGCGCCCGACGGCCTGGTCCTGCTGGTCGACCGGAGTCAGCGACCATTCCGGCAACCGCAGCCGGATCCGCCGGAACACCAGGTACGTGCCGCCGTGCATCCAGGCCGGTTCGGCCGCGGTGTCGGCCCAGACGAGACGATCCCGGCCGGGACCGGGCGGCGGGTTCGCCGTACCGTCCTGCAGTCCGAGCAGATTGCGGGGCGCGTGCCCGTCGGCGGGGCGGCTGAGGAAACCGGCGTCCGACCAGCGAAGCCGCGCCTTGCCCACGGTGACAGCGCGAACCTGCAGAAAGGCATGACTCAGAACCTGCGGATCGTCGGCACAGAGCTGGACGACGAGGTCCCCGCCGCTGCGCGACTCGTCGAGCGTGTCGCCCGGGAACGCCGGCAACGGATCGAGCTTGCGCGGCCGCTTCGCGGTCAGGCCGAAACGACCGCCGAAAAGCCCGGGCCCGAATCCGACGGTCAGCGAGAACCGGGCCGCCGCGAGCCCGGTCGCGATTCCGGAGTCGGCGGCCAGGCCGGCGCGTCCTTCGCGGGCGGGGGCCGGCCGGCCGGTGCTGAGCGCGGCGCCGAGTGCGGTCAGGTCGTCCAGGAGCCGGCGCAGTCCGGACTGATCGGTGGTGACATCGAAGGCCGCCAGGACGACGTTGGACTGCTGCTCGGTGACGATGCCCGCCTGGTGCTCACCGTGGAACGGCACGACGGTGTCGGTGGTGGCTGTGGCGGCGGCATCGGAGGAACCGAGCTGTGCGCCCGCGACACCGGCGACGGCAGCCGCTGCGGTCGCCGCGGCGCCATGGGTGAGCAGTGCCCGGCGCGACGGCCGGAAGCGGTGAGAGGACGGATCGGAGGCCATGCGGTCAACCTACAGGGTCCCTGTAGGTTGTGATGCGGGGCGGGTCAGGATGCGCGCTCCACCGTCGCGCGCAGGATCTTGCCGAGCAGCGCCGCGAGCGTCCCGCGCTCCTCGGCCTCGAGGGAAAGCCAGGTGTCGGACATCCCGGCGACTGCCTCGTCCACCGCGGCGAGGGTCCGGGCTCCGTGCGGGGTCAGCAGCAGTCGCGCCGCCCGGCCGGCCCGGGTGGGATCCCGGGGCGCGATGAAGCCGCCGTTCTGGAGAGTTTTGATCGAGGCCGTCATCGTCTGCACCGTGACGTTCGACCGCCGGGCCAGCGCGGAGTACGAGAGGTCCGGCTCGGCGGCGATGTGCGCGAGGACGCCCAGGCCGCGGATGCCGATGCCGTACTCGGACAACACCTCGTCGACCCGCGCCCGCGCCGAGCCGCCGACCATCGCCAGCGCGAAGGTCAGGTTTCCGAACATCGCGGGCGGCTGCGCGCGCCCCGGGACATCAGCCATGGCCGCATCGTCGCACGGTACGACCCCGCGGCGCCCGGCCTTGAATGTATATGTAGCCTGTCTACGTCTAGCCGTTCAACATATAGGAGGTTGTCCCGTGAGAAGAACGATGCGCAGGATCGCCGTCGCCGCAGTGGCCGCGCTCGGGCTGGCAGTGACGCTGACGGCCGGTGCCGCGGCCGGCCCGGAGCGGGACGGGCGGGTCCCGGACAAGGTGGTGTTCGACCGGTTGCTCCAGCAGCAAGCAGATGCCTGGACGCACGAGAGCGGCGCCGAGTTCGCGGCCACGTTCCATCCCGACGCCGACGTGGTCACCTTCAACGGCGACCACCTGCGCGGGCGGGCCGAGATCGCCCGCGAGATGCAGCGCTACTTCGACACCTACATCGAGGACACGACGTTCCGGACGCTCAGCGAGCAGATCCGCTACCTCGAGCCCGACCTCGCCGTCATCGTCCGGACCAGCTGCCTGATCACGGCCCCGGCGACGACCTGCCGGGCCGACTCGCTGTCCATCAACACCAACGTCATGCACAGGGTCCACGGCCGCTGGCTCCAGGCGTCCTTCCAGAACACCCGAGTCCAGCCGCTGCCCTGACCTGGGCATCGGAACGAGCGGTCCGGAGCAACCCGGACCGCTCGATTCGGTCAACTGCTACTTGTCGAGTGAGGGGTCGGTGAGGAGGTTGATGAGCTGCTGCTGGGTGATCGCGCCGGTGGGCAGCTTGGTGCCGGGGTAGCGGATTCGCACGTGGGCCGAGTCGCCGTCCGGCTGGAGGTAGGTGCCGCCGATCACGTACTGCGGGTCGCCGCGGTAGGTCATCGCGCGCTGGCCGAGCTGGACCTTCCGGCCGTTGGGCAGCGTGAGTGCGTCGCAGGCCGCGAGGATCGACAGCTGCTCGCGGCAGCTGCTGACGCCGACCTTCGAGTCGACGCCGACCTCGACGGTCGCTGTCACGGCGCCCTTGCGCCAGGTCAGCTGGTAGCTGGCTTGCTCGGTGACCTTCTCCCGCCGGCCACCGCTGAGCGTGCCACCTGTCAGCGCGCGGGCTGCCGCGGTGCGGAACTGCTGTGCCGAGGGGGAGAAGTTCTTCAGGGCGTTCTCGTTGGTCTGCTCTTCCTCCGACAACTTCGGCAGGTTGAGCCGGCTGTCCTGGACGAGGGCCAGCAACTCCTGGTCGGTGATGCCCATGTCGTGCACCGGGATCTCGGTGTTGTTCCCGAACAACGTGCTCACGGACACGGTGATCCACTCACCGTCCGGCTGCTGGTAGTGGACGTCGGCGAAGTCGCCGCTGCGACCGAGCTCCGCCGTTCGGCCGTTCGGCAGTTGGATCTCGCGGCAGCGCACGCGCACGTCGGGGTTGGATCCACAGGCACGCGGCTTTCGGCTCGCCGGGTGCACCGACAGGCTCACGATGCCCTCCGCGCCCATCTGGCCCGGCATCCGCCAGCCGATCCGATTGCCGCCACTGAGAATGGTGCCGAGCTGCCGGTTGACCCTGAAGCCACCGGAGCTGAAATCCAGGTGCCGCCTGGTGGGATCGAGATGCGCGTACAGCGCGGCGGCCAGGTTCTGGTTGAAGGTCCGGTCCGCAGCCGGCACCGGTGGGCCCGATTCCACCGGCACCGGAATGTCGCCGGTGGTGTCCGGACCTGGCCCGATGCTGGCCGTCGGTGTGCCGGGGACCGGTGCGCTCGGCGTCGCCGACGACTGGCCGGCGATCGGTGCGCCCTCCGGTGCCGGATTTGCGTTCGGAGACAGCCAGGTGGTCATGCCCAAGGCAAGGACCGCGACGGTGGCCACCGCGCCGGTCACCCCAGCACCCGTCAGCAGCTGACGCCGGCGCAAGCCGCGGCGGCCGGCGGACAGGTCGTCCTCGAGTGCTCTGGGCAGAAGCTCGTCCTGCTGAGCTGCGGCCGCCGTCAGGCGCGCGTGCAGCGACTTCTCGTCGATCATCGGTCGGTCCTTCCCGTGGCCCCGAACTGCGGGGCCAGCAAGTCGTTGAGGCGCGCCAGAGCGCGCGAGTTCTGACTCTTCACGGTTCCGGAGCTGCAGTTCAGGTCGGCCGCGGTCTCCTCGATGGACATGCCGAGGTAGTGCCGCAGGACCACCACCCGGCGCTGGGCGAGCGGCAACGTCGCCAGCGCTTCGATCAGCGCCGTACGGTCCTCGACCGCCGGGCCGTGCACGGCCTGCGGATCCAGCCCGTCGAGCCCGGAGTCCTCGCGGCGCCAGGGCCGCCGGCTCTCGTCGATGCCCGAGTTGACCAGGATCCGGCGGACGTAGGCGTCGACGTTGCCGGCGCGCTGCACGCGGGGCCAGGCGATGTACACCTTCATCAGCGCCGTCTGCACCAGGTCCTCCGCCTGGTGCACGTCCCCGCAGAGCAGGTACGCGATCCGCCGGAGCTGGGTTCTTCGTTGCACGACGTACTCGCTGAACTGTTCGTCGCGTGCCGCTGTGGCCATTCGCTTCCCCTCGATCGTGCCGTCACACAGGAAGACGGAACGGTCGGACCGGAAGTTGTCAGGGACGACTCAGGGGCCGGGTCAGGGACGAATCGGAAAGCAAAAGCCCTCGTCGGTGGTTGAGTTGAGCACAAGCCGCAGGGGCGGCACGGAACTGTGGAGGATGCAGCATGATCGGATTCATCGTCGCCGGACTCGTCATCGGCGCACTGGCCCGGCTGTTCACGCCGGGCAAGCAGAAGCTCGGCCTGCTCTGGACGCTGCTGCTCGGCCTGGCCGGCTCGGTGATCGGCGGCGTCGTCGCGAACGTGCTCGGCACCGGAGGCATCTTCGAGCTCAACGTTCTCGGCTTCGTCGTGGCCGTCATCGCGTCGGTCCTGCTGGTCGGCACGGCCGAAGGCCTCGCGGCCCGCAGCAAGCGCTGAGCCGCCCGACCGCCCGCGCCGCCACAGGGCGGTCGCGGGCGGCCTGCGCGCGGTGGGTCAGGCCACGAGCAGGCGCAGTCCGAGCTCCGCCGCGTCGAGCGCGACGAGCTCACTGTTGCGCTCGGCCCAGCGTCCTGAAGTGAGGTCGTCGCGGAGGCTTTCGACCGCCCGCTGCTCGGCCGCCGGTCCGACTCTGGTCCAGACCGAGACCGCGCGACGGACGCGGTCGTCCAGGTATGCCTCCGGCCGGCGCCAGTAGGCCTCAAAGAACCCGTCGGCGCAGTCCCACGGGATGAGCACGGGTTCCATCCGGGCGTCGATCGCGCGGGCCAGCTGGTCCACCGAGGGTCGGCCGGCGACCAGCCCGGCGACCTCGGGCAAGTAGTCGCGGGTGAGCCAGAACCGGTGCCGCCAGCCCGGGTCACTGGCGTCGTGGGTGAACACCACCACCCGGCGCGCCACGCGCCGCATCTCACGCAACCCGGCGATCGGGTCCTGCCAGTGATGAACGGTGCTGAGGGCCATCGCGGCGTCGAACGACTGGTCCTCGAACGGCAGACTCTCGGCACCGGCGTCCACGCAGCGCGCCGCGTCCGCAGGACGCAGTGCCCGCATGACCGCCGACGGTTCCACCGCGGTCACGTCACGGTCCGGGGGCTCGTACGAGCCTGCGCCGGCGCCGACGTTCAGCACCGTCTCCGCGTCACCGAGCGCGTCCCAGATCTTCGCGGCGATCCGGGGCTCGGTACGCCGTGTCGCTGGGTACGCCGACCCGATGGCTTCGTACAACTGCGCACCGAACACCTTCAGTTGCTGCTCCGGCGTCGTCCGGATCCCCATCGCACGCTCCTTCAGTTCGGTCTCGATGGCGGCCACCATGGCGGCAGAGCGGTCGCGCTGTTCCAGCAGCAGGCCGTGCAGCCGGTGCAGGTGCGCGACCGCGTCGGTGCCCGGGTCGTCGACCAGGTCCGCGATCTCGCGCAACCCGACGCCCAGCCGCCGGTAGACAAGCACCTCCCGCAGTCGCTCCACGTCGCTCGCCGAGTAGGCCCGGTAGCCTGCCGCGGTCCGCGCGGATGCCTGCACAAGGCCGATCTCGTCATAGTGGTGCAGCGTGCGGACGCTCACCCCGGTCAGCTCGGCCACACGTCCCACGGTCAGGCGTTGCTCCATGCCAGGGACTCTGCGGCATGACGCCACGTGAGGGTCAAGCGCTGGGTGGCAACGGACTCCAGCCCGATCTCGGCGCTGGACGGGCGCGGGTCAACTTTGGTTGACCGTGGACCGGAGGTCAACTAAGGTTGACGCATGGATCTGCGGCGGCTGACCAGCTTGACGCTGGCGATCTCGGACGAGGATCCGGTGACCGCCTTGGCGGCGACGGCGCGTCTTCGCAAGGAGGCGGAGCGGCTGGAAGGGGTGCTCGTCCGCCGCGCCCGCAACCGGGGAGTGACCTGGACGGAGATCGCCCAGGCGCTGGGAGTGTCGAAGCAGGCCGTGCACAAGAAGTACGGCGGTCGTGGCTTGTTCGGTGGACAGCCGTGACGGACACTCACGGTGACGGAACGCTCGCGGTGGAAGTGCGCGAGCTGCTGGGGGACCGGCATCCGGTGGTCGTCGCCGCGACACTGTCGCCGGACGGGACCAGGCTGGCCGGTCTCAGTGCGGACCTCGACGCGGACTTCGAGCTCGGCTCGATCTCCAAGGGAATCACCGGACTGCTGTACGTCGACGCTCTCGACCGCGGCGAAATCACCCCGTCGACCACCCTGGGCGAGCTGTTGCCGCTGGCAAGCGCGCCGGCGGCCGCCGTGACGCTGGAGTCGATCACCACGCATCGCTCCGGACTGCCGAGGCTGCCCGCGTCGGCGGCTCCGCTGCGACGCTCCGTCTCGTTGTGGACGACTGGCGCGAACCCGTACGGCGAAACCCTCGACCAGCTCATCGGGCAAACGCGCGGGGTACGGCTCCAGCGGCCGAAGGCGCGGTACTCCAATCTCGGCTTCGAGTTGCTGGGCCATGCGATCGCCTCCGCGGCCGGAATGACCTATGCCGACCTGCTGCACCAACGGATCGCCGTACCGCTCGGGCTCGACGTGTTCTACGTTCCCGCAACGCCTGACGAGCTGCGGCCTGGTGCTGTCATCGGCACCAGCAGGTCCGGACGGGCGCGCCGGCCATGGACCGGCGAGGCGGTCGGCCCGGCTGGAGGGATCCGCGCATCGATTCGCGCCATGGCCCAGCTCACCGCGGCGCTGCTGGACGGATCCGCCCCCGGCGTCACCGCCCTGGACCCGGTCGCGAGGTTCTCCGGACCGGTGCGCATCGGCGCCGCCTGGATCACCCTCGATCGCTTGGGCCGGCTCATCACCTGGCACAACGGTGGCACGGGCGGCTTCCGTACCTGGATCGGGCTCGACCGCGCCGCGGGGACCGGCGTTGTTCTGCTCTCCGCGACGTCGCTCTCGGTGGATCGCCACGGCTTCGAGCTGCTGGCGCGGCTGACCGGACAGGCCGCTGCCGCACATCGGTGTGAACCCGGGGAGAGGTAGCGTGGGTCAGAGAGTTTCAAACGGGAACTCACCAGCCGAAGGGGTGTTATGACTGCCATCAGCAGCGTCGTGGGGCGCGAGATCCTGGACAGCCGCGGTAATCCGACCGTCGAGGTGGATGTCGAGCTCGCCGATGGCAGCCTGGGCCGGGCGGCGGTTCCCTCGGGGGCCTCGACCGGGGCTCGCGAAGCGGTCGAGCTGCGCGACGACGACCCGGCCCGTTTCCACGGCAGAGGCGTCCAGCGCGCTGTCGCTGCGGTGAGCACCGAGATCGCCGCGGCGGTCCAAGGACTCGACGCCGAGGACCAGGCCGGGCTCGACGAAGCCTTGATCCGCCTGGACGGTACGCCGAACAAGGCGCGGCTGGGAGCGAACGCCGTGCTCGGAGTCTCGCTGGCCGCGGCCAAGGCGGCAGCGGCGGCTCACCGGCTCCCGCTGTACCGGTACGTCGGCGGCGCGACCGCGCGGGTGCTGCCGGTTCCGATGATGAACATCATCAACGGCGGCGCGCACGCCGACAACCCGCTGGACTTCCAGGAGTTCATGATCGCGCCGATCAGCGCGACGACCTTCGCCGAGGCGGTCCGGATGGGCTCGGAGGTCTTCCACACCTTGCGCAAGGATCTGATGGCTGCGGGCCACAACACCGGCGTGGGGGACGAGGGCGGGTTCGCCCCGCAGCTCCGGACTGCCGACGAGGCGCTGGAGTTCGTGCTCACGGCGATCGAGCGGACCGGCTACAAGCCCGGCGCGGACGTCACGGTGGTGATGGATCCCGCTGCTTCGGAGTTCTACCGTGACGGCGTCTACGACTACGCGGGCGAAGGTGTACGCCGTACCGTGGCCGAGCAGGTGGACTACCTGACCGGGCTCGTCGACCGGTACCCGGTGGCCTCGATCGAGGACCCGATGGGCGAGAACGACCTGGACGGCTGGCAAGCGCTGACCGCCGCGCTCGGCCGTCGCGTCCAGCTCACCGGCGACGACGTCTTCTGCACCAACCAGGCGCTGCTGCGCGACGGTGTTCGCGACGGCATCGCCAACTCCATCCTGGTCAAGGTGAACCAGATCGGCACGCTGACCGAGACCCTCGACACCATCGCCACGGCGTACCGGGCCGGCTACACCGTCGTCATGTCGCACCGCTCCGGCGAGACCGAGGACACCACCATCGCCGATCTGGCCGTGGCCACCGGCTGCGGGCAGATCAAGACCGGTTCGTTGTCCCGCTCCGACCGCACCGCGAAGTACAACCAGCTGATCCGCATCGAGCAGGAACTCGGCAGCTCCGCCCGGTACGCCGGCGCCGCCGACCTGGGGCTGCGGGGATGACCGTGGCGGAGGTGGGGCGGTGAACTGGCTGGCGGCGCTCGCCTTCGGCCTCGCCGTGCTCCCGCTCTGCCTGACTCCAGGGGTGAGCTTCACCTTGGTCACCGAGCGAGTGCTCGGAACCGGCCTTCGTGCCGGTGCCGGGGTGGTCGCCGGCACCTCCCTCGGCTTGCTGACCCACGCGTTGCTCGCCGCTGTCGGGCTGTCCGCGTTGGTCATGCGCTCGTCGACGGCCTTCACGGTCGTGAAGCTGGTCGGTGCGGTGTACCTGATCGCGATCGGCGTACAGGCGATCTGGACGTCTCGAGCAGCCGCGTCACCGCGTGAGGGCACGCCTGCGCAGCGCCGATCGCTGCCGTGGAGCAACCGCGGTGATCTCGTCCAGGGGTACCTGGGCAACGTTCTCAATCCGAAGGCTGCTGCGGTCTACCTGACCATCGCGCCACAGTTCCTCGATCGCGATCAGTCGGTGCTGCCGCAGATCATGCTGCTGTGCGCGGTGCACGTGGTGGTGGCCGGCGGCTGGCTGCTGATCTGGGCCGGGATCGTGCACGTCTCCCGGCGCGCGTTCCGGACACCGACTCTGCGAACTGCGATGTCCAGGGCCTCCGGTGCCGTCCTGATCGCACTGGGCGTCCGCACCGCGCTCGCCGCACGGTGAGTCGGGAGCCCTGTGCACCGGGCTGCGGCGTGGCGGGACATATGCGGTACCGTATACATCCAGAGCGGGTCCCGCCGGGAGCGAAGAGGAAATCGTGATTCCGTTGCGTCACTTGGTCGTCGGAGCGCAAGGCTGGTGGGTTCGCCGGAGGACCGATGTGCTGCCACCGGCCGGTGGTCCCGTCGCGGGGCTGGTCGGCGAGACGCTGTCCGCCGAGCCGTTGCGCCTCGGCGTCCTGGGCGAGTCCACAGCGGCCGGCTGCGGTGTGGCGACGCACGACGAGGGCTTTGCCGGGTTCCTCGCGCGGGGTCTTTCCGACCTGACGGACCGGCCGGTCGCGTGGCACGTGGTGGGCCGGCACGGCGCGACGTCCCGGCGGATCCGCCATCGCCTCGTGGACGAACTCGGCGGGCGGTACGACCTCGTCGTACTGCTCGCGGGCGCCAACGACGTCCTCAGCCGGCGGACCACCGCCGAGTGGCGGGAGGATCTGACGGGCATTCTCGACGCTCTCGCCTCGCGCGCCGACCAGGTTGTCGTCGTCGGCATACCGCCGTTCGACTCGTTCCCGGCGCTGCCCCGCGCGCTACGGCGCTACCTGGCCGACGGGGGACGAGCACTCGACGAGGTCGCTCAGCAAGTCTGCGCCGACCGGGAGAACGCGCGGTGGATCGGCGCGGACGGCATCGACGACGTCGGCCCGGACTTCTTCGCCCGCGACAACTTCCATCCCTCCACGCACGGCTACCGACGCTGGGCCGACATCGTCCTGGCAGCCCTGCCGGCCCTCGAGCGCTGAGCAAGGCGGCCATTCCGTTGCCCTCCGCACCGATCTGCCGCGGACTCGCCGGTGCGTCGATCGGAGCTTTCCTCGCGGTGGCCGACGCTCTCGTCACTCGGCTGAGTTCGTCGTCCACGCAGGGAAGGGCCGCCCCCGTGGGCAGCCCCTCCGGAGTGCTGAGTGGTCAGCGGTAGAAGGTCTTCCACTGGCCTTCGGGCTGGCAGCGGAGGAGGCGGCCGCCGCCGGCGCCGCCGGACTCGCCTGTGCAGAGCTTGCCGCGCAGCTTGACGTTGGGGCCCCAGCCGCTGCCGGCGAAGGCGTCGGGGCAGCTGAGCCAGCCTTCGGCGGCGGCGGTCCGGGAGTCCCAGCAGCGGTAGTGCACGCCGCCTTCGGCGCCGGCTCGCCAGACGTCGAGCACCATCGAGTGGTCGTCGGCCTCCTGGTCGTTCACCTTCATCACGTCGTTGGCGTCGTCGTACGCCCCGACGCCGATGTTGTTGCCGCTGGCCGTCTCCCACAGCCAGTCTTCCTCCGCCGCCTGCGCCGTCGTGCTGGCTGCCACGATCAGCGCCGCTGTCGTCGCCGTCGCAAGCACGGTTCGCCTGGCCGTCTTCATCGTCAGCATCACATCGAGCTCCTCACTGGTCCGAGCCGCACCCGGCGTCGGCCGCGGCGGGCTCAACCACACCCCGTGCGATCCTCGTCCGCGAATCCGTTGCAGGTTCCTGCAAACGGCCCGCCGCAACGGGACGGCGGCTCCTGGCAGCGGTGGAGGCCCGGCTACGGAGAGGTGCTAGGAACCGGAGAGGTCGGGCATGGCCACAGGCCGTGAACCGGAGCGCAGCGACTCGGCACCGGCGACACCGACCAGCGATGCCTCGACCGCGGCTCTGACCGGGACCAGCGGGGGTTCGCCACGTTCAGCGGTGTCCCGGAAACCTTCGAGCAGCAGCACGGTGCCCTCGGCGCCGCGGTCAACGGGCCGTCCGTCGCGGGTGAGCGCGGACGGCGTACGTACCTCCTCGTGAGGCGCCCCGTCCTGCCGGGTCCACGCCTCACGGCGAACCCGCACCGACCATGCGCTGTCGCCCGCCGCACGCAGGGACTCCGCCAGGGCGTGGGAACCCCGGACGGACAGCCAGCTCCAGTGACTGTCCGGCTCGCCCTGGAGGAAGCCGTGCCGGGTGATCGCCAGCGCGCCGGTCGAGAGCCGGACCACGATGGTGACCGCGGCCCGCGGGTCATCGGCGTCGACCGCGAACGCCGTGACCTCCACCGGCCGGCCACCGGTGAGCGCCAGCACCGGCGACACGGTGTGGGTGCAGTACGCGGTGGCGGCGATCCGGCCGCGCCAGTGGGCCGGGTCACCGATCAACCCGTCGACCTGCTCGCGGGACAACCCGTGGAGGTAGTCGGCCTCGATCAACTGGGGCCGACCCAGCTCGCCCGCGTCGACGGCCTGCCGGATCAGCCGGACCTGCGGATGGAAGACGTAGTTCTCCGCGAACGAGTACGTCGCCGAGGAGGCGTCCGCCGCCGCGATCAGCCGGCGTCCCTGCTCGACGTCGGCACAGGCCGCGGTCTCGGACAGGACGTGGATGCCGCGTTCCAGGAACGCGATCGCCAGCGGCGCGTGAGCGTCGAAGTCGTTGGCGAGCACAACCCCGTCGAGATCGGCGTCGAGCAGGTCCTGCCAGCGATCGGTGACCGTTGCATCAGGCAACTGCTGCTGAGCGGTGCCGTGCAGGGCCGGGTCGTGATCGCACACCGCGACGACCTTGAACCCGAGTCGGGCAGCCCATACCCCCAGATGCAGACCTTGCCTCAGTCCGACGACTCCGACACGCATGCGACATTCCTAGCGCACCGCGGCGCACGCGGGCAAAGGGAATTGCGACCGCGGCCGGGCAGCACAAGGTCGGCGGAAGGTGCCGGGTGATCTGGCTCACAAGCTGTCAGAGGCGGGGAGCAGCCGGTGTCTTGGGGGTGAAATCCCAACAGAAGGAGACACCATGAGCCCCAACATCCAGGTGGTGGTGATCGGTGGCGGGTGCGCCGGGGTGATGGCGGCCAACCGGCTGACGCAGCGTGCGTCTTGGCGGGTGGTGACACGCTCACCTGCGACTACCTCGTCTACGCCGTCGGCAGCGGCCGTGCCAACCCCGCTCTGGACTGCGGGGTTCAGCGTGCCGGACCTGGCCGCTCGCAGTGGTCTGAGCACCGACGCTATCGGCCGGCTGTTGACCGACGAAACGCTGACCAGCGTCGACGACGACCGCATCGTCGCCACCGGGGACCCGGCCGCGCCGACCACTCACTGAATCTCTCCGAGGAGTCAACATGGCCGCTCAGGTCCCGCCGACATCCGGCACCTCGCCATCACCGTGGTCGACGGTGCTGGGAGCAGCGGCGCTGCTCACGGTACTCACCGCCGTACTGCTCACCGCGTTCGCCTGGCCGTCGGTACGCGCGTCCGTTCAGGATCTACCCATCGCCGTGGCCGGCCCGCCGGCGGCTGTAGCTCAGGTCAGCGCCGCGCTGGACCGGCAACTGCCCGACGGGTTCCGGGTCACCGCGGTCCCCGACACCGCCGCCGCCGAGCGGTTGATCCGCGACCGGAAGGTTTACGGGGCGATCGACCTCAGCTCCGGGACCCCGAAGGTGATCATCGCCTCCGCCGGCAGCGCAGCGGTCGCCCAGACCCTGCAGAGCGTGGCAAGCGGGCTCGGCCGAGCCCAAGCCGACGATGCCGGTACGCCGGTCGCCGTCCGTGACCTCGCGGCCTTCCCCGCCGACGACCCGCGCGGCGCCGGCCTGGTCGCCGGAGCGCTGCCCCTGGTCATGGGCGGCCTGCTCGCCGCGTTCCTGCTGACCAACCTGGTCCGTGGCATCGCCCGTCGGGTCACCGGAGCGCTCGTCTTCGCGTCAATGGGTGGTCTGGCCGTGGTCGCGATCCTTCAGTACTGGCTCGGTTCGCTCGACGGCTCCTTCTGGGCCAACAGCGGCGCCGTTGCCCTGGGCATCGCAGCGACCTCCCTCACCATCCTCGGTCTGCGGTCGCTGCTCGGCTACGCCGGCTTCGGTCTGGGCGCCGTCACCATGATGCTGATCGGCAATCCCCTGTCAGGCAGTTCGACCGCACCCGAGATGCTGCCCGGCTGGTCCGGCGCGCTCGGGCAACTGCTGCCGCCGGGCGCGAGCGGCCAGTTGTTGCGCTCCACCGGGTTCTTCGACGGCCACGGAATCGCTCAGCCCGTCATCGTGCTCGGAAGCTGGCTCGCGCTCGGCCTGGCACTGTGCTTCGCGGGCGCCCTTCGAGCGCGCCGTCCCGCCGGGCTGGTGACCGGCGCAGCAGCGGCCCCGCAGCGTCCGCACCCGGCGCCGACTGACTCGGCGGACGGGACGGCGGAGGCGAACAACTCGTGACCCGGATGCGGGCCAAGCCGGGACGACGTACGCCGGTCGGCCGCGACTCTCGGGACAGCCTTCGCCGGTTCGTCGAAATGCTCGCCGAGAAGCATCCGCCGTTGTCACTCGATGCCGCCGACCTGACGATCAAGGACCCCGAGCAGGTCCGCCGCCGATTCGGCCGGGTGTTCGGCTACCTCACCCGGGTGGAGCTCGAGGTCGAGCGGAACGTGCTCGAGCTACGGGTTCTGATGCCCGAGAGCACCGAGACAGACCGGATCTTCTACGAACAGGTGTGGTGGCCGCAGGAGCTGCAGCACGGCGTCCTTCTCGACGCGGCCCAGCAAGGCTTCGGGATGATGCCGGTCCCGATCGACGTGGCGAGGGTGAGTGCCAGGATCCGGGTGACCGGGGCGCTCTCGCACCTGCCGGGCATGCTCGGAGTGATCCGGCTGCTCTACTACCTGACCGGTGCGGCCACGGAGCGATCGGCGGTGATCGCGTACTCGCGCCTGCTCGACGGACTCCGGGCGATGGGCGAGCACGCAATCGCAGAGACGGTCATTGCTCCGATCAGGCGGCAGGAGCCCGGGCACTTCGCGTACTACCGCGGGTCGGCCGAGGCGCTGGTGAAAGAGGAAGGGCTCAGCGACTGGCAGCTTCAGCTCGCGCGGATACTGCGCCGGCGGTCATTCGCTCCGGTCGGCGTGACCAGCCGTCGGCAGCGCGCGGACTTCGGCGATGTCGCGCGTGCGCTGCATCTCGACCGCGACCTGCCGGCGGTCGCGCGCCAGATCAGCCTGGTGGAGCACGAGCTGCTGTGGGCTCAGCAGCTGGGCCTGAAGGTTCCGCGGTACATCATGGCTGCCCTCGACGAAGCGATAGCGCTGAGCACTGCCCGCAGCGCGGCGCAAAGTGTGCGGAACTGATGACGTGCGTCGAGGCTCACTGCAGGCCGCTGGAGAATTCCCGCCGTCTCCACGGACCGAAGGTCCCGCACGCCGCAGGCGGTTCATCCGGGAGGTCGCGCTGCTGCTTGTGCTGTTCGGCGTCTACACCGTCGGCAGGTTCGTCTCCGCCCTGCACGCCGGCGCCGCGTTCCTGAATGCCGACGCGCTCATCCACTTCCAGGCCGGCCTCGGACTGCCCAGTGAGGCCGAGGTCCAGTCGGTCGTGCTGCGGGTCCCCGATCTCGCCCAGTTCGCGAACCGGTACTACGCCTACGTGCACTTCCCGATGACCGCGATCGTGCTGCTCTGGTTGCTGGTCAAGCGCCCTGCGCAGTACGCGAAAGCCCGGTGGTCGCTGGCGGCACTCACCGGACTCGCCCTGATCGGGCACCTGGTGTTTCCGCTCGCGCCACCGCGCATGCTGCCGGAGCTCGGGTGGGTCGACACCGGCGTACTGTTCGGGCAGTCGGTGTACGGGCCGGACGCGGACAGCGGACTGGCGAACCAGTTCGCGGCGATGCCGAGCCTGCACGTCGGCTGGGCGTTCCTGGTGTCGGTGTTCCTGATCCGGGCGACCCGGTCGGGCTGGCGGTGGTTGTGGGCGGCGCATCCGGTGATCACCTTCACGGTGGTCGTTGTCACCGCCAACCACTACTGGCTCGACGGCCTGATCGCCCTGCTGCTGGCCGTGCCGCTGGTACTGATCTTCGACAGCCGACGAACGCCTGCCAGCGGTGGACCAGAATGTGGCTATCGATCCGGACTCGAAGGAGATGCATGAGCGCCTTGACCGTCGACCGCCTGACTGCGGCTGACCGCGAGACCTGGCAGTGGTTGTTCGCGGGGTACAACGAGTTCTACGGGCGGACGATGCCGGCCGAGTTCTTCGACCGCTGCTGGGCCGAGTTCAGCGCGGCCGAGCGGATGCACGCCCTCGGTGCGAAGGTGGACGGCTCGCTGGTGGGCATCGCACACTTTCTCACGCACGCGAGCACCACGTCGGCCGACGTCTGCTACCTGCAGGACCTCTTCACCGCACCGGACGCCCGCGGCCGGGGCGTCGCCCGGGCGCTGATCGCCGCGGTCACCGACTGGGCGACGGCCAACGACTGCAGCCGCGTCTACTGGGCGACCCAGGAATCGAACACGGCTGCCCGCCGCCTCTACGATCAGGTCGCCGAGAACCGCGGCTTCATCCTGTACTCGATCCAGCTGCCGTAGCCGGAGAGTTCTTGGCCGGCCGCGGCCTGCGGTGCCCACAAGGCGCGCGCCGATGACGAAGATGCCGACGCCGATGAGTCCGGCGAGCACGGTGGCGACGGTGGTGAGCATGGTTCTGGTTCCTCGCCAACCTCGCCGAAGCCGAAGGCTGGGAGGCGCTGACGACGCGCCTACCGACCTGAAGTTCCGGCTCGACTTCCCTCGTCGCCCGATTCGCGAGCTCCTCAGCGGGCTGAACCGGCGGGCCCGCGTGAGGTACTGCAACCGATGGTTGCTAATTGCTGCTGGAAGGGATAGCTTGTCGTGCAACCAAACGTTGCGCGAAGTGTGGCGTGATCATCGGAAGTGGAAAGCAGGCACAGCATGACCGAGCAGGGCAGCAGCATCGTCCAGGACTTCGAGCAGTCGCCCGAGCGGGTGTTCGAGGCCGTCACCGCGGTGCGGGGCTGGTGGTCGAAGAACATCACCGGCGGGACAGCGGCGGCGGGCGACGAGTTCGAGTACGACGTACCGGGTGGTGTGCACCACTGCCGGATCCGGGTCGTCGAGGTGGTTCCGAACCAGCTCGTCACCTGGCTGGTGCTCGACAACACCTTCAACTTCGTCGAGGACCAGGAGGAGTGGAACGACACCGAGATCCGGTTCGAGATCTCCCGCCGGGACGACGGCCGGACCGAACTGCGCTTCACCCACGTCGGCCTCGTTCCGGAGTTCGAGTGCTACGACATCTGCCACCAGAGCTGGGGCTTCTACGTCGGCCACAGCCTGCGGAAGCTGATCACCACCGGCCAGGGCCTGCCGAACGAGGTCACCGACGGCGTCGACGTGATCGGCGGCCGGGTGGAGGCCTTCGCAGGCTAGGGCGTTCCCACTCGCGTCGCACGACCGTTGACCCCCGACCGAATCTTGCCTACGACAAGGACCCTCCTGTGACCACTCTGCACCCCGGCAGCATCCTGCTCGGCTCGACCCGGCCCGCCGAGCTCCGTGACTGGTACCGCAAGGCGCTCGCGCCGGACCAGGACGGCGACGGGGCGATCGACCTCGGCGGCTTCCTGCTGGTGATCGATCACCGCGACGACATCGCCTCGACGAATCCCGAGCCGGGCCGGATGATGCTCAACTTCCACGTGGACGACTTCGCCGCCGTCGAGGCGCAGCTCCAGGCGGCCGGCGTGCAGTGGCTGGCGCCCGGGGAGGACCGCCCGGCCGGCCGCTTCGGCACGTTCGTCGACCCGGACGGCAACTACCTGCAGATCATCCAGTTCACGCAGCACCCATGAGCCGGATCGGCGGGCCGCGGGAGGAACCGTGCTCGGCGGGTGCCACCGGCGACCCGCCGTACCGGGACAAGGCAACTGCCTTGCGCGCGCTGCACGTACCGGGAAAGCCGCTGGTTCTGCCGAACGTCTGGGACGCCGCCTCGGCCCGCCTGGCCGTGGCGGCCGGGTTCCCGGCGGTCGCGACGAGCAGCTTCGCGACAGCGGCGATTCTCGGGTACGACGACGGCGAGGCGGCGCCCGTCGGCGAGGTGCTGGCGGGGGCCGCCCGGGTCGCTCGGGCGGTCCACGTGCCGGTCACCATCGACTTCGAACGGGGCTACCGCCTCGATCCGGCAGAACTCGTCGAACGATTCGCCGCGACCGGGGCGGTCGGGCTGAACCTGGAGGACTCGGACCCTTCCACCGGACAGCTGGTCGAGGCCACGGAACACGCGGAGTTCCTGGCGGCGGTGCGAGCCGCGGCGACGTCGCTCGGCGTGGATCTGGTGATCAATGCGCGGATCGACGCGTTCCTGCGCCGGGCCGGCTCGCCCGGCGAGCAGCTCGCCGCAGCCATCGCCCGCGGGACGCAGTACCTTGACGCCGGTGCGGACTGCGTCTATCCCATCGGCCAGGCAGATCCCGCAGTCGTCCGAGCGATGGTGGAAGCGATCCCTGGCCCGGTCAACGTTGGCTACGGCCGGCAGAGCGACCTGTCACTGGCCGACTTCGCTGTACTCGGCGTCAGCCGCGTGAGCTTTGGCCCGACCCTGCAGCAACACCTCTACGGCAAGCTCGGAGCCGCCCTGTTCGCAGCTGTCGCGGCCGACCGGGACCCGTTCCAGGTCGAGCGCTGACAGTCAGAGTACTGATGCGTACCCCGGTCTCGCTGCGTAGCGTGCTGGTATGACCTTGATCCAAACCCCTTTTGACGCTCGCAGCACCGCCGCCGAGGTCCTCGCCGGCGTGGACCTGAGCGGGAAGCGCATGATCGTCACCGGCGGGGCTTCCGGCCTCGGGACGGAGACCGTTCGTGCGCTGGCCGGTGCCGGTGCGGAGGTCACCGTCGCCACCCGCCGCCCCGACGCCGGAAGTGCGTTGGCCCAGCTCCCGGGCGTGCGGGTCGCCGCCCTGGACCTGGCCGACCCGGCGTCCGTGCAGGCTTTCGTGGCGTCCTGGACCGGCCCGTTGCACGCGCTGGTGGCGAACGCCGGAATCATGGCCGTGCCGACCCGGGAACTGAGTCCGGCGGGGTGGGAGTTGCAGCTGGCAACCAACTTTCTCGGCCACTTCCAGCTCGCGCACGGACTGCACGACGCCCTCCGCGCCGCCGGGAACTCGCGCGTGGTCGTGGTGAGCTCCGGTGTGCAGCGAAGCTCGCCGGTCGACCTGGACGACCTCCACTTCGAGCGGCGCCCGTACGATCCGTGGGCGGCGTACGGCCAGTCCAAGACGGCCGGAGTGCTGCTGGCGGCGGGCATCGCCCGGAACTGGGCCGGCGAGGCAATCACCGCCAACGCCTTGGCGCCGGGCTTCATCCACACCAACCTCCAGCGGCTGATCTCACCGGAGACGATGCGGGCGATGGGAGCGATGGACGAGGACGGCAAGCTGATCACGCCCGAGTACTACAAGACCCCGGAGCAGGGAGCGGCCACCTCGGTGCTCCTGGCGGGCTCGCCGCTGGTCGAAGGCGTGACCGGCCGCTACTTCGAGGACAACCAGGAAGCCGAGGTTGTTGCCGGCGGCCCGGACGTCCGGCGTGGCGTGGCCGAGTGGGCAGTCGACCCGGTGGCTGCCGATCGGCTCTGGAGCCTTGCCCTCGAAACCCTCTGAGAGCACACCGTCAACCGGCTCCACGTCAGGTCCGTCGGGCTGGACACCCGGCGCGTCGGGCAGGTCTCAGCCGTGCGGGGTGGACGAGGTGTTGACCTCCTCGAGCTGGTGCGCGACGGCCGCCTGGACGCCGGCGTCGGTCCAGACCAGCCGCAGGTCTCGGTGGCCTTCGCGCTCGGCGACGGCGTCGACTGCCCGGGCCACCTCAGGTGCGGGGTCACCGGCCAGCACCGCGGGGTGAACGTAGGACGTCCGGGCCACCGCGGGGGTGTTGCCCAGCAGCGCGGCGGCGCTGACGACGGCGACTCGTGGTGAATCCGGCGACGCGCGGGTAGCGAGGCCCGGCAGTACGGCGCCGGCCCGGGCGGCCGCGGCCACGACGGTGCCGGACCAGGTGCGGAATGCCTTGGCGGTGGCCGGCAGACCGATCAGACCGTGCAGGTAGGCGTTGACCGTCGCGCTGCTCACCGGGCCAGGGGGCCGCGGGTGCGTCGCGGCGCGAAACAGTGGCTGGTCCGGCGTGCCAGGCATCGCCAGCAGCGCGACGACGACCCGTGCGCTGTCCGCGTCGTCGACGTCGGTGATCCGGTGCAGATGCTCCTTGGCCACGTAGTCGAAGTGCAGCACGCTGCCGGTGATTGTTACCTGGTCGCGGCGCAGTGTGGTCAGGCCGTAGGTGTGATTGTCGCGGAGATAGCGGCTGCTGCCGACGCGGAAGAAGCCGCGGTCGAGCAGGCGCGTCATGGCAGCGAGTACCGGCCGACGGTCCGGGTGGTCCCCGAGAGGCTCCGACACGTGGTCGGCCACGGTTCGGCGCAGCGACGGCAGGGCGCGTCCGAAGGCCGCCAGCGCGCCGAACTTGTCCTCGGCGTGCGCCTGAAGGACGGCCGGGAGGTAGCGGTACTGCGTCCGTCCCCGCGCATCCACGCCGGTCGCCTGCACGGCCGCCTGCGGGTCGGCGGCGGCCCACACCTCGCGCCAGGCGGGCGGTACGGCCAGTTCCGCCAGACGCGCCAGCTCACCAGCGTCCTCGACCGGCCGGCCCGCCTCGTCGTACCAGACGAGACGTCCTTCGATCCGCACGCGGTGCAGGCCGGGTGGGCGGAGAGCCTTCATCCGGCCGGTTCGATGTGCAGCAGACCGTTGGTCAAGGTCGATGGCGTGAGGTGGCGGTAGCCGACCGAGTCGAACACCACGAGCAGCTCGTGCGCATCGGCGGACAGCACCACGCCTGCGCCCCACAAGCGGTGCTGTAACCGGGTGCCGGGGTCGACGCCGGCACCCGGGTACAGCTCGCCTGCTGGGCGCAGCGGCGCGCGCAACTGACGTACAGGCCGACGATCGTTGTCGCAATTGCCGCACGGACCGGTGAACGCCTCTCCGAACCAGGCCAGCAGCTCCGCGCGGCGGCAGTGCTGTGTCTCGGCGTAGTGGCGGACCGCGTCGATCCGGCTCTCGGCGACGGCATGGCGCGCCTGCTCCGCGTCATGTGTCCGCCGAACCGTCCCGGCGGCCTGCTCTGCGTCGAGGTGCGGGATCACGGTGCCCGCGCGCAGGGTCGCGGCCCCGGCGTCCGCGAGCCGTTCGACGATCTTTTCGGTCCGCCGGACGCCGAGGCCGGTGCGGCGGGCCAGGTCGGGAAGTTCGAGCGGGCCGGCGGTCCGGGTGAGCACGGCCAGCACGGCGTCCACGTCGGCGTCGCGGACCCGGGCAGCCGCGGCGAACATCCGTGGCAGCCGCAGGTCACCCGGGTTGAACACCAGCACCGCCCGGGCCGGCTGACCGTCCCGGCCGGCGCGTCCGACCTCTTGGTAGTACTCGTCGAGACTGCCCGGTGGGCTGGCGTGCACCACGCTGCGCACGTCCGGCTTGTCGATGCCCACGCCGAAGGCGCTGGTGGCCACCACGACGTCCAGGTCGCCGGTGAGAAAGGCGTCCTGGGTCGCTGAGCGCTCTGCGGCCGGCAGGCCGGCGTGGTACGGCGCTGCTTGGACGTCCCTGTGCCGGAACCTCCCGGCCATCTCCTCGCAGTGCCGGCGGGTGGCCGCGTAGACCAGGGCGGGCGTAGGGCCCGAGAGAGCGGCCTGCACCACGGCGACGTCGGCCCGTTCGCGGTCGGCGGCGGAGTTCCCGTGGACGGCGTGAACCGCGAGGCTGATGTTGGGCCGGTCGAAACTGGCGACGACGACCGCCGGGTCGGTCATGCCGAGCCGGCGGGTGATCTCGCCCTGCACGGGCGGGGACGCGGTCGCGGTCAGCGCGAGCACCTGCGGGTGACCAAGCAGCCGGCGCGCGTCGGCCAGCTGGAGATAGTCGGGGCGGAAGTCCAGCCCCCACTCGCTGACGAGATG
Organism: Kribbella flavida DSM 17836; assembly: GCF_000024345.1. Classification (NCBI taxonomy): domain Bacteria; kingdom Bacillati; phylum Actinomycetota; class Actinomycetes; order Propionibacteriales; family Kribbellaceae; genus Kribbella; species Kribbella flavida. The sequence continues at coordinate 4,277,541 of NC_013729.1, read as the reverse complement.
CGCTTCGTCGACGACGAGCATGGTGCACGACCGCCCGCTGGTGGAGAGCAGTTCGCGGGTGCCCGGCCGAGTCAGCTGCTCCGGCCCGAGCAGCAGGAAGTCCAGCGCACCTTCCCGAAGGGCAGCCTCTGCGGCGCGCTGCTCGGCGACGTGTACCAAGGCGTTCAGCTGCGCGGCCCGCAACGGCCGGCCGTCGGGCATCGAGCGGCCGGCCAGCCCTCGCAGCTGGTCGCGTTGCAGTGCCACCAAGGGGGAGACGACGACGGTCAGCCCGCCGGACAGCAGCCCGGCGAGCTGGTAGACGCCGCTCTTGCCGCTGCCGGTCGCGATGACGCCAAGGGTGTCCCGCCCCGCCAGGACCGGTTCCAGCACCTGCCGTTGCGCGGCGCGAAGGCTGGACCAGCCGAAGACGCTTCGGGCCAGTGCCTCGGCGGTGTCTTGTGCTCCGTCCGCCCCGAATCCGGTGGTCGACCTCCGCTGCGCATCATCCACCCTTCCATCTTGGTGGGCTTGTTCTGCCGCTGGCATCAGTCGGATGACTGTCACCCAGTAGGCGGGTGGCGCCGATGCCTGTGGCAACAGCCGCCATCGGCGTCACTCCGCGGTCAGCACCCGTACCGGGTCATGCCTCAGCCGCAGCACCGCCGGGACGACCGTGGCGGTGAGCACCAGCACCAGTCCACCGGCGGCGGTCACTCCGACGGCCGCGAGACCCGCAGTGGCGGCGCTCAAGGACTGCCAGCCGAGCGCCCAGACCCCGGCGACCGCCCCGGACGCGACTGCGACTGTCCCCAGCAGTGCGGCGGTGCCCACCTGGACCACCGCCTCCCACGCAGCCGAGGCGACGACCGTGCCGGGCGTGCCGCCGGCGGCCTCCAGCAGTGCGGCGTCCCTGGTCCGCGCCCGACCGGACATGGCGACCGTCGCTGCGGCGCCGACGGCCGCGAGCAAGAGCGGGCCGCCCAGAAGCAGGACGACGAACTGTGCCGGTATCTCGGCCGACGGTGTGCCGGTCCGCGCGGCTTCGAACGCGCCGACGGCGCCGTGCGCGGAGTACAGGCCACCGGTGAGGGCAATGGTCACCACCAGCGGGTTGATGGCCGCGGTACTGCGGTCCAGGGCGGCGAAGGCGACGTTCCTGGCCAGGTACCAGGAGGCGGACGCCCGTGCCGGCACCAGGCTGGTCCAAGCCCGGGCCAGCGGTGCGGTGGCCAGCGGGGACACGGCGACGAGCAGGCCGGAGACCATCGGCGGTATCAGCGACAACGACGTCTCGAGGTCGGCCGGGGCCCGGCCGCGCAGACCGACAACGACGGAGGTGATCACAGCCAGGAGGCCGGCGCCCAGCAGCCAGCGCACGCGGGTCATGCTGAGCTGGGGAACCGCCGCCTCACGCAGCAGCTCGAGACCAGACACGCGCCCGGCTCGGCGTGCGGTGCCCGATCCACCGGCCAGCAGCAGCCCGGCGACCACGGCGACGGTCGCGAAGGCTCCGACCGCACCGAGCCGCAAGCGGACGCCATCCAGTCCCGAGGAGCCGGCGAAGACGTAGTTGGCCACGGGCTGCAGCAGCGGCGCCGTCAGCAGGCAGCCGAGCACCGCACCGACTGTCCCGACGACCACCAGCTGGACGAGCACGATGGTCCGGATGGAGCCAGGGCCGATCCCGACCATTTGCCACAGCGCATGGTCGCGCCGGTGCAGCGACACGGTCAGGCCGGCCACCGAGCTGAAGACCACCACGGCAGCGACCGAGGTGAAGACGAGCAGCGAGCCGCTGATCCCGTACAGGGCCAGCCCGGTGTTGCCCGGCGTGCGGTACGCGGCCTCGGCGAGGCTCGCGCTGACGGCGACGGCCGCGGCGCCGGCCGCAGAGACGGCGACGAGCCCCAGCCAGATGCGGGCGTTGAAGATCAGGTCACGGGTCAGCAGACGAAGCATGCTCAGCCCACCGAGTCTTTCGCGGTGATCTCCTCGAACACCTGCTCCGGAGTCGGCCGGGTGAGTTCGCGAGAGACCAGCCCGTCGCGCAGAACCAGCACCCGGTCGGCCCGGGCGGCGGCCGCGACGTCGTGGGTGACGAGCACCACCGATCGGGACCCGGCCGCGGTTGCCCGCAGCAGATCGAGTACCTGGGCACCGGCGGTGGTGTCCAGCGCGCCGGTCGGCTCGTCGGCGAACACGATCTCCGGACCGGTGGCCAGCACCCGGGCGATGGCGACCCGCTGCTGCTGCCCGCCGGACAGCGCGGCCGGCCGGTGCCCTCCGCGCTCGGCGAGTCCGACCTGTGCGAGAGCACGGTCCACGTCGGCGGCCGTGAGGTCGCGGCGGGCGAGCCGCGCGGGCAGGGCGACGTTCTCCCGCGCCGTGAGCGAGGGGATGAGGTTGTAGGACTGGAACACGAAGCCGATGCGTCCCCGACGGAGCTTGGCGAGCTGGCTCCGCCGCAGGGTGGACAGTGGCTGTCCGAGCAGCTGGACGGTGCCTGAAGTGGCGGGCTGCAGGCCGGACAGGCAGTACAGCAGGGTGGACTTGCCGGAGCCGCTGGGGCCGACGATCGACACCAGCTCACCGGGCTCCACCCGGAGCGACACGCCCCGCAGTACCTGGACCGGTGGACCGCCGTCGGGACCGGGGAATGTCGCGGTCAGGTCATGGGCCTCGAGCAACGGGGGCATCAGCGTCTCGCATCGTCGGTCGGTCGGTCCGGAACCACGGACCGGCCGCGCCGGATCCGGGCGGCTCGCCCGATCCTTCCGTGGCGTCGACGGTGCCGGTATCGGTCATCTGACTGCTACCGGCACAGCGACTGGTACGGCGCAGCCAGGCGGCCCGGTCACTTGCTGGGCTGGTCGTCCTCAGCGCCGTGCCCGCGGCGGCGCCCGGCAAGGGCGTCCCGCAACTGGCCGCGCACCGTGATGCCGAGCTTCGGGTACACCCGGTACAAGTGAGCGCCGACGGTGCGGTGGGACAGATAGAGCTGGTCAGCGATCTCCTTGTTGGTCAGGCCGCGGGCTGCCAGCCGCGCGACCTGCAGCTCCTGAGGAGTGAGCAGGCTGGTCAGGTCGGACTCCGCTTCCCGCCCGGGGCGTACCGGCACGATCCCGGCGGCGCGGAGCTCGGCTGCCGCCCGCTCGGCCCACGGATGGACTCCCGCGGCGTCCAGCGGATGCAGCGCCTCGGTGAGCTGCTCACGGGCGGGCACCAACCGGCGCTGGCGGCGCAGCCACTCCCCGTACAGCAGTCGAGTGCGAGCCAGCTCCAGCGGGGTGCCGGCAGCCTGGCCGGCGTTGACGGCTGCCGCGAAGTGCTGCTCGGCCGCGGGACCGTCGGTCAGCAGCGCCCGGCTGCGCGCGACCAGCATGGCCAGATGCGCTGAACCGAAGGCCGCGGCTGCCTGCTCAGCCGCGTCCACAGCAGGGATGACCGCGCGGGCCTGTCCCGCCCGTACGGCGGCCTCCGTCAGGTCACCCAGCGCCCAGAGCGCCGTCGTGGGGTGGGCAGACACCTGCATGACTTCCGACCAGGCGTCGCGGTACCGCTGCTCGGTCAGCGCAATCAGCCCGCCGGCCCAGGCCTGGTCCGCGGTCACCAGTGCCAGTGGCGCCAGTGCCGACAGCTCCCGGCTGCGGGCAAGGGTCGCCTTGGCCCGGGGGAGGTCCCCGCGCCAGGCCATCACCCGGGCCGCCACCGCAGCGGTCGCGGCGGTGCTGATGGGCAGGCCCATCTCCTCGAACATCCGCAGTGCCTGCTCGGCGTCGTCCAGCGCAGGCAGCAACCGCCCGAGCAGCAGTCCGGTGTTCGCCCGCCCGCGCAGCGCCTGGCACTCGTCGTTGGGAAAGCCCGTACGGCGTGCCAGCTCCGCCGTACTGCCCCAGATCCGGTACGCCGTGGGCAGGTCCTGCAGTGACTCCGCGGTGAGCGCGAGGATCTGCTGGCCCAGCAGGTCCTCGGACAGCACGGTCGCCAGTCGGCCGAGCTGGGGCCGTTCCTCGGCTGCCCGGCCGATCGGGTCGAGCAGGGCCAGCGCCATGTGCTGGACGGGGTCCCAGCGGCCCAGGTCGATCGCGGCGAGCTCCGCCTCGACGGCGCGCCGCTCGGACTCGGGCAAGGCCCGGCCGAAGCACTCGATCGCGGCACCCCACAGAACGGCGACCCGCTCCTGCCGGTGCTCGCCGCCTCCGGGACCGGCGAGGCGGTGCGCGAGCGCGATGAGGTCCGCGGGGCTGGGCCCCGGCGTACCCGCGGTGTTGCTGAGCAGCAGCCGCGTCGTGGCGAGCTCGACCAGCACCCGCGCGTCGGTGGCGAACGGCACGGCCTCGTCCATCAGGCTCAGCGCGACCGAGGTCGCCCCGGCCCGGCGCGCGATCTCGGCCGCCGCGGCCAGCCGTCGCGCCCGCTCCGACGGCTCCGGCGACAGCTCGGCCGCCCGGTGCAGCGCGGCGACCGCCTCCGACTGAGCGCCTCGTCGGCGAGCCGCCTCTCCGGCGCGTTCGAGCAGGCCGGCGACCTCCTCGTCGCGTTCGTACGCGGCTGCCGCCCGGTGCCACGCCGCACGGCTGGGGTCGGTCGCCGCTTCGGCCAGGGCACGGTGGACCTCGGCACGCTGCACGGTGGTGGAGGCCCCGTAGACCGCCGAGCGCACCAGGGGGTGGCGGAACGCCAACCGGTCGCCGACGACCGACACGAGTCCCGCCCGTTCGACCGGGTCCAGGTCGGCCGGAGCGACGCCGAGTCGGCGCCCGGCCGCGAAGAGCTCGCTCGCGGCGGCGTCATGGGCCGTGGCGGCGAGCAACAGCATGCGGCCGCTGGCCGGCGGCAGCACGGCCGCGGCGCCGAGAAATGCTTGCTCGAGGCGCCGAGTGGTCGGCAACCGGCCGGCCGGCCGGAGCTCCTCCTCGTCGCCGCGGGCGCTGACCGCAGAGGCGAACTCCCGCAGCGCCAGCGGATTGCCGCCGGCCTCGGCCAGCACCCGGCGCCGCGCCTGGGCGTTCAGCTGGACGGGAAGGGCGTCCAGCAGCGTGCCGGCCTCCTCGGCCCCGAGCGGGGGAAGTGTGATGCGGGTCAGCGGCACCCCGCGCAGGGGATCGTCGGCGCCGCCGGTGCGTACGCTCATCAGCAGCAGGATCGGGGCGTTGGTCAGGCGACGGGCCACGAAGGTGAGCGTCTCGACCGTCGAGCGGTCCAGCCACTGCAGGTCCTCCACCACGAGGATCAGTCGTTGCCTCGAGGCGACCTCCTCCAGCAGCCCGAGCACGGCCAAGTTGATCAGCAACCGCTCCGGCGCGGGTCCCTCGACCAGCCCGAAGGCGGTCGACAACGCGGCCCGCTGGCGCGTGGGCAGCAGGGGCAGCAGGTCGAGCACTGGGTGCAGCAGCTCGTGCAGTCCGGCGAACCCGGCCGTCGTCTCGCTCTGCACCCCGGTGCAGCGCAGCTCGCGAAAGCCTGCTTCGGCGGCCAGTCCCGCGGCTGCGCTCACCAGCGCGGTCTTGCCGATGCCCGCGTCGCCCTGGACCACCGCCGCCTGGCCGCTGTCGACCACGGTGGCGACCAGCTGGGCCAGGGTGGCCAGCTCCTGGGACCGGCCGATCATGGCTGCCGGACCCTGCCAACCACCGGTGGCCCGGCGTGCGAGCAGGGCGGCGCTGTGCCCGCGGGCCCGGAAAGGCAGTCAGGTGACCGATGTGTGCCGGTACGCGCGGCGGCGACGGTTGACGAGCACGCACTCCAGCGTGCAGCAACCGAGAGGATCCGTACCGTGACCGAGCCCGTCAAGCCCGTGCTGGAGGCACTCGCGCAGGCGTTCAGCGACGCCAATGCCACGCCTCCGTTCCTGTACCAGCTCTCCCCGGAAGAGGGCCGCAAGATCGTCGAAAGTGTACAGAGCGACCCGCCGCCGGTGCTCGCCGCCGCCGACGTCTCCGACCTGACCGTCGAGGGTGGCCCGACCGGGTCGGTCCGGGTCCGGATCGTGCGCCCGGCCGGCGCCACCGGGGTGCTGCCGGTGATCCTGTACGTGCACGGGCTGGGCTGGGTGTTCGGCGGGCCGCAGACCCACGACCGGCTGGTCCGCGAGCTCGCCGTCGGTGCGCAGGCCGCGGTGGTCTTCCCCGACTACGACCTCGCGCCGGAGCACAAGTACCCGACGCAGATCGAGCAGGTCTACGCCGTCGCCGACTGGATCGCGATGAACGGTCCCGAGGAGCGCCTGGACACCAGCCGCATCGCGATCGCGGGCGACTCGGTCGGCGGCAACATGGCGGCCGTCACCACCCTGCTCGCCAAGCAGCGCGGCGGCGTGTCCTTCGCCGGGCAGCTGCTGTACTACCCGGTGACGAACGCCGACTTCGAGACCGGCTCGTACCACCAGTTCGCCGAGGGCTACTTCCTTCCCCGGGAGGGGATGAAGTGGTTCTGGGACCAGTACACGACCGACCCCGCGGAGCGGGCGGAGATCACCGCGTCCCCGCTGCGCGCCTCGCTGGACGAGCTGTCCGGGTTGCCGCCGGCGCTGGTGATCGTGGGGGAGGCCGACGTGCTCCGCGACGAGGGCGAGGCGTACGCCGCCAAGCTGCGCGCGGCCGGCGTACCGGTGACCGCGGTCCGGTACGCCGGGATCGTGCACGACTTCGTCGGCCTGAACCCGCTGCGGCACACCTACGCCGCCGAGGCCGCCATCAACCAGGGCATCGCGTTCCTGCGCGGCGTTCTCGGCACCGACTGACCGACCAGGCGTGCGACTCGTCCGGGCGCGTGCTCGCGCCGCCTTCGACCGAGCAGGACGGGTCGTCCTGCGCTTGGCCAAGCGCAGGGATCAGCGGCCCGTGCTGCCGTCGATCAGTTCGCGCAGGATGTCGGCGTGCCCGGCGTGGCGGCCGGTCTCCTCGATCAGGTGCGTCAGGGCCCAGCGCAGGGACGGGGGCCGGCCGCTGGACGCGCGGCGGTTGACCGGCGCTGTGAGGTCGTCGCAGTCGGCGAGGAGTTCGTTCACCTGGGCGGCGGTGTCGCGGTAGGCGGTCAGAACCGTTTCCACCGTGTCGTCCGGAGTCGGCTGGAAGGTGGCTTGCCAGTCGGCCACCTTCTCGCCGAGGAAGGTGTACCGCTCGACGGACGTGAGGTGCTTGACCAGCCCGAGCAGGTTGGTTCCCGAGGCGACGCCGGGGGTCCGGACCTGGGGTTCGGGAACGTGCTCGATCTTGGCGGCGATCGAGCCGCGCAGGTAGTCGAGGAAGCCGAGCAGCACCTCCTTCTCCCCGAGCCCGGTGCTCGGTGGAGGCGTGTCGCGCCGGCGGCGGGAGGAGCGTCGGTGGGTCGTGGTCATGCGTTCTCCGATCGAGGGCCAGGGCGCCACCTTCGCTCACGGCGCCGACCCGCCGCACGGAATCTTGCCGGTCCGGCAAAGTCAGTCCTGTGTCGTCGAAAGGATGACATTGGGGAATGTCGTCGAGCGGCTGACCGTTGTACCGTGGAAGAACTCGGACAACACGTGAGACGCAGTGAGGTGATGGCGATGGCTCTTCCGACGCGTCGGCACAGCTCCGATCCCGCGCGACGTGGCGACGTCGGGGCGGTGCGCTGGCTGCCGACCGATCCGTTCGCGGACTTCGAGGACATCTACCGGCGGATGGACCAGATGATGCGCTCGTTCGGCAGCATCGACCGGGGCGGCTGGCCGCAGGTCCCGGTGGACATCGAGGAGACCGGCGACGCGTACGTGGTCGAGATCGACCTGCCGGGGGTGGCGCGGGACGACGTGACCCTGGAGTGGAACGACCGGGAACTGACCGTGCACGGCGAGGTCAAGGAACGTGAGCGCACCGGATTCCTGCGCACGCAGACCCGCCGGGCCGGCCAGTTCCACCACTCGATCACCCTGCCGGGCGAGGTCGACGGTGACCGGATCGCGGCGTCGCTGGAGGACGGCGTACTGACGGTACGGGTGCCCAAGGCGGACAGCGGCAGAGCGCGCAGGATCCAGATCACCAGCAGCGGTCAGAAGCAGCTCAACTCCTGATTCGCGGGTCCGGCCCGCGGCGGGGACCACGCGGCGGGCCGGACCAGCCCTGCACGCACCGATCGCTCGAGAAGGGACGCCGAGGCCATGTGCGCCACGTACTTTCCGCACACCCGGGCGGGCGACCCGGTCGTGGTTCACGGCCGCCGCGGATGTGGCCTGACCCAGGGCGTACGCCGGTACCTCGACCGCGCGGACATCCCCTACCACTACGTCGACCTCGACCTGAATCCGCTGGACGAGACCCGGCTGGCCTGGATCACCGGCGGCCGGGTTCACAGCCCGGTGGTGTCCGTGGGCGGCGAAGTACTGGTCCAGCCCACCACCAGCGAACTGGAACTGACCCTCACGACGAGAGGCCTGCCGATCGGCGTGACAACCCAGCACCAGAGGGCCCGAACGTGACAGCCAGTCGCCGGCGGATCAGCGAGTCGAGGCGTTCCCAGGCCGGTGACGAGGCGTTGACCTCGGCCTGGAGGAGCCGGGGGATCGCCGGGTCGGTCAGCGTGTCGGCCTGGTCCCGGAAGTTCGCGGCGGCGGTGTCGAGGTAGGTGGTGAACACGACGATCCACAAGTCGCGTTCCATCGCCACCCAGCGAGCGGTGAAGCCGAGCTCCGGCAACTGCCGGAGGTGGTGTTCGACCTCGTCGGGGAGGAGCCGCACTTCACCTGCCGCGAGTTCCCGCAGCCGTTGCTGGGTCCGGCGCAGCTGCTCGATCCGCGCGGTCATCTCCTGGTCCAGCTGGTCGAGTGCGTGCTGGAACTCCGCGACCGGCGACGTGCTCAAGGTGGGGATCTTGGCCAGCGGTACGCCGGCTTCGGCGAGCGTCCGGAGCTTGATCAGCTCGACGACGGCCTGCGCGGAGTACCGGCGGTAGCCGGAGGAGTCCCGCTCGGGCTCGGGCAGCAGGCCCTTGGCGTGGTAGACCCGGATCGTCTTGGTCGAGACGCCGACGGCGCGGGCGAGCTGTCCGATGGTGAGCACGCTCAGATCGTCTCGTACTTGACCTTGCCCCCGGGGCAACGTCGCACGATCGGGACATGACGAACTTCGCCGCCGACCGGGAAACCCTGCGGGCACTGGCCGATGAAGGCAACGAGAAGGCGCTGGACCGGCTCGCCGACCTGGCCGACGAGCTCGGTGATCTCGACGAGCTCAACGAGCTGCTGGACGAGGGGTGTGAGCGCGCGGGCCGGTTCCTCACCCGCCGGGCGGTGGCCGCCGGCGACCTGCGCGAGCTGCAGCGGCTTCACGACGCCGGCGCGGAGGAGGCCGGCGACGAGCTCGACCGGTTGCTCGAGCCCGACGACTGAGCGAACGGCACGGAACCAGCGCGTCGGCGGTGTTAGAAGCTTGTCAGAAGTCGCCAGTTCGCCGCGTGCGCTGACTACGCTGCGCCGGTGCCTCTCTCGACAGTGCTCTGGACCATCGCGGCGGTTCTGGCCGTCGCGGGCCTGCTCTACGTCCTGTGGTACCGGATCGTGCTCGGGGCGGTTCTCATCCTCGCCGGCTTGGGTCTTGGCCTGGCCAGCGGTCTTCAGCTCGACTGAGAACCAGCCTTCGCCTTCCGGTCAGTCCTGCCTGCTTCGGCGGGCGAAGCCGTAGTACGCGGCGACCGAGTCCCGGTACGCCGGCGCTTCGTCGTCGGGGTCGAACGGTGGTCCGCCGTCGATCTCCCGGCCGGAACGGTCGACGTGCACGGTTCTGGTCGCCTCGTCGATGTGGTGCACCACCCCGGCCGGCACGAGCACCGGGAGCAGCAGCGCGTGGCCGAGCAGCCGGGGTCCGGTGGACACGGTGAGACCGCCGCGGCTGCCGCTCAGCTCGGCACGGTCGACCCGGCCGATCTCTCCGTCGGTCGCGTGCACGGTGTAGCCGGCAAGGTCGAGGTCGTCGCGATGGCCGGCGTCGGGCCGAAAGGTCCAAGCGTCGCCGTCGAGGTCGTCGGTAGGCATGGCTCCTCCACGAGGTAGCGATCTCTGCTTCGATCCGTACCCCGTCCGGCCCTCGGGAAAGGCAACAACAGACGGCGAACAGATGGCCGTCACGCGTTCTTCAGGAATCTCTCGTCGGGCGGGCCCGCTGGCGTGATGCCGTCGCGCACGCCCACCGGGTGACGAACGCGGCTACTGGACGCCGTACTGCGCCGTGTCCGGGTGCTCGAAGAGCAGGATGTGGGCGGGCTCGTCGGCGACCGGTCGGTGGCGGAGGCCCGCCGGTACGACGAAGAGGTCTCCGGCTTCGAGGTGGACCGGTGAACGGTCGGCCAGCTCGATCCGGAAAGCCCCGTCCCAGCACAGGAACAGCTCGTCCTCGTCGTGGTGGTGCCAGGGGAACTCGCCGTGCACCTGGGCGACTCGCACCACCGACTCGTTGACGGCGGCCAGTTCGCGTTGCTGCCACGGCCCGGGAAGCGCGGCGATGGTCTTGGGAATCGACACGGGATCAGTCATGGTTCGAGCTTCGCCGCTCGGCCGGCGCGACGGCAGAGCCAAAACGATGATATTGGTTTGTTGATGGAGCCAATTGATCTCGTCGGGCGTCTCGGCCGCTGGGCCACCGGGCGCGGGCCTCTGTACGCGCTGCTGGCCGGACGCCTCCGGCAGCTGATCGACGACGGCGACCTCGGCCCCGGCGTCCTGCTGCCCCCTGACCGGACGCTGGCGGCCGCGCTCTCGGTCGGCCGGAGCACTGTGGTTGCCGCCTACAACCAATTGATCACCGAGGGCCGGATCGTCCGCCGGCAGGGCAGCGGCACCCGAGTCGCCGGTACGCCGGCCGCCACGCCGCCCGAGACCACCGGGGCGCCGGTGTTCCTGCATCTGCTGGAGCCTCAGGACGGCACGATCATGCTGGCCTGCGCAGCGCCTGCCGTTCCACCCCCGGAACTGGCCGACGCGTACGCCGCCGTGCTGCCGCGGCTCGCCTCCTACGGCATCGGCTACCACCCGGCCGGCGTACTGGAGCTTCGTCAGGCGCTGGCGGATCGCTACACCCGGCAAGGGCGGCCGACTCACCCGGACCAGATCCTGGTGACGAACGGCGGCCAGCAGGCACTGAGTCTGCTGGCCCGGTCCTTCGTCGCGCCCGGGGATCCGGTCCTGCTCGAAGCACCCACGTATCCCGGTGCGCTGGAGGTGTTCCGTGACCAGGCGGCGACGCTGCATCCGCTGCCCGTCGGTCTGGACGGGTTCGAGGCCGCGGTCCGTCGCCGTCGCCCGGCGCTGGCCTACGTCGTTCCGGTGTTCCAGAACCCGACCGGCGGGGTGCTCGGCTCGCTCCAGCGGCAACGTCTGGCCGCGGTCGCGCAGCGGTACGGCGTACCGCTGGTCGAGGACGAGATCCTCGCCGACCTCGCTTTTCCCGGCACGGACCAGCCGCGGCCGGACCCGACAGCGTGATCTCGCTGGGCTCACTGAGCAAGGTCTTGTGGGGCGGCCTGCGGATCGGCTGGCTTCGGGCAGCCAAGCCGGTGATCGCCCGGCTGGCCCGGCTGCGCGCAGTCGACGACCTCGGCGGCAACGTGCCGACGCAACTGGCGGCGTCGGTGCTCGTCGCACAACTCGACGAACTACGCCGGCACCGGTCCGCCGACCTGAAGAGCCGCCACGACCTGCTGGTCGCCGAACTCGCTCGCGCCCTGCCCGAGTGGGAGGTGACGCCCGTTTCCGGCGGGCAGACGCTGTGGATCCGCCTGCCGTACGGCGACGGGACGTCGTACGCGCAGGCAGCTCTGCGGGAGGGCGTGGCGGTGCTGGCCGGCGAGGGCCTCGACGCGGGCGGCGGCAGCCGGGAGTACCTGCGCGTGCACTTCCAGGCCGAGCCATCAGACCTCGTCGAGGCCGTACGCCGGATGGCCGCCGCCTGGCAGACCTACCGTCCACCCACCCGCCGAATCACCGGTTCCCCGGCCCTGACGATCTGATCCGGCGACGTCACGACGCGGTGTGCAGGTCGATCGTTCGGGTCGCGACGGCGGCCAGGAGGTCGTTGTCGTGGGAGATGGCGATGACGCCGATGGTGTCGGTGCGCGCGTGGTTCAGCAGGAGGTGCCAGCTGCGGGCCTGGGTGACGGCGTCGAGGCTGGTGCTGATCTCGTCGGCGACGATGTACCGCGGGCGGGTGAGCAGGGCGCGGGCGAGATTGACCCGTTGCAGTTCGCCGCCACTGATCTCGTGGGGGAAGCGGTCGAGCCACTCCGGTCGGACCAGGTTGCCGTCGACGCTGTCGACCTCGGTGCGGTCGGCGCCGCTCTCGGCGAGGATGTCGCGGATCCGCCAGTGCGGGTTCATCGCGCGCTCGGGATGCTGCAGGACCAGCTGGACGGGATGAGCGCCGGATCTGTCCGCGCGAGGGCCGACACGGACCTCGCCGCGGTCGGGGGTGAGCAGGCCGGCGAGCAGGCGGCCGACGGTGCTCTTGCCCGAACCGCTCGGGCCGCGCAGGCCGACGACTTCGCCGGGAGCGACCGACAACGACGTACCGCGCACGACCCACGGGCTGCGCCGGTCGTAGCGGTACCACAGGTCCTCGGCGGTCAGCACCGGTCCTCCTCGGGCACGTGGAAACCGTTCGCGGGAAGGGCCTGCCACAGCGTCCGGGTGTACGGGTGCCGCAGCCGACGACCCTCGTCGGCCGTGAAGGCGGACGGCTCGACGGTCTCGATCGTGCGGCCGTCATGGCAGATCACGACGACGTCGGCGATCTCGAGCGCGCCGCCGAGCTCGTGGGTGATCAGTACGACGGCCCGTCCGTCGTCGGCGAGAGCGCGAAACTCCCGCAGGACGGTGGCGACCTCGGCCGGCGGCAGACCCGGCGTGGGTTCGTCGGCGAGGATCAGCTGCGGATCGCCCATCGTCGCCATCGTGACGAGAACCCGGCGGGTCATTCCGCCGGACAGCTCGTGCGGGTAGCGCTTCAGGACTTCGTCGCCGAGGCCCCGCTGCGCCAGCGCGGTCGCTGCGACGCGCCGCGGGTCGGCGTGGCCCGCGAGATGGGCCGATCGGCGTACCTGGCGGCCGATCGTCGCCAGCGGGTCCAGGTAGTCGACGGACTGCGGCAGCAGCACGATCTCGCGACCGGCCAGCCGCCGGCGGGCGGTGGCGTCGACCGGGGCGCCCGCGTAGGCGATCCGGCCGGACTGGGTGGCGTTCGGCGGCAGCATGCCGAGAACGGCGTGGGCGAGCAGGGTCTTGCCCGCACCGGAGGCGCCGACCAGCGCGACCACCTGGCCCCGGTCGGCGGTCAGGTCCATGCCGGCCAGCGCGACGATCTCGCGCCGCCGCAGCCCACGGTCGTACTGGACGAACGAAACCCGCAGCTCCTCGATGGTCAGCAGCGGCTTCACAGGTGATGGCTCCTCGGGTCGAGCAGGGCCCGGGTGTTCTCGCCGATGGCGTCGACGAGCTTGACGACGATCAGCAGGCACAGGCCGGGCAGGACGGCGAGCCACCAGGCCCCGGCAGAGAGGAACCGCATCGACTCCGCCAGCAGGACGCCGATCGACGGCTCGGCCGGGTCGACACCGAGCCCGAGGAACGACAGCGCGGCCTCGTGCAGAATCGCGTGCGGGAACAGCAGCGCGGTGCCGACGACGAAGTGCCCGACCAGTTGCGGCGCGACGTGCCGCCTGGCGATCCACCAGCGGCCCCGTCCGAAGCTGCGCGCCACGAGCACGTAGTCCGACGACATCACCTGGCGGGCGTGGCCGCGCAGTACCCGGGTGAGCGTCGGCCAGTGCGTGACGGCGACGGCGATGATCACCGCGCGGGTGCCACCGCCGAGGGCAAAAGCGAGCAGGATCAGCAGAACCAGGTGCGGCAGCGCGAGGAACAAGTCGACGAGCCAGCTGACGGCCCGGTCGACGAGCCGGCCCCCGACCGCGGCGAGACAGGCCATCAGCAGGGCGATCGCACCGGACACCAGCGCGGCGCTGACGCCGACGACCAGGCTGAGGCGAAGGCCGGAAAGCACCCGGGCGAGCATGTCGCGGCCGAGCCTGTCGGTCCCGAACAGGTGGGCCCACGACGGGCCGAGGTTGCGCGCGCCGAGCTGCGTGCTGCCGGCTTCGTCGACCGAGAGGGTGCCGAACACCGCGACGGCGGCAACCATCAGCAGGGACAGACCGAGGTACGCGAGCGTACGCCGACGCCGGTCGCCCAGCCGGCTGGGCGCACGGTCGTTCTTGGCCAGGAACGCGGTCACCGCGCGGCCTCCGTCCGCCGGGTCCGCGGGTCGAGCCAGCCGTGCAGCAGATCGCCGAGCTGGTTGCCGGTGTAGACGAAGACCGCCGTGAACAAGGCGATTCCCAGCAGCAGCGGGACGTCCTGGCCGAGGGCCGCGGCGGTGGTCGCCGCACCGAGGCCGGGGTACGAGAAGACGTGTTCGGCGAGCAGGGAGCCACCGAACAACTCGCCCAGCGAGCTGAACTGCAGCAGCAGTGCCGGGCCGGCGGCGTTCCGCAGTACGCGGTGGATCACCAGGCCGGTGGAGCGTTCGCCCTGGGCCCGGGCGAAGGCGACGTAGTCGCTCGCCATCGCGACGGAGACCGCCTGCCGGGTGTGCAGCACCACCGGCGCGATGCCGACCAGGCTCAGCGTGAACGCCGGCAGCAGAAGGTGGTGCAGCCGATCGAGCAGCCCCACCTCGCTGGCGACCTGCCCGACCGGTACGGCGCAGCACACCGGTGTCCACTGCAGCGACACCGAGAACGCGTACAGCAGCAGCAGTCCGACCCAGAACGTGGGCGCCGACGCCAGCACGTAGGCCCACCACGTGATCACCCGGTCCACGAGCCGTCCGCGCTGTACGCCGGCGATCAGGCCGAGGCCGAACCCGATCACCCCGGACAGGCACCATGCCACGGCCATCAGCGCCAGGCTGGTCAGGAACTTGCCCGCGATCACCTCGGTGACCGGCTGGTTGAAGGTGTGCGAGTGCCCGAGATCGCCCCGCAGGACGTGGGACAGCCAGTTGCCGAAGCGTTCGGCCGGTGGATCGTTCAGCCCCCAGCGCTCGGCGATCTGCTCGCGCTGCTCGGGACCGATCGCCGCGATGTCCGCGCCGACATAGGCGTCGACCGGGTCGACCGGTGATCCCAGCATCAGGGCGAACGACGCCACCGCGACCGCGACCAGCAGCAGGGCGAGCCGAACGAGCCTGCTGACCACGGCTCCGGCCAGGCCGGACCCGCGAGGGCGAATGGCGGCTTCTTCGGGGGCGTCGGTGGTGTTCAGCACGTCCAGCGCCAGCCGGTGATGCCGGCCGTGATCGGCCAGCCGTGGCCGTGCGGCTCGATCTGCGGTTTGCCGAGGTCGAGGCAGTTGCTGACGAAGTACGTGTGCTGCAGGTTCACCAGCCAGGCCCACGCCGCGTCTCCGGACGGGCCGAATCCGACGCCGTTCGCGTCCCGCTGGGCGGCCTTCCAGTACCTGGTCGCCTGGTTCTGGTCGGTGGCGCCGAGCGCGGCGTCCAGGTTCTTCTGCACGACCGGGTTCGCGTAGTGGCCGGCGTTCCAGTACCCGGTCCCGGCCTGGGTGGCGGAGTACAGGTTGTACATCTCGGTCGGGTCGTGGCTGCCCCACCCGAACAGTACGGCGTCGGCGTGCTTGCGCTTGTCGATCACGTCCCAGCTCACGCCCTTGCTCACGATCTGCACGCCGACGGGCTCGAGCATGTCCACGACGGCGAGTGCGAGCCCCTGCCGCAGGGTGTCCTCGGCGGGGTACAACAGGGTGAACGACGCCTTCCGGCCGCCGCGCTCGCGGATGCCGTCGCCGTCGCTGTCGGTCCAGCCGGCGGAGTCGAGAACCGCCTTCGCCTTGGTGGCGTCGTTCGATCGGATGGCCGAGGACGGCTCGTACCACGGCATGCCGTCGACCGGGCCGGTCGCGGGAGACCCGAAGCCCTCCAGTACGCCGTCCACCAGCGCGTCCCGGTCCACCGCGTAGTTGACCGCCCGGCGGATCGCCTGGTCGGCGGTGACGTCGTTGCCGATCGGCAGCCCGTCCTTCGACGTCCGGCCGGTGTCCGCGACGTACGGGAAGACGATGCCGCGGTTGTCCACCGACTGCACCGGGACCAGGCGCATCCCGTTCACCGTGGTCTTCGCCAGGCCGGACGGAACGGCGGCCAGGGAGAGCTGACCGGCCTTGGCGGCCGCGAGAGTGGCGTCCTCGCCGGTGAAGGAGAACACCACCCGCTCGAAGGCCGGCTTGGGGCCGTAGTACTTGTCGTTGCGCCGGACGATCAACTGCTGGCCTTCGTCCCACTGCACGAAGGTGAACGGGCCGGAGCCGATCGGTGCGCGGGCGTAGTCCTTGCCGTGGGCGTGCTTCGGCACGATTCCCAGCGACACCAGCCGGTTCACGAACGTGCTCTGCGGCCGGGTGAGGTGCAGCTCGACCGTGTCCTTGTCGACGGCAACAGCCTTCGCCAGCGCGGTGACGTCGGTCAGGCCGCCGCTCCTGCTCGCCGTGGAGAACGTGTAGGCGACGTCGTCCGCGGTCACCGGCCGCCCGTCGCTGAACTGGGCGTCGCCGCGCAGGTCGACGGTCCACACCAGCCCGTCCGCGCTGACGGAGTGCTTGGTGGCCAGGTCGTTGACGATGTTCAGGTCCGCGTCCCGGGCCAGCAACGTCGACTGGAACAGCGGAGAACCGTACCGCCCCCAGCCCAGCGTCGGGTCGTAGCCGTCCGCCGACTCACCACCGATCGCCAGCCGCAGCTCCCGCGCCGCGGCGGAAGCGCCACTTCCCGGCGTGTTCGCCGAGTCGACACCGGCCGTACACGCCGTCAGCACCGCCGCCAGGGAAAGCGCCGCCGCGACGGCCCTCGACTTGCCCAGCCCCACCGGATCCTCCGCTCCATCTGCGACTCGATCGCAGGTCCGACGGAAACCTATGCGGCGGCCGGCCGCTCTGGCAACTCCCGTGCCAGGCACCGGACAGCGGTCGCTGCTGCGGCGAGCGGGCAGGCTGAGTGGCGTCCTCGGCGGGGACGTCGTCGGGGGGGGGGGGGCTACCTGGTGGCTTGGTGCGGGCTCCGGCGGTAGGAGTGCTGGTCGTCGACCCGGCCGTACGCGTTCTTGATGATGTGGTCGCACCGGCGGCGCCTGGCCTCCTCGGCGCCGGTGGCGACCTGCTCGGCCTTCGTGCCACCGGTGGCGAACGGGCTGGCCTCGCCTTCGATCCGGCTGTGCCACGCGCCCATCGCGTAGTAGGTCTCGACATCGCCTCTGGACATGACGCTCCTTGGTTGCGGTAGGCCACGATGCGGGTGCCCGGGCCCGACCTCGGCAGCGGCACAGGCATCACCTCTCCTGCGCAGAGAAGGTCTCTGTTACCCGCGGCACCGCCGTCGAAACCGGCCGGCCGGGCGAATGTCGGCGCAGCCGGGCTACCGGAAGTCGCGGGAGGTGGTCCGGGCGGTGAGCGGAAGCCGTTCGATGCGTTCGGCCACCAGGTTGGTGACGCCGTTGGCCCGTTCCAGGCGGCCGTGAATGATCATCGCGGCGGCGGTCCGGGCGACCTTGCGGTGACGGGCCCAGCAGCCGGGGGAGACGATGACGTTGATCATGCCGGTCTCGTCCTCGAGGTTGAGGAAGGTGACGCCGGAGGCGGTGGCCGGCCGCTGCCGGTGGGTGACGACGCCCGCGGCCGTGACGCGGGTGTCGGGCCGCGCGGTCCGCAGCGCCGTGGCGGAGAGGATGCCGGCGGCATCGAGCTGGGCGCGGACGTGCTCGACCGGGTGCTTGCCGGTGGTGATGCCGGTGGCCCACAGGTCGGCGACGGTGACCTCGTCCTCGCCCATGCCGGGCAGCATGGGGGGCGGTCCGGCGGCGGTGATGCCGGCGAAGCGGTCGGGACGTTCCTCGGCGGCGCGGCCGGCCTGCCACAGCGCTTGGCGGCGGTCGATGCCGAAGCAGTCGAAGGCGCCGGCGGTGGCGAGCGCTTCGAGCTGCGACGCGGTGAGGCCGGTCCGGCGGGCGAGGTCGGCCAGGTCGGCGTAGGGCCCGTGCAGTTCGCGCTGCTCGACGATCGTCTCGGCCATCGTGGTGCCGATCGACTTCACGGCGGCCAGCCCCAGCCGGACCGCGAAGGCGCCGTCGCGGCGGTGGTCGGCGCAGGTGTCGGGGGCGTCGGGATCGAACGGGCCGATCGGCGGCTGCACGGTGGCGAGGCAGCTGTCCATGCCGGTGGGCCGGGCCGGCCGGCGGTCGTCCAGATCTTCGAGCAGGGCGTGCACGCCGGAGCGCTGCAGATCGGGACGGCGTACCTCGACGCCGTGGCGGCGGGCGTCGGCGACCAGGGACTGCGGGGAGTAGAACCCCATCGGCTGGGCGCGCAGCAGCGCGGCGAGGAACGCGGCGGGGTAGTGCAGGCGGAACCAGGTGGAGGCGTAGACGAGCAGGGCGAAGCTGATCGAGTGGGACTCGGCGAACCCGAAGTTCGCGAAGGCCTCGATGCGGGCGTAGATGTCGTCGGCAACGTCTCCGGTGAGGCCGTTGGTGGCCATGCCGGCGTACAGCTTGGTCTTCAGCGAGGAGATCTTCTCGATGCCGCGTTTGGAGCCCATCGCGCGGCGCAGCAGGTCGGCCTCGTCGCCGTCGATGCCGCCGATCGCCATCGCCATCTGCATGAGTTGCTCCTGGAACAGCGGCACGCCCTTGGTGCGTTCGAGCACCGGCTCCAGCAGGGGATGGGGATAGGTGATCGGTTCCTGGCCGGTCATCCGCCGGACGAACGGGTGCACGGCGCCGCCCTGGATCGGGCCGGGCCGGATCAGCGCGATCTCGCAGGCGAGGTCGTAGAAGCGGCGCGGGCGGAGCCGGGGCAGGGTGGCCATCTGGGCGCGGGACTCGACCTGGAACACCCCGACCGAGTCGGCCCGGCAGAGCTGGTCGTAGACGCCCTGCTCTTCCTTGGGGATGGTGTGCAGCTGCCAGCGTTCGCCGAGCCGGTCGGCGACCAGGTCGATGCAGTACTGGATGGCGGCGAGCATGCCGAGGCCGAGCATGTCGAACTTGACCAGGCCCATGTAGGCGCAGTCGTCCTTGTCCCACTGCAGCACGGTCCGCTTCTCCATCCGGGCGTGCTCGATCGGCACGACCTCACCGACCGGCTGCTCGGTGAGCACCATGCCGCCGGAGTGGATGCCGAGGTGCCGGGGAGCCTTGAGCAGCTCGGTGGCCATCTCGACGACCAGCGGCGGGATGTCGTGGTCGGTGGAGGACAGGTCGGCCGACCAGCCGTCGACCTGCTTGGACCACGCGTCCTGCTGGCCGGTGGAGTAGCCGAGCGCCTTGGCCATGTCGCGCACCGCCATCTTCGGGCGGTAGGAGATGACGTTGGCGACCTGCGCGGCGTTGCGGCGGCCGTACTTGCCGTACATGTACTGGATGACTTCTTCGCGCCGGTCGGAGTCGAAGTCCACGTCGATGTCGGGTTCCTCGCTGCGGGTCGCGGCGAGGAACCGCTCGAACGGCAGCCCGTACAGGATCGAGTCGACGGCGGTGACGCCGAGGCAGTACACGACCGCGGAGTTGGCGGCCGAGCCGCGGCCCTGGCACAGGATGCCGTGCTCGCGGGCGTAGCGGACCATGTCCCACACGATCAGGAAGTAGCCGGGGAAGTCGCGCTGCTCGATGACGTCGAGCTCGCGCTCCAGCCGCTGGTAGGCGTCCGGACGCTGGTCGCGGGTGCCGTAGCGTTCGGCGGCGCCTTCGAACACCAGCTGCCGCAGCCAGCCCATCTGGGTCAGGCCGGCCGGTACGTCGATCTTCGGCAGCCGCGGCTGAGCGGCGCGCAGCCGGAACGCCAGCTGGTCGGCGAGCTCCACCGACCTCGCCACCGCGCCGGGGAAGTTCCGGAACTTCATCGCCATCTCGGCGCCCGAGTGCAGGAAGGCCGCCGGTCCGGCCGGGAGCCAGCCGTCCATCTCGTCCAGGCTGCGGCGGGCGCGGACCGCGGCCAGGGCGGAGGCGAGCCGGTGGTCGCGGGGCTGGGCGTAGTGCACGTTCCCGGTCGCGACCGTCGGCAGGCCCGCGGCCGCGGCAAGGTCGGCCAGGGCTTGGTTGTGCGTCGAGGACAGCGGCATCCGGTGGTCGATCAGCTCGACCACCACCCGGTCGCGGCCGAACAGCGCCGTCAACCGGTCCAGCTCACGCCGGGCGGCCGCGGCACCGGCGGCCGGGCTGGACGCGGTGGTGAGAGCCTGGCGGACCGCGCCCTTGCGGCAGCCGGTCAGGATCAGCCAGTGGTCGCGGCCGCGCGCGGCCAGCTCCTCCAGGTCGTAGACCGGGCGGCCCTTCTCCCCGCCGGCCAGGTGCGCCTCGGTCATCGCCCCGGCCAGCCGGTGGTAGCCCTCCTTGCCCTCGGCCAGGACCAGCAGGTGCGACCCGTCGGGGTCGGCGACACCGTTCTGCGGGCCGGGCAGCCCGAGGGACAGCTCGGCGCCGTAGACGGTGGGCATGGCGTAGGCGTCGGCGGTCTCGGCGAACCGCGCCGCGCCGTAGAACCCGTCGTGGTCGGTCAGCGCGATCGCGTGCAACCCGTGCCGCACGGCTTCCTCGACCAGTTGCTCCGGCGACGAGGCGCCGTCCAGGAAGCTGAAGTTGGAGTGCACGTGCAGCTCGGCGTACGGCGTGACCGGTCCGTCGGGTCGCCGGGGCCGGCCGTCGTCACCCGGCGCGACGTACGGGCCGCGGTTCTGCGACCACGCGGGGGAGTCGCCGCCGTCGGCCTCGGCCGGTCGTCCGCCGTGCGACTCCGGCCGCCGGGCGGACAGCCTGCGCTCCAGCTCCGACCAGCGGATCGGCGGATTCTGGTAACCCACCGCACCACCTCCTGCACCCCGTGTACGCCGCCTGGCCGGCGGCGGCCGAACCCTCCGGTGCCAGTAGAACATGCTTTCGAATGTGTGGCACCCTGGGGTCATGGTGGGACGCTTCAACGTGCGGCCCGGCAACGGGGACAACGACTGGTCGATCTGGGACAACGCCGCCAACGGGCAGCGTGGTTCCGGGCTGAGCAGGCAGCAAGCCCGTGCCGAGGCCGCTGACCTCGAGCTGCAGTACGACGCGCACGGCTACCGGCCGCCGGAGACCGTTCGGCGGGTGGATCCGCCGGTGCCGGTCGAGCGGATCTGGCAGCCGGTGGGGGTGGTCGACGCGTGGGTCCGCGAGGACGGCCGCTGGGTCGGCCGGGTCCGGCACGCCGACGGCGAGGTTTCCTGGGTGCCCGAGGGCGAGCTGCGCAAGATCGAGAAGCGCCGCCGATGACCGAGCGCGCCTACCCGAGCCCGAGGTCGAGGCCGCCGCCGGGAGAGAGCTGCTCGGTGACGGCGGGGACGACCTCGGTCGCGAGCAGCTGGAGGGATTCCAGTGCCCGATGGTGTGAGAGGCCGGGCAGGCGGGTCCAGTGGGCGAAGTGATCGAACTGTACGTCGCGGTGGAGAGCGACGAGTTGCTCCGTCACCTGCTCGGGCGTGCCGACCAGGTAGTCGCCTCGCTGCGGCTCCGGCAGGTCGCCGCGTCCGCCGTACGTGGCGATCTGGCCTTCCAGATAGGCGATACCGGGCGCCACTTCCGCCCAGGCCTGCTCGGGATCGTCTGCCACGTGGAGGATGCTCGTACACGTCAGTGGTGTGCCGGGGGCGACCTGGTCGAGGAGGGCGCGCCTCGCCCGAAGCTCGTCGGGCTTCGCGCAGTAGATGATGACTGCGTCTCCCAGTCGCGCGGCGCGGCGTAACCCGGCCGCGGTGACTCCGCCGACGTAGATCGGGATCGGCCGTTCCGGTTTCGGCGTGACCGACAGTTGGCTGTACGACCAGTGCTCGCCGTGGAGGTTGATCGGTTCGGCCGACCACGCTCGGCGCAGCAGCGTGATGCCTTCTTCGAGCAGGGTGCCGCGGTGCCGGCGGTCGGCGCCGAACGCCGCGAACTCCTCCTCGGCGTACCCCTGGCCGACGCCCAGGACCAGGCGGCCGGCCGAGACCAGGTCGGCCACCGCGGCATCCTCGGCGACCCGGAGCGGGTGGTGCAGGGGCAGGACGAGAATGTTCGTGCCGATCCGGAGCTGGGTGGTCCTCGCGGCGATCGCGGCCGCCATGACCAGCGGCGAAGGCAGCAGGCCGTCGGCGGTGAGGTGGTGCTCCGACATCCAGACGGCGTCGAAGCCCAGCTGGTCGGCCGCGGCCACCTCGTCGAGGCTCTCGGCGTAGTACCTGGACATCGCTGCGTGGTGGGGCAGCGGCTGGCGGAAGTCGTGCAGCACCCCGAACGTCGGATCGTCCATGGCACCAGCCTGCGGGCGGTACCGCAGTACGTCCAATGCCGCTTCTGCGGTACTTGATGCAGGCCGAGCATCAACCGTGTGACGGCTGCCTGATCAGTCCGCGCGCTGCAGATCCAGTACGACCTTGACGTCGTCGGGTTGTGCTGCGAGGGCGGTTTCGGCGTCACGCAGGGGCACCCGCCGGGTGATCATGCGCTGCAGCCAGGTGTGATCCGCGGCGGCCAGGGCGGAGGCGGCGGCGTGGTAGTGGTCGAGGTTGGCGTTCACCGAGCCGACGATCGCGTCGTTCTCGAGCACGATGTCGCGGTTGAGGCTGCCGGCGTCGATGGTGAGCGAACGGCCGGGGGACGACACGCCGGTCAGGCAGGTGATGCCGTACGAACCGGTGGTCGCGAGCGCGTCGAAGATCAGCGAGCCCACGCCGGTGGCTTCGATCACCACGTCGGGGCGCAGCGACTTCGCCACCTGCTGGACGTCGGTGTGGTGGTAGGTGGCGCCGAGATCGGCGACCAGGGCGGGCTTGGCGCCGCTGGTGACCCGGTCGAGCACGTGGACCTCGAGCCCGCGCTGAACGCCGAGCAGCGCGGCCAGCAGCCCGATCGGTCCGGCACCGGTGACCAGGGCGGTGCGCGGCTCGAACCACGAGCGCGCGCCGATCTTCTCGACCTGTTCCCACGCCTTGGCGACCACGGTGGTCGGTTCCATCAGGACGCCGACCTCGCTGAGCGCGGGATCGAGCTTCACGGCGTACTGCGGTTCGACGGTCCACCGCTCGCTGGCGTAGCCGTGCAGTTCCTTGATGCCCCGTTCGGTGTACCGGCCGTTGCGGCACATGTCGAACTGGCCGTGCGCACACGCCCCGCACGGTTCCGGGTCGGGCCGGCGGACGACGCCCACCACCAGATCGCCGGTGCTGAAGCCACTGTCGTCCGGAGCCTGTACGACGCGCCCCAGCGACTCGTGGCCGATGATCAGCCGGTCCTCGCCGGGCGGAGCCCAGCCGTACTCGGCGGCGGCCATCTCGCGGTCCGTCCCGCAGATGCCGACGGCCAGACCGTCGACCAGCAGTTCGCCCGGCCCGGGCGTGGGCTCCGGCATGTCGCTGACCTGCAAGGAATCCGCTTGGCCCGCGACGATGGTGAGCGCTTGCATCACGACTCCTGGTGATCGCGGGGGTGCGGTGTCGTCGCCGGGTGGCTGCCGGTGAGGTGACGGGCGGCGTTGATCAGACCGACATGGCTGTACGCCTGCGGGGTGTTGCCGACCTGGCGCCGGGCGACGGTGTCGTACTCCTCGCTGAGCAGGCCGACATCATTGCGCAGAGCAAGCAATCGTTCGAACAGTGCGACGGCGTCGGCGTGCCGGCCGATGCCGTGCAGCGCCTCGACGAGCCAGAAGCTGCAGGCGATGAAGGTGGCTTCGTCGCCCGGCAGGCCGTCGACGCCGCCGTCCGCACCGGTGTCGTAGCGGAGCAGGAAGCCGTCGCGGTACAGCTCCCGCTCGACCGCCTCGACGGTTCCCACGACGCGGTGGTCGTGCCAGGGCAGGAAGCCGGTCCTGGGCAGGAGAAGCAGAGCGGCGTCGAGCCCCTGGGAGCCGTAGAACTGGGTGAAGGTGCCGCGCTCGCGGTCGAACCCGTTGGCGCACACCTCCGCGTGGATGCGGTCCCGCAACGCCCGCCATCGGTCGAGCGGACCGTCCAGACCGTACCCCTCGACCGCCTGCACGGCCCGGTCGAGGCCGGCCCACGCCATCACCTTGGAGTGCACGAAGTGACGCCGTTCGCCGCGGATCTCCCACAGACCGTTGTCCGGCGCGTCCCAGTGTCCTTCGAGGAAGTCGAGCAGCGCCTTCTGCAGAGCCCACGAGGACTCGTCGGGAGCCAGGCCGGCCTGGCGGGACAGATGCAGTCCGTCCAGCACTTCGCCCCAGACATCCAGCTGGAACTGGTCGGAGGCGGCATTGCCGACCCGGACCGGTTTCGCGCCCTCGTACCCGCTCAGCCAGTCCAAGGTGTACTCCGGCAGCCGCCGCGTGCCGTCGATGCCGTACATGATCTGCAGATCGGCCGGATCCCCGGCGACCGCCCGCAGCAGCCACTCCCGCCACGCCTTCGCCTCGGCGACGAAGCCGGTCCCCAGCAGAGCCTGCAACGTGAAGGTCGCGTCGCGCAGCCAGCAGAACCGGTAGTCCCAGTTGCGCGGACCGCCGAGCTGTTCGGGCAGCGAGGTGGTCGCGGCGGCCACGATGCCGCCGGTCGGCTGGTGCGTGAGCGCCTTCAGCACCACCAGTGACTGGCGTACGGCCTCGGGCCAGCCACCGTCGTAGTCGAACTGGCTCATCCAGTCGGACCAGTACGCCTCCGTGGTGACCAGGGCTCGCTCGGCGTCGACGGGTGTCGGCCGCGGCAGGTGCGAAGGGTGGTGGGTGAGCACGAACGGGACCCGTTCTCCCTGCGCCACCGTGAAGTCGGCGTACGTCGTCTGGTCCTGCCCGTAGAGGTCGACCGGTGTCGACAGCCACACCGAGTCCGGACCGGCCACCGCCGCCAGGTCGCCGCCGACCTTGCGCACCCAGGGAACGATGTGGCCGTAGTCGAAGCGCAGCCGCAGCTCCATCCGCATCGGCACCCGGCCGCTGAGCCCCTCGACCACCCGGACGACGTCGGGTGCCTCGCCCCGGGGCGGCATCGTGTCGATCACCCGCACCGCACCCTGCGGCGTTTCCCACTCGGTCTCCAGGACCAGCGAGTCACCCCGGTAGCTGCGCCGCGTGCACGACTGTGCGCCCGCCGGAGCGATCCGCCAGTAGCCCGCGTCCTCGCCACCCAGCAGCGAGGCGAAGCACGCCGGCGAGTCGAACCGTGGCAAGCACAGCCAGTCGATCGATCCGGTGTCGGCCACCAGCGCGGCGGTCTGCAGATCGCCCAGCAGCGCATAGCTCTCGATCGGCTGCACAATCACTCCTCGCGCGTCGTTGCCTGGTCCTTGGTTCCCAGCTCAGTACCCGGCAACCGCAGACCGAGTCGGACGGCGTCGCCGCGTCATACGATCTCAACATCCCGCCGCGGACTGTTGTTGCCGCGCTGGCGGCGGCCCTGACCGGAAGGGGATTTCGGTGACCGGGTCCCACGGTCCGCCCAGGTAGCGCCACAGGGACCAGCCGATCGCGGAAACGGGCGGCCAGGGCGTGGTGGCCAGCTCATCGTGGAGCTGCCGAGCTGTGGCCGGGTCGACCTTGTTCTGGATGGTGACGTGGGGACGGAAGGGCTGCCGGTCCTGTCTGGTGAGCCACGGGGTCCAGCGGCGGGCGAGGTCGGCGTGCAGGCTGTGGAGCGTGGGGGAGCGGAGGTCGATGGCGACTCCGCGGCCGAGCAGACGGGGGCCCACGACCTCGAGAGCGAAGGGTTCGTCGGAGCGCGTCGCGGTCAGCTCGGCGATCACGGAGTCGGTCTCGTGCCCGGGCAACTGGTGGAACAGCGTGACGTGGGCGCGCAGGACGTTGAGGTGCGGCGGGTAGTGGGCGGACCGCAGTACGTCGAACGCGGCCGCGCCGGCGTCGTCCAGGCGGACGGTGACGATCAGCGGCGGTGGACTCAAGGTGCCTCCGAGCCGCGGTCCTGCTCCTGCAGGATCAGCTCGGGCAGGTCACTCAGCCGGTGACGTCCGGCCAAGGCGCGGGCGATGCGCTGGTTGCCGGCCAGGCGGTCGGCGTTGCGGTCGAGGAACCACCAGTACCCGGCGGTGAACGGGCAGGCGTCCGGTCCGACCCGGACCTTCGGGTTGTAGCGGCAGCCGCCGCAGAAGTCGCTCATCTTGTCGATGTACGCGCCGCCGGCCGCATACGGCTTGGTCGCGAGCCGGCCGCCGTCGGCGTGCAACGACATCCCGACGACGTTCGCGACCATCACCCAGTCGTAACCGTCCACGAACGAGCGGTGGAACCAGTCGGTCACCTCGTCCGGACACCAGCCGCGCTGCAGCGCGTAGTTGCCGAGCACCATCAACCTGGGGATGTGGTGCACCCAGCCGTGCTCACGGACACCACGCAGTACTTCGGACAGGCAGCGCGCGCCGACGGTGCCATCGGCATCGAGTTCGGTGAACCACTCCGGCACGGGTTGCCGGGCTGCCAACTGGTTGCTGCGCCGGTAGTCCGGCCCGAAGTGCCAGTACAGATGCCACATGTAGTCGCGCCAGCCGATCAGCTGCCGGACGAACCCCTCGACGGACGCCAGCGGCGCGGCCCCGGCACGGTAGGCGTCCTCGGCCTGCTCCACCGCCTCCATCGGGTCGAGAAGGCCGAGATTCAGCGTCGCGGACAGCAACGAGTGGGCCATCCAGTCGTCGCCGGCCAGCATGGCGTCCTCGTGCGGCCCGAACGCCGGCAGCCGGTGCGCGACGAAGTCGCTGAGGGCGTGCAACGCCTCCTGCCGGGTCACCGCGAACCTGCGCGGACCGTCGACGCCGACGAACTGCACGTCGCCCGACCGCTGCCACCGGTCGAGGTCGTCGCGCACCTCGGCGTCGATCTCGTCCTCGCGGGGCCACCACGGTTCCGGCGTACCGAGGGTGGGCCGGCGGGGCGGGGCCTCCCGGTTGTCCTGGTCGAAGTTCCACCGCCCGCCGGCCGGCTGGTTCCCCTCCATCAGTACGCCGAGGCGC
The DNA here is from genome assembly GCF_000024345.1 of Kribbella flavida DSM 17836. Classification (NCBI taxonomy): domain Bacteria; kingdom Bacillati; phylum Actinomycetota; class Actinomycetes; order Propionibacteriales; family Kribbellaceae; genus Kribbella; species Kribbella flavida. The sequence continues at coordinate 4,250,568 of NC_013729.1, read as the reverse complement.
ACCCGGGCCTCGCGGTAGAAGTCCTCCATCAGCAGGCGCTTGGCGCCCCGCCGCCCCGCCCACTCGGCGAACTCGGCCTGGCTGGTGACGAACCCCCGCGCCGGCAGCACCTCGACCTGGGGCAACCGGCGGACGAACCGGTCGGCGGCGTACGACGTGGGCCGGCAGACGGTCAGCGGTTCGGACACCTGGGCGAGGGCTTCCCGGTAGGTCTCGGCCCGCAGGTACCGCACCTGGTCGCCCAGCTCGGCCGCGCGGTGCCGCATCGCCGACAGCACCAGGTGCGCCTTCTGCCGGTGGAACCGGCGCCGGGCGAACACCCGCCGCGACTCGATCATCAGGACCGGCTGGTCGTCACCGTCCAGGAAGTGTGGGCCGAGCTGGTCGCCGAAGGTCCATCGTCGATCCATCCGGGTTGCCTCCGACCAGCTCGGTGCTGTCGCCGGGCAGCTCGGGACCGCTGCGTGCCCGCTCACTCATTGTGCACAGTGCACAAGTTCGGCGGACGGAGCCGGCACGTTCCGGTGGCCTCCGCGGTCAGAGGGTGATGCCGGCGGCGAACAGCTGGGACCAGATCTCGGACTGGTCGACGACCTCGACGCCCAGCTTCTCGGCCTTGGTGAGCTTCGCGGCGCCGACGTCGGCGCCGGTGATGAGGTAGTCGGTGCTCGCCGAGACCGAGGAGGCGATGGTGGCGCCGGCGCTCTCGCACAGACGCTGGAACGCCGGCCGCGCGACCTTCTCGCCGGAACGGGGATCGCTGATGGCGCCGGTGACGACAACCGTCTTGCCGGCCAGGGGAGCGCCGGCTGCGACGACCGGTGGCAGGTCTTCCTCGAGCACGTCGAGGGAGACGCCGGCCGCGCGGAGGCGTTCCAGTTCGGGCCGAAGCCGGGACAGGTGCTCGACGAGAGAGGCGGCGACCTTCGGGCCGATGTCCTCCACGGCGACAAGCCCCTCCTCCCCGGCGTCGGCGACCTCTTCCAGCGAGCCGAAGCCCGCGCGGCACAGCCGGGCCGCGGTGCCCTCCGACGCCATCGGGACGGCGAGCCCGATCAGCGCGCGGCGGAGGCCGACCTGCCGGCTGGCGTCGATCGACTCGATCATCCGGGCCGCCGACACCTCGCCGATGCGGTCGAACTCGAGCAGCTTCTCCTTGGTCAGGTGGTAGAAGTCCGACGGGTGCTCCAGGATGCCCGCCTCGGCCAGGCGCTCGATCCACACCCCGCCGATCGCGTCGATGTCGGCCGCGGCCCGGGAGGCCCAGTGGATCAGCCGGCGGACGGTCTGGGCCGGGCAGGAGACGTTGGTGCAGAACAGTTCCCGGCTGTTGCCCTGCTCGGTCAGGGGCTGTCCGCACGACGGGCAGTTCGTCGGTGGCACGATGTCCTGCTCGGCGCCGGTGCGCCGGGAGGCGTCGAGCACTCCGGCGACGAACGGGATCACGTCGCCGGCCCGGCGGACCAGGACCGTGTCGCCGATCTTGATGCCCCGGGCCCGGATCACCTCCTGGTTGGCCAGCGTCGCGCGGGTGACCGTCGTACCGCCGACGAAGACCGGCTCGAGCCACGCCACCGGCGCGATCTTGCCCGTCTTGCCGACGTCCCAGACGACGTCGGCCAGCACGGTGGTCTTCTCCTCCGCGGCGAACTTGTACGCCAGCGCTCCGCGCGGAGAGCTGGATCGGGTCCCGGCCGCGGCGAAGGCGTCACGGTCGGCCAGGCGCAGTACGGCGCCGTCGAGGTCGTAGTCCAGGTCGTTGCGCTGCTGCTCGATCGTGGTGATCACCGCCTGCGCCGCGGCCGCGTCGTCGCAGTGCCGCATGTCGGCGACGGCGAACCCGAGGGTGCGCAGTGCGCGGTCCAGGTCGGAGTCGGTACTGTCCGGATCGGTGTGCAGGTCGAAGGCCAGGAACTGCAGCCGGCGCTCGGCGACGGTGGCCGGATCCTTCGCGCGCAGCGTGCCGGCGGCCGCGTTGCGGGGGTTGATCAGCGGCTTGTCCGGGTGGGCGGCGTTGTAGGCGGCGAAGGTCGAGCGCAGCATGACCGCTTCACCCCGGACCTCGACCCGGCCCGGTGCGTCGATCTTCGCCGGTACGCCGTCCGCCAGGGCGCGCACCAGCGGAGTCACGTCGTCACCGGTCGTGCCGTCGCCGCGGGTGATCGCCCGGGCCAGCTGCCCGTCCTCGTAGACCAGCGCCAGCGACAACCCGTCCAGCTTCGGCATGACCACCACGGACCGGCCGGGGAAGCGGTTGAAAAACGCCTCGACCTGCTCCGGGCGGGTCGCCTTCTCGAGGGACAGCATCGGCCGTGAGTGGCGGACCGGCGCATGCAGCACCGCGGGCGCGCCGACCTGATCCAGCGGATTCGGGTCCGGCGCCAGCTCCGGGTGCGCCGCGATCAGTGCCCGCAGCTCGTCCTCGATCGCGTCGTACTCCGCGTCCGCCACCGCCGGCGCACCCCGGTAGTAGGCATCGCGCAACTGCACGATCTGGTCGGCCAGCGTCTCAATGCGTTCCCCAACGTCCACGACGAAGACGCTACCGCCCACCGGGGACAACTCCGGGCACCCCGCCCGCACTCCTGTCACGGTGGCTGGGCGCACCACGTTCGCCACCTGGAGGAACGGCAGTGCACGGCCGGCCTCACCGCCGCAAGGTCAGCACGTACGCCGTGGGGGTGACGCCGCTGTCACCGAGGACGCGGCGCCGGACGATCTTGAGGCCGCGGGTTCGGGCGACGGCGTCCTCGAAGAGCCGCTTGTCGTCGGTCAGCAGCACCGCTCGACCGGATCGAGGAAGAAGACGGGCGATCTCGCGAAGGGCGGCGGGATAGAGCTTGGCGTTGCCCGCGTGACTGCCGACGAGCTTGCCGAAGGGCAGGTTCGCGATCACCCGGTCCACGCTGTGCTCGGCATGATCGAGCGACTCGGCGGAGGCGACGGGGAGGTCGGCGGGGATCGCGAGCCGGCTCAGGTTGGCACCGGCCAGGGCGATCGCCCGCGGGTCGAGGTCCGAGCCGAGCAGGATCACCGGTGCCCCGACCGCTGCGGAGGCGGCGGCCAGCAGCGTGCCGGTGCCGCAGAAGGGGTCGAGCACTCGGTGGCCGGGCCGGAGTTTGGCCAGCCGGGTCAGGACCTCGGCGACCACGGGCTTGGTCGACCACGGCAGCCGATCCAGGCGGCCGAAGCGGCGCGACCAGTGGAACGGCCCGATCTCGGCCTCCCAGCCGTTCGGGCCGCCGACGAAGTTGACCGTCCAGTCGCCGGGATCTTCCAGCCAGCCCAGTTCGTTGACAAGAGCAACGTTCAGGGCGTCGTGGTCCGGGGTCGCCGGAGCGATCCTGAAGCGCAGGGGTGTCTCGGACCGCAGCGCCGAGGTCACGCCGGAGGTGGCGGATCGCAGGACTGCGGTGGTGTCCGGCACCAGGACTGCCAGAGTGCTGAAGAGCCGGAGGTCGTGCAGCTCCCGGAGCGCGCCGTCGACGCGGCAGGTGAGGCGAGCCGGCGAGCCGGCGATGACGTCGAGGCCGGTGATCAGGTCCTCGGCGCCGGCGACGGTTCGCAGTACGACGTGGTCGCGGACGGGCTGATCCAGCGCGAGGCAGGGCAGATCGAGGACAGGGTGGGACATGAGGTGACTCCTGAAGAGCGCCGGATGTGCGGTCGGTGACGCGACGCGACATGCGGGCAGCAGCACCCGCCCCGCTGGATCAGGGGGAGTGCCTCAGTACTGCGCGCGGCTTCAGGAGTTGAATTCCACCAGCAACGACCATAGCTCATGGCGCGGCTGACGCCGGTCGCCTTCGAGGCGAGACCGTGCTCGGGACCTCGGCCCGGACACCAGTGCGGGGGACGGGTTCGGCCGCTAGGCTGCCGGTGTGCGGGAAACCTGAGAGCGCAGGCGGCAGCGGGCCGACCGAGCGCATGCTGGACTGGGCGGCTGCCGTTGCCGGCGTCGGCGCGAGGATCGTCGAGGTTCGCGCTCTGCATGAGGGGCAGGGGCCCTGGCGGCTGGGGATCGAACGCTGCGGCCCTCCGATCGAAGCGGTGTTGCGCGGGCCGACTCCACGGATCGACGCGGCCATGATCGCCACCGCAGCCGCCGCGCTCGAAGTGGCCGAGCGACACGGGCTGCCCGCTCCGCGGCTGATCGGCGCCGATGTGCAGGGCGACCTGACGGGGACACCTGTGACGCTCGAGACCGCCGTCGAGGGCACCAGCGCCTGGTCGCCGCCTTCGTCCGCTGATCGGTTGCGCGCCGCGGGCGCTGTGCTCGCCCGCGTGCATGCCGTCGTGATCGCGCCGTGCGACCGGTTGCCGTTCCGGCCGCGGCCGATTGCGGTGGACGACTTCGCCGCGGACCGCCGCGCCGGCCGGATGCCGACGACGACGTTGCTGGGGATGGCCGACGAGGTGGTCACGGCGTACGGGGTGCCGCTCGGCGAACGCGTCTTCGTGCACGGGGACGTCTGGCCCGGCAACCTCATCTGGACCGGCGACCGGATCGGGGCGCTCATCGACTGGAAGACGGCCGGCGTCGGGGCGCCGGCGTCGACGTGGGCGAGCTCCGCAAACAGGCGGCGATCTCGTTCGGCCCCGCCGCGCCCGATCAAGTACTCGCCGGCTATGAGGGCGCAACGTCCAGCCAGGCGCGCGATGTCGCGTACTGGGACGCCGTCGCCGCCCTCAACACCCCCACCGAGCTGTTCAGCACCACGGCGACCACCCGTCGCGACGCGTTCCTCCGCATGGCGCTGGCCGTCCTCACGCAGTGAGCCGCCGCTGCCGGCTGCCGGCGTCTTCTTCGGATCACACGTCAGGCAGGAAAGATCCTGAGCACGTGCGTGTCCGGGTCAGGTGGTTGAGCTGCCCTCCCGGTACGCCGGCCGCTTGGTGCGGGGGTCGTTGCGGTGGCCGCGTCACGGGTGTGGCTGGTTCGGCAGGGTGAGGATTTCGGCGCCGTGCTCGGTGATGGCGATCGTGTGCTCGCTGTGGGCCGTTCGGCAGCCTGTTGCGCTGCGAAGGGTCCAGCCGTCGGCATCGGTGACGAGTTTGTCGGTGTCGGCCATCACCCACGGTTCCAGGGCGAGCAGCAGGCCGGGGCGCAGCTTGTAGCCGCGGCCGGGTCGGCCGGTGTTGGCGACGTGGGGGTCCTGGTGCATCGTCGATCCGATGCCGTGCCCCCCGAATTCGGTGTTGATCGGGTACCCCGCGGCGCTGAGCACCGAGCCGATCGCGTGCGAGATGTCGCCGATGCGGGCTCCGGGTGCGGCAGCGGCGATGCCCGCGCTCAGCGCCCGCTCGGTCGCGCCGATCAGAGCGACGCTCTCCGCGGGTTTTGAATCGCCGACGAGGAAGCTGATCGCGGAGTCCGCGGCGATTCCGTCGTGCGAGACGGCGAGGTCGAGGGTCAGCAGGTCGCCGTCGGCGAGCGTGTAGTCGTGCGGCAGCCCGTGCAGCACGGCGTCGTTGACGGCCGTGCAGATGTAGTGGCCGAACGGCCCGCGCCCGAAGGACGGCTCGTAGTCGACGTAGCAGGACTCCGCGCCGGCCTCGACGATCATGGCCTGGGCCCACTGGTCGATGTCCAGCAGGTTCGTGCCGACCGTCGTACGGCTCTTCAGGGTCTGCAGAATGGTCGCGACCAGTGCACCGGCCTGCCTGGCTCGGGGCAGCTCGGTGGAGCTCAGGATCTCGATCATGCGATGCCTTCCTCGGGCAACCAATAACTATCCCGGCCATATTATCCCGGTATTAGAATCGGCCCATGGTCAGGTTGCCGCTCACCTCCGCCGAGCTCGAGCGCGGAGAGCGCCTCGGTGCGCTGTTGCGTCGCGCCAGGGGAGAGCGCTCGATGCTGCAGACCGCGCTGGACGCCCGCGTCTCGCCGGAAACCCTGCGCAAGATCGAGTCGGGCCGCGTGGCGACCCCGGCGTTCCCGACCATCGCCGCGATCGCCGACGTGCTCGGCCTGTCCCTCGACGCGGTCTGGGCCGAGATCAACCAGCCCGGACGCGACGACGCCCCCAGCAAGTCCCGCGAGCGCTTGGCGTCGTAGGCCCAGGTGAGGCGTCAGGTCGCTTCGACGAGATAGCTCGTCAGCTCGGCCATGCTGTGGACGACCGGCGGCTGGAAGTCGCGCTCGGGATGGGCGTCGGTGTCGTCGCTGTGCAACAGAACGGGCTGAAAGCCGGCGCTCCGGGCGGCGACCAGGTTCGGGGGACGGTCGTCCACGAAGATCGTTCGGGTCGGATCGAGGCCCGGCTGCGCGAGCAGAGCCCGGTACGCCGCGGGATCGGGCTTGCGGGCGCCGATCTCGGAGCTCACGAACCATCGCTCGACCCACCCGCCGAGGCCGAACCGGTGACGCAGCCGCTCGGACCACGGCGCGGCGTCGTTGGTCAGTACCCACGGCGTGATCCCGGCCTGCCGGACCTCGCGCAGAAGCTGCGGCGCGTCTTGCGTCAGCTGGTGCCGCTGACAGTAGTCGGCGTCATCGGCGGTCGCTGACACTCCCAGCAGCGCCCAGAGTTCGCTCGTCGAGATCTCCCCGAGAGTGCAACGGCGATAAGCATCCCGGATGTCGACCTCGGTGCGCGTGCAACCGTGGTCCCGCAGGTACGGGATCAGAACGCTGCGCACGACGTTGCCGTGACGGTAGAGCACCCCCATCGCATCCAGCACAACAAAGCGTTCCGGCACGGTGCACGGCCTCCACGGATCGACGGACCAGCATTGTCTCAACCGTTCAGTGCACAGGCCGTGGGTCGCGCCCCAGCTGGAGGGCGGTCGACCGCGGTGCTCAGCGGGTGAGGAGGCAGAACGGGTGGCCGGCGGGGTCTGCGAGGACGTAGCCGGCTTCGGGGTCGGTGGTGCGGTCGAGCAGGACGGTTGCGCCGAGGGCGAGGGCTCGCTCCTTGTGGCGTTCGAGTTCGTCGATCGAGCTGACCGAGAAGTCGAGGTGGAGCTGCATCGGTACGTCGTGGCTCGGCCAGGTCGATCGAGGCAGCGCGTCGACGCGTTGGACCGCGAGTTTGCGCTGGCCGGTGGCGTCGACGAGGACGAGCCAGCTGTCGTCGTCCTCGGAGCCGTCGGTCGGCGGCTCGTCGCCGGGCCGGTACCGCAGTCCGAGGAGCTCGCGATAGAACTCGGCGAGTCCACGAGCGTCGGTCGCGTCGATCGCGGTGTGCATCAGGTCCGGGTACTCGGGCATTCGCCTGTTCTACCAGGCAATACGTCAGCGGCTCGCCTCTCAGGTCGCCGGCGCCTCGCCGTACCGGTCAGGTCGGTGTCTGTCGGGTGGCTGGCTGGTAGGCCTGGTACCGGCTCAGCCATTGGGTGCGGAGCTGGGGTGGGTGGGCGTCCTGGACGCAGAACTCGTTGCCTTCCGGGTCGGCCATCACGATCCAGGGACGGTTGTCGCCCTGGCCCACGTCGACGCGGGTGGCTCCGAGGGCTTCCAGGCGGGCGACCTCTGCGGCCTGGTTCTCGGGGCGCAGGTCGAGGTGCAGGCGGTTCTTGATCGTCTTGGGCTCCGGCACCTTGATGAACAACAGGTCGGCCACCACGCAGTCTTCACGGCTCCCGGCCGGCGGCTCGACCACCCACTCGGGGTCCTCGTCCTGACTGATCACCCAGTCCAGCGCCTCGGCCCAGAACCTGGCCAGACGACCGGGGTCTCGGGAGTCGACGATCAGTGCACCGATGCGTAGGCCCATCCGATCACGGTAGGCACGGTCGCAGCCGACCGTCGACCCGGTTTTTGGCCCGGGGAGCAGCGGCGGGTCAGGGAGGGTCGAGTCGGGTGACCGTGCGGGCTGTGAGGTCGACGGCGTGGGTGTCGGGGAAGCGGAGGTCTGCCCAGAAGATGCCTGGAGTGCGCAAGGAAACAGTTGCTGTCAGCCACAGAGTGATGGCCATGCCGTGGGAGGCGATGATCAGCGGGCGGTTTTCGGCGGCGGTGAGGTGGTCGAGGACGCCGCTGTGGAAGCGGCTGACGACCTCGTCCCGCGGCTCCCAGTCCGGGTGGTCCGTGCCCTCGACGTACGCGCGGCGCTGGGTGCGGAAGTTGTCGTCGTACGCCTCGACGCGGGAGATTTCGTCGAAGCGGGGGTCCTGGATGACTGGGCCGGCGGGGGCGAGGGTGGCGATCGCCTTCGGTTCCGTGCTGGCGACGAGTCGCGCGGCGGGGGGTAGCCGCTCGCCCAGCGCCCGCGCGGCGGCGTGTCCCTCCGGGGCGAGCAGCCAGTCGCGGGCGGGAGTGTCGGGACCGTGGGCCGGCATCGCGTGACGCACCAGGATCAGCATGGGCAAGGGTAGCCAGTCAAGGTCGCTCAACGTGAAGGCGGCACACGCAGGAGCCAGGTCGCTAGCTCCACCAGGTGCCGGCTCACCCCGTCCGGTCGACGATGGCGCGGGTGGCCAAGGTGGCGAGGGCCAGGACGGCGGCGCAGAGGAGAGCCAGCAGGGCGACGGGTACGGCGTTCTGGCCTGGTGTCTGGTCGTTGAACAGCAGCGACATGATCGGGCGGATCGGGGAGAGCCACCGGATGAGCAAGACCGCGAGAAGCGCAGCGGCGGCTGCCAGGGTGGCCAGACCGATGCGGGGGATCACCAGGCGCGAGCAGAGCAAGCCGATCGCGGTGCCGAGCATCGCGGCGGCGAGTTGAGCGACTGCGCCGACGGCCAGAGCGCCGGCGGTGACCACGTGCCGGCCGGTGACGATCGGGTAGACCAGGCCGATCCCCACGAGCGGAACCGCCCAGGTCAGAACGACGGCAACCGTGACCGCGAGAACGCGCGACGAGTCGCCGATCGTCACCAGGGTGATCCGGCGCTGCGTCGGGTCCTCGTGGTTGACGACGCTGACGGCCAGCCAGGTACTGCAGACCAGTACGGCCAGCACGCAGAACGCGTACGACGATTGCAGCGGGCCGCTGTCCGATGTCACGCCGACGGCGAGCGCGGCGAGGAAGATCAGTGTCGGCGGCAGGTACCGCTGGGAGAGCAGCACACTCAGCAGGAGGTAGCGGTAGAGCGCGCTCACTCGGGCTTCACCTGCCGAACCGACCGGACCGACCATCCGTGATTGAGTGCCGTGAGCAACGCGGCGTCGTGGCGTCCGGTGGGCAGGATCAGCGTGACGCCGACGTCGTCGCGTCGTACCTCGATGACGTCGGGGTGGTGCGACCAGTCGAGGTCGGCGCCGCGGAGCAGTTCGACCTCGGTCAACTGGTGTGCTGCCTCCGAGCTGGACTGACGCAACCTGCCGTGCCGGAGCTCGCAGGTCCTGGTGGCCGTTGCCTTGACGACCTGGTCCGAGTGCTCGGTGAAAGCGACCGCTCCACCCGCCTCGGCTGTCTCGGTGAGCAGCTCGCGGAGAACCCGGTGCGCGGTGGAGTCCAGGCCCGCCCAGGGTTCGTCGAGAACCAGCAGTTGCGGCGGTTCGAGCAGTGCCTGGGCGAGGGCGACCTTCTGAGCGTTGCCCTTGGACAGCTGGCGCATCGGGGTGTCCGCGCCGCCGCTCAGCGCGAGTCGATCGAGCAGGGCGTCGGACCGCCGGCGCGCTGCCCGGGCGGTGAGGCCACGGATCCGTCCCATGTGCCGCAGGTAGGCCGAGGCCGACAGCCGGTCGTGCGAGGTGAAGACGTCGGGCACGTAGCTCACGATCCGCGCGGACCGGTGGACGGTGCCACTGGTCGGTCGGGTCAGGCCGACCATCAGCTTCAGGACGGTCGACTTGCCTGATCCGTTGGCTCCCACCAGCGCCAGCAACTCACCCGCCCGCAGGTGCAGATCGACCTCGGTGACAACCTCCCGCCGGCCGTACCGCTTGCTGACCCTGCTCAACCGCGCGACCTCCACGCGGCGAGCCTATCCAGCGGACCGGTCCATGAATCGCCTGGATGACTGTCACACTTGACACACTGAGCAGTCTTTGTAAAGTGTGTTCATGACCAGTGGCGGGGTGGGGGAGCGGGACGGGGAGATCCTGGAGGCGGCTCTGCGGGTGTTTCTCCGGTTCGGGTTCCGCAAGGCGTCGATGGACGAGATCGCCCGAGCGGCCAAGCTGTCGCGACAGGCGCTCTACCTGCGGTACGCCGGCAAGCAGAATTTGTACGAGGCAACGATTCGGCACCTGGTCGGCAAGGTCCGGAGCGCGGCGCTGGCCGCGCTCCGCCGGGAGGACCGGGAGCTGACCGACCGGCTCGCCGACGCCGTCCTGGCGCTGCACGGCGACACGGCCGGCGTCGGCGGGTCCATCATGGCTGAGCTGCTGCAGGAGGCGGCCGGTGTCAGCGGGCCGCTGCTCGACGAGCTCCGCGCGGAGCTTGTGGCCGCGATTTCGGAGGTCCTGCGCGACAGCGGTACCGCCGCCCGGTGGCAGGACAGCGGGCTGACCGCCGAAGACCTGGCCGGTCATCTCTATCTCATGTCGTCGGCGACCGCCCTGGCCGCTGACGACCCGGCCGGGCGACGGCAAGCGGTCGAAGTGGCGGTACGGATCGTCAGCCGTGCCGCGCCCACACACCAGGAGGCGACATGACAGTCCAGGCGTACGCCGTCGGCCAGCCGGCCGGCCCGACCGAAGTTCTCGCGTACGAACCTCGCCCACTCGGACCGCTCGAGGTCGACGTCACCGTCACGCACAGCGGGATCTGCCAGACCGACCTGGGCCTGATCGACGACCACTACGGCTACACCGCGTTCCCCGTCGTCGTCGGCCACGAGGCGGTCGGAGTCGTGAAAGCCGTCGGCGCGGCCGTGGATCCTGACCAGTTGGCCGTCGGGCAACGCGTCGGCGTCGGCGCCATCGCCGGTTCCTGCGGCCATTGCGAGTGGTGCACGTCCGGCCGGCAACACCTGTGCGGGCAGCGCGACGACGTCGTACTGCGTGGCACCGGCGGCACGTTCGCGACCGAGGTCCGGGCCAGCGACTGGCGCCACGTCCCGCCGATCCCGGCAGCGCTCGGATCGGCCGAAGCCGCGCCCCTGCTGTGTGCCGGTACGACGGTCTTCAACGCGATCGTCGGGCACGGCGTACGCCCCACGGACCGGGTCGCTGTGGTGGGCGTGGGCGGGCTCGGCCACATCGCGCTGCAGGTCCTCGCGGCCTGGGGGTGCCACGTCACCGCGATCTCCACCAGTGCAGGCAAAGAGGCCGACGCGCGCCGTTTCGGTGCTCACGACTTCCTCACCGCCGGTGACCTGTCCCGGGTCGGCGACACGTTCGACTTCGTGCTCGACACCGTCGGCGCCGACCTGCCGTGGGATGACTACTTCGCCACTCTCCGGCCCCGCGGGAAGCTGTGCGTGGTCGGTGTCCCGAGCAGCCCGCTGACGGTCACGCCGCTCAGCCTGCTGCCCGCGGAGAAGTCGCTGGTGTCCGCCGTGGTCGGTCCGCCGTCGGTGACCCGCGCCTTGCTCGACTTCGCCGCCCTGCACGCCATCCGCGCCGAGGTCGAGGTGTTCCCGGTGTCCCGGATCGACGACGCGATCGACCACGTCCGCCAGGGCAGGGCCCGCTACCGCGCCGTGCTCGACTTCGGCGTGGACACCCACTGAGGTGTCGGTTCCGGCCGGCGCCGCTGCGGCCACTGGATCACCAGGACCGCGCCGAGCACGCAGGCTCCGCCGAGCAGTTGGACGCTGCTGAGGGACTCGGTGAAGAGCATCGCCGCGAGCACGACGGTGACCACGGGCTCCAGGGTCGAGAGGATCGACGCCGTCGACGGGCCGACCCGGGCCATCCCGGCGAAGAAGGCGAGGATCGCGGCGACCGTGCTGACCACGGCGATCGCGGTCAGCCAGAGCCAGCCACTCGGGGCGAAGTCCAGCTGAGGGCCGCCGTGCCCCGCCGAGACGATCGCGAACGTGCAGGCGGCGCCGGTGCACACCAGGGCCGAGAGCGCGACGGGCGGCGTACCGGCGCCGACGTGGTCTCCGGCGAGGATGTAGACGGTGTAGGCGACCGCGGCGCCGAAACCCAGCGCGGCGCCCCAGCGATCGAGATCGCCGGTGGCGGCGCCGCCCAGGACGAGCGCGGTGCCGATCGAGGCGATCAGCAGCGCCGCCAACCTCCGGGACGAGGCGCGCTCGCGGCGCAGGACGATCGCGACGATCGTGACCAGGGCCGGGTAGACGTAGAAGATCAGCGCGAGCAGCGACGCGTTCATCCGCTCCAGCGCGCCGAAGAAGAGACCGGACTGCGTCGCGTAGCCGATCCCGCCCAGCGCGAGACCGGCCACCACCGAACGCCGCGGTACACCGCGCAGCGCGCCCGTCGTACCGGCGATGGCCAGCAGCAGAGCGGCCGCGATCGCGAAACGAACGAGCAGCAGGTCTACGACGCCGACGCCGGCGTCGTACCCGAACTTGCCGAAGATCGCCATGGCGCCGAAGCAGGCGGCGGACAGGAGACAGAGCACAGGACCCACGCCACGATGCTCGCAGCGGAGAACCGTTCAGGTCTATCGCAGGTTTCCGCACAAAAACGAGTAGCGTTGCTGAACGATGATCGATCTGCACCGCCTTCGTCTGCTGCGTGAGTTGCACGCCCGCGGCACGATGCACGGCGCCGCCCGGGCGCTCGGCTACAGCCCCAGCGCGATCTCCCAGCAGCTCGGCGTGCTCGAGCGGGAAGCGGGCGCGAAACTGCTCGAACGGACCGGCCGGACCGTGCGGCTCACCGACGCGGGCCAGGCACTCGTTCGGCACGCGGCGGTGCTGCTCGACGGGCTGGAGGCCGCGGAAGCCGAGGTCGCCGCCATCGCCGCGGGCCGGCCGGTGGGGCTCGTCCGGGTGTCGGCCTTCCAGTCGGCCTTTCTCCGCATCGTGGCCCCGGCGGTCGCCGCGCTCGCGCAGAGCCATCCGGGGATCCGCGTCGAGGTGATCGAGGCCGAGGTGGAGGCATCCGTTCCGGCCCTTCGCTTGCGCCAGCTCGACGCGGTGGTGGGGGACGAGTACTCCGGCCGGCCGCGTCCGGTGCACGACGATCTGGTTCGCCAGTCACTGGTCCGCGAGGAGGTGCGCCTGATCCTGCCGGAGGACCATGCCGGGGCAGGCGAAGGGCGAGTGCGGATGACCGAGCTGGCCGGAGCCCGCTGGGCCGCCTGCCAGCCCGGCACCGGACACCGGGAGATGCAGATCCAGGCCTGCCGGGAGCTGGGCGGGTTCGAACCGGACCTGCGCTACTCCTCCGACGATTTCCTGATCCTGGTCGAGATGGTCCGCACCGCCGGCGCCTGCGCCCTGCTGCCCGACCTGGTCGTCCAGTACGGCGTACCTGGTGTCGCCGTACGGTCCCTGGCCGAAGGTACGATCGGCCGCGAGGTCTTCCTCCTCACCCGCGCCAACCGAACCCCCGCCGTCGAGGCCGTCGCCGCCGCCCTGCATCACGCGGCCCGCTGACCTCGTGCGCGCGGTCTTGCCTGGTTCTCCGGTACGGCCGCGCACCTGCTGAGAAGTCGCCTCCCTCGCGTCAGAGGTCCAGGATCAGGGGGCGGTGGTCGGAGACCTCCGGGTGCGGTGGGGCCTCGAAGGTCTTCACCGCACCGGGGTCGGAGACCAGGAGGTAGCTGGCGTGGCGGGTGGGCTTGGGGTAGATCGAGGTGCGGGTGTCGGCGGTGCCGACCAGGTCGGTCAGGCCGAGCTTGTCCAGGACGGCGAAGGTTTCGCTGCCGGGCAGCAGGTTCAGGTCGCCGCAGACGACGATCAGGTCGCCGGGGGACGCGGCGTGCTCGACGAGGTCGGCGAGGCGCTCGGCCTGGGTCTTGCGGGCGGGCGTGTCGTGCTTGCCGGCGGGGTCGCGCAGGCCGTGCAGCTGGATCACGGTGACGGCGCGGCCCTCGGTCCGATCGACGACCCGGGTGGCCAGGGCGGCTCGGGGGCGGTCCTCGATCGTCCAGTCCACGTGGTCGACGTACTCACCGTGCACGAACGACGTGTGGGTGCCGACGACGGGGAAGGTCTCGCCGACGAAGGTGGCGACGCCGAAGTCCTGGCGGAGCCGGGCGCCTGAGTCGACGGTGACCGGGCCGGTGTCGCTGACGACCATCAGGGCCTGGTCGGTGGGCCGCAGGTCGCGGACGTCCTGGAAGAGGTTCGCGCGCTGGGGCAGGGAACGCTCGCCGTCCTCGAACCGCGTCCAGCCGGCCGCTCCCGGCGTACGGGTGACCTCTTGCAGGCACAGCACGTCGGCGCCGACGGTCTCGAGCCAGGGGACGAACTCGTCGAACATCGCGCCGCCCCACGCGTTCACAGAGACGATCCGCATGTCCGTACTCTAACCGCCACGCGGAGCCGTCGAGTGGGTGACCTCGGGCCAGCGAAAACTGTCGGTGGCGCCTGTCAGGGTGGTCGCATGCACAGGTCAGAGGGTTCCGTTGCGGCGGCGCCGTTGCTGGAGGTGACGCGGATCTACGCCGAGCCCGCGGCGGCGCGGTCGGAGCGCGGGCGGCAGGTGCTGGCGCGATGGCCCGGCGCCGAGGTGGTGGAGGTGGCGAGCCACTGGAAGATCCCGGAGGTGCACGGCGACGAGACCAACGTCGGCCGCTGGGTGCGGATCAAACGGGAGGCGCTGGTGCTGGGCGAGAAGAAGTCGCTCGGCGTCCGGCCGAACGGGCGGTCGGCCGACTTCATCGCCCCGTCCTCGGCGAACGGCTGCGCGATGGCGTGTGCGTACTGCTACGTTCCGCGCCGCAAGGGCTACAGCAACCCGATCACGGTGTTCACCAACATCGACAAGATCATCGGCGCGATCACCCGCCACGCCGGCCGGCAGGGTCCGAAGCCGCCGAACCAGTGCGACCCCACCGACTGGGTCTACGACCTGGGGGAGAACAACGACTGCAGCGTGGACGCGCTGCTCAGCGACAACGTGGCCGACCTGGTCGCCGCCTTCCGGGAGCTGCCCAACGCCAAGGCGTCCTTCGCGACGAAGTACGTGAACTCCGAGCTGCTCGAGCTGCGGCCGGAAGGCCGCACGCGGATCCGGTTCTCGCTGATGCCCGCCCGCGCGTCGAAGCTGCTCGACATCCGCACCTCGACGATCGAGCAGCGTCT
This sequence comes from Kribbella flavida DSM 17836, assembly GCF_000024345.1. Lineage (NCBI taxonomy): Bacteria > Bacillati > Actinomycetota > Actinomycetes > Propionibacteriales > Kribbellaceae > Kribbella > Kribbella flavida. The sequence goes on along the minus strand of NC_013729.1, from coordinate 4,235,502 downwards.
CGCGGCGCTGGACGACTTCGTCGAGGCCGGCTACGAGGTGCAGGTGAACTTCTCGCCCGTCGTCGTGTACGACGGCTGGCTGGCGGACTGGGCGGAGCTGTTCGAGCAGCTCGACGCGGCGACGAACGCGGCGACCCAGCGGCAGCTCGCCTGCGAGGTGATCTTCCTGACCCACAACGAGTCCCTGCACCAGGTCAACCTCGGCTGGCACCCGAAGGCCGAGGAGCTGATCTGGCGGCCGGAGCTGCAGGAGACCAAACGGTCGCAGAACGGCGCGACCAACGTGCGCTACCGCTGGCGCGACAAGCAGCAGTACCTCGCGCAGTTCGAGCAACTGCTGCACCAGCACCTGCCGTACTGCCACGTGCGCTACGCGTTCTGACCGGGCGAACGCCGCAGCGGCTCACCTGGTGCTCGCCCGCGCCACCAGGGACCAGGCGGCGGGGGTGCCGGGTGGGGAGTCGCCGAGGGCGGCCAGCGCGCAGGCCCGGCCCTGGTCGAAGAGGGACTGGGCGATCGTGGTGAGTCCCTCGCGCTCGGCGTCGGGGCCGTCGTCCCAGCCGGCGACGGCGACGTCGCCGGGAACGCGCAGGCGCCGGTGGCGTACGGCGTCGAGCACGGCGAAGGCGAGCTGATCGCTCATCGCGACGACGGCATCGGGCTCGCACGTCCCGAGCAGTGTGTCGACCATCGCGGCGGCGTCGGCGCGGTCGTTGCGAGCGGCAACGGCTACGGGCAGGCTGGCCGGGTCGATGCCGGCTTCCCGGCAGTGGTCGTAGACGCCGGCCAGGCGTTCGCGGGTGATCGGGAACTCGATCAGGCCGGCATCGGGCCCGATCTCCAGCCGTGCTCGGCGGTCGCGGTCGAAGGGGAAACTGAGCACCGCCGGACGGCGCGCGCCGCTGAAGGTTCGCGCGGCCAGCGCGGCGGCCGAGGCCCGGTCGTCGATCCCGATCAGCCGGCCGCCGGGAATCGCTGGACCGCCCTGGACCGCGACCGGCTTGCCGGCACCGGACAGCGCCGACAGCACCGGGTCGGTCTCCACCGTGGTCCACAGGATGTAGCCGTCCACGGCGGCTGACCGGACCCGCTCGACGTCGCCGTCCTGACCGGTGGTCGGGATGAGGTTGAGTCCGGTGCCGCGCTCACGGCAGACCTCGGCGACGCCGGCCAGGAACCGCCGGGCCTGGGGATCCTCGAACGCGTACTCCAGGTGCTCGCCGAGCACGACGCCGATCGCGCCGTTGTGCCGGCGGCGCAGCGAGCGCGCGGTCGGATCAGGTCCGAGGTAGCCGACGGCGGCAGCGACCTCCAAGACGCGGCGAAGAGTCTCCGGAGCCACGCGGTCCGGCTGGTTGTAGCAGTACGACACCGTCATCGGTGAGACGCCGGACCGGCGGGCCACCTCTGCCATGGTGACGCGGGCCGGTGCGTGGTTGGACATGACCCCAGCCTAGCTGTGTATCGTTACACAATGCTCGTACCGCGCCTGTCGCGCACCCAGATCGGCTTGTTCGCCCTCAGCGTCGCCTGCTTCGTCTCAGTGACCTCCGAGAACCTGCCGGTGGCCCTGCTGTCGGACCTCGCGTCGGAGTTCGCCGTGCCCGAATCGGCGATCGGTCTGCTGATGACCGGCTACGCCGCCGTCGTCGCGGTGTCGGTGGTCCCGCTCGTCGCGTGGACCGGACGGTGGGATCGCCGGACGGCGGTCCTGGTCACGCTGGCCGCGATCGTCGGGTCGAACCTGCTGCTCGCGATCGCACCGAACTACGGCGTGGCGGTGGTGGCGCGGGTGGTCTCGGCCGCCGGGCACGGGGTGTTCTGGTCGGTCGTGGCCTCGATGGCGGCGCGACTGCTCGGGCCGCAGCAGGCCGGCCGGGCCACCGCGGTGGTGTTCGCCGGCAACTCGCTCGCGTTCCTGTTCGGGCTGCCGCTCAGCGCCTGGCTCGGCGCGACGGTCGGCTGGCGGTTCACCGTCGTCGGCGTGGCCGCTCTGGCGGCTCTGGCCGGCCTCGCGATCCGGGTGACGATTCAACCGATGCCGCCGGAGCGCACGTCGTCGCGGCCGGGACCGGCGGCGGTGCGGGACATCCTCACCGACCGGGTGCTGGCGTCGATCAACGTCACGACGGTCGTCGCGGTCGTGAGTCACTTCGTGGTGTTCACCTACATCACGGTGATCATCGCCGACTACGTGCATCTCAGCGGCGCCGCGACCTCGATCCTGCTGCTCGCCCACGGGACGGCCGGGCTGGCCGGCCTGCTGCTGATCGGGCGGTGGGTCGACAGCCGTCCGCAGGCCACGAGTCTCCTGGTGACCGGTGGACTCGCGGTCTGCATGCTCACCCTGCTCACCCTCGGCCACACCTCCACCGCAATCGCCGGGACGGCGGTCGTGCTGTGGGCGTTGCCGGCGGGCGGTATCGGAGTGGTGCTGCAGGCCGCGATCCTGCGCAACGCCAAGGTGCACAAGGAGCTCGCGTCCGCCGTCTACATTGTCGCCTTCCAGATCGGTATCGCGCTGGGAGCGTGGATCGGTGGTGTCGGCCTGGACCACGGCGCCTTGCCCGTGGCAGTAGCCGTCGCGCTGGGCGGTGGCCTGGTGGCCACCGCCCTGGTCCGCCGATCGACCGCGTTTCACAGCATCGAGCAGCCGGAGCACTCGTCGACGCGGTGACGATCGGCGGTCCGCGACGTCGCTACATCGCGCGGCGCAGCGTGATCGTCACGTGCCGCGTGCCGGACGGTACCCGGACCGTGCCCGCGGCCTGATCGACCGTCGCGCCCCGGACCGAGACGTGGGCGACGTTGCCCTTCAGGGCCGGCAGTTCGACGCTGTACGCCGCGACCTCGCGGACGTCGCCGGTCAGCTGGATCGACACGTTCCGGCCGGACGTCGTCATCCGGTAGCCCACGCGGCCGCCGTCACCGACCGGGTAGCGGCCGAGCGCGATCTTCTGCCGGGTGCGGACCCACTCGTTCGGGACGCCGCGCCCGATGATGACGGTGCCGTCGGCCTTCTGCGCGATCAGCGCGTCGAACAGCACCTTCGTGGCGGTGGACTGACCCCACATGTGCTGGTTCGAGCCGCCGCCGCCCCGCGCGTGGTCGATGTCCCACGGCGAGCCGGCGCTCGGGTAGTCGACGCCTTCCCACCAGCCGAACGGGCCGCTCATCGTCTTGTCCACCATGTACTGGTAGGCCTTGATGCCCACGTCGCGGTACTGCTCGCCGCGCAGCGCGGCACTGCCGTAGCCGGCGTTGTAGGCGCTGGAGTAGTAGCCGTGCGGGTAGCCGCCGAAGTTGTAGATCGACTCGGAGACGTCCTTGCGCCGCTCGAAGCCGTGCGTGTAGGTGTCGTCGATCTTGTCGAACATGGTGCCGGTCTGCCGGGCGCCGAACAGGTACCCGTCCCAGGCCCAGCGGCCGAACAGGAACATCGAGGCCCAGTTCGCGTCCCGCGGGTCCTTGCGCGGCCCGGTCTCGTTCGGCTCCACCATGGAGATCGGCAGGTAGTCGAGATCGTGCTCCCGCATCGTCTGCTCGATCCGGGCCGTTGCCACCCGCAACAGATCGTCGTACTCGGCCTGCGCCCACGCCGCCTCCTGGGTCTCGCCGAGCGCGGTGGCCAGGTAGCGGTACGTCGTGAGGCCGGCCAGCGCGGACCAGTTGTCGATCGTCCAGTGGCCGAGCGAGTCGATCGCGAAGGTCTGCTTGATGATCCCGGTGCCGCCGTCGACGCGGTCGGTCTCGATCGTGTGGGTGTGCTTCTTGATGGTCTCGAACTGGCTGCGGACGAAGTTCTTGTCGCCGGTGCGCTGGAGGTACAGCGCGTACGGCCAGCTGTACTTCCACTTGGCGTCGTCGTACTGGAGCTGGGCCGGCAGCGTGGCCAGGTAGTCGCGCGCGTAGCTGAAGTCGCCGATCGTCAGCAGGGTGGCGACGATGCCGATCGTGTCGTGGTCGAACATCTCGTCGTAGCCGTTCTCACCGACGTGCAGCCGCTTCTCGGTGCCGATGTCGTCCCGGATGATCAGCGTGTAGATGTAGCCGGCCTTGTACGCGTTGACGAGTCGCTGGTCCGGCAGTTCGGTGATGTCGGCGATGGCCGAGAGCCGGGAGTTCCAGTAGTCGCGCATGTGGGCGTAGTGCTTGGCGAAGCCACCGAGCTGGCGCAGTTGCCCCGTGGTCGGCCACTCGTAGGTCCCGCCGAACCGGTCGGCGGCGACGGCGTAGTCGCGGACCACGGTCTGGCCGGCGCCGATCGTGGTCACGGCCGGCGCGGCCGCGGCGTTGAGCGGCGTGAGCAAACTCGACACCCGCGGCAGCCGCGCCGGGGCCGAGGTCGTGTTGGTGACGGTCATCCGCGAGTAGGCGACCTCGAAGCGGTTGCCGCCGACCACGACGAGATCGGCGAAGTTCTCGATCTTCACCGTCAGGCCGTCCTTGGCGTACTCGCTGACGAACGCCGGCAGGTAGCCCTCGGCGTTGTACCACTTGATCTTGCCCGGCACGTTCGCGACGCCGAAGGTGATCATCGCGTCGCCGCGGCTGCGGAGCCGGTAGCTGCCGTCGATGAACGCGATCGGGGCGTGGAGGTCGCCCTCCCAGCCGAACGACGAGGTGAGGCCGGGATTCGTCACGCTGGTGTACTCCGCGCCCGCCGCGGAAGCGAAGGCGTCGTCGTACGCGGCCCGGAGCAGGAGGTAGGCCAGCCGGAGTTCGTCCCGCGACGCCGTGCTGTCCGCCAGCGTCGTCTCGGCGGATGCGACCTCGCCGGCGAGTTGCTGCTGCCCGGCGTCGCTTGCGTTGTACAGGTCAGCGGCCTCGATGCGGTCGAGCAGGGCGGTCGTCAGCCTGCGGTACCCGTCGGCCGAGGAGTCCGCGAGCGTGACGCCCGCGAGCGTCACGTTGCCGGACTCGTGCGACTTGCGCGTCAGCTGTGCGCTGATCCGGGCCGAGTCGCCGTTGCCGAGGGCCAGCTCGAACAGCCGGGTGACCGACGGGCCGGTGCTGACCAGGTCCGAGCTGACGAACGCCGGGGTGGAGGATCCGTTGAGGTAGACCGAGACCGTGGCCGCCGCGCGCCAGGCGCCGGAGACGAACCGGATCGTGCGAGCACCCGCGGCCGCGGGCACGGTCAGGTCGTAGCCGTAGGAATCGGTCAGCTCCACGCCGACCAGGTCCGGGTTGGTGCCGTCGGCAAAGAAGATGCCGCCGTGCCGGGTGGCGGGCTGGTTCGCGGTGGGCGTGCCGTTGGTCCACGAGTAGCTGACCGGGTTGTCGTTCTGCGTCCCGATCGCGGCGCCGGCCTGCCGGTTGGCGACCGCGAGCCGGGCCGTTCCGTCCGGTACGCCGGCCCGTCGGTTGACCGTCGGCCCGTCCAGGTGCAGCCAGTCGTCGGGTCCGTCGGCGGTCAGGTCCAGGGCGGCCGGCGGTGCGGTTGCGGTGAAGCCCTCGCCGACCGTGGAGAGCGCCGCGGCGGACAGGGACAGGTTCCCGTTCGCGGTCAGCTTCTCGGTGAACCTGGTGGTGATGACGACCCCTTCACCAGGGCGGATCGTCACCGTGTAGCGCTTGACCGCAGCGTTGTCGCTCGCGCCGATCGAGGTCGTGTACGGCGTACCGGCGCCGTCGGCCGCACCGATGGTGACCGTGCCGCGCGCTTGCCAGACACCACCGACGACCACCAGCCGGCGCGGCGAGTCCGCGGCCGGGACGGTGACTCGGTAGCCGGCCTCGTGGCCCGTGGTCGGACCGACGGTGGTGCTGTCGTAGTGGAAGACGCCGCCGGTGGTGACTCCGGGTGCCGTCGGGGTGGAGGTCCCGTCCGACCAGCGGAACGACAGCGGGCTGTCGCCGAGCGTGGTCAGGCCGGCGGCCGGGTGCAGGTTCTGCACGGTGATCGACGGCGGCACGGCCGCCTTGCGCTCGCTGCGGTCACCGGTCACGTGCACCCAGTCCTGCGTGCCGTTCGCGGTCAGGTCCAGCACGCCGGCGGCCGCGGTGCCGCTCGGCAGGTTCTCGGTGGTGACGACGAACGGGTTGGCGGGCGGGGCCGCCGCTGGTGCCGCGGGCAACGACGTTGCCGCCGGCAGCAGCAGTGCTCCGGTGGCGATCGCCGCGAGCAGACGGGTTCCGGGCCTCATCTTGTGTCCCTTCGCGAGGGTGTTCCGGTGGACGGGCGGGTCAGCCGGCCGGGCGCGTCACCACCCGGCCGGTCCGGTACTACGGCGCGGGGGTCCGGGGTCCGGGCAAGCTGGACCCCCGGACGATCAGTTCGGGCTGCAGCAGCACGTGCTGCGGCTCGCGGGGTTCGCCCGCGATCAGGTTCTCGACGGCCTGGATCAGTTGCCGGCCGACCACGTCGATCGGTTGGCGCAGCGTGGTCAGTCCGGGGCTGACGAGCGCAGCGGTGGGGGAGTCGTCGAAGCCGGTGACCGCGACCTCGGCACCGGGGCGCATCCCTCGCTCGTGCAGGGCGCGCAGGACCCCGAGCGCGAGCGTGTCGGAGGCGCACACGACCGCGGTAGCGGGACGGGGAGCGTCGAGCATCCGGTGCGCAGCCTGCCGGCCGTGCTCGAGCGTGTCCGGGACCGCGGCCTGCAGATCGGTCTCCAGGCCGCGCGCGCGACAGGCCTCGAGCCAGCCCTCCCGGCGTTCCTGCCCGATCTCGGACTCCGGCGGCCAGCCGAGGTGGCCGATCCGGCGATGGCCCTGCGCGGCGACGTGCTCCGTCGCGGCCCGGGTGCCCGCGCGGCCGTCGACATCGACCCAGGCCAGGGTGTCGTCGCCGTCCCAGGACCGTCCGAACGTCGCGAACGGCACACCCCAGGACCGCAGCGCCGCGACCCGGTCGTCGTTGCGGTGCGTCTCGGCCAGCACGAACGCGTCGACGGACGTCTTCTTCAGCAGGTCGCGGTAGGCCTTGATCTCGTCGGCCCCGCCGTCGCCCTCGGCGTGGCACAGGATCAGGTGGTAGCCGGCCGCGACCGCGGAGGCGTTCAGCGCGTAGAGGAACTCGTCCATCAGCAGCGAGGCCTTGTCCGGCCGTGACGGCCGCACCTTGAAGGCGATCAGGCGTGAGCTCCGGTTGCGCAGCGCCCGGGCCGAGAGGTTGGGTTCGTAGCCCAGCTCGGCCACTGTCGCGAGGATCCGCTCGAGGGTCGCGGGTGCGAGCCGGTCGGGATTGTTGAGGGCGTTGGAGACCGACTGTGCCGAGACGCCCGCCCGCTCAGCCACCTGGGTGAGGGTGACGTGGCCGTGCGGTGCAGGACCGCGGCTCGGCTGCTGCGCACCCATCGGTGGCTCCGTTCGGGGATATTAACGTTAAAGTTTTGCGGCACGCTACTCAGCCGCCTTTCCGCCGTCAAGGGTTCACCGGCCGCAGCAGTGAGCGTTTAGCGCTAATAGGAGTGGGTCGCTGCTGCCCTTGGGTCACCCACTGGTGGACGCGGTTCCGCAGGGTGTCGGCGTCGCGTGGCATGCTGCCTCGGTGACTCTGTACCTGCACCGCGCCGAGCGCACGGACGTGCTCGCCGACGGACTGGGGGAGCTGCTCGCCACGCCGCTCGCCGACCCGTTCGCCGAGGAGCTCGTGGTGGTGCCGGCCAAGGGCATCGAGCGGTGGCTGTCGCAGCGTCTCGCGCACCGGTTGGGAGCCGCCGAGGGTTCGGGGGACGGCGTGTGTGCCGGGGTCCGGTTCACGTCGCCGCGCTCGCTGGTGTCTGCGGTGCTGGGGCTCGATCAGGACGACCCCTGGGCCGCGGACGCGATGGCGTGGCCGTTGCTCGCCGTGCTGGACGAGTCCCTCGACGACGCCTGGTGCGAGCCCGTCGCCCGGCATCTCGGGCAGTTCGACAGCGGCGCCGAGGCCGAGCTGCGCCGAGGCCGCCGGTACGCCGTCGCGGCGCGGCTGGCCCGGCTCTTCGCGGCGTACGCCGTCCAGCGGCCGGCCCTTCTCGTGGACTGGGGCGACGGGCGGGACACCGACGGTCGCGGAGTCACGATCGACGACGACCTGGCCTGGCAGCCGGAGCTCTGGCGGCGGCTGGTCGACCGGATCGACGCACCGCCGCCCCCCGCGCGCCACCTCAGCACCGTCGCTCAGCTTCGCGACCGGTCGGAGTCTCTCGACCTGCCCGCCCGTCTCTCACTCTTCGGCCACACCCGCCTGCCGCTGACGGAGGTCGAGCTGCTCTCGGCCCTGGCCGAGCACCGCGACGTCCACCTCTGGCTGCCCCATCCCAGTGGGGAGCTCTGGGACCGCCTCACCGGCCGGACCGCCGGTGATCGAGCTGCCGACACGAGCCACCAGATGGCCGAGCACCCGCTCCTGGCCACCCTCGGGCGGGACAGTCGCGAGCTGCAGCTGGCGCTGGCCGCGGTGCCGGCCGTCGACCGTCACCTGCCTTCGCCGGCCGCCCGCGAGTCCCTTCTCGGCTGGCTGCAGAACGACCTGCGCGGCAACAAGGTGAGCGCCGAGGGGCGCCGGCCGGCCGCCGAGGACCGGAGCGTGCAGGTGCATGCCTGCCACGGCACGGCCCGGCAGGTCGACGTACTGCGGGACGTGCTGCTCGGGATGTTGCAGGCCGACCCGACACTGGAGCCGCGCGACATCCTGGTGATGTGCCCGGACATCGAGACCTACGCGCCGTTGATCAGCGCGCGCTTCGGTCTCGGCGACCTCGATCGGTACGGTCATCCCGCCCATCGGCTCCGGGTGCAGCTGGCCGACCGGTCGCTGACCCAGACGAATCCGCTGCTCGGCGTCGCGTCGCAGCTGCTCGACCTGGCCGGCAGCCGGGCGACGGCCAGCCAGGTGCTCGATCTGGCCGAGACCGAGCCGGTCCGCCGGCGCTTCCGGTTCACCGACGACGACCTCGACACCGTCACCGCCTGGGTCCGGGAGGCCGGTGTGCGATGGGCGTTCGACCGCGGCGACCGCGACCGGTTCGGCCTGGCCGACTACCCGCAGAACACCTGGCGGTTCGGCCTCGACCGGGTGCTCGCCGGCGTCACGATGTCCGCCGACGCGCACGCCTGGATCGGCACCACGCTGCCGCTCGACGACGTCGGCAGCACCCGGATCGAGCTGGCCGGCCGGTTCGCGGAGTACGTCGACCGGTTGCGCGCGGCAACTGACCGGCTCGACGGCACCCAGCCGCTGGCGACCTGGCTGGACGCGTTGCGCGACGGGATCGAACGACTGACCCGGGTCGGCGCCGACGACGGCTGGCAGGTCGGCCAGGTGCACCGCGAGTTCGCCGAGGTCGCCGCCGGCGCGGGGGAGCTGGCCGTGACCCCGCTGCGGCTTCCCGACGTCCGGTCGTTGCTGTCGGCCCATCTGGCCGGACGGCCGACCCGGGCGAACTTCCGCAGTGGCTCGCTGACCGTCTGCACGATGGTGCCGATGCGGTCCGTGCCGCACCGGGTGGTCTGCCTGCTGGGCCTCGACGACGGCGTGTTCCCGCGGTTCGGCCTGGCCGACGGCGACGACGTCCTGGCCCGCTGCCCGGTGACCGGCGAGCGGGACGTCCGCAGCGAGGACCGGCAGCTGATGCTCGACGCGATCCTCGCGGCCACCGAGTCGCTGGTGATCACGTACACCGGCGCCAACGAGTACTCCGGTCAGCCGCGGCCCCCGGCCGTCCCGCTCGGGGAACTGCTCGACGCGCTCGACCGCACGACCGAGTCGCCCGTGCGGGAGACCGTCGTGGTCAACCATCCGCTGCAGCCCTTCGACCGCAAGAATCTCGAGGCCGGTCGGCTCGGCACTCCCGGTCCGTTCACGTTCGACCCGGCCGCGCTGGTCGCGGCCCGGGTGGGCGGCGGTTCCCGGCCGCCGCGGCCGGCGTTCCTGGCCGAGCCGCTGACGCTGCCCGGCGGCGAGGACGTCGCGCTGGCGGACCTGCTCGCGTTCTTCCGCGACCCGGTGAAGGGCTTCTTCCGGGCCCTGGACGTGACCCTGCCGTGGGAGGTCGACGGCGTCTCGGACGCGATGCCGGTGGAGATCGACAACCTGGAGAAGTGGTCGGTCGGCGACCGGATGCTGCGCGACATGCTGGCCGGCATCCACCCCGACGCGGCGCTCAACGCCGAGTGGCGCCGGGGAACCCTGCCACCGGGACGGCTCGGCTGGCGGACCGCGACCGACCTCCGCGACATCGCCCGGGGCCTCGCGGTCGCCGCGTACCCGCACCGGCAGGGAGGCGCCACGGCGTACGACGTGGACGTCGACCTCGGCGGCGGCCGGCGGCTCACCGGTACGGTGCCCGGCGTGCACGGGTACCGGCTGGTCTCGGTGAGCTACTCGCGGCTCGACGCGAAGCAGTTGCTGACCTCCTGGATCCAGTTGCTCGCGCTGTCGGCCAATGACGAGGACCACAACTGGACGGCGCTGGCCATCGGCCGCCCGCGCAGTGGCCGTACCCCGGCGAGCCGGCTGTTCGGTCCGGTCGGAGCCCAGGCGCGTACGCTGCTCGCCGACCTGATCTCGGTGTACGACGGCGGCCGGCGCGAGCCGCTGCCGCTGCCGCTGAAGACTTCGTTCGCCTGGTGCCAGGCGCGCCGGACCGACGACGAGCCGATGATCGCGGCCGGGCGGCGGTGGCGTCCGGCGAACTACGACGGCGAGAACGCGGATCCCGCGCACGTTCGGGTCTGGGGACCCAACGCCCCGCTCAAGGTCCTGCTGGAGCCGACGCGGCCGGGCGAGCAGTGGCCGGGCGAACCGACCCGGCTCGGGGCCTACGCGGCCCGGGTCTGGGAGCCGATGCTGCGCTTCGAGCAGGGAGCGCCGTGATGGACGCGTTCGATCTGCTCGGCCCCCTGCCCACGGGCACGACCGTGCTGGAAGCGAGTGCCGGCACCGGCAAGACGTACGCCCTCGCCGGGCTGGTCACCCGCTACGTCGCGGAGGGCGCCGCGCGTCTCGACGAGATGCTGCTGATCACCTTCGGCCGCGCCGCCAGTCAGGAACTGCGCGAACGGGTGCGCTGCCAGCTGCTCGAAGCCGAGCAGGCGCTGGCCGCCCCCGAGCCGTGGCGCAACGACCCGGGCCTGCTCGGCCACCTCGTCGACGGAAGCGCCGCGGAGCTCGCCGTACGGCATGGTCGGCTGCGGGACGCGCTGGCCACCTTCGACGCCGCCACCATCGCGACGACGCACCAGTTCTGCCAGCTCGTGCTGCGTTCGCTCGGCGTGGCCGGTGACACCGATGCGGGCGTCACCCTGGTCGAGGACCTGACCGATCTGGTCGCCGAGGTGGTCGACGACCTCTACCTCAACCTCTTCGCCGGCTCGGCGGAACCGCCGCCGATCACCCGGGCGACGGCACTCGAGCTCGCGCTCAAGGTGGTCGGCAACCCGCACACCCGGCTGGTGCCGGAGAAGTACGCGGAGGCTTCGCCGGAGGGCGTTCGGGTCGAGTTCGCCAAGGCGGTGCTGGCCGAGGTCGAGCGCCGCAAACGCCGCCTCGGCGTCCTGGGGTACGACGACCTGCTGACCCGGCTGGCGGTCGCGCTGGAGGATCCCACCGCTCCGGCCCGGCGCAGGATGCAGCGTCGCTGGTCGGTGGTGATGGTCGACGAGTTCCAGGACACCGATCCGGTGCAGTGGAAGGTGATCGATGCCGCGTTCAACGGTCACAGCACGCTGGTGCTGATCGGAGACCCCAAGCAGGCCATCTACGCCTTCCGCGGTGGGGACATCGCGACGTACCTGACGGCCGCGGCGACCGCGGGGCAGCGGCGCACCCTCGGCACCAACTGGCGCAGCGACCAGCCGCTCGTCGACTGCCTCCAGGTGGTGCTCGGCGGCGCCCGGCTCGGCCACGAGGACATCGTGGTCCACCCCGTCGACGCCCATCACCAGGGCAGCCGGCTGGCCGGGGCGCCGTGCGACGCGCCGTTCCGGCTCCGGGTCGCGCTCCGGGACCAGTTCGGCTCGGCGGCCCGCAAGAACATCCCGATGGACGAGCTCCGCGACCACATCACCCGGGACCTCGCCGCCGACATCGGTCAGCTGCTGGCCGCCGGCGCGACGTACGCCGGACGGCCGTTGCGCGCCGGCGACATCGCGGTGATCGTCGAGGCGCACAAGGACGCGCGGGCCTGCCGGGAGGCGCTGGCCCAGGCCGGTATCCCGGCGGTCTACTCCGGCGATCTCGACATCTTCTCGTCGCAGGCGGCCCAGGACTGGCTCTGCCTGCTGGAAGCCTTCGAGCAACCGCACCGCTCCGGGCTGGTCCGGGCCGCGGCGACGACGATGTTCTTCGGCGAGACCGCCGCCAGTCTGCACGCCGGCGGCGAAGAGCTCACCGACCGGATCGGGCAGACACTGCGGGCGTGGGCCGACCACTTGCGGGCGAAGGGCGTCGCGGCGGTCTTCGAGGCCGCGCAGCTCAAGGGCATGGCCGACCGCGTGCTGGCCTGGCGCGGTGGTGAACGCGACCTGACCGACCTCGCGCACCTGGCCGAGCTGCTGCACGAGACCGCCCACCGCGAAGGGTTCGGGCTGCCCGCGCTGCTCGACTGGCTGCGGCAGGAGTGCACCGGCAAGGGGCGGACGACGGAACGCACCCGCCGGCTCGACAGCGACGTCGCGGCCGTCCAGATCATGACGGTGTGGGTGAGCAAGGGCCTGCAGTATCCGGTCGTGTATCTACCGTTCGGGTTCAACCGGCACATCTACGACGAGGACGAGCTGCTGCTGTTCCACGAGGACGGCGTACGGAGCCTGGACATCGGCGGCCGCAAGCGCGCGGAGTACCGGGCGAACGAGAAGCGCTGGCGGGCCGAGGTCGCCGGTGACGACATCCGGCTCACCTACGTCGCGCTGACCCGGGCGCAGTCCCAGGTGGTGGCCTGGTGGGCGCCGTCCTGGGACGAGGTCAACGGCGGCATCTCCCGGCTGCTGCGCGGACGCAAGCAAGGCGATCCGGTGGTGCCCGACCAGTTGGACCGGCCGTCGTCCGACGAGGAGGTGCTGGTCTGGTTGCGGCGCTGGCAGCAGGCCGGGGGACCGGTCGTCGAGCAGTCCGCGATCGCCGAGCACGTCGAGCCGGTCGCCGAGCAGCTGCCCGGTGGGCTCAGAGTCGCCACCTTCTCGCGTGAGGTCGACCTGACCTGGCGACGTACGTCGTACTCGGGTCTGGTCCGGGACGCCGAGCAGCAGAGCGCGGGTGTCGCCAGCGAGCACGAGGAAAGCCAGCTGGCGGACGAGTCCGTGGATCCGGTGCCGATGCCGGCCGCCGCGGCGCCGGACGCGTTGCCGTCTCCGATGGAAGGATTTCCGGTCGGCGCCACGTTCGGTTCGCTGGTGCACGCCGTGCTGGAGGAGGCGGACCCGCACGCCGCCGACCTGCACGCCGAGCTCGCCGGCCGGATCCGCGAACAGCTGCCGTTCTGGCGGGTCGACGCGACTCCGGACGCACTGGCGACGGCGATGCTGCCGATGCACGCCACACCGCTCGGGCCGCTGGTGCCCGGCCTGACGCTGCGCGACCTCGGCCGCGGCGACCGGCTCCGCGAGCTCGACTTCGAGATCCCGTTGGCGGGCGGCGACCGCGCGGCGCCCCGCGAGGTGCGGCTGGCCGAGCTGGCCCCCTTGCTGCGGGCGCACCTGCCGGCCGACGATCCGCTGCTCGCGTACGCCGACCGGCTCGAGCAGCCGCTGCTCGGCGGACAGAGCCTGCGGGGCTACCTGACCGGGTCGATCGACGTCGTGCTCCGGGTTCCTGACGGGGGCAGCCACCGGTTCGTGGTGGTCGACTACAAGACCAACCGGCTCGGCGATCCGGACCAGCCGGCCACCTCCGCGCAGTACGGGCGGGACCAGCTCGGTGCCGCGATGCTGCACTCGGACTACCCGTTGCAGGCACTGCTCTACTCGGTGGTGCTGCATCGGTACCTGCGGTGGCGACTGCCGGGCTACGCGCCCGAAACGCATCTCGGCGGCGTGGTCTACCTCTATCTGCGCGGCATGTGTGGACCGGAGACCCCGGTCGTCGACGGCCATCCTGCCGGAGTGTTCAGCTGGTCGTTGCCGTCGGCACTGGTCGTCGCGCTGTCCGACCTGCTCGACGGGAGGGTCGCATGAGCACGGCCGTCGACGAGTTCGACTCGACCCTGGCGCTCGCCGCCACCGGTGTCCTGCGGGACTTCAACACAGCCGGCGTGATCCTGGCCGCGGACGTGCACGTCGCGACGCGGCTCACGACCATGCTCGAGGAGACCGACGAGAGGGTCGCCCTCGCCTGTGCACTGGTCGCGCGCGCCGTCCGGGCCGGATCGATCTGCCTCGACCTCGCCGAGGTCCGCGACGAGGTCGGTGAGGACGGCGCCGAGCTCGACTGGCCCGTGCTGGACGAGTGGCTGACGGCGCTGAGGGCCAGCCCGCTGCTCGCCGCGCCGTACCCGCTGCATCTCGAAGACACCCGCCTGTACTTCGACCGCTACTGGCGGGAAGAAGAACAGGTCGAGCAGGACCTTCGCCGCCGGGCCGGACGGCCCGCCCCCGTCATCGCCAACGAAGCCGTGCTGCAGGCCGGCCTCGGCAGGCTGTTCCCCGGCAGCTCGTACGTCGAGCAGCGGGCCGCGGCGCAGACCGCGGCCCGGCAGTGGACGACCGTGCTCACCGGCGGTCCGGGCACCGGCAAGACGACCACGGTCGCGGGGCTGCTGGCGCTGCTCGCGGAGCAGGCGGAGATCGCCGGCGACCGGAGTCCGTGGATCGCGCTGACCGCACCGACCGGCAAGGCCGCGGCGCGTCTCGAGGAAGCGGTCCGGCGGGAGATGTCCGGCCGCTTGTCCGCGGAAGACACCGCGCGGCTCGGCGACTTCCACGCCCGGACGCTGCACATGCTGCTCGGCCGGCGCCCCGACTCCTCCAGCCGGTTCCGGCACGACCGGGACAACCGGCTGCCGCACGACATCGTCGTCGTCGACGAGACCTCGATGGTGTCGCTGACGATGATGGCGCGGTTGCTGGAGGCGGTGCGGCCGGGAGCGCGGCTGATCCTGGTCGGCGATCCGGACCAGTTGGCCTCCATCGAGGCAGGCGCCGTGCTCGCGGACCTCGTCGACGGGCTGGTCGCGGGCGGGCACATCGCCGCCGCCGAGCTGCGCACGTCCCACCGGTTCGGCAGCGAGATCGGCGCGCTGGCCCTGGCCGTGCGCGAGGACCGGCCCGACAACGTGCTCGCCGTACTGCGTGGCGGCGGCGACCGGGTGCACTTCGTCGAGGACGACGACCCGCGCGAAACCCTGCGGTCGGCGCTGCTGCCGGACGTCCTGGCGATCCGGGACGCCGCCGAAGCCGGGGACGCCGACGCCGCGCTCGCCGCCCTCGACCGGCACCGCCTGCTCTGCGCCCACCGGGAAGGCCCCTGGGGCGTCCAGCACTGGAACCGGACCGTCGAGCGCTGGATCACCGAGGAGACCGAGGACCCGCTCTGGGACACCTGGTACGTCGGCCGACCGGTCCTGGTCACCGCGAACGACTACGCGCTCGGCATCTACAACGGTGACGTCGGCGTGACGATCCGCCGCCCGGACGGGTCACTGCGGGTCTGCATCGACAGCTCGCGGGGCCGGCTGGACTTCGCGCCGAGCCGGCTCGGCAACATCGAGACCCTGCACGCGATGACCATCCACAAGGCCCAGGGCAGTCAGGCCGCCGAAGTCACCGTGCTGATGCCGAACGAGGAGTCCCGGCTGCTCACGCGGGAACTGTTCTACACGGCGATCACCCGCGCGGAGAACCGGGTCCGGGTGGTCGGCGACGAGCAGTCCGTCCGCCTCGCCCTGAGCCGCCGCGCGCTGCGGGCGACCGGTCTGCGTCAGCGACTGGTCGACGGTTCGGCGGACTGACTCGATCCGGGAAACGCTCGACCGGTCATCCGAGCCGGCGAACGCGAGATCGGTACCTGCGAGCCGGTCAGTTCGACGGGGTCGGGGTACTGCGGTTCTCCCGGTCCGGCGTCGGCGTGCCTTCCGCCGGCGGGGTGGTCGTGGAGGTGTCGGGGGACGGGGTGGTCGAGGTGGGAGGGTCGTCCGACGGTGTCGGCTCGGTGGAAGGGGTGGGCGTCGTGCTGGACTCGACCGGCGTACTGGGCGTCGTACTGGTCTCCGGGGGCACGCTCGGCGACGTCGTACTGGTCGAGGTGGTGCTGCCGGGGGAGGGGGTCGCAGTGACTTCCTGCTGACCGGTGCTCTGTGACGGCTGGACCGAGCCTGTCGGGTTCGCCTGGTTCGGGGGAGCGGTCTGGGTCCCGCCGACCGTGGAGGTCGTCGTCGTGGAGGGTCCCGGCGTACTGAGGCTCGCGCCCGGCTTGGGGGTGGTCTCCGGCTGAGGGGAGACGTCGGTCGTCGGCACCTTGGGCTCGTTGCCGTAGAGCGCGACTCCCGCCAGGACGGCTGCTGTCGTCGCGAGTGCGGCGGTCACGCCGGCCAGCAACGCTCGCGATCGCCGCCGGGGCGGCCGTTCCGCAGCCGCCGGCTGGCCGGCGACTGGCGCGGCCTCGACGGGCGCGGCAGGAACCGTCGCAGCGGCGACGGTCGCGGCGGCGGGGACGGCGGCGACCGCACGCCAGTCGTCGCCGAGCGGCTGGGCGCGCAAAGCGCCGGCCGCGATCTCGGCGGCGGTCGGCCGGTCCGCGGGATCCTTCGCGAGCATCTGCAGCAGGACGGCCTCGAACGGCCCGGCAAGCTCGGGCCGGGTCAGGCTGGGTGGCTCCGGAGCAGCGTCGACGTGCTGGTAGAGAATCGCCGTCGGCTGCTCACCGGTGAACGGCGGCCGGCCGGTGACCAGCTGGTAGAGCACGCACCCCAGCGAGTACACGTCCGAAGGCTTGCCGGCCCGCCCGCCGCGCGCCCGCTCGGGGGCGAGGTAGTGGGAGCTGCCGATGATCTGGCCGGTCGCGGTCAGGGTGGTCGCCCCTTGGCCGGGCAGGTGCGCGATGCCGAAGTCGGCGACCTTGACGGTCCCGTCGGCCGCCACCAGCAGGTTGCCCGGCTTTACGTCGCGATGTACGACGTCCGCCCGGTGCGCCGCGGCGAGACCCGCGGCGGCCTGCTCGACGATGTCGGTCGCCCGGTCCATCGGCAGCGGGCCGTGCTCGGTGAGCTCGGCGGAGACCGTCCGGCCCTCGACCAGCTCCATCACCAGGAAGAAGCTCTCGTCGTGCCGGCCGAAGTCGTACACCGACACCACGTGCGGGTCGCTCAGCAGGGCGGCGGCGCGCGCCTCGCGGTGGAACCGCTCGGCGCCTTGGGGGTCGCGATCGGACGGCAGCAGCAACTTGACCGCCACCGGTCGCCCCAGCACCTGATCGGTGGCACGGAAGACCTCTCCCATGCCACCTCGCCCGATCGACGGACCGAGTTCGTACCGCTTCGCTACCAGCACCTGCCGCCCGTACCCATCGCTACGTCGAACCAACCTGTCACAGTTCTACCCGATCTTGCGCACAGAAGTGGTGTCGGCATCGAGCGGATCGCCGTCGGCCCCGGCCGGCACCAGCTCCGGGACGGGATTGCCCTGCTGGTCGACCAGGATCGAGTGCGCCTCGCCGGGGGAGAAGGCGTGGCGTTCGCCCCACTGCCGCAGGGTGAGTACGACGGGGAAGAGGTCGCGGCCCGCGTCGGTCAGCAGGTACTCCTGGCGGCGGCCCGACGGTGCGGTGCGCTGGGTGAGCAGACCGTGCGCGATCAGCTTGCGCAGGCGGTCCGTGAGGATGTTGCGGGCGATGCCGGTGCGGCGCTGGAACTCGGTGAACGAGCGGGCTCCGTCCATCGCGTCGCGGACGACCAGCAGACTCCACCGGTCGCCGACGAGGTCCAGGGTGCGGGCGACCGGGCAGTGGGGGTCGGTCCAACTGGGCTCTGGCACTGCCGCCATGACACCTCCAGATGAGTTGCGGATTGAAACCATTGTGCCCTAGTCTCCAAAGAGTTGCATTCTGCTACTGATTTGGAGTGAGGGCGATGACGGGGTGGGCGCGGTTGCTGCTCGCGGTGGTGTGCGGTGTGGCGGTGGCGAGCGTGTACGCCGCTCAGCCGGTGCTGGAGCCGATGGGCCGCGATCTGGGGGTGTCGGCGGAGCTCACCGGGTGGATCGTGGCGATCAGCCAGCTCGGGTACCTGGCCGGGCTGGTGCTGCTCGTGCCGCTTGGCGATGTGGTCGACAGGCGACGGCTCATCGCCGTACACCTTGGACTGACCGGGGCCGGGTTGATCCTGACGGCCGTGGCGTCGGCTGCGTGGGTGGCGTTCGTGGGACTCGCCGTGGCCGGGGTGTTCGCGGTGGTCGTGCAGACCACGGTGGCCTACGCGGCATCGGTCTCCCCGCCGGCCGAGCGCGGCCGGACCATCGGTGTCGTGACCTCGGGGGTCGTGGTCGGCATCCTCGGCGCCCGGGCTGTCGCCGGCGCGCTGGCCGAGCTCTGGGGCTGGCGCAGCGTGTACGCCGTACTGGCGGTGCTCGCGCTCGGGCTCGCGCCGCTCGTCCTGGCCGTCCTGCCTTCGGAGGCGCGTGCTCGTCGATCGGCGGGTTATCTCCGGACCGTCTGGTCGCTCGGCAGCCTGTTCGGTCAGCGCTTCTTCCTGACGCGCGGGCTCATCGCGTTCTTCCTGTTCGCGTCGTTCGGGACTTTGTGGAGCGGACTGTCGTTGCCGCTGGCGGACCTGCCGTGGCAACTGAGCGAGAGCCAGATCGGATTGTTCGGTCTCGCCGGACTCGCCGGCGCCCTCGGCGCAGCCCGCGCGGGGCGCTGGGCCGACGCAGGACGAGCAGGCCCGGTCACCGGCCTGTCCCTCATCCTGCTCATCCTGTCCTGGGCCGCGATCGCCCAGCTGCCCTGGTCGCTGTGGTTCCTCGTCGTCGGCGTCGTGGTCCTGGACTTCGCCGTACAGGCTGTGCACGTGAGCAACCAGCACCTGCTCACCGCCGCGCACCCTGACCGCACCAGCACCGTCATCGGCAGCTACATGGTCTTCTACTCCTTGGGCTCCGCCCTGGGCGCAGCCACCACCACCGCCGTCTTCACCCTCCACGGCTGGCCGGCCTCCACCGTCCTGGGCGCCGCCTACGCCACCTGCGCCCTGGCCATCTGGGCCACCGCCCGCCAATCCACCCCAGCCACGCGGAGGAAGCAACCACGCGCTGAGTCTCCCGGCGGGACAAAAGTCAGTTCTGCACGGTGGGGCGGATGGTGAGGGAGCCGATCTCGACGTCGTGTGGTTGTTCGATGGCGAAGCAGATCGCGCGGGCGACTGCGGCCGGGTCGAGGCCGAACTCGCGCATGCTGGCCTGGATCTGGTCGCGGGCGGCGGATTCCATGCCGTCGGCGAGCTCGGTGCGGATGACGCCGGGGGAGATCTCGGTCGTGCGGACCACGCCGTCGGTGGATTCCGCGCGCAGGCCCTCCATGATCGTGCGGGCCGCGTTCTTCGTGGCGGCGTACACGGCCATCGTGGGGGAGATCCGGAGTCCGGCGGTCGAGGCGGTGGTGATCACGTGCCCGTGGCCCTGGCGCCGGAACACCGGGAGCGCGGCCGCGAGCCCGTGCAGAACTCCGCGGACGTTCACGTCGACCATCGCCGACCAGTCGTCCACGGCGAGCTGGTCCAGCCGGCCGAGCCGGGCCACCCCGGCGTTGTTGACGATGACGTCCAGCCGCCCGAACTCGTCGGTCGTCCGGCGTACGAGTGCTTGCACGTCGTCGAGCACCGCCACGTCGGTCGGTACGGCGAGGGCCCGGCCGCCCGCCTCGACGATCGACGCGGCGAGGGCGTCGATCCGCTCCCGGCGGCGCGCGGCGAGCACCACCGACGCGCCGCGTTCCGCGAGCAGCAGGGCGGTCTGCCGGCCGATGCCGCTGCTCGCTCCGGTGACAACAACGGTCTGGCCGGTGATCGGGTCCTGCCTCATCGGCGTCTGCCTCCTGATCGAGTAAGTTGACAGGTGTCCACTTACAAACAGGTTATCCGGACACTTGTCCATTTATCAACCGGAGGGTTGTGATGGTGCAGCGCAAGCCACGGGCGGACGCGGCCGGCAACCGGGCGCGCATCCTGCAGGTCGCGCGTGAACTGCTGAGCTCCACCTCGGAGCTGCCGATGAACGCGGTCGCGAAGGCGGCCGGCGTCGGCCAGGGCACCCTCTACCGCAACTTCCCGACCCGCGAGGCCCTCCTGGCCGAGGTCTATCGCGCCGACGCCGACCAGCTCGTGGCCTCCGCGGCGCCGCTGCTCGAAGAGCACGATGCGGCC
This sequence comes from Kribbella flavida DSM 17836, assembly GCF_000024345.1. Taxonomy (NCBI): domain Bacteria; kingdom Bacillati; phylum Actinomycetota; class Actinomycetes; order Propionibacteriales; family Kribbellaceae; genus Kribbella; species Kribbella flavida. Next base: position 4,215,229 of record NC_013729.1, on the reverse strand, counting down.
ACCGCGTTCCGCCGCTGGCTGTCCAACGTCGTCGACTACGCGCGCGTCAAGCGTGGCGTCCTGGCCGCGCTCGAGCCGAGCTCAGGGCAGGAGCTCGCCGCCAGTCACACCGGGTCGATCGGCGAGGCCGTCGATCTCCTGCTCGCCGCCGGGAAGAGCGAAGGCGCGATCCGCGCCGACGTGGATGCTCACGACGTACTGATCCTGCTGGGCTTCTTGTCCCGGCTCGACGAGTCGGAGGCGGCCGAACGAGCCCACCACATCCTGGACCTGATCCTCAGCGGTCTGCTCGCCCGGAAGTGACCGTGGCCCGCGCAGCCGGGCGGTATCAGCCTCGGCGTGCGGTCACCACGACGTAGTCGTTGGTGTACGCGAAGGCCTGCGGGTCCTCGTTCAGCTCGACGGTCGCCGCGAGCAGCCGCGCGGCGAGCTCCGCCTCCAGCTCGGCGCTGTTGGGCAGCGTGCTCAGGGCCTGCGACGCACCGACCGCCATCGGATGCTCCGACGAGGTCGCCAGGAACGCCTCCGGCGACGGTGCCGTGAACGTCAGCGACCGCCGCTCCACCTCCACCTCGAACCCGTACGGCGCGAACGCCGCGCGCAGCTCGTCCCGGTCGTGCCAGCCGAGTGGCTTCGGGTGGTTCGCCCCGGCTGGTTGTTCACCCATCGCCTCGGCCATGAACTGCCCGACGACCTTGTTGATCACCACCAACGGCCCTTCCGGCGGCCAGGAGGTGAGCCGGATCGTGCCGTCCTGCGTGGTCACCCGCACCAGCTCGGCGATCGCGGCGCCGGGGTCCGGCGCGAAGATCACCGCGAACACCGAGAACACCACGTCGGCCGAGTGGTCCGGCAACGGAATGCCGGCCGCCTCGCCGGTCACGAAGTCGATCTCGAGTCCGCGGTCGGCGGCCCGCTGCCGCGCGACCTCCAGCAGCCGGGGCGCGGGATCGACCCCGGTGACCACGGCGCCGCGAGCGGCGGCGAGCAGCGCGGCGTTGCCGGTCCCGCAGCCGACGTCGACCACGGTCCTGCCCGCGAGCGGCTCGGACATCGCGACCACCAGCTCCGACACCGGCAGCAGCATCTCGCCGGTGGCCTCGTAGCGCCCCGCACTCCAGTCGATTCCCACGCCGGCTCCTCCCGTTGAACTCTGGACCACCCTGTCACGCAGCAGGGTTCTCAGCGTGCAGGGGGTGGCGACCGACCCCCCGAACGGTCCGGGTCGCGACCGCCGTCACCTCAGGCCGCGGCCAAGAAGCCGCGCGGAAGTGCGCGGACCGGCGAAGTTGCCGCATACTGGGTAGTGATGGAATCTTCCCGCGGGACGACGCGTCGTCACCTGTCTACGAGTCCCTTCAAGCCACGGGTGCCCGACCCGATCAAGACGTTCGAGGTCGGTGACCGGGTGTCCCACGACCGGGAGGGCATCGGCAGGATCCACGCTGTCGAGGGCACGCACGCGGTGGTGGTCGACCTGGGTGGCGGCAAGCTGCTGCGCGTGGTCTCGCCCTTCGACAAGCTGCACGTGCTCTGACTGACCGGTCCGCGACGACAGCGCGGCTCTGACGGATGTGTGACGACAGCGCGGCACTGAACGGCAGAACCCGACAGGTGCTCCACTCCGGGTGGAGCACCCGCCAGGTCCGTCCGGCGCCGGCCCACTGCGTCAGCGCGGGCTGCGGATGCCGTCGATGATCCGCGTCCAGTTGTCTCCGCCGTGGCCGTTCTCGATCGCCCGGCGGTAGTGCGCCTGCACCGCTCGCGGCAGCGCGAGGTCGATGCCGGCCGTCTCGCTCGCCCCGACGATGTGGTCGGCGGTCGCGCCCATCATCGTGATCGTGCTCAGGTCGCCCGGGTGCTTGTCGGCGTCGATGTCCGCGCCGGGATTCTCCCCGCCCGCCTCCAGCATCGCCGGCACGGTGCGCAGCATCCCGATCAGCTCGGGCATCGACTCCGCCGCGCTGACGCCCGCCGTACCGAGCAGGGCTGTTGCGTGCATCAGCGACGACAGCGTGGTCAGGAAGACGTCGAGCTGCGCCTGATACATCAGCTGTGCCAGGCCCGTGTCTTCGCCGAGGTAGCGGGGAGCCCCGATCACGGTGAGCGTGGTCCGGTGCTTCTCGAAGACCTCGGCGGGGCCGCTGTAGTAGACGTAGGCCTCCTCGGTGCCAACCATCGGCGCGGGGATCATCACCCCGCCGGTCAGGAACGTCGCGCCGTGCTCGGTGGCCCAGTCCGCGGCCGCGCGGGTGCGGTCCGGGGTGTCGGAGCTGAGGTTGACGACGGTGCGGCCCGCGAGCGAGCCGGTGGCCGGCTCCAGTACGTCGTACATCGCCTGGTAGTCGGTCAGGCTGAGGATGACCAGGTCGCCGGCTTCGACGGCCTCGACCGGACTCGCGGCGAGAACGGCGCCGTCGGCCACGACGCCGGCGGCCCGGGCGGGGGTCCGGTTCCAGACGGTCACCGGGTGTCCGGCCGCGAGCAGCGCGCGGGTCATCGCCTGTCCCATCGGGCCGAGGCCGATCAGCGTGACGGGGGTGCGGTCGGTGGGGGGCAAGGTCGCTCCTTGGTCGCTCGTACTGCGAATGGTCACCACCCATGCTCGGTCGCTACGCTGGGTCAGGGAAGTACCCACTATTTACTGCGATACTTACCTTTTGGTTAGTGAGGAACGGCCATGACGAAGTCGGCTCGGCAGGGCCCGTACATCTGCGGTATCGACGCGGCGCTCGACGTGGTGAGCGGCAAGTGGAAGGGCCTGATCCTCTGGGAGCTCGACGCGCACGGCGTGCGCCGGTTCGCGGAGCTGCGGCGCGGACTGCCCGGGGTCAGCGAGAAGATGCTCACCCAGCACCTGCGGGAGATGGAAGAGGACGGCCTCGTCGTCCGCACCGTGTACGCCGAGGTGCCGCCGCGGGTGGAGTACTCGCTCACCGCCGAGGGCCGCTCCCTGAACGCCGCGCTCGCGCCGCTCGGCCAGTGGGGCTCGACGCGGATCCGCCGGCAGCAGATCCGGCTGGTCGATCATCAGGACGCCGCGGCGATGCCCCGGCCTTGATGGCACGGTGTGTCAAGGACGGCCGATCGGCTCCGACCCTTCCGTGACAGGGCCCGGACGGCGGCCCGCAGACGGAAGGATCCCGCGATGAGCAAGATCGTACTGGACGTGTCGGTGTCGCTGGACGGGTTCTCGGCCGGACCGAACGTGCGGCCCGAGGAGCCGATGGGCGACGGCGGCGAAGGACTGCACGCCTGGATGGGCGGCGAGGGCCCGAACGCCGACATCGACGCCGGCATCCGCCGCGAGCTGGACGAGTCGGTGGGCGCCACCCTCGTCGGGCGGCGGACGTTCGACCTCGGTTTGAAGCCGTGGGGCGGTACGCCGTGGCCCGGTGTCCCGTCCTTCGTGGTCACCCACCGGACCCGCGACGACCTGCTCGGCGACAACGGCGGCACGTTCGCCTTCGACGGGCTGGAATCCGCTGCCCGCCGGGCGAAGGAAGCCGCGGGCGACAAGAACGTCATCGTGCTCGGCGCCGACGTCGCCCGCCACCTGCTCCGCGCCGGCCTGCTCGACGAGGTCTGGATCCACATCGTCCCGCGCCTGCTGGGAGCGGGCACCCGCCTGTTCGACGGCGACCAGGCGGAGCTGATCCCGGACGGCCAATCGGTCCTGGGCTCCGTCCCCCACCTCCGCTACCGCGTCGCCAAGCCCTGACCACCTCCCGTCCGCCTGCCCCGGTGCGCCCCATCCACCGGGACAGGCGGAGCCGGCCTGCTCGCACGACGGATGGCTGACGAGCGGCCTGGAGAAGCCTCGTTCGAGGTGCTGGCGCCGTTCTTCGCGCCGGACGTCGTGGTCACCAGGCGGAAGGTCTGCCGTACGGCGGTACGTGGCGCGGGCACGACGGCATAACCCGGTTCTTCCTGGCGATGGGGGAGATCTGGGAGACGTTCGACCTGGTGGAGCAGGAGTTCCTGGCCACTGGTGAGACGGCAGTAGTCCTGTCGCAGGTGAAGGCTCGGGTGCGTGCGACCGGGCGGAGCTCAGCTTCCCGATCCTGCAAGCGATCACGGTCACGGAAGGGGCGGATCACCGAGGTCCGTCCGTTCTACTGGGACACCCAAGCCATCGCCCACGCCTGCACCACGACGGCCGACTGAATCAGCCCGGTCAAGATGCTGCTCGCCAGGTGAGTGCAGGCTTTCGGCCGCTGAGGGTGTCGAGGTCGGTGACACGCAGCCGGTACGGCGTCAGCCGGAGCAGGGACGGCGTCTGCGCGGCAGGCCCATCCGGAAAGGCGCTCCAGAAGTCGAAGCCGAGAGGCGCGGGAGCGTCGCGGTACAACTCCCACACGCGGTGCCGGGTGGGGATGTGGTCGACCCACTCCGCCTGGCAGTCCGCGATCGCGACGTCCTGGGTGGCGTCCCAGTACGAACAGCTCACGTACGGGGAGCTGGCCAGGTGATTGACCTTGAGCGGCGTCGCGCGGGTGACGATCCACCCGGTCAGCGCGTGCCCGTCGTACTCCCAGTAGGGGTGCAGGATGCGCGATCGCGGCCGTCCTCGGGTGTCGACCGTCGCGACCGTGCACCACACGATCCGGTGAGCTGTCGTGATGAACGCATTTTCCACAACCATGGTTGTACAGTAACAGACGTACAACGCAGGTTGTATAGTCTTGCCGGTGACGGACTTCGACCCGGCGAGCGCGGACCTGTCGTTGTCGTCGTTGTTCACCGGGTGGGCGTTGTCCGACGAGATCCAGCGGCGGCTCGCGGGTGACGGCTTCGGGGATGCGCGCTTCGCGGACGGGGTGATCTTCCAGCACCTCGTGCCGAAGCCACTGACGATCGGAGAACTGGCCAAGCGGCTGGAGGTCAGTCAGCAGGCCGCGTCGAAGGCGGTGGCCGACCTGGAGAAGCGGGGCTATCTGTCCCGCGCGTCAGACCCGGCCGACGGCCGGGCGCGGCTGGTGGGGTTGACCGCGCGTGGCGATGCAGTGATCGCCGCGGCCCGGCGGCACCGGGCGGAGCTGGAGACCGAACTTCGCGAGAAGTTCGGCGCGGACCGGCTCGAAGCGGCTCGCCGTCTCCTGCTGGACGTTCTTCGTCACCTGGACGCGGACGCGCCGGTCCGTTCGCGGCGGGTGCGTCCGCCGCGGTGACGACCCACAACGATGGTTGCCAGTGGCAACCTGGTGGTCAGGCTGCCACTGGCGAGGTGCTTCAAGGGCTCCCCGTCGCCCGGGGAGGCTGGTTCAGCTCAGGCGGTTGTAGATCGCGTGGCCCGGGTAGGCGGTGACGCCGTTGCGGACCGCGTAGCCGCCGTACTGCGCGGTGCCGTGGTAGAAGGTCCAGCCGCCGATCCCGCGACCGTGCAGGTTGGTGTACTGGCCGTTCATCGCGGCGTCGTACGTGCGCAGCCCCCAGTGCACGTGGGCTCCGCTGGCTGCTCCGCCGGCGCACACGTCGACGCCGATGACGCCGAGGTAGGCGCTGCGGCCGACCGCCGTTCCGTTGTAGTACGTCGTGCTGTGCATGTGGTAGTAATCCGTCGAGAAGCCGTTCGGGTGGATCACCCGGGTCCAGCCTCCGCCGGCGCCGCACATCGAGGTCGCGGTGCCGGAACCCGACGAGCGGACGATGCCGCTGGCGTTGCCGCCGGCGAAGTCCAGGCTGCTCCACGGGCCGGAGCCGCCGTCCCAGGCGTGCGGGCCGCCGGACATCGTCATGTAGTAGTCCGGCATCCACGGCAGCAGCAGGCCGGTCGCGGCGAGGGTGCCGTTCGTGGCGGAGGCCTTCTTCTCCGCGAACGCCTTGAGGGAGGCGCGTTCGGCGACCGGTACGAGCGGAGAGGTCGCCACGAAGCCGGCGAACTCCTGGTCACCCTCCAGGCCCGTCACCCAGCGACCGCCGACCTGCCGAGCGACGAACAGCCAGCCCTGCGGAGCGGCGTGCTCGGTCTTCGGGGCTTCGATGTAGGCGACGCCCCGGGCCCAGCCGGCGGTCGCCGACCTGACGTCGACCACGAGTTCCCGCTGGGCGGCGGCCAGCCGAGCGGCAGCCTGCGCGGGGGCGACGGTGCGGGTTTCGGCGCTCTGGGCGAGCGCGTCAGCGGCGACGGCCTGGGCGAGGGACTGGGTCGACCGGGCCGGAAGCGCCTGCTGAGCTGACCTCAGGGTGACCGGCAGTGCGGTCGCACCCGCGGCGGACGCTGCGCCCGCATCCGCGGCCGAGGCCGGGCCTTGCGGTACGGGCGCAGCCTGGGCGGCGCCGGCCAGGCCGGTCGCGAGGGCCAGTCCGAGGCCGGCCTTCAAGGCCAGGCCGCGCCGGACCGCGCCGGAAGCACGGCCAGGTCGAAGTGGAGACAGCGGAGATCTGCGCATGGGCGGAGCCAATCTCGTAGGGGCGGAGCGCTCGCGGGGCGGCGAAGCGCATCTAGGGTTCTTCCCGACAGTTATCGCCGCGAAACTCTCCGTCCCCGTAATCCTTTCACCGTTCACCGCGGCGCGGGTTTCCGAGCAGGCCGAACACACCCGGCGCCACAGAGCGGCCCCAGCCAGGTCAGAAGCTTTGCGAAGGCCCTGGGGCGGCTGGTCGACACTGTGTTCTGCAACCAGCAGCCCACGCGGTGATCAGCCGACGGGTTCCTGCGGAGGTCTCGCGGGAACCCGTCAGCCGTTGAGGCGTTTGCGGTGGGTGTCGCGGTGGCGTTGGGCGACGGCGGCGGTCTGGGTGGCGCGGCGGAGGGCTCGTTCGAGCTTGGCGGTGGTGCGGCGTTCGGCGCGGAGCCGGGCGCGGGCTTGCTCGAGTTCCTCGTTGAGGCGCTCCAGTGTTGCCTCCAGGTCGGCGATCTGGTGCTGGTTGGCGTCCAGGAGCGACTCCGCCGCGGCTCGTTCGGCCTCGGCCTCGGCGTAGGTGGCTTCCGCTTCCTCGGCGCGAGCGCGGAGCTGGGCCTTGCGGCGGGCGTCGTCGAGCTCGGACGGTCGCGGCGCGGTGGTGGTCGGCTTCGGCTTCGGCTTCGGGACGAGGGTCTTCCGCGGTACCGGCTTGGTTGGCTTGGCGGCGTTGCTGCGGACGACGCGGGGCCTGACCAGCGCCAGTTGTGCGGGTTCACCGGTCTCGTCGACAACGCCGAAACCGACATGCCGCAGCGCGCTGGTCAGTTGGCCGGTGCGGAGCAGTTGCGCGGCGCCGGGGTCGACCAGGGCCGCGTCGAGGGTCTCGGTGAGCCGGTCGGCGATCGCGGGGCTGACGGCGCGGCCTTCACCCTGGGCATAGGCGCGGGCAGCTCGCACCAGAGCCTGGACCAGCTCGTGGCGCCGGGGTGTGAGTCGGCGCAGTCGTGCCCCGTCGGCGGACAGGTGCGCTTCGCGAAGTTGCTCGCCGAGCTCGGTCAGCTGGTGTACGCCGTCGGGCTCGACCCGGACGAGCTGGTTGGCCAGCCAGGCGGCGAGCGTCGGCTTGCGCAAGGCCTTCACCGCGTCGCCGGCGGCGATGGCGCCTTGGTCCTTGAGCGTCTTGGCCAGCTGGTTCCGGGCAGCGGTGAACTCCTCCGGGGTCAGCCCGTACAGCTCCACCGCGACCTGGTCGACGTCCACGGTCCTTACGATGCGCCCCGGACAGCGCCACGAGCAACGCCAAGCCTGTTGCAACCGGCAACCACCAACTCGATGCAGCAGGCAACAATGCTTGTACTGCGGTACGGCAGTGTGGCGACCTGGTCACCGGCAGTACTCGGATCCGTGACGAGGGCGGCCCGGCCGGTCAGGCCCCGTGTGGCCGGCCGGGGCGCGGTACTCGCAGGCGGGTCCATCGACCGCGCTAGTTCTCGCAGCCGGGTCCCGCCTTCCCGGTGATGTAGGTGATGCTGGTGTTGTGCACGAGCATCACGCCCTGCACACAACTGCTGTTCAGCCAGCTGTTGAAGCGCTTGGTGCCGGTAGTCGACTGGCCCGGCGCCAGCGTTATGTAGCCGTCGGGGTGCCAGTAGGTCCGGCCGTTCGCCAGGTAGCCCAGCGAGACGTCGATGTACGTCGTGCCGCCGTTGCGCCAGTAGCCGACACCGATGGTGCCGTACTGGTCCGGCTGGCCCGCGATGTCGACGCACAGGGTGCCGTTGGTGAGCGCGAACTTGCCGCCGTTGCCGCAGTCCTGGTCGTACCCGTCGTAGGCGGCGGCCGGGGTGATCGTGGCTGCGGTGAGGGCGGCAACCGCCGCGGCGATGGCGGCGATCCGGTGGCGTGTGCGCACTCTGGAGTGCCTCTCGGTCAAGTGGTTGTCGGCGTCAGTTCAGTCGACGGTGCTCTCACTTCGCTCGCACTCCGCTCGCGCCGGCCGCGGCAGCTGACGACGTGCCGCACCGCGTGGCAGGAACAGGCAAAACCGTGGCGCGAGGTGGCGAGCCGGGGTTCACTGGTCCCTCGCGAGGCAGAGTGGGGGAGACGGCGTGGCGGAGCGGGGATCGATCGGTCGCCGGGCGGTGCTGGTGGCGGCTGCGTCCGGGGCGGCGGCCGTGCTGGCGGGCTGTCGCGGCGACGGTGAACCCGAGGCGGCACCGACCACGCCGGCCACTCGGCGGGTCGAGCTGCCGGCCGGGCTCGCGCTGGGCGTCGCGACCTCGGCGTACCAGATCGAGGGCGCGGTCGGGGCGGACGGCCGGGGCCGGTCGATCTGGGACGAGTTCTGCGCTGTGCCCGGCAAGATCGACGACAGCAGCTCCGGCGCGGTGGCGGCTGACCACTATCGCCGCTGGGAAGCGGATCTGGACCTGCTGACGGAGCTGGGCGTGGCCAGCTACCGCTTCTCGATCGCCTGGCCGCGCATCTTCCCGCAGGGCACCGGCACGGTGAACCCGAAGGGTCTGGACTTCTACCGTCGGCTGGTCGGCCGGCTCCGCGAGCGCGGCATCTCGCCGGTGGCGACCATGTACCACTGGGACCTGCCGCAGGCACTGCAACAACGGGGCGGCTGGGAGAACCGGGACGTGGCCGGCTGGTTCGGGGACTATGCGGAGACCCTGGTGAAGGCGCTGGACGGCGTCGACAGCTGGCTGACCGTCAATGAGCCGAAGATCATCGTGCAGCAGGGATACCAGCGCGGCTGGATGGCGCCGGGCCGCCGGGACGAGGTCGCGGCCGGCAAGGTGCTGCACCACCTGAACCTCGCCCACGGCCGCGCGGTCCAGGCGTTCCGGGCGTCCGGGTCGAAGCAGGCGCGGATCGGTCCGTGCCTGGCGATCACGCCGTGCTACCCGTTCGACGAGTCGCCGGAGTCCCGGCAGGCGACCCGGTTGGCCGACGTCACCGAGAACACGCTGTACCTCGAACCGCTGCTCAAGGGCAGCTATCCGGCGCTCACCGGCGCCCTGGATCCGCGGGCCGCCGGAGCGCTGCGCGCCGCGGTCCGCGACGGCGATCTCGCGGTGATCTCGGAGCCGGTCGACTTCCTGGGCGTCAACTACTACTCGCCGGCGGTGGTCGACCCGACCGGCGAGATGCTCAAGCGGTACCCCGTGTCGGCGGCGGGCTGGCAGCAGATCCACCCGGGCGGCCTGACCGATCTGCTGGTCCGCCTGCACCGCGACTACGGCCTCGAGATCGTCGTCGCGGAGAACGGCCTGCCCGACACCGCCGGTGAGTCACCGGACGCGGACGAGACCCGGATCGGCTTCCTGCGCGATCACCTCGCCGCCACGCAGGCCGCGATGAGCCAGGGCGTCAAGGTGCGCGCGTACCACGCCTGGACCTTGCTCGACGACTTCGAGTGGGCCCGGGGCTACACGCAGCGGTGGGGTCTGGTCCACGTCGACTTCCCGAGCCAGCGACGGACGCCGAAGAAGTCCGCGCGCTGGTACGCCGACGTCATCCGCACCCGCAGCCTCGAGCTCGGCTGACCCGGCGGCGTCCTCACCACCGGGCAACCGGTGGGCTCAGCCTTCGGCGGCGAGCTGGGCGGCTGGGCGGTCGGGGGCTTGGCGTCGGTAGGCGCCCGGGGCCAGGCCGAATTCGCGCTTGAAAGCGGCGGCGAAGGCGAACTCCGACGTGTAGCCGACCTGCCGGGCGATCGATGCCAGGGGCGCGTCGCCGCTGCGCAGCAGCTGAGCCGCCGTACTCAGGCGCCACCAGGTCAGGTAGGTCAGCGGTGGCTGGCCGACCAGTGCGCTGAAGCGGCGGGCGAACACCGTCCTGGACAGACCCGCCTCGTGGGCGAGCTCCTGCACCGTCCACTGCCTGCCGGGCTCGCGGTGAATATGGTGCAAGGCCGCGGTGATGGCCGGGTCGGTGAGTGCCGCGCCCCAGCCGGTCTCCGACTTGCCGGGCTCGGAGTCGAGCCACTCGCGCAGCAGGTAGACGAGCAGCAGGTCCAGCAGCGCGGGTTGCGCGGCTTCCGCGCCGGGGCGGTTCTCTGCGAGGTCCGCGCGCAGCAGCTCGACCGCCGCGTCCAGCCCGGAGCGCCGGCCGGGATGCGTCGGCAGGTGCACGACTTCGGGTAGCGAGCGCAGGAACGGGTGCGCGAGTCCGCGGTCCAGCCGGTAGGCGCCGCACAGCAGCAGTGCCTGGTCCGGCGCCTCGTCGAACTCGCCGACGAGGTCGACGCCGGGGTCGGGCGGCAGCTCCGCGACCTTCCGGTCCGGGCTGTCACTCATGCCGTGCTGTACTCCGTGCGGCAGGAACACCACGTCCCCGGCGCCCAGCGCGACCGGCTCACCCGAGGGCGGAATGAGCCAGCACGCCCCCTGCAGCACCACGTGGAACCCGGCGCCGGGGTACGGCCCGAACCGGTTGCCCCATCGCCCCACCCGCTGCGACCGGGTGAACTTCGGCAGCCCGACCCGCGCACTGGCGATCACGTCACTGAAAACGTCCACGCCGCCAGCGTACCGGGCCGTGCGGGACGCTGACGTATGTTTTCGGCCTGAAGCAACATAGGAAAGCCCACTTCTGGTTCCTAGGCTGAAGGCAACGGTCACACCGACAACCAGGAGAAGATCCTCATGAGTGCCTATGTAGTCATCGATCTCGACGTCGCCGACGCCGAGGGCTTCCAGCAGTACATCGACGGCGTCACCCCGCTGATCGACAAGGTCGGCGCCCGCAACATCCTCGTCGACCCCGGCACCGAGACCCTGGAAGGCGACTGGAACCCGCCGACCCTGGTCATTCACGAGTTCCCCAGCAAGCAGGCCGTGCTCGACTTCTGGAACTCCCCGGAGTACGAGCCGTACAAGGACCTGCGCCGCAAGTACTCCACCGTCAAGGTCGTCGTCGCCGAGGCCAACTGACACCTGGCGGCCGGCTCGCCGCGGCGAACGGCGAGCCGGCCGCCCTGCCCACCCGAGCTCGGCCCCCGAACGATTTCCCGGCCGCTGTCGATTCGGTCGCCCACTCCGCGTCATCGTGGTGACAGAGTTGCCGGTACGCCGAGGAAGGGGACCGATGTCCACCACTGAGCTGAAGCGCTTCTTGATCCTGATCGCCGGAGCCGATCACTTCGCCCGCTGGGACGCGGCCGACGACGCGACCCGGGACGAGGCCTTCGCCGGCTACCGGGCGTTCACGGCGGCCGTTCGGGAGCGCGGCCGGTTCCGGGGCGGCGAGGCGCTGGTGCACCCGAACGACGCCCGGACGCTGCGGCCCGATGGCGCGGGCCGGCGGGTGACCGAGGGCCCGTACGCCGAGACCGTCGAGCAGCTCGGCGGCTTCTACCTCGTCGACCTGCCCGATCTGGCCACGGCGATCGAGGTGGGGTCGCTGCTGCCCCGGGACTACGACATCGAGGTGCGGGAGTGCCTCGACGTGGGTGTGCCGGACGAGTGAGCCCGCTGGAAACAGTTCTGCGCGACGAGTGGGGCCGGCTGCTGGCGCTGCTCGTGGCGCGGTTCCGGCGCCTCGATCTCGCCGAGGACTCGCTGGCGGAGGCGTTCGAAGCCGCGGCCCGCACCTGGCCACACGACGGCGTACCGGGTAGTCCGTCGGCGTGGCTGCTGACCGCCGCTCGCCGCCGCGTGCTCGACCGGTTGCGTGCCGAGGCCGTGGCGGCCAAGTCCCTGCCGCTGCTGGCGGTTGAGGCCGAGGCTGCCGAGACTGCTCGCCGGGTGCTGGCTGACGTGTCGGCACCGGGGGAGAGCGGGGCGGCGGACGAGCGGCTGCGTCTGATCTTGCTGTGCGCTCACCCGTCGCTGGAGCGTGACGCCGCGGCGGCGCTGACCCTTCGGCTCGTCCTGGGCGTACCGACAGGCGACATCGCGCGCCTGTTCCTGGTGCCGGCCACGACGATGGCCGCTCGGCTCACCCGCGCCCGCAAACGGTTGGCCGGCGCGACGTTCGAGGTGCCGGCCGGACCGGCGCTGCAGGCCCGCGTCTCGGCGGTGGCCGACATCGCCTACCTGGCGTTCACCGCGGCGTACGCGCCTGGGTCCGGCGAGGACGTGGTCCGCGCCGCGGAGGCAGGCGAGGTCGTCCGGCTGGTCCGGGTTCTCCGGGAGGTCGGTCCGGCGGTGTCACGCGACGACGTCGAGGCACTGCTGGCCCTGATGCTGCTGCAGCACTCCCGGCGTGACGCGCGCGTCGCCGACGGCAAGCTGGTCCTGCTGCCCGACCAGGACCGCACCCGCTGGCACGCGACCGAGATCGCCGAGGCGCTCGACCTGCTGACTCCACTGGCCCGTCAAGCCCCGTCGACTCCGTACCTGCTGCAGGCGCTGATCGCCGCCGAGCACTCCATCGCGCGACGTCCGGCCGACACCGACTGGCAGCGCATCGCGGAGTGGTACGAGGAGCTCGAAGCGCTGACCGCATCGCCGGTCGTCCGTATCAACCGCGCTGTCGCCGTCGCGGAGACCAACGGTCCGACCGCCGGCCTCGACCTCCTGCACGGGCTGGACCTACCAGGCCACCGATTGCCGGCCACACGCGCCGAACTACTGGCGCGGGCCGGGCAGATCAACGAAGCACTGACCGCGTACGACGCAGCCCTGGCGGCGTGCGACAACGCCGCAGAGCGAACCCACCTCCGCCAGCGCCGAGCCCGGTTGGCCGAGGCCTGACCGGCGCGGACCTCAGATCTGCAGAGGTGAGGTCGGTTGCAGCGGGGGCATGTCCCAGCCGCGGGCCAGGGACGACGCGTACGCCGGACGGCCGCCGGCGAAGTACTCGGTGAACTTCATGATCAGCGGGTCCCAGCGCAGCGGGTCGATGTGGGTCGGGTGCTGGTCCATCAGGAGGTCCTCGCGGACGTTGACGCGCTCGACCGCCAGTTCGAGTGCTCGCAGGTTCGAGCCTTCGGGGCCGACGCGGTGGATCGCCACGATGTGGCCCTCGAGGGTGATCGGGCTTTCCTGGACGGCGTCGACGGCGACCAGGCCGCCGGGCTCGCGGGTCAGTCCGGCCGCGGTGAACTTGTCAGGCTCGTAGCGGTAGCCGCGGCGGCGTTTCGCCTCCGACATCTCCGACGCGCCGGTCAGCAGCGCGATCCGGTCCAGCGCGGCGACCATCGCCGGCTCGACCAGGTTCAGGACGCACTCGGGCCGCTCGACCAGGTTCCGGACGGTCTGGGAGCTGGCGCTCATGCCGAGCATCGCGCTGCGGTCGAGCCACCAGGCCGACGACATCGGGCCGAGGTTCGTCGTGCCGTCGGGGTTGCGGGAGCTGACCAGCACCACCGGAGTGCCGAAGTACAGGACCTTGGGTTGCACCACTCGCTTCATGACCGTTCAACGGCGGGAGCGGCAAAGGTGTGAGTTCTGCGCCGCACAGGCCCGGGCAGCCGTCGATGTGCCCGGGCCTGTCGGTGCGGGGGTCAGCGCTTCCGTGCGGTCTTCTTGGCGGTCGACTTCTTCGCAGCCGACGTCTTGGCAGCCGACTTCTTCGTCGCCCGGGCGGTGGCGTTCTTCTTCACCGCCTGCGCCTTGACCTTCACCGTGCCCTTGACGTCCTGCACGGTCGAGTACGTGCTGAACAGCTCCGGGTCGGGCGCCGGAGCGGTGCCCGGGCCGCCCAGCGGTTCGGGATCGGTCAGGTACTCCAGCGGGTCGTCGCCCTCGGTCCATCCGCCGCGCGGGCCGTCGGTGCCGTCCGACAGGCCCCAGATCGTGCGGTTGTGGACCTGGTCCTCCTCGTCGAAGAACGCGTTCGGCACGATCGGCGTCTCCAGCCCGTCGGCCTCCAGCTCCTCGATCGCCTTCAGCCACTGCTTCTGGTGCACGGTGTCGCGGGCCAGGTTGAACTGCAGCATCGCCTTCACGCCGGGGTCGTCGGTCATGTTGTACAGCCGGGCGGTCTGCAGCCGGCCCTGCGCCTCGGCGGCCGCGTTGGCCCGGAAGTCGGCCAGCAGGTTGCCGCTCGCGACGATGTAGCCACCGTTCCACGGCACGCCCTGGCAGTTCGCCGGCAGTGCGCCGCCGCCGGCCACGATCGCCTGCATCGGGTCCATTCCGCCCAGCACGGCGGCCATCACGGGATCCTTCACCGCTTCGGCCGTCATCGTCGCCGGGGCGCCCTCGAGCAGCCGGGCCACCATCGTGGCCAGCATCTCGACGTGACCGATCTCCTCGGTCGCGGTGTCCATCAGCAGGTCCTTGTACTTGCCCTCCACGCGGCAGTTCCAGCCCTGGAACAGGTACTGCATCGTCACGCTCATCTCACCGAAGGCGCCACCGATCAGCTCCTGCAACTTGCGCGCGTAGACCGGGTCCGGACGCTCGGGTTTCGCCTCGAACTGCAACCGCTTGGTGTGCCGGAACATCGTTACTCCTCAGGTCGTCGGCGCCGCACCACGACGAGGCGTGGCCACGGCCGGTCGGGGCCCCCGGTACCCCCGCGCACTGCCTCGACACAGCTTGTGAACAGGTGATCGCGGATCGCGCCGTCTTCGTTGCCGCCGTCAACCGCCCGTACTCCGCACGGCCGCGGCCGATCCGCCGGCGCGCCGGCACCGAAGGACCGGCGTCGGGGTGAACGCCGCCCGGCCGCTCGCCGTACTCACTGGCGTTCCGTCGTCGACCTAGGAGTCACCATGAAGAAGTTGCCCGCCGTGTTCGCCGCCCTCGCCGTCGCCGCCACCACGGGGGTCGTTGCGCTGCCGACCGCCTCGGCGACGCCGTCCCGGTCGAGCGGTTCGTCGCTCTACCTGCTGGAACGCAACGGCACGCTCAGCCTGCGGGACGCCGAACTGCCGTTGCTCGCCGAGCACCGGGTCAAGGTCCGCGGCCTGCGTCACGGCGACCACCTGGTCGGCATCGACACCCGCCCGGCGACGAAGGAACTCTACGCGCTCGGCAAGTCGGGCCAGCTGTACAAAGTCAACGGCCGGACCGGTCAGGCGACCGCGGTCGGTACGCCGGCGGCCGGCGCGGTCGGTACGGCGGTCGGCTTCGACTTCAACCCGACCGTCGACCGCATCCGCGTCGTGACCGAGTCCGGCCGCAACCTGCGGCTGCACCCCGACACGGGCGCGGTCGCCGCTGTCGACGGAGGTCTGGCGTACGCCGCCGGCACCAGCACGCCGCGTGTCGCGGCCGCGGCGTACACCGACAGCTTCGCGGGCGCGACCAGCACCGGTTTGTACGGGCTGGACGCCGGCAAGGACACCCTCGTCACGCAGGGCACCTTGCCCGGACGGACGCCGGCCGTCTCGCCGAACACCGGCCAGCTGTTCACCGTCGGCCGCCTCGGGCTCGACATCAGCGCGGTCAACGGCTTCGACATCGCGGGCCGGGCCCGAACGGCCGGCCGGTACGACGCCCGCGACTACTCCGCGATCGCGGCCGTCCGTACCACCGGGCTGCGGGCCGGTTCGAAGCTGGTCCGGGTGGACCTGCGAACCGGGCGTACGTTCCCGGTGCCGGCGCTCGGTCTGGGAGACGTGGTCGGGCTGACCTTCGCGGCTCGATGACCCGGACCGTGCACGACCTCAACCGCGAGGACGGCATTCGCGCTGCCTACGCGGAGCACGGCGCCGAGCTCTACCGCTACGCACTGCGGCAGCTCGACGACGAGGGCGCTGCACGGGACGTGGTTCAGGAGACCTTCCTGCGGGCATGGCGAGCGGCGGACCGGTACGACCCGTCGCTCGCCAGCCTGCGCGTCTGGCTGTTCGCGATCACCCGCAATGTGGTCATCGACGAGACCCGCCGCCGTTCGTTGCGCCCAGTCAGTCCGCAGCCGCTCGAAGTCCTGACCGCGCTGGGCCCGTCGACGGCCGGGGACGACGACCGGACGGTGACCGGCTGGCTGATCGAGGAGGCGTTGCAGCGGATCCGCCCGGAGGCGCGCAGCGCCCTGGTGGAGACGTATCTGCGCGGTCGTCCGTACGCCGACGTCGCGGCGGAACAGGGTGTACCCGTCGGGACCTTGCGCAGCCGGGTCTTCTACGGGCTCAAGGCGTTGCGGCTGGCGATGGACGAGATGGGAGTCGAACTGTGAACTCCACGGAACACAGAGCACTACGAGAACAGCTCGGCGCCTTCGCGCTCGGCCATCTGCCGCCGGCCGAACGAACCGGGCTGCAAGCACATCTCGACGGCTGCCCGGACTGCCGCGCCGAGCTGGCGTCCATCGCCGCACTGGCCGAACCGCTGCGGCTGGCCGATCCCGACCGGGTCGGCGCCGAACCCGCGGCGCCGCCTGCCTGGCTCGAGCAGTCGATTCTCGCCGCGGTCCGAACCGAACCACGCCGTCGGCGGACTGTCGGCCGGAGGATGCTCGCCGCCGCAGCGGTGCTGGTGATCGGCGCCGGCGGCGTCGCGCTGGGCTACGAGTCGGCGCCGAGACCTCCGCACATCCCGCTGGAGCCGGTCGCTGTCGCGGCCTCGGCGCCGGGACTTCGTTCGAGCGCGGACGTCGTTCCGCACACCTGGGGCATGGAGATCAAGCTCACCGCCACCGGCTTCACGACCGGTCGCACCTACCGCGTGGTGGTCGTCACCACCGACGGGCGGACGGCGCCGGCGGGGGAGTTCATCGGGATCGGGGAGCGGGAGATGCACTGCAACCTCAACTCCTCGGTACTTCGCCCGGACGCCCGCCAGTTCCGCGTGCTGGACCCGTCCGGCCGCAGCGTCGTCACCGGCACCTTGTGAGCCGGCCGCCGATCGCGCACTGACGCCCGACGGCCGGCCACCCCCGCGAGGGAGTGGCCGGCCGTTGTGCATCAGTGGGTGATCGCGGCGACGACCTTGCCGGGATCGACCAGGAACGGTGCGACCGCGGTGAGCACGTTGCTCTTCGAGGCGCCCTTCTCGAAGGAGCTCATGTAGACGCCACCCTCGGCCTTGAGACCGAGCAGGTTGCCGACGACCGCGGCGTGCCGGGCCTCGACGCCGAAGATGCCGGCCGCGGCCTGCAGGATCATCTTGTCCTTGATGAAGCCGGCTGCGCCGAGGTACGCGCCGACGCCCTTGTTCTCGAACACGTGCGCGGTGGTGAGGTAGCTCTTGCGGCTGTCGAACGCGCCGCCGAAGTCGACCGCCGGAGCACCGATCGGCGTACCGCCGAGCTTCTGGATCGTCGCGGTCAGCGTCGCCACGTGCGAGGCCTCGTCGGCGCCGATCTGTTGCAGGTACTGCTTCTCCCTGCCGTTGACCAGGTTCGCGGCGTTGCCCTGGCGGTAGAACTCGGCCTCCAGGTACTCCAGCGCGAGGGCGTAGTTCAGGACCTCGATGTCGTTGCTGAAGTCCTTGGCGCTGGTCAGTGTGAAACCGTTGTTCAGGGCGCCGATCGCGACGCCGGCCGGGACGGCGGAGGCGTTGCCGTGGATCAGGTCTGCCGTTGTGTCTGTCATCAGCTGTTTCTCCTACTTCGCGATGAAGGGCATGGCGGCCTTGAGGACCGGTCCCATCGCCAGGTTGGCCTCGATCGGCGCCGGGAACGGGTTCCCGCCGGTGATCTGGGCGATGATCGCGGCGTGCCGGGACTCGACACCCGCGATGGAGGCGGCCGCGGCGAGCAGGTCGGGATTCTTCACCAGCGTGACCTGGCCGTGATAGGCCTTGACGCCGAGCTCCTCGAAAACGCCGGCGGTTTTGAGGAAGTTGGCCCGGTTGGCGAAGGTGCCGGCCGGGAACTTCACCTTGGGCTGCCCGACCGGGCGGCCGCCCAGGTCGGTGATCGTGCTGCGGACGACCTGGACGTGCTCGGCCTCGTGCTGCTGGATCGGGTCGACCAGCTCCAGCTCACGGCCCTTCAGCAGGTTCGCCTTCAGGCCCGTGGTGTAGAACGCGGCCTCCAGGTACTCCAAAGTCAGCGCGTAGTTGAGGATGTCGAGGTCGCTCTTCGCGGCGTCGTTCGCGAACGCGCGCTCCGACTGCCCGAACGCGACCTGGTCGCCGGGACGGGTGGCGACGTAGGTGAGGCCGACACCGACCAGGGCGGCGTTGCGCAGGAAGCTGCGCCTGCCGTGCTCGTCGGCGAACTCGAGGACCGGACGGCCCCCGAAGATCTGCTTGATACCCATCACTTCTCCTTCAGTGCTCGGATCCGGGCGCAGGTGCGCCGGGTTCACTGCTGTGCTGCTGGTCTGGCTGGGTCCACCGGCCTCCTCAACCCGCCCGCGCCTCGACGACGATGCGCTGGTAGTGCGCGGTCAGGGGATTGCAGGCGAACAGGGTGATCACCCGGTCGCTCGGTTTGCTGGGCTTGCGCAGCACGAAGGGCACGTACGCGCTCTCCGCGACGATGGTGGTCCGGACGACCCGGTACGTCGTGGACCTGGTGCCGACGGTGACCTTGATCGGGTCGCCGGGCCGGAGCTTGTCCAGGTGCAGGAACGGCTTCTCGTTGGTACTGCGATGGCCGCTGATCACCGCGTTCCCGGGGCTGCCGGGCAACGGCGTACCGGGCCAGTGGCCGACGCCACGGACCAGGGCGGCCTCGTCGACGCCGTTGTTCAGCTCGTCGTCGAGCTTCAGCCGCGGGATCGCGAGCCGGCCGAGCGCGAGCTGCTCTCCGGGCTTGGCCTTGATGGCCTCGATCGGCACGCCGCGCACGGGGTTGTCGGCCGCGCTGAACTGCGGCTCGGCGGGCTTGCCGGCGCGCAGCTGGTCGAGCATCCGGTTGACGAGCGCTTCGTCGTCGGCCGGCGCCGCCGGAGCAGCTGCTGACGGGGTCGAAGCGCTCGCACCGGGCGGGGCAGCCTGCGGAGGCGCGGGGGAGCCGTCAGGGCTGAGAACAACGGCTCCGACGGCAACCAGCGCGGCGAAACCGGTGCTTGCCGCCAGCCACTTCCAGACGGGTTTCCAGGTTTTCACCGTGCAGCACCACCGGGGGCGCTCACGATCATGGGCGTAGGGCGTCGCATCAGCGACCATCTCCTCAGGAAGGACCTAGCTTTCCTTCGGAGACCGGCCACCATCGGATGGGTCAGTTACCCGGTGTTTTTGCCAGCCGCGATGGTCGGCGCGAAGGGGTGGGTCAGCTGGACCCCTTGGAGCGGGCGTAGTGGCGGGCCGCTTTGGCGCGGTTGCCGCAGCCGGCCATCGAGCACCAGCGGCGGTTCGCCTTGCGGCTGGCGTCGTAGAAGTGCAGCACGCAGTCCGGATGGGCGCAGGCGCGAATCCGGGCCGGGTCCTGCTCCAGCAGGCGAAGGTAGTCGTCGGCGGCGAGCCAGGGGAGAAGGTCCACCGGGTCGTCCACCTCGGGCGTCAGCTCGGGACCGGCCGCGCCGAGCCGGCGTACCAGCCGTCCGCGGGCCAGTAACTCGTTGAGCTGCGCCTGCGCCTCGGCGTGCACCCGGCCGCCGAGTTGGGCCTGCACGACGTCGCGCAGCACCTCCCGCGACGTGACCAGTCGCCGGCGGGCCGCGTCGGTCGTCGCCCCGGCCGGCGGGGCGTCGATCCCGGCCTGACCGGTGATCCACAGCCGCAGGCCCGCCACGGTGTCCAGCAGGTCGAACTGCTGCCCGCCGTCCACCCAGACGGTGTTCAGCAGGTCCATGCTCACCGGTTCACCGGTCAAGGGCCGTGGATCCATGACCCGATTCTAACCCATGAAAGCCACTTGACAGGGTAGATCGATTCTATCCAGTATTAATGCACTTACTGGTTAGAGGTTCTGGAGGAGCCCACCGATGTCCATCACCGCTGTACCGACTGCCCTGACGACCGGCCACATCGGCCTGAACGTGACCGACGTGGACCGTTCGCTCGCCTTCTACCGGCGCGTGTTCGGCTTCGACGTGCTCGCCGAGGGCACCGAAGCGGACCGCCGCTGGGCGTTCCTGGCCCGGGACGGAAAGCTGCTCGTCGCGCTGTGGCAGCAGGCGGGCGCGGCGTACGACGCCAAGCACGCCGGGCTGCACCACCTGTCCTTCCAGGTCGAGGACATCGAGCAGGTCCGGGAGGTCGAGGCCGCACTCGGCGAGCTCGGCGCCGACTTCCTGTACGACGGCGTGGTGCCGCACGGCGAAGGACTGCCGTCCGGCGGCATCTTCTTCACCGATCCCGACGGCATCCGGCTCGAGGTCTACGCCCCGACCGGCGCGGACACGGCCCCCGCCCCGTCCGGCACCGCCCCCACCTGCGGCTTTTTCTGACCACCCCAGCCACCCTCCCGCCCCTTTCGCATCTGAGGGGATAACCCGCCAAGTGCTGGGTCCACCGGGGTGAATGCGGGAGGAAAACCCACAAGTTGGGGGATATCCCCCCGGACGCGGTGAACGGCCGGCGTCGTGCGCGGCGCCGGCCGTTCGGAAGGGAAACCGATGACAGTCCAGTACCACCCGGGCGAGCGGATGGCTCAGCAGCTGGCCGGGCTCCGGGCCGAGGCGGAGATGTCCCGCCTGGCGATCGGGACGAGCATCCCGGCGGTCGCGGCGCAGTTCGTCGCCCAGCAACCCCTGCTCGTGCTCGGCGCGGCGGACCCCGACGAGCGGATGTGGGCCTCGCTGCTGGTCGGCGATCCGGGCTTCGCCGCGGCTCCGGACGAGCGCACCCTCGACGTCGCGGCCGTACCGGCGCCAGGAGATCCGCTCCGCGCGGCGTTGACCGAGCCCGTTCCGGTCGGAGTGATCCTGATCGACCCGTCCACCCGCCGGCGGATGCGGGTGAACGGCGACGCGGAACCGACTCCCGAGGGTCTCCGGATCACGGCGAACCAGGTGTACGCGAACTGCCCGAAGTACATCCAGCAGCGACGGGTCGACGGGGCCGGGTCGCGCGCCGTGACGACCGCCCGGGTGTCCGATGCCCTGAGCAACGACCAGCGCCGGCTGATCGCGACGGCCGACACGTTTTTCGTCGCCACCAGGTCGGCCGCGGGCGCGGCGGACGCCTCGCACCGCGGCGGCAGTCCGGGGTTCGTGCAGGTGCTCGGCGACCGCTCGTTGCGCTGGCCGGACTACGTCGGCAACGCGATGATGATGACGCTCGGCAACCTCCAGCAGGATCCGGCCGCCGGACTGCTGTTCGTCGACTGGGCCGCCGGTACGACGGTGCAGGTGTCGGGCCGCGCCGAGGTCGAGTGGGACGCGGATCCTGATCTGCCCGGGGCGCGCCGGCAGGTCCGGTTCGACGTCGAGCGGGTGGTCCAGCTCGACCACGCGAGCCCGCTGCGCTGGACCGCGCCGGTCCCCTCCCGCTTCAACCCACCACTTTCTGAAGGGAGCTCGAGCTGATGCGCGTCGAGGTCGACCTTGCCGTCTGCGAGAACCACGGCCAGTGCGTGTTCGCCGCGCCGGAGGTCTTCGCGTTCGACGACGACGAACGGCTGACGTACGTGGCGGAGCCGGCGGCCGAACTGTCCACCGCGGTCCGGGCCGCCGCCGCGTCCTGTCCGGTGCGGGCGATCACCCTGGTCGAGGGATGATGCGCCGCCACCTCGTCGTCGTCGGCGCATCGCTCGCCGGACTGCGAACAGCCGAGGCGCTGCGCCGGCTGGGCCACGAGGGACCGATCACGGTCGTCGGCGCCGAGCAGCACCCGCCGTACGACCGGCCGCCGTTGTCCAAGGGGCTGCTGTCGGGCCGGATGATGCCGACGGGCGTTCGGTTGTCGCAGGCAACAAATGTCGGCGCCGACTGGCAGCTCGGCGTACCGGCGGTGGCGCTGCAGGCCGACGTCCGCCGGGTGGAACTCGCCGACGGCCGGACCGTGCCGTACGACGGCCTGGTGATCGCGACCGGCGCGCGAGCCGTTCCCGGTGGACCGGGGGTGAGGACGCTCCGGTCGCTCGACGACGCGATCGCCCTTCGCCAGGAGCTACGACCGGGACGGCGAGTGGCCGTGCTCGGCGGTGGCTTCCTCGGCAGCGAGATCGCGGCAGTCGCTCGGGAGCGCGGTTGCGAGGTCCAACTCGTGACGAGGCAGCCCCTGCCCTTGCTGACGGCCGCTGGTGAGCCGGTGGCCGCCGTGGTGGCGGAACTGCACCGCCGGGCCGGAGTGACGTTGCATCAGGAGTTGGCGTCCTCGGCTGATCTGGTCGTCGCGGCGACCGGCGCGATTCCGAACACCGAGTGGTTGAATGACGCGGGGCTCATGCCGGCCGCGGACGGGCTGCAGTGCGACGAGTGGCTCCGCCCGCTCCGAGCCGACGGGAGCGTCCTGCCCGACGTCGTCGCGGCCGGCGACGTGGTCCGGTGGCCACATCCACTCGCTCAGGGCGGCCTGGTGTCCTTGGGGCACTGGAGCAACGCCGTCGACCAGGCAGAGACCGCGGCGTACAACCTGGTGTTCCCGGACCGGGCACGCCCGTTCGGGGCCGTGCCGTCGTTCTGGTCCGATCTGTACGGCGTACAGCTGCGGGCCGTGGGGATTCCCCGGCTCGGTACGCCGACGGTCGAGGAGCACGACCCGGACCGGACGCGGCTGGTCGTCACCTACCACCGCGACTCCCGCCTGGTGGGCGCTGTCACCCTGAACCGCACCAGCCGCCTCGCGGTGTACCGGGCCCACCTCGCTGCGCAGCTGCCCCTGGTGGTCGCCTAGAGTGATCTCCCGTTGACACACGTTCGAAAGGGTGGCCGGATGGCGCACAACGAGGCGGCGGACGCGGAGCGGGCGATCAGCGCGAGGATCGACACCAGCGTTCCGAGCATCGCTCGCACCTACGACTACATCATCGGCGGCAAGGACAACTTCGCCGCCGACCGGGCCATCGGTGACCAGATCATCACCAACCTGCCCGGGGCGCCGGCGATCGCGATCGACAACCGGGCCACGCTGGTCCGGGCGGTGCGCGAGCTGGTGACCACCCAGCGGATGAAGCAGTTCGTGGATCTCGGCAGCGGCCTGCCGACCGCCGAGAACGTGCACCAGGTGGCCCAGCGGCACCAGCCCGAGGCGAAGGTCGTCTACGTCGACAACGACCCGATCGTGCTCGCCCACGGCCGTGCGCTGCTGGAGGAGAACAAGTTCACCACCGTGCTGCACGCGGACCTGCGCAACGGCCAGGAGATCTACGACAACCCGGCCACCCGGGCGCTGATCGACTTCGACCAGCCGGTCGCGGTGATCTTCAGCGCGATCCTGCACCACCTGAACGACGACGAGGACCCCGCCTCGCTGGTCAAGTTCTGGGTCGACCGGATCCCGTCCGGCAGCTACGTGTTCATCAGCCACTTCCGCAGCCTGAACGACCCGGCCAGCGCCGAGATCGAGAGCGTGCTGCAGGCGTCGTTCGGCCGGGGCCGGTGGCGCACGGACGACGAGATCCGGGCGCTCTTCGACGGGCTCGAGCTGCTGGAGCCCGGCATCGTGCCGGCCGCCGAGTGGCGCCCGGCCGAGCCGCTGGACGACGAGCTGACCAACTGGCAGCGGCTCATCGTCGCTGGCCTCGCCGTCAAGCCCTGAGCTGTTCCGCTGGATCGTGCTGGTGAACTGACGGTTGCCGCTGAGACGGCCGCGGCCGGGCCTGCACCCCGTCGCTACCCTGCTCACCATGGAGTACGACGCGGTGGTGGTCGGCACGGGGTTCGGCGGGGCGGTCGCGGCGGCTCGGCTGGCGCAGGCAGACCTGCGGGTCGCGGTGCTGGAACGTGGCCGGCGCTGGCCGCGGGGTTCGTTTCCCCGCAACGACGCCGATCTGAAGGACGGCTGGTTGTGGCGGTTCGGGCGCGGGCTGTACGACGTCCGCTGGCTGGACCAGATGATCAGCGTGCAGGCCGCGGGCTGGGGCGGTGGCTCACTGGTCTACGCGAACGTGTTCGCCCGGCCGCCGGCCGACGTGTTCGACGACCACTGGCCGAGCAGCTACACCCGGGACACGCTGGCGCCGTACTACGACCTCGCGGCGCACATGCTCGAGGTGCGGCCGGTGACGCCGGACCCGGCCACCGGCCACTACCCGTCGCGCACCGCGGCGATGCAGCTCGCGGTCGACGGGATGGGCCGGCCGGCGGGCACGGTCCGGCCGAACCTGGCGGTCCGGTTCACCGACGACCCGGAGGTGCTGGAGAAGAACCGGCACGGCGCGGAGCAGTTCGGGTGCACGTTCCTGGCCGAGTGCGTGCTCGGCTGCAACCGCGGCGCGAAGAACAGCCTCGACCTCAACTACCTGACCGTCGCCGAGAACGCGGGCGTCGAGGCCCGGACCGGCTGTGAGGTCACCGGGATCGAGCCGGTCGAGGGCGGCTACCGGGTCCGCTACCTGGACCACGAGCAAGGCGAGTCCCGCACGGTGACCGGCAGCCAGGTGTGGCTCGGCGCCGGCGCGGTCGGTACGACGGAACTGCTGCTGCGCGCGCGGGACGTCGCCCGGACCCTGCCGAGGTTGTCCCCGGCGCTGGGCAACGGGTTCTCCGGCAACGGCGACTTCCTCGCGTTCGTCCGGCGGACCAAGACCCCGCTGGACCCCGACCACGGCCCGACGATCACCACGACCAGCATTGTGGACTGCGAGATCGACGGCCGGCGGCTGTGGTTCCAGGTGCAGGACGGCAGCTACCCGCGCCGGCTCGCGCTGCTGGTCGCCGGGCTCAACCCGGCCCATGCGCCGGTGGAGGCGATCCGCGGGTGGACCAACCGGTTCCGCAGCGGGCCGCGGCGCGGCGACAACCTGATGACGCTGCTGCTGATGGGCCGCGACAGTTCCGACGGCCGGCTCAAGCTGGACCACAAGGCCGAGGCCGCGGTCGACTGGAAGTACCTCGCCAACAAGGACCTGTACGCCGCGCAGAGCCGGGCGTCCCGGGCGGTGGCCCGGCAGTTGAGCGGCCGGACGCGGTTGACGCCGACCTGGCGGTTCCTGAAGCAGGCCGTCACCGTGCACAACCTCGGCGGTACGCCGATGGGCGCGGACCCGGCGACCGCCGTGATCGACGAGGACGGCGAGGTGCACGGCTACCCCGGGCTGTTCGTGGTGGACGGCGCGGCGGTGCCGGGAGCGACCGGCACCAACCCGTCGGCCACGATCACGGCGATGGCGGAACGCATGGTCGAGCACGCGATCCGCCGGCGCCTGGGCGACGAGAACTGGCACGCTCCGGAATTGCCTGACGTCGTACCGGCCGACGTGCCGGAGGATGCCGCGATGCTGGCGATGGCTCGGGCCCGGGTGCAGACCGTCGGCCACGGTGTGCGGTTCCAGGAACGCATGACCGGCCGAGCGCACTTCCCGGACGGGAACGCGGTGGTGGATCTGCGGCTGTCGGTCCGGCTGGCCGGGTGGAAGCCGTTCACGGAGGACTCGCGGCACCGACTCACCGTCAGCGGCACCGTGACGGTCGGAGCGATCGCGACCGCGGCCGAGGTGACCGGCACGCTGGCGCTGTTCCCGGACGGCGACGCGGTGGCCATGCAGTACGACCTCGGCTTCCTCGCCGACGACGGCAGGGAGTGGGGGCTGCGCGGCGTGAAGAACCAACGGACCGGGAACCCGCTGGCGCTGTGGGGCGACCTCACCACGCTGTCCTTCGAGGTGCACCCCGTCGAAGGCGAGCGGCTCGGGTCCGGGACCGTCCGGATCAGTACGCCGGGCGTGCTGTCCCTCGGCCTGTCACTGCGCGGCGAGGCCTACTCCCGGCGCGACCGGCTGGCCGCCCGCGCTCGCTTCGCCGGCTTCTTCGCCACGAATGCGCTGCGTGGGCTCACCGGCCGCCGCTGACAGCTACGGGTGAGCCTGGACGATCAGTTCGACCTGGTGCCTGCCCATCAGGTCGGCGGGGAGGTGCAGGCCGTCGACCGGTTGGCCGTCGACGTGGACGGCTTCGAGGTGGGTGCCGTGGCCTCGCAGGGTGAGGTCGAGGGTGGCGGCGCGGTAGCGGAGTGAGCGAAGGGTCCACTGCCCGGCGTACTGCGTGGGCACGGTCGGCCGGAAGGTGAGGCCGGCGGGATCGAAGCGGATCCCGAACAGGCCTTCGTGCACGAGACGGAGCAGCGCGGTGGCGGACCAGGTCTGGTGCGGCAGCGATTCCCACTGGCGGCCGACCTGCCAGCCGCCGTCGACGGCGCCGGTGGTGGCGTTGTAGAGCTCGTACAACTCGTCGTCACTGGACCGGAACAGCCGGACGAGATCGTCCAGCGTACGGCCGAACTCGTCGGCAGCACCCGCGGCGGCCGCGGCGTACCCCCACAGGCCCATCACCATCGGCCAGCAGATGGCGTTGTGCCGGCCGGGGTGCTGGGCGTCGAAGCGGGCGAAGTGCGGCCAGACGTTCACCACGCCGAAGGGTTCGTGGTGGATCCGGGCCAGCAGGCCGGCGGCGCGGACCGGGTCGGCGATGCCGAACTCGATCACGAGCGCGAGACCGGCGGTCTCCTGGTGCAGGTCGAGGCCGTCCGGCCCGAGGAAGTAGCCGTACTGGCCGGTCTCCACCGACCACAGGTGCGTGTTGATCGCGGCCACCAGGTCGGCCCGCTGCCCGGCGTACGGGTCCGAGTCGGTGCCGAGCAGGGCGGCCAGTTGCCCCAGGCATCGAAGCGCCTCGGTGTAGACGGCGTTGGTCGACAGGCAGCGGATCTCGTCGCTGCCCGGATGGTCCAGCACGAACGACGAGGGGCTGCCCGGCTGGTACGGCGGCTCCGGGAGGCCGGCGATGCCGTCCTGCATGAGGGCCGGACCGCGGTAGAGACCGGTCGCCGGGTCGAAACGGTCCCGCCGGAGGATCTCCAACGACGCCTTGCCGATCGCCAGGGCCTGCTCGGCGAAGGCCAGGTCCCCGGTGACGACGCAGTGGTGGTACGCGCCGATGACCCAGATGATCTGGTCCCACCACTGGTTGTCCTGGGCCACCACTCCGTCGCCGCAGACCTTGCGAAGGGTGTACGCGGCAACCTTCGGCGCCAGCAGGCTCGCCGCGTGCCAGGAGTTGATCGCGGCGTCCCGCGTCCACGGGTCGGAGTACCCGCCACCGGCCCGGACGTACGCCGTACCCGGCTCGCGGTCGGCGACCACGTTGACGTCGAGAAGGTTGTGCAGTGCGGCGTCGTAGCCGGCCCGGAGATCGACCCCACGCGGGCCGTCGGCAGGAAGCAGTTCAGGGCGGTCAGTCACCGTCGTATGTTCTCAGAGCCCACCGTCCGCGCTGTCGGTGCCGTGCGACCTCGGCGTATCGGCCCTGCGTGCTACCGGACGGGGCGCGCCGGTGCCGGGGATTTGGCCTGGTCCGAATCGTCGGCGGCCCGTGCCGGCCGGGCTCTACGGTCGGAGGCGGTCCTGGGAGGGCGACGATGGCTGGGGAGTGGACGTGGATGGCGGGTGAGGTGCGGTTTCACATCCTGCGGCCGCTGGCGGTCGAGGCCGGCGGGCGGCAGATCGCGATCAGCGGGAAGCCACGCCTGCTGCTGGCGACGTTGCTCTTGCGCGCCGGCACGCCGGTCACGCTCGACCGGTTGGCCGACATCCTGTGGGGGCACCAGCTGCCGCGCAACGTCCGCCCAGCCATTCATACTCTGGTGTGCCGGCTTCGCGCGGCGGTCGGCGACGATCACGAGCTGGTCCAGCGGACTCCTGCCGGCTACCGGATCGACCTGGCGACGGATCGTCTCGACCTGCTGGAATTTCGGCGACTGCTCGCTGCGGCCGCGGCGGCGTCGGACCAGCGGCGGGAGCTGGAGCTGCTGACGGAAGCCCTCGGCCACTGGTACGACGGCGCGCTGACGGGCTTCGACTCGGACCAGCTGGAGCGGGAGGACCTGGCGGCTCTGGGTGAGGTCCGGCTGACGGCGCTGGAACGTCGGATCGAGCTGGAGCTGCAGTTGGGCGGCGGAACGGAGCTGCTGGCCGAGCTTCGACAGGTCGTCGCCGAACACCCGCTGCGGGAGCGGCTGTGGGCCTACCTCATTCGCGCGCTGTCGCAGGGCAGCCGGCAGTCGGACGCGCTGGCGGCATACCGAGAGGTCCGGGGTGTGCTGGCCGAGCAGCTGGGGATCGCGCCGGGGCGCGAGCTGCGGGACGCGCACGAGACCGTGCTGCGGGGGCACTCGACACGGCGGAATCGCGCCGACCGCGCCGCGATGCGCTGCCAAGCCCGTCCGCAGGCGCCCCGCCAGGGGATGCCGTTGTCAGGTCGGCGATAGGTTCCAGCAGGTGGTCATCCCGTCGCGTCACGGGAGCCGAGGCGCTCTGCCTGTGCGCCGAGGCCGACGTGGTCGCCGATGAGTGTCGATCCGGCCGGAGTGATGCGGTGCATCGCGAGCCGGCTCCGGTCGGTCGTGATCAGCCCAGCGTCACGCAGTATCCGGGTGTGTTCGCTGACGGCGCCGGGGGAGATGGCGCAGCGCCGGGCGAGGTCGGAGGTGCAGAGCTGCTCGCGGGCCAGCAGGGCGAGGATCGCGGCGCGCTTCCGGCCGAGCAGCTGCTCCAGTCCCGGGCCCGGCCGGACCGGCTGCTCGCCGGACGGAGTGATGGGAAAGATCAGCAAGCTGGGCAGTTCTCCGGCGCCGTCGAGGCAGTACTGGACCGCCGTCGCGAAGACCGACGGAGTGAGGATGATCCCGCGTCCGCCACACCGCCTCGGTTCGCCGGGCGGAGCCGAGCCAGGCGCGTCGATCGTGATCATCGGCGGGTGCCAGCTGATCCAGGGGTGCAGGTTGTTCATCAGCTGGTTGATCCCACCGTCGGCGAGGTCCTGGGTGCGCGCCGCCAGGAACCGCCGGACCGCCACGGCAGCGCTCACGAGCTCCTCCTGGAGCCCGATGTCGTGCAGCAGGCGGACTCCGTTGACCAGGTCCTCGCGGGGACGCGGATCACCGGCCGCCAGTTGTTCGGTCCAGCGGGGGATGTGGCGCGGGTGGTGGTCGGCCGAGCACAGCTCCAGCTCGAGCCGGTAGTACTGCGGTCCCAGCCGGCGCAGCCGGTCGATGCCCTCGGCCAGATCGGCGGCCCCGACGGACGGCAGGTACAGGTCGACCGCGCTGTACGGCCGGGCGCCGACTTCGAGGACCCGCCGGACCGGGCCCGAGGCCGCGACCTTCGGCGCCACCGCACGGCGCCACTTGAGGTGGGACCTGGTCAAGGCCGCCTTGGGCGGCCGCGCCTGCAGGGTCTGCCCGGCCATCATGGTCTCCAGCACCGGGCCCGGCGCCATCAGGCGGACGTTGCTCAGATCGTTGATGTCGAGACTGATCTGCACGCGACCCCCTTGCGTAGCGTCATGCGGCCGCCGGGCCGGCCACCAGTCCA
Source organism: Kribbella flavida DSM 17836 (assembly GCF_000024345.1). NCBI lineage: Bacteria > Bacillati > Actinomycetota > Actinomycetes > Propionibacteriales > Kribbellaceae > Kribbella > Kribbella flavida. The sequence goes on along the minus strand of NC_013729.1, from coordinate 4,185,671 downwards.
TCATCGGCCAGGCCGGCGCTCACCGCACGGTCGCTGCGCGGGAAAGGAGGCTGCTTTGGTCTGGTGACGGCAGACTTTCGGCTGATTTCGCTCCTGCGAGGAAGCGGAAGAGTCGGAGCCATGAGGAGCTTCGTACGCCGGACATCCCTGCGGACCGTGGTTGGTGTACTGGCCGTCGCGCTCACGACCAGCCTGGTGGTGGTTGCGGGGTCCGCCGCCGACTCCGCTGCCGACTCCACCCGGCGGGACGGCGCGGCGCGGGTGGTCCTAGCGACGGACAAGGGGCTGGTCGAAGGCGTCGCCGACGGCGGGACCAGCGTGTTCCAGGGCGTCCCGTACGCCGCGAAACCGGCGAGGTGGACGCTGCCTCGGCCGCACCCGGCCTGGCCGGGCGTTCGCGACGCCGGCCGGCCGGGGGCGAAGTGTGCCCAGCTCGGCGCGGACGGCGCGCTGGATCCGGCGTCGTCGGAGGACTGCCTGTTTCTCAACGTGACCGCCCCTGCGTCCACCGGTCAGGGGATGGCTGCAGGGGGCCGTCCGGTGATGGTGTGGTTCCACGGCGGCGCGTGGGCGTCGGGCCAGGGCGCGGAGTACGACGGCCGGCCGCTGAGCCGGATCGGCGACGCGGTCGTGGTCACGGTGAACTACCGGCTGGGCATCTTCGGGTACTTCGGCTATCCCGGGCTGACCGACTCGGGCACCTTCGGGCTGGCCGATCAGCAGGCCGCGCTGCGATGGGTGCGCCGCAACGCCCGTGCCTTCGGAGGCGACCCGGCGAACGTGACGATCATGGGGGAGTCCTCGGGCGGTGCGGCCGTCTGTGCGCACCTGGTGTCGCCAGGCTCGGCCAGGCTGTTCCACCGCGCGGTGATCCAGAGCGGCTCGTGCCGGCAGAACTGGCCGCGCAACGTGATGTTCCCGGACTCCGAGCCGATCAGGTACTGGGCGCCGCGGTCCGAGCTGGCGGCGCGCGGCCGGCAGGCGGGCCGCGATCTCGGCTGTCGAGTGCTTGCCTGTCTGCGTGAGGTCGACGATGTCGCCGCGCTGCTGACGTTGAACGGCGAGTTCACCTCGCCTGGGTACGGCACGCCGATCTTGCCGGTGGATCCGGTGCACGCGGTGCGGGCGGGGTGGTTCCACCGGGTCCCCGTGCTCCAGGGCAACACCCGGGACGAGCACCGGTACTTCGCGCCGCTGTTCGGGGATTCGCTGAGTGTCTCGGCGTACCGGGCTCAGTTGGCGAAGAGCTTCGGCGGCCTGGCCAAGGCGGTCGAGCAACGCTACCCGGCATCGGCGTACGCGTCGCCGCTGCTCGCCTGGGCGGCTGTGGGAACGGACAGCAGCTGGGTCTGTCCGACAGTCCGGTCCAGCGACGACATGGCCCGGCGGACGAAGGTCTACAGCTTCTCCTTCGCCGACCCCACGGCCGCCGTCCTGGAAGGCTGGTTCCCGCCGGGCTTCCCGTCCGGGGCGTATCACGGCTCGGAGGTGGCCTACCTGTTCGACTTCGGCCCGTACGCCCCGATGACGCCGGCCCAGCAGCGCCTCGCGGAGCAGATGCGCCGGTACTGGACGAACTTCGCCCGCTCCGGCGACCCGAACGGCCCGGGCCTGCCGCACTGGCCGGCGTACCGCGGCGGCCCCACCACCGAGTCGCTTGCCCCTGGCAACTTCCGCCACGTCGATCTCGATCGCCGGCACCAGTGCACGTTCTGGCGGCGGAGCAGGTGATCGCAGAGCAACGTCGGGCGGCGGTGGTGTCAGCGGAGGTGGATCGGGCGTAGCGCTCTGGCCAGCGCGAGGACGCCTGCGGACTGGGTGGAGGGCATGGGATGGGCGACGACGGTGACGAAGGCATTCTCGGCGAGCTGGTAGGCCAGGAAGCCGTTGTCCTGCTGCCAGCCCTCCTGGCCGACAGGGACTCGGCGGTTCGACACCACCGGGCCGGTGCCTGCGTTTCGCAGATTCGTGAAGGCGATCGCGGCGTCCGATCCCAGTCCGCCGCCGATCGCGACCGCGGCCTGGCGGGTCGAGGCCCAGCGGCAGGAGACGAAGCCGTTCACGAGCGTGTCTCGCCGGGCCGCCGCCTTGGCTGCCAGCAGCTTCTCCGCCGCCGCGGTGCCGCGCTCGCACTCGGGGCGCCGGTGCATCGACCGGGTCGGCGGGAATCCGCCGGGAAGGCGCTCGATCGTCCTGGCGACGGCCTTCACCGCGTTCAGTTGTCCCTTGCCTCCGAGCGGCCGAGACACCTTCACCAGTCTGTTGCCGCTGCGGAACACCACCCAGGGCCCGGCCGCGGCCGGATCGACCGCCCAGGAGTCCTGCCCGACGCCGCCGTCGACGGGCTGCACGACGTAGTGGCCTTTCAGCCGGCGTACGTCGTACTTGCGGAGTTCCGCGGCATCCTGCGCCGACACGGGCAGCACGCCGAGCGAGATCGAGTACTGGTTGTTCGGGTCGGCGGCGTTCGTCAGCGAGCAGACGTCCGCGAGCGGGAACGACGCCGGCGGCTGTTCCTCGGCCTTCCACTCGCCGGCGAGGGTTGGTCCCACGCGCTCGCACAGGTTTCCGGCCGGCTGGGGGAGGGGCGCACTCGGTGTCGCCGCGGCCTGGCTCACCGGAGGTGTCGCCTGGCCGGAGTCGCAGGCCGGCACCGCTATCAGTGCGGCCGCACAGGCCAGACCAACGCTTGCTCGTCGCATCGTTCAACCCCCAGAAGCACACCCCCGCAGACCGACTGCCTGCCGACGGAAGAGTAGAGGGTTCGCCGGAAACCCGCGGCGCTGGGCCGGGGTCAGTTGTGTTTGAGGGGGAGGTAGTCGGCGGCGGTCAGGGGGTCGGCGGTGAGGGCGCCGCCGGGCAGCAGGGCTTCGACGGGGGTGCCGTCGCGGACGAAGGTGATCTCGGTGACCGAGGGCAGGGACGTGAGCGACAGCACGACCTGGCCGACGGTGAGCACGTTGTCGGTGGCGGAGCGGCCGTCGGTCTCGCCGCTCAGGTTGAGCACGACGCGGGTTCCGTCGACGGCTTCCACGGCGAGGTCGAGGCCGGCGGGAAAGGCGGTGGTGATGCCTGCGGCTTGTTCCTTCTCGCTGGGGCCGGCGGTCAGGGAGTCCAGGGCCTCGGAGAGCCGGTCGTCGCGCGAACCGGTCGGCGTCTCGCGGGGCAGGCCGATGAGCCGGTCGTCGCGGACGAAGTAGATCAGCAGCGACGAGTCGCCCGGATCGACCGTGGCCGGCACGGACGGCTGCGGCGTACCGTCGCCGCGCAGGGGAGCGGGGATCTCCGAGGCAGCGACCTGACTGGGCTGGTCCTGGGTGGGGATGCCGCATCCGGCGACCAGCACGAGTACGCCGAGGCAGCCGGCCGCGCGGCGCATCACGACCGGGCCGCCGGGAGTCGTACGACGAAGCGGGCACCGCCACCGGGCGCATCGGTGCACCAGACGGCGCCACCGTGGGCAGCGGCCGTCTCCGCCACGAGCGCCAGCCCCAAGCCGGTGCCGGAGGAGGAACCGCGGCGGCTCGGCCCGGTCGCGAACCGCTCGAAGATCCGCTCGCGGTCCGCAGCCGGTACGCCGGTCCCGCTGTCGTCGACGGTGACGACGACCTCGGCGCCCAGCCGGCTGATCTCGACCGACGCGAGTCCGCCGCCGTGCCGCTCGGCGTTCTCGAGCAGGTTGCGGAACAGGCGGCTGAGCCGTGACTTGTCGCCGGTGACCTCGACGTCCTCGGGGCCGCGCAGCACGGCGGAGTCGGCGCTCACCTCGCTGATCACGTGCCGCAGCAGCACCCAGACGTTCACGGGCTCCTGCGGCAGTTGATCGAGTCCGGCGTCGGAGCGTGCCAGTTCGAGCAGGTCGTCGAGCAGCCGGCGGAACCGGTCGAGGTCGGCGGTCACCAGGTCGAGCGCTTGCTGTGAGCGCGGCGACAGCTCGTCCCGGCGAGCGTTGAGCAGGTCGACACTGCCGACCAGGGTGGTCAGCGGCGACCGGAGCTCGTGACTCACGTCGGCGGCCAGCCGGGCGTCGCGTTCGATGCGCTGCTGGAGGGTGTCCACCATGCTGTTGAAGGAGCCGACGATCGTGGTCAGCTCCGGGTCGCGGGTGACCGGCAGCCGGGTTTCCAGGTGTCCGCCGGCGATCCGGGCGGCGGCGGCCGCGACCCGGTTCAGCGGGGTGACGGCCGAACGACCGGCCCAGCCGCCGAGCGCGGCGCCGGCAGCCGCGGCGACCAGCGCGCCACTGGCGAGAATGATGCTGAGCAGGCGCAGGTTCTCGTCGAGCTCGCCGAGCGGCGCGACCTCGTAGAACTCGGCGTCGACGCTGGCCAGCGGTACGCCGAGGGCGAGCGCGGGGCCGTCCTCGGTCCGGAACCGCTGGGTGCCGACCTGACCCGCTTCCACCGCGGTGCGCAGGGCCGACGGGACGTCCTCGTGACCGCTGTCCAGGGCCGAGGCGTACCACTGGTCACCCCAGCGCAGCACGATCATGTTCTCGGCCGGCGGCCCGGCCGCGGTGAACACGGCGGAGATGTCGGCGCCCGCGCTCTCCAGCCGGCGCTGCACGAACGCCGCGTCGGCGAGCGCCTGGTGCTTCACCGCGCGTTCCCGCTGGGCGAGCATGTAGTTGCGCGCCAGCAGGTACGTGCTGGCGGCGAAGATCGTCGACACCAGCAGCGTGACCGCGCCGAAGGCCAGGACGAGCCGGTGCCGCAGGCCCGCCGACGCGAGCGGCCCTCGGGGCTTGGTCATCGAGGGTCCAGCCGGTACCCGAGGCCGCGCACGGTGACGACGATCGCGGGATGCCCCGGGTCGCGCTCGATCTTGGTCCGGAGCCGGCGGATGTGCACGTCGACGATGCGTTCGTCGCCGTAGAAGCCGTGCTCCCAGACGGCCTCCAGCAATGCCTGCCGGCTGAGCACCCGGCCCGGGATCCGGGCCAGCTCGGACAGCAGCCGGAACTCGGTGACGGTCAGCGGGACGTCCTGGCCGTCGAGCCGGGCGGCGCCGCGGGCCCGGGACAGCACCAGGCTGCGGCGCGGGTCGGCGTCCAGCACGATGTCCGGCTCGGCGTCGTCCGCGGCGGTGCGCAGCCGCCGGCGCAAGGCCCGCAGCCGGGCGGTGATCTCCTTCACCTGGAACGGCTTGGTGACGTAGTCGTCGGCCCCGGCCTCCAGCCCCGCGACGATGTCGTGGGTGTCGGACCGGGCGCTGACCACCACGATCGGGATGTCGCTGCTCCGGCGTACCTCGCGGATGCAGGTGTAGCCGTCGGTGGCGCCGAGCATCAGGTCGACGATCATCAGGTCCGGCATGGCCTTGCGGGTCAGGTCCAGCGCGGTGTCGGCGTCGCCGGCCTCCGCGACCTGGTAGCCCTCGTCCTCGAGCGCGAGCCGCAGGACCGCGCGGATGCGGTCGTCGTCCTCCACGATCAGAACCTGCAAGGGCATTCGTCCATGGTGGCAAACCCCGCGGCGGCCGGGCCGGCGGGTGACCTTCCGTCATCCGATCGTAAAGAAGGGGTTCGACCGGTCTCAATGTCCGGCGCGGAGGCTGGAGGCCACGGTTCGATCAGCTTGGGAGGCGCCAGATGTCGAACGCGCTGCACAGTCCGTTGCCACAGAAGGCGATCGTCACGGTGACCGAAGGGCTGCTGGCGCAGGGGTTGTCCGGGTTGCGGTGGCAGTTGCGCGACCTCGTGATGGACGGGGCGTACCTGGTGGTGATCGACGTCTCGGAGGTCGATCAGATCTCGTCGAACCTGCTGGCCGCGTTGCTGGACACCCACCGGGTCTGCCGGCGTCGCGGTGGTGGCGTGGTGATCCGGCACGCCAACCGCAAGACGACCGAACTGCTGCGCCGTACCGGCCTCGACCGGGTCTTCGCGGTCGAGCCGGCGGCCTGACGTACTCCGGTCAGCCGCGGTGGGGTGAGATCACGTCGTACCGGCGGACGGGCACGCGGTCCTCGTCGTCGTGGCGGCCGTGGGCCCGGACGGCGGTCAGCGCGGCCGCGAGACCGAGGCCGGCGCAGGCTCCGACGGCGGTGGCCACCTTGCTGACCTCGAACCAGACCTCGAGCGGTTCGTCGAACCAGCCGAGAACGGACACGACCATGCCGAGCCAGGCTCCGGCGGTCGCGGCCGCGGCGGCAGCCCCCAGCGGGCGTCCGAGCAGGGACGGGCTGGACTCGATCGACGGGTCGTGCGCGGCAACGGAGGCTTCCCGGCTGCCGGTCTGCATGGTGCTCGCTCCTTCGGGGTCGTGGTGGACGGGATCTGGTCAGCAGCAGATGGTGAGGTAGCGCTGGAGGTCGGCCAGGGCGGACGACGTCCCTTCGCGGTCGGCGCGGTAGAGCACGCCCTTGCCGTCGCGGCGCGAGGTCAGCACCTTGCCGCGTTTGAGCAGCGCCAGTTGCTGGGAGGCGTTGGACTGGCCGAGGCCCGCGCGCTCGGCGACCTCGTTGACGGACAGCTCGGCGCCGCGGGCGAACAGCAGCATGATCCGTTGACGGCTCGGACTGGCGAGCGCCTTGAGGAACTCGTGCGTCGCCTCGGCCAGCTCGGGCAGGCCGTCGACGCCCTCGCGCACCGCAGGCAGCGGCAGCAGGTCGCCGGTCGCCGGGTGGGATTGGCTCATCTGGCACCTCCACCCGAATGCTACAAGTTATCGAGGGATTGACGTATTAAAGATTGTTGATATCTTCTTCTGGTGAAGACGCAGCGGATCGTAGTGGTGGGTGGGGGACAGTCCGGCTTGGCCGGAGCCCGGGCGGCGCGGGATGCGGGCCTGGAACCGGTGGTGCTGGAGGCAAGTAACCGGGTGGCGGGGTCGTGGCCGCAGTACTACGACAGCCTGACCGTGTTTTCGCCGGCCCGGTACAGCGGGTTCCCCGGGGCACCGTTCCCCGGCGATCCCGATCGGTACCCCACCAGGGACGAGGTGGTCGCCTACCTCGAGTCGTACGCCGCCGGGCTGGGCGTCGACATCAGGACGGGGCAGCGGGTCGAGTCCGTCCAGGAGCGCGGAGGAGGATTCGAGGTCCGGACGGCGAGCGGCGAGACGCTGACGGCCGACGGGGTGGTCGTCGCGAGCGGCTCGTTCGCGAACCCGTACGTACCGCTGCTGCCGGGCATGCAGGGCTTCACCGGGCAGGCGATGCACGTGGCGAAGTACCGGGATCCGAAGGTTTTGGCCGATCGACGGGTGGTCGTGGTCGGCGGGGGCAACTCCGGCGTGCAGGTCGGGTACGAATTGGCCGAGGTCGCGCAGGTGACGCTGGCGGTGCGGGCGCCGGTGCAGTTCGTGCCGCAGGTCCGCGGCGGCCGGGACATGCACTTCTGGCTGACCACGCTGCGGCTCGATCTGCTGCCGCCTCAGGCGCTGCGCCAGCTCATCCGCGGTACGCCGGTCTTCGACACCGGGATCTACCAGGACGCGCTCTCGACCGGACGGCTCGATCAGCGCGAGTTGTTCACCGCCTTCGACGGGGACTCCGTCGTGTGGTCCGACGGGAGCCGTGAGCCGGTCGACGTGGTCCTGTTCGCTACCGGCTACCGGCCCGCGGTCGGCTACCTCGCCGGCATCGGCGCGCTCGACGCGAACGGCGCGCCCCAGCACAGGAAGGGGGTCTCGCTGACCCATCCGGGGCTGGCGTACCTCGGCCTGGAGTTCCAGCGGTCCTTCTCGTCGAACACGCTGCGCGGCGTGCACCGCGACGCCGGCTTCGTGGCGAAGGTGCTGGCCCGGCAACTCCGGCGCCGGCCCTGACCAGCCCGAGAAGTCAGCGGCCGGTCAGTCGCGCAGCAGTTGGTCGTCGGGGTCCTCGTCGACCGGTGCGTCGTCGGGGTCGGGCAGGCCGGTCTCGGTCAGCGGGGTGCCGTCCTCGGCGCGGTCGCTGATCGAGTTCGACTGCTGGTCGTCGTCCATCGTGTCGTCCCGCTCGGGACCGTCGAAGGGCGGCGGGTTGACCTGGCTGGTGCTCATGGTGGCCTCCTGGTCGAGTTGCTCACCCCACCTGTACCCAGAACCACCGACGAGCACGACGTACGGCCGGTGGGCGGGTCGGCCGTACGTCGCAGGGAACCGGATCAGCCGAGGTAGTCGCGCCAGGGGCCGGTGATGGCGAAGGTGATGCCGGGGCTCTGGATGTTCACGAAGAGCACGTCGCCGTTCGCGGAGAAGGCGGGGCCGGTGAACTCCGAGTCGTTGAGCATGTTGCGGGCGATCGCGTACGTCGGGCCGCCCGGGGTGGAGCTGAGCACGTGGCTGCTGGCGTTGCCGTCCTCGGCGAGCACGAGCGAGCCCCACGGCGTGACGGTGACGTTGTCCGGGCCGTCGAAGTTGTAGTCGTTGTACTTCGCGGCGGCGCCCTGGTCGGCGGCGGCGTTCTCCGGGAAGTAGGTGACCAGCTGGATGGTCCGGGCCTTGTAGTTGTAGAACCAGACCATGCCGTCGTGCGGGACCGCGTCGGCCGGCAGGTCGCTGGTGCCGGACTTGGCGTAGGAGTTCACGACGTACACGCCGTCGTCGGTGCCGAAGACGCCCTCGAACTTCTTGCCCCGGGTGACCTGGCCGTCGGTGAACTGGCGGCGGCAGGAGACCGACACCGCGTCCCGGTCGGGCACCGGCACCCATGCCACCCGGAACGGGCGGAGCAGCTGCGCGGAGGTCAGGTACGCGACGTCCGGGATCGGCTTGCCGTCGTCCCCGAGAATGGCCATCGCCTCCAGCGTGCCGAAGTCGACGTCGGCCAGGTCGCGCCAGCTGTGCTTGCCGAGGCGGTAGCCGGCCGGCGCGCTCCAGCGGTAGAACAGGCCGTTCGGGCCGGAGGCGTCCTCGGACAGGTAGATGTGGGCCTTGTCCTTGTCCACCGCGAGGGCCTCGTGGGCGTACCGGCCGAGGGCCTTGAGCGGGACCGGGTGCGCGGTCTCGCCATCGGCCCAGACCTCGAAGACGTAGCCGTGGTCCTTCAGTCGAGTGGTGCCGTTGGCCTTGCTCTCGGTCTCCTCGCAGGTCAGCCAGGTGCCCCACGGCGTGTGCCCGCCGGCGCAGTTGGTCAGCGTGCCGGAGATGCCGACCCACTCGCCGCGGTTGGTGCCGTCACGGTCGACCGAGACGACAGTGCACCCGCCGGCCGCACCGACACCGGGGTCGTAGACGGTGCCCTCGAGCTGCGGCACGCCCAGCGCGTTGTTGCTGCCGATCTCGTGGTTGCGGATCAGCGTGTGGCCCCGGCCCGCGCCGAAGACCGCCATGCCGTCGTGCGCGGCCGGGCTGGGCTGCCCGGTCTTCAGCTTGGTTTCGCCGGCGCGGGTGACGATCGTGTACTTGAAGCCCGGCGGCAGCGCGAGCAGACCCTTCGGGTCGTCCATCAGCGGCGGGAACGGCCGGTGGGTCGGGTACGGCGAGTGCCGCGGCGCCGGGGTGGCCTCGGCGAGGGTCGGCACGGCGCCGACGGTGGCGAGGCCGACACCAGTGGCGCCGGCGGCGGCGCCACGGAGTACGGAACGGCGGTCGAGAGACATGGCGGTGCTCCTTGGGACATCGGGGTGCTGCTGGACGGCGGCCCCGATCCTGCACCGCACCGACAGACCGCAGGCAAACACCACCTGAACAACCGGCACGGCCCCGCGCCGAGCACAGAGCCGTGCCGGAAATGTTGCCTCAAGCATCTACTCGCCAGCTGCCTGCCCGGCGCCGTCGTGGCCCGGGCCGGCGATCAGTAGCCGGGGAAGATCCGGCGCAGGTCGTCGAGCGTCGCCGGGCCGGTCACAGACACCGAGGCCGGGGTGTGCTCGGCCCTGTGCCGACCGGTGATCAGGCGGACGACGTACTCGGCGGGTGCGGTCAGTTCGCCGTCGACCGAGTCGGGGACGTCGAGGAGTGAGACGGTGTCGGCGACGACCAGGCCGAAATCGCGGTTGGGGTCAGTGGTGTGCACGGCCAGGGTCAGCTTGCCGTCGTACTGGTCGGCCTTGGCGGCGAAACCGAGCAGCCCGTCGACGCGGTCGAGCAGCAGCGCGGTGGCGTCCGGCGCGATCCGGGCCGTGGAGTCGAAGGCGACCTGAACGTCCCAGGAGTGCAGGGCGAACTCGCTGAGTCGCATCCCGGCCGCTCCGGCCAGGTCGATCGGCTCCGGCAAGAACCCGAAGTCGACCATCAGTTCGGCCCGGACCTTGTCGTCCAGCTTCTCGAACCGGTTCACCAGCGTCTCGTTGGCGGCCGGGAAGTTCGCGGCCTGCTCGGCGGGGGACATGGCGTCCCACCGGCCCCAGACGGACTGGTAGAAGTCGCCCTCGGGGGCGGTGCCGCCGTCGAGGGCGCTCTCCAGGATGGCGAGGTGGATCTCGGCGCCGCTGCCGAGGTGGCTGAGCACTTGCGCGACAGTCCACTCGGCAGCGGCCGAATCGCGCACCAGTTCGTCCGGACCGAAGCGGGCCACCTTCGCCACCAGCTCGTCGTGCCCGGTGCGCAGTGCGTCGATGGTCTGGTCGGCGGTGCTTGTCATCGAGTGTCTCCAGCGCAGTCGGTGAGCGGTCGCCTCAACAGGCGATGCAGGTACGACGACAGCAACACCGGGCACCGGCGATGTCTTCCCCCGGCTTGGATGAAGGTGTCGCTGCTTCCGGTGCAGCAACTCGGTTCAGGAGTCGGCGAGCAGTTCGCGAGCGGTTGTCCCGCGCCACCACTGTTCGACCCGGTCGGGGGACCAGCGGCGTTCCTCGGTGAGGGTGGTGAAGACGTCGATGGTGCACAGGGCCGCGTAGATGTCGACGGCGGTGGGCACGTCGAGCCCGGTGCGCAGGGTGCCGCGGGGCCAGGAGGCGAAGACCGCGGTACGGGTCTCGTCGGCGCGGCGGCGACCCTCGCGGTAGAGGCTCGCCAGTTCCGGCTCCGAGCGGCCGGCTTCGCGAACCAGGGTGATCACGTCACCGGCCCGCTCGTACAGCCTTCGGTCGTAGGCCACCATCGCGGCCAGTTGGCGCGCTGGATCTCCCGCGGCGGCTTCCAGCTCGGCGAGTTGCTGGGACGGGTCGGCCGACAGGTCGGCGGCGTCGGCCAGGGCGCGCGTCAGCCCGGCCTTGTTGCCGTACGCCGAGTAGACGGTCGGCACCGAGACCCCGGCCTCCCGCGCCACGTCGCGCACCGTCGTCCCGGTCCAGCCGTGGGCGACGAAGAGCCGGCGCGCCGCCTGCGCGATGTCGGATCTCGTCTGCAGTGCCTGCGTCGTCCGGCGCAGGGAGTCGTAGCCGCGCCGCTGCTGCTCCATGCCCAGACCTTAATCGGCTCGCGTGCCGGGACGGTTCTCTCCCGGAGTCAGCTTCCCTGCAGTCCACGTGAAATGACTATCGGGGGAGCAGGCCTCTGTTCATCACGTCGAGCACGCCGTGCACCGACACCATCGCCTGATCCGTGGTCAGGTGGGCGTCGAGCGCCCAGGTGGCGACGCCGTGCATGAGGCTGCGCAGGGTGAGCAGTACGTCGTCGAGGTCGGTCGCGGCAATGGCTCCGGCCGCCGCCGCACGCTGCAACGTCTCGGCGGCCGCTGACTCCAGGCGGTGCTGGGCGGCGAGCAGATCGGCGTGCTGCGCGCGGTCGGGGCGGCCTGCGCCGAACATCAGTCGGTAGAGCTGCGGGGCGCGGAGCGCGAACCGGACGTACTCGGCGAGCACGCTGTGCAGCGCGGCAAGCGGGTCGGTCTTCGTCTCCGTGTCGATCACGTCTGCAAGCTCGTGGAACGCCTCCGTTGCGACGGCGGCCAGCAGCAGCTCACGGCTGGCGAAGTGGCGGTACGGCGCCGCGGGGGAGACGCCGATCCGGGCGGCGACCGCCCGCATCGTGAGCTTGCCGGGGCCTGTCTCCTCGACGAGCGTGCGAGCCGTCGCGACGAGCGCGCGGCGCAGATCGCCGTGGTGATAGGTCTTGGCAGCCGATGTTGACACGCGTAACATCCTGCATGTGAACACACGACACATCAAGCGACTCGCCGGTTGGCTCACCGTGACGCTCGGGGCCGGGCACCTGCTGGGATCGGTGCCGTTGCGGCTCGACGCGTGGAGACGAATGGCCGAGACCGGCCTGCTGTCGGCGGACGTCATCACGCCGCAGGGTGCGGCGGAACACGAAGCAGCAGAGGCGTACTGGCTCTCACTGGGCAGCTTTGCGGCGCCGACGCTCCTGCTCGGCGCCTACGTCGTCTGGGCCGCCGGGCGGGACCTGCGTATACCGGGTGCCCTCGGGTGGGGACTGATCGCGTGGGGAGCAGTGATGTTGGCGTTCCTGCGGGTGTCGCCTGCGCTGCTCCTCCCGGTGGCCGGCGTGCTGATCATCCTTGCCGACCGGCGCGAGACGCGGCGCTCCGCCGCCGACTCACCGCTGCCGGCCGCCGCGAGCCGCTGACCGTCGAGCACGGCTCCGAACGCGTGGTCCGGAACGCCGTACCCGACGGTCGCGGCCGGGCGCATCAGGTGCAGCAGCTCGACTGCCCGGCGGCCGGCTTGGTGTCGATCACGGTCAGCAGGCCGCCGGTGATTCCGGTGGCCGGACCGCGTCCAGCAGAGGTGGTGAGCTCCACCGCCTGCGGGGCCGGGCCGCAGCAGCCGCCCGACGTCTCGGCGTCGCCGAGGGCCTGACCGGAGGAGCAGACGCCGGTTTCGGGCAGGTTGAGCTGGACATCGCGGGCGGCTTCCCAGTCGCCGGCGAGCGCGGCGACGACCGAGCGGGCCTGCTCGTAGCCGGTGGCGAGCAGGAACGTCGGTGCCCGGCCGTACGACTTGGCGCCGATCGCGTAGTACCCGGGCTCGGGGTGGGCGAGCTCGTCGACGCCGTGCGGCGGCACGGTGCCGCAGGAGTGCTTGTTCGGGTCGATCAGCGGCGCCAGCGCGCGGGTCGAGCCGAGGATCGGGTCCAGGTCGAGGCGCAGCTCGCCGACCATGTCGTGGTCGGGCCGGAAGCCGGTGGAGTTCACCACGGTGTCGACGGTGATGCGCCGCTCCCCGGCGACCAGTTCGACGCGACCGTCGGTGGTGAGCGTGAGCTCCTCGGTGCGGAAGCCGCCGACCAGCTCGACGCGCCCCGCACGCACGAGCCGCTGCAGCCGGGTGCCGAGCGCGCCGCGGGCAGGCAGCTCGTCGGCGTCGCCACCGCCGTACGTCCGGGCCTGGTCGGTGCCCCGAACGACCCAGAGCACCTCCGTGCCGGGGACCTGCTCGGACAGCTCGCCGAGCTCGAGCAGTGTTGTCGCCGCGGAGTGCCCGGCGCCGACCACCGCCGTACGACGGCCCGCGAACCGGTCCCGGTCCTTGCCCAGGACATCGGGCAGCGCGGACGCGATGTGGTCGGCGGCGGACGCCTCGCCGCGGGCCGGGATGCCCGAGCCGCCGAGCACGTTCGGGCGCCGCCAGGTCCCGGCCGCGTCGATCACGGCCGAGGCGAGCAGCTCGGACCCGTCGGTCAGCCGGACCAGGAACGGTGCGTTCTCGCGACCCGCGGTCCGGACCCGGTCGTAGCCGGCGCGGGTCACCGCGACCACCTCGGCGCCGTACCGGATGCGGCCGGACAGCTCCGGGGTCTTGGTGAGCGGCTCGAGATAGCCGTCGATCAGGTCGCCGCCGGTCGGCAGCGTGCCGAGGTCCGGCTCGATCCAGCCGCCGGCCCGCTCCAGCAGTCGCCGGGCCGCGGGGTCGAGGTCGTAGCGCCACGGGCTGAAGAGCCTGACGTGCCGCCACTCGCCGATCGCCGCGGCGACGCCCGACCCGGCCTCCAGGACCGTGAAGTCGGTCCCGCGCTCGGCCAGGTGCGCGGCCGCGGCCAGGCCGATCGGGCCCGCGCCGATCACTACCACCGGAGCTTCGATCATGTCCGTCCACCTGTCTCGAAGTTCATCTAAACAGCGGTCAGCTTGCCTCTTGGTTAGACGGAAGTCAAGATAGACCCATGTCTAAACAGCAGCTCGCGCCCACCGCCGCCGGTGGGTGCTGCGCCCCGATCGCGACGACCGCGCTGGACGCCGCTCAGGCCGCCGAGGGTGCGGCGGCGTTCAAGGCGCTGGCCGACCCGGTGCGACTGCGGCTGCTGTCGATCATCGCCTCCGCCGGCGACGAGGTGTGCGTCTGCGACATCAGCCCGCACTTCGACGTCTCCGGGCCGACGATCTCGCACCACCTCAAGGTGCTGCGCGAGGCCGGACTGGTCGACTGCGAGCGGCGCGGGACATGGGTCTACTACTGGCCCGTCCGCGAGCGCATGCAGTGGATCTCCGATCTGCTCGCCGTGCCCGCTCTCACCGCCTAGTGCCGCCGGTGAGGACAATCGTCCCGCTGTGGCGGCGAGCCGTGGCCGAAACGCTGGGGACCGGGCTGCTGGTCGCTGTCGTGGTCGGTTCCGGAATCGCCGCGGCGTCGCTGTCCCCGAACGACGTCGGCCTGCAGCTGCTGGAGAACGCGTTCGCGACGGCGTTCGGGCTCGCGGTGCTGATTCTGATCTTCGGGCCCGTGTCCGGAGCGCACTTCAACCCGGTCGTGTCGGCGGCCGACTGGTGGCTCGGGCGCCGCGCCGGGACCGGGCTGACGGTGCGCGACCTGGCGGCGTACGTGCCGGCGCAGGTCGTGGGCGGTGTCGCGGGCGCCGTGCTGGCCAACCTGATGTACGACGAAGCCGCCGTGTCCTGGTCGAGCACCGACCGGAGCGGTGCGCATCTGTGGCTGGCGGAGGTGGTCGCCACCGCGGGCCTCGTCGTGCTGATCTTCGCCCTGGCCCGGTCGGGACGTGCCGCGCTGGCGCCGGCCGCGGTCGGCGCGTACATCGCAGCGGCGTACTGGTTCACCTCCTCGACCTCGTTCGCCAACCCGGCGGTCACGGTCGGGCGCGCGTTCAGCGACACGTTCGCCGGTATCGCGCCGGGCTCGGTCCCCGCCTTCGTGATCTTCCAGCTGGTCGGCGGCGTCGTCGCGGTCGGGCTGCTGGCAGTGCTCTCCCCGGACGCCGGACAGGCTGCCGATGACGTTGTCACCCCACCTTCCGACACGACCGTGAGATCTGGAGCATCCGCATGAGCAAGCCCAGTGTCCTGTTCGTCTGCGTGCACAACGCCGGCCGGTCCCAGATGGCCGCCGGCTGGCTGCGGCAGCTGGCCGGCGACACCGTCGAGGTCCGCTCGGCCGGGTCCGAGCCGCGGGACCGGATCAACCCGGTCGCGGTCGAGGCGATGCGCGAGGTCGGCATCGACATCACCGGTGCGGTGCCGCAGCGACTGGAGACCGATACGGTCCGGAGCAGCGACGTGGTGATCACGATGGGGTGCGGCGACGCCTGTCCCTTCTTTCCGGGCAAGCGGTACGAGGACTGGGAGCTGACCGATCCCGCCGGCCAGCCGATCGAGGTGGTCCGTCAGGTCCGCGACGAGATCCGCGCCCGGATCGAGAAGCTGATCGGCGAACTGCGCGCCGGCTGACCCGCCGGCGGCGCAGCCCGGACGGCGGTGCGGGCGGGCCTGGTCAGGTGACGTCCGGCGGCAGTTCGGCGGCGACGGCGTCCTGCCACCGGCCGTACTGAGCGGCGTACCGGGTGGATCGGTCCGCGCCGTCGCTGGTGAGCTGGAGCATCTCCTCGATCGCCTCGTCCCGGACGCGATGGGACTGCACCTCGGCCGCACGGCACCGCTGTCGCGCGCTCGTGATCCGGCCGTGGTCGCCGGTGGACAGTGCCGTGGTCACCTGTTGCTCGGCGGTGGAGTGCCGGCGCTGGGCCTCGACCTGCTGATCGAGCAGGTCGACGAACCGTGCGTCGGCGATCAGCTCTTCGGCCGCGTCGACGATCTGCAACTCGGCCAGCTTCGCCCGTTCGGCACGGGCTACGGCCTGCAACCGAGCTCGCTCGCGAGGATCAGCATGAGCTGGTCCCTCGTCGTCGGCCATGCTGTCAAGCTAGCTTGACGCTGATCCACGGGCAAGGCAGCGTGACCGGCCCGGTGCCGGGTCGGGCCGAAGGTGACCAGTAGGTGAACAAACGGCCCGAGCCCGAATACCTGCTCCGGCGGCCTGGGTAACAGCGGAGCATGGACAGATCAGAGGAGCACCGCGCAATCAGCGAGGTCGTCGATCGGCTGGCCAAGCAGTTCCCGGGCTTGCCGACCGAGGACGTGCGAGAAGCAGTGCAACAGGTTCAGCCGGAGTTCGAGCAGGCGCCGATCAGGGACTTCGTGCCCTTGTTCGTCGAACGCGGGGCCAAGAGCCGGCTCCGCCAGACCACCAGCTGACCCGACGCAGGCAGGCACCACGGACCGAACGCCCGCTCGGCTCACGGCAGCGAAGAGGCCTGGGCTTCGCCCGTCGCCTTGGCTTCCTCCGAGGGAGCAGGAGCCGGAGCGTTCGGCGAACCGGTCGTGGTGGCCGCGGCGATGCCTTCGGTCAGCAACCGGCGCAGCAGACCGTCCGGATCGGTGTGCGGAGCGTTGGCGGCTGCGTACGCCGCGGCCGAGATCGAGCTGGGCGCCGAGCGTCGCAGGTAGGTGCCGAGGCCGGGCAGTGGCCGGGCCTTCAAGAAGGTCTCCGCCCACTTGGTCGCGAGCGCGTTCTCGGCCAGCACCTCACGGCTGGCGGCCGACTTGCCGTCCTGGTGGCCGTTCAGTTCCGCGATCAGTTGTTCCGCGCGGATCAGAGCGACGGCCAGCACGACCTGGTCCGGCCGCGCGGCGACCGGCAGTACGGTCCGGACGACTCGTGCGACGAGCCGCGGGTGCACGACCGGATCGTCGGAGGTGATGCCGATGACCGTCGGGATCAGGGGCGCCAGGGCTGCCCGGCCCGCGCTGGAGGTGCGGTCGTTGACCTCACGCGCGAGATGGGCCAGCAGGGGATGCGTGCAGCGCGGATGGTCCGACCACGGCTCGCCGGCCAGGTACGACGCGTACTCCATGAAGCAGGCGCCGTCGCGCGCGTCCCGATGACTTCCCGCCGACAGGACCGGGACGCCGGCCACGGTCCTGGGCTGCGCGGTCCGCCGCCCGGCGGCACCGAAGATTGCTTTCAACATGGCGGTCCTCCCGGGTGGGCAGCTGACGACGACGCCTGAGTGCGTCTGCCCACGGTCCCGCTGTGGTACCCGCGGAACTAGCGACCATTCGCCGCCGGGTCCAGCACGCCGGGGTACGGCGCCTCCGGCAGGCCCAGGTCGCGCCAGACGAAGCGGGGGATCCGGGCCAGGAAGCCGCGCAGGAACCACGAGCTGTGCGCGATCAGCGGCTGGCTGTGCTCGCTGACCGAGAACCAGGCCCAGTCGTCGACGATCCGGAACGACGCCGGCGAGCTCGCCATCAGGTACTCCATCTGCCGGGGATGGATCACGTCGTACGCGAACTTGGTGTGCTGGGCGACGACCGAGAACTGGTCGTTGAACGCCTCGCTCTCGAAGCTGATGCCGCGGCCGAACCCGCGCCGGCCGATCTCGAGCGACGGCATCCGGGCGGGCAGCTGGAAGCCGAGCACCGGCTCGCTGTGGTTCTCCACCACGGTCCGGGTCTGGGTCCGGCCCTCACTGTCGGTGTAGCTCTCGGTGTGGGTGGTCTTCCAGCGGTGCGTGAAGGCGACGAACGGCGGACCGTCACCGTCCCGGCCCCGGATCACGTCGCTGGTGCTGTGGTCGTGACCCGAGCGGGTCACCGGGGTGACCTGCAGCAGGTAGTCGTCGGTGCCGATCCAGTGCCAGTCCGGGTGGTGGTAGAAGGTCAGCCGCGGTGGCTGCTCGGGCTGGATCCAGCGGTCCAGCTGGGCGGCGTCGATCGCGTCGGCGACGGTGGCGAGCTGGTCCAGCCACGGACCGAGCCGGTCGACGTCCTTGCGCGGCGGGTCGAGCACCACGAGTTGGTCGCCGTCGATGCTGAGGTTCACGCCGGCCTGTCCGGCGGCCAGCGCGGTGAGCCGCTCGCAGACCGCCCCGGTCAGCACCTCAGCGGCGTACGCCGGGTCGAGCGCACCGATCTGCCAGCCTGGACCGAGCGAGGCCGGAGCCGGTACGACGGTCGCCTCGACGCCGACGCGCGGTTTGGTCTCGCCACCGGTCACCCACAACTCCGGAAGCCGGCGCGACAGCGCCACCATGGCCACCCACCCGGACCAGTGGTCGGAGGTGTACTCGATCACCTGGAACGGCCGGCCCGAACCGGTCCGGCCGGTAATCTGGTCGTCCGGCTCCCGCCGGAAGCCGAGCCCGAACGGCGGGTTGCCGAGCCGGGCCACGGCATCGAACCCCGGGCTGTTGACGAACGTCCAGCCCCGGGCCCGCAGCGACTTGATGTACTGCTGCCGACGGACCAGCACGACGATGCCCCACCCGGTGCCGGCCACCGCCAGCACTGCGACGGCCAGTACGACGACCCCCACTCCGTCCACGTCCGCCTCCCGGCTCGCCCGCTGTCTCCCCGCGGACAATAGCCGCGGCGGGGGTTAGGGCGTGTCTGGCTCGGCGTCGGCCGCCTCCCCGGAAAGGGCGCTGGGCAACGGTTCGGCGTGCACGATCTGGAGCCGGCTGACCGCGCGGGTGAGCACGACGTACAGGCGCTGGAGGCCGCGGGGTTCGGCCGAGACGATGCGGGCCGGTTCGGCCACCACCACGGCGTCGAACTCGAGGCCTTTCGCCAGGCTCGCCGGCACGCACGTCAGCCGGGCGGTCTCCTCGGTCTCGCCGAGCAGTGTCGGTTCCAGACCCGCGGCGGTGAGCGTGTCCCGCAGGCCGGCGATCTGCTCGTCGGCCGCGATCAGCGCGACCGAGCCCTGCCCGGCGAGGGCCGCGCGGCACGCGGCGGCCAGGGCGTCGGGCAGCGAAGCCTGCTCGGTCCGGACGACGCTCAGCGCGTCGTCGACCGCCCGCACACCCCGCGGTACGCCGAGCGTCGGGGCGATCTGCGGCAGCAGCTTCGCGGCGAACGCGATGATCTGGTCCGGGACGCGGAAACCACGGTCGAGCTCGGCCACGACGGCGTCGGCTTTCTGCAGATGGGCGAGCACCTGGTCCCAGGGGCCGGCCGCCCAGGACGTCGTCGCCTGGGCGAGGTCGCCGAGCACCGTCGCCGAGCCCGAGCGGCACCGCCGGCCGAGCGCGCGCAACTGCATCGCTGAGAGGTCCTGCGCCTCGTCGATCACCAGATGGCCGAGCGAACCCTGACGCCGTTCGATCAGCTCGTCCAGCTCGTCGAGCAGCACGGTGTCAGCGACCGACCACTTCGCCGACTTCCAGGAGCGAGGAGCCCGCGGCCACACCAGCGCGGCGCACTCGTCCGCGGTGAGGTCGTCCCCGGCGCACTCCGCCAGGAAGTCGGCGTTCGACAGCAGCCGGTGCAGCACCTGCTCCGGCGCGACCCGTGGCCACACCGCGTCGACGAGCGCCTTGACCGGCTTCGAGCGGGCCACGGCGTTCTGCACGCGGTCGTCCGGCGACTCGCCTCGCCGCTCCATCAGGACCAGGACGGCGTGGGCGATCCGTTGCGCGAGAGCGTCGCGGCCCGGCCCGTGCTTCATCGAGCCGCGCAGGGAGGTCACCATCTCCGCGACCTCGTAGTCGTGCACCCGGTAGCGGTAGGACCCCTTGGTGTACATCACCCCGTCGGTCGGCGTACCGACGAAGGACCAGAGGGCTCGCTCCAGCACCCGGGCGATCCGGGCGTCGCCCTTGGTCCGCGCGGCCTCCGGCGGGTCCGATCCCGCGGCGGGCCGGGTGATCAGCTCCTCGATGGTGATCTGCCGGACGTCGACCTCGCCCAGCGCGGGCAGCACCTTGCGGATGTAGGACAGGAACGAGCGGTTCGGTCCGACGATCACGACGCCGCCCCGGCTCAGCCGTTCGCGTTCGGTGTAGAGCAGGTACGCCACCCGGTGCAGGCCGACGGCCGTCTTGCCTGTGCCGGGCGCGCCCTGCACGCAGACGCTCGGGTGCAGCGGCGCGCGGACCAGGTCGTCCTGCTCGGGCTGGATGGTGGCCACGATGTCGCGCATCGGACCGGTGCGTGGGCGTTCGATCTCCGCGCGCAGGAACGCGTCGGCCTGGTCGGCCTCGGCGGCGCCGATCAGCGGCTCGTCCTCGAAGCCGGTCAGCTCGGCGGTGTCGGAGAAGCCGTACCGGCGCCGCAGGACGACGCGCTGCCGGTCGCTGCGGGTGGCCCGGTAGAACGGCACCGACACCGGCGCGCGCCAGTCGATGACCAGCGGGGCGCCGCTGCCGTCGTGCACGTGCCGGCGGCCGATGTGGATCCGGTCGATCTCCTCGATCGTGCCGGGCTCGTAGTCGAGCAGCCCGAAGAACAGCGGCACGTCGGGCAGGTCGCGCAGCGCCAGCGTGCGCAGCCGGCGGGCGAGCAGGTTGGACTCGTTGGTGAAGCGTTCGTCGTTGTCCTCGCCGCCGATCAGCGGGACGTCGCGGTCCTCCACGGCCTGGTGCATCCGGGCCAGCGCGTCGCGGGCCTCGGCGAGAAAGGCGCGTTCGGCCTCGAGCTCGGTGGAGTGGGTGGGAATGAGTGCGGGTTCGGCCATCGAATGCTGCCTCGACTCGAGTTGAAGGGGTACGAACGACCGGCTGGGGGACGGTCGATGAGATCCCGCCCCGGAGACCGTCCGGTTCGATTCGATCCTTCATGCTGTCCGGGCGAAGCCACCCGAAAAGACAGGCCGGGGACGCTACCAGCGACCCCAGCGCGCCGCCACCGAATATTCGGGCGGCGGCCCGCTGGTCAGGTTCCGACCCCGGACAGCGGCTGCTCGGCGACTGACGAGGCCGCCGCTCAGCTCTGGGCGTCGACTTCGTCCAGGCGCAGCTGCAACAGCTCGGCGAGCGGGAGCGACTCGCCGTCGCGGGCACCCAGGCCGATCGTGAGCGGCGGGTCGGAGGGCAGGACCTTCACGCCCAGCAGGTGCGCTGTCAGGCCGGCGGTGGTGCCGAGGATGTAGAAGTTGCCGTCGGCGTCCACGCCGAGTGAGCGGTTGCGCCGCAGGTACCAACCGGTGATGCCGGTCCGGTAGCTCGTGCCCGATCCCACCACCGGCGCCCGCAGCGGTTGGGGCTCGATGCCCCGGGCCTGCATCTCCCGGATGAAGTCGGCCAGCAGCGCGCGGGCCTTCTCGGTCTCGGCGGCGCGGCGTCGCTCCAGCGCGGCGGCATGCGCCGCGGACGCCTCCCGCCGCTGCTCACGCCAACTCGGCTGCTCGTCCACCCGCCCAGCCTAGAGCGCGCGACCAGCCAGGTCATCGACGTTGCCGGTGGCGGAGCTCTGTGCCGGTACTGGCCGGTCTGGCTCGCCACCGGCCAGGAATGCGTCCCGGGGATGCTGGACCGAGGCCAGCGAGACGATGTCCCGGCCGAAGAGCAGCCCGGTCAGCCAGATCGCCAGCACCCGCACCTTGCGTTCCCAGGTCGGCACCGCGAGCACGTGGTACCCGCGGTGCATCAGCCAGGCCGGCAGCCCGGTGATGACGAGGCGCCGGTACTGGAAGATGCCGCGGCCCAGTCCGAGCGTGGCCACCGATCCGAGACTGTGGTGCACGTACTGCTTCGGTTCCCGGCCGCGCAGGGTGGCGACGATGTTCTTCGCCAGCAGCTTTCCCTGCCGGACGGCGTTCTGCGCGTTCGGCACGGTCGTGGCCCCCGGCAACGACGAGGTGAGGTCGGGCACCGCGGCGTCGTCACCCGCGCCCCAGGCGTCCGGCACCGGCTCGGCGTCGGTGCCGACCCGGAGATCGGCGCGCACGGTGAGCAGGCCGCGCGGGTTGATCGGCAGGTCGGTGTGGCGGCTGACCATCGGGTTCGCGGCGTTCCCGGTGGTCCAGACGATCAGTTCCGAGTCGAACTCCGCGCCGTCGGACAGGACGACGTGACCGTCGGTGGAGGACACGACGTGGGTGTTCAGGTGGACGTGCGCACCGCGCTTCTCCAGCGACCGCACCACCCACGCCCCGGGCTCGTCGGTGACCTCGGGCAGGATCCGGTCCTGCACCTCGACGAGATGGAAGGCGAGCTCACCGGGATCCAGCTCCGGGTAGGTCCGGACCAGGGAGGTGGCCAGCGAGAGCAGCTCGCCGAAGCCCTCGACGCCGGAGAACCCGCCGCCCACGAACGTCACCGTGAGCAGCCGGCGGCGCAGCGGGCCGGGCTCGAGGCCCGCGGCCTGGTCGAAGGCGGTCAGCAGCCGGTCGCGGATCGCCACCGCTTCCTCGACGTGCTTCAGGCCGATCGCCCGCTCGGCGACGCCCGGAACGGCCAGCCGCCGCGTGACCGCGCCCGCGGTGACCACGACGATGTCGTACCCGAGCTCGAAGTCGGGCCCGGCCGGCGGGCGAACGGTGACCGTCTTGCGGGCGTGGTCGACCATCGTGACCGCGCCGGCGACCAGCCGGGTCCGGCGCAGGTGCCGCCGGTGCGACACCGCGGCGTGCCGAGCCTCGATCGATCCGGCCAGTACCTCGGGCAGGAACGGCTGGTACGTCATGTAGGGCCGCGGGTCCACCAGCACCAGCTGGGCCTCGCCGCGGCGCAGCCTCTTCTCCAGTTTCCACGCTGCGTAGAAGCCGGCGTAGCCGCCGCCGACTACCAGGATCGTCTTCACGGTGTTCTCCTTCGTCTCGGTCCTCAGCAGCTAAGACCGGACAGCCGGGCCGGTTGTGACCGCACCCGGACCGGGCCCGCGGGTCAGGGCACCACCGGGGCGATCGCCGTGAACTTCGCCGGGTTCATCATCCACAGCAGCTGGTCGATCCCGGCGTCCGAGGCGTTGACCGTGAGCACCGCGAACACGGTGCCGTCGCGGCTCAGGACTGCTGCGGCTTGACCGTTCTGCTCGGACCAGGTGATCTCGACTCCGGCCCAGAACCAGCGCGACACCGCGGTCACGAACTTGGCCACCCGCGGGGCGCCCGACACCGGGACCCGGGACGCGGTGACGACGCCGCCGCCGTCGGAGTAGCTCACGACGTCCGCCGCCAGCAGGCCCTCGAGCGTGGTCAGATCGCCCGAGCGGGCAGCCGCGACGAACGCCTCGAGCAACCGCCGCTGCTCGGCGCCGGTCACCACGGCTCGCCGCTCCGACGCGACGTGCAGGCGTGCTCTGCTGACCAGCTTGCGAACGGCGACCTCGGTGGACCGGAGGATGTCGGCGATCTGCCGGTACGGGTAGTCGAACGCTTCGCGCAGCACGTACGCCGCACGCTCGGTCGGTGAGAGCTTCTCCAGCAGGAGCAGGACGGCGAATCCCAGCGCCTCGCCGCGCTCGGCGCCGAGGTGCGGGTCCGCACTGGTGTCGACCGGCTCGGGCAGCCACGGGCCGATGTAGGTCTCGCGGCGGACGCGCGCGGACTGCAGCGCGTTGATCGCCAGCCGGGTCGTGGTCGTGGCCAGGAACGCGGCCGGGTTGGTCACCACGCTGCGGTCGTAGGTCTGCCAGCGCAGCCAGACGTCCTGGACGAGGTCCTCGGCCTCGGTCGCGCTGGACAGCATCCGGTAGGCGATGCCGAACAGCCGCGGACGGACCTGGGCGAAGACCGCCGCGGCCTGGTCGAGATCGTCCGGTGTGTCCATGAGCAGATTCTCCGCTGCCGACGGGTTACTCGGACGAACGGGACTTCGGGAGCGCGCGGACGTGGGCGCGTTCGCCTTGTTTGCCGATCAGGCTGAGGAACTCGACCGGGCCGGAGCTGGTGGCGCCGAACCAGTGCGGCGTCCGGGTGTCGAACTCGGCGGCCTCACCGGGGTTGAGCAGGAGGTCGTGCTCGCCGAGCACCAGGCGCAGGGTGCCGTTGAGCACGTAGGCCCAGTCGTAGCCCTCGTGGGTGCGCAGCTGCGGCTCGGCGTCGTCGTTGCCGGTGGGCAGCACGAACTTGTAGGCCTGGATGCCGCCGGGACGGCGGGTCAGCGGCAGGATGACCGCACCGTCGTCGGCGCGGATCGGGCGCAGCGTCACCCGGGGATTGCCGGTGGGCGGTGCGTCGACGAGCTCGTCGAGCGTGACGCCGTGCACGCGGGCCAGCGGAAGCAGCTGTTCCAGGGTCGGGCGGCGCAGGCCCGCCTCGAGACGGGACAAGGTGCTGATGGAGATGCCGGTCTGGTCGGCGAGCTCGACCAGCGTGATGGTGCGGCGCTGGCGGAGGTGCTTCAGCCGTGCGCCGACGGCGCCGAGCGTGCGGTCCAGCGAGTCGTCCATGATTTTCCATTCGGCAACGAAGTTTGCGGGTTCGCCTCCAGGGTCGCACGCTCGGGACAGGAACACACGCACCCGGGAAAGGGAAGGCCGGCGGATGACCGACACGTTCGACAAGCAGTACTGGGACAAGCACTGGCAGGAGAGGCCGGCTGACGGCTCCGGGGCCGAGCATCCGCCGAACCCGTACCTGGCGCGGGAGCTCGGCGAGCTGGTGCCGGGGTCGGCGCTGGATGCCGGCTGTGGCACCGGGGCGGAGGCGATCTGGCTGGCCGAGCACGGCTGGCAGGTCACGGCGGTAGACATCTCCGCCGAGGCGCTGGCGCGGGCCGAGGAACGGTCTGCTCCGCGTGGGATGTCGCAGCAGGTGCGGTGGGTCGAGGCGGATCTGAGCGTTTGGCAGCCGGAGACGCAGTACGACCTGGTGACGACGCACTACGCGCATCCGGCGATCCCACAGCTGAAGTTCTACGACCGGATCGCCCGGTGGGTGGCGCCCGGCGGGACCTTGCTGATCGTCGGACACCTGCACACGCACGGTGCCGCAGGCAACGATCACGGTTCCGCAGGCAACCACCGCGGTTCCGCCGAGGCGCATCACCACCCGGCGGAGGCGTCGGCCACCGCTGCGTCGGTCTCGGCCCGGCTGAATCCTCGCGACTGGGAGATCGTCACCGCCGAGGAGCCGCGCCGCACGCTGACGGCTCCCGGCGGCCGAGAGGTCCTGCTGCACGACGTCGTCGTCCGCGCGACCCGGCGCAGCTAGGGAGCGTCTCCCGATTCCCCGCCTACTGCGCGGAATTGAGAGACACGCCCTAGCTGCAAACCCGCAGTACCAGCGCCGGGCTCAGGTTCCGGCGCCGATGTCCCCTGCCCTGGAAAGGAATCCATGACCACGAACGAGCATGTTCAGCCGGAGACGACCATTCACGACCCCCGTCAGCGCCGGGCCATTCTGATCGCGGTGTGCATCGCGTTGATGGCCGTGATCGCGTCGGTGTCCGGGCTGAACGTCGCCCAGCCCGAGCTCGCCGTCGAGTTCGGCGCCTCGCAGACCACGGTGCTGTGGATCATCAACATCTACACCATCACCCTGGCGGCACTGCTGCTGCCGCTCGGCGCGATCGGGGACCGCTGGGGCCGCAAGCCTGTGCTGCTCACCGG
Organism: Kribbella flavida DSM 17836; assembly: GCF_000024345.1. Taxonomy (NCBI): domain Bacteria; kingdom Bacillati; phylum Actinomycetota; class Actinomycetes; order Propionibacteriales; family Kribbellaceae; genus Kribbella; species Kribbella flavida. The sequence continues at coordinate 4,160,333 of NC_013729.1, read as the reverse complement.
CCTGGCCGTCTTCGCCGTCGCGAGCGCCGCGGCCGGTCTCGCCACGTCGACCGAGGTGATGCTCGCCGCCCGGCTGCTCAGCGGAGTGGGCGCGGCGATGATCATGCCGGTCACGCTCGCCGTCATCACCTCGACCTTCCCGGACGCGGAACGCTCGAAGGCGGTCGGCGTGTGGTCCGGCGTCGCCGGTGGTGGCGGCATCCTGGGCATGTTCCTGTCCGCCGTACTGGTGGACGTGGCGACCTGGCGCTGGCTCTTCGTCCTGCCGGTCGTGCTCGTGCTCGCCGCGGCTGTGGCGGCGGCGCGGTCCGTGCCGAACTCGCGGGAGCAGGCCGAGCACCGGTTCGACCTGGTCGGATCGCTGACCTCGGTGGTCGCGGTGCTCGGGCTCATCTTCGTGCTGCACGAGGGCCCCGAAGAGGGATGGACGGCGCCCGTCACCCTGCTGAGCTTGCTGGTCGGCATCCTGGCCGGTGTCGGCTTCGTCGCGTGGGAGCTGCGTCAGCCGGCCCCGTTGCTCGACGTACGGCTCTTCCGCGAGCGCGGACTCGCCAGCGGGTCCGTGTCGCTGCTGGCCGTTTTCGGCGTCCTGGCGGGCATCTTCGTGGTGCTCTTCCCGTTCTTCCAGGCGGTGCTCGGCTGGTCCGGGCTACGGTCGACGCTCGCGCTGATGCCGATGGCACTGCTGATGATGCTGGCCTCCGGCCTGGCCCCGAGGCTGGCCGCGCGGATCGGACGTCGTTCGACGATGGCGTCCGGGATCCTGCTCGGGGCCGTGGGACTGGCCTTGATGGCGGTGTTCGTCTCGGTCGACGGCGGCTACCTCTCGATGCTGGCCGGGATGCTGGCGATGGGACTCGGCATGGGCCTGTCGATGACGCCGTCGACCGAGGCGATCACCGGCGCGTTGCCGCGCGAGCGCCAAGGCGTCGCGTCGGCGCTCAACGACGTCACCAGGGAGTTCGGTACGGCGCTCGGGGTCGCGCTGCTCGGCGCGGTCCTGTCCGCCGGCTACCGCAGTGCCATCGACGCCCGGCTCACCGCGGTCCCGGGCGTGCCCCACGGGACCGCTGACACCGCCCGCGAGGGAGTGGCCAACGCGATCGCGGCCGCACCCGGAGCCGGACCGCAGGCGGACGCGCTGGTGCGCGCGGCGCAGGAGTCGTTCGTCGACGGCTGGCAGCAGTCGATGTGGGCCGGCTTCGCCGTGATGGCAGTGCTGTTCGGCTACGTGGTCCTCCGCGGTCCCGCGGAGAAGTAGGCCGGCCTCCACCGCGGCAGGCACGGCAGCAGCCGGCCGGGCTGGGTAGGGTGACGCGGATGCGGGTCTTGTTCACGTTCATCGGCGGAAGTGGACACTTCCGGCCGTTGGTCGCGGTGGCTCGGGCGGTGGAGGCGGCCGGGCACACGGTGGCGGTCGCGGGGTCCGGCAAGGTGACGCCGGTGGTCGAGGCGGCGGGGTTCGTGGCGTTTCCCACCAGTGGGCCACGGGTGGCCGACGCGCCGCCGGCTGCGCCGGAACCGTTGGTGGCGGTGGATCCGGCGGCGGAGGAGCGGCACTTCGCCGCGGCGTTCGGGCGGTCCGGAGCCCGTCGGCACGCGGCCGCGCTGCTGGAGCTCGCGGGGGAGTGGAGGCCGGACGTGATCGTGCGGGACGAGGCGGACTTCGGGTCCGCGATCGCCGCCGAGCGGCTCGGCATTCCGTGCGCGACCGTGCTGGTGCTCGCCGCCGGATCGCTGGTGCGCAAGGAACTCCTGGCCGAGCCGCTGGGGCAGTTGCGGGCGGAGTACGGTCTGCCGCCGGATCCCGGGCTCGCGATGCTCGACCGGGAGCTGGTGCTCTCGCCGTTCCCGCCGAGCTTCCGCAGCCCCGACTTCCCGCTGCCGCAGACCGCCTTCTCCTACCGGACCGCGGACGTCGTACCGATCGCTGCCGTGCGAGAAACCCCGACGGTCTACTTCACGCTGGGCACGGTCTTCCGGCCGGACACCGACGACCTGTTCTCCCGGGTGCTCGCCGGTCTGCGTGAGGTGCCGGCGAAGGTTGTCGTGACCGTTGGCGAGCGCAACGATCCTGCGGCACTCGGCCCCCAGCCGGGCCACGTCCGCGTCGAGCGCTTCGTCCCCCAGGAGGAACTGCTGCCGTACTGCGACCTGGTCGTCTCGCACGGCGGTTCCGGCAGTCTGCTCGGCGCTCTGGCTCACGGTCTCCCGTCGGTGCTGCTGCCGCTCGGTGCCGACCAGCCGCACAACGCCCAGCGCTGCCTGGAACTCGGGCTGGGCCGGGTGCTTGACGCCGTCACGGTCGGCCCGGACGAGGTCGCCGCGACGGTGACGGAGGTGCTCGCCGACCAGGACCACCGTCGCGCGGCCCAGCGCATCCAGACCGAGATCAACGGGTTGCCCGACGTCACCCGGACCGTCGCGTTGCTCGAAGCGTCAGGGCGTCGCTGATCTGCGGCGGCGGTAGGCGGCCGTCCGGGTCCGGTTCTGGCAGGTGACCGAGCAGAACCGGCGGTGGGCTCGCGCCGAGACGTCGATGTAGACGTCCGCGCAGTTGCCGGCCGAGCACAGGCCGACCCGAGCGGGATCGTGCTCGGCGAACTGCGTCCGAAGAGTCAAGGCGGCGGCAGCCAGTACGGCGTGCCGCGGCTCGACCAGCCAGGGGGAGGCGAAGCCCTCGGCGTCGTACCGGACGGTCGGCCGGACCTTCGTACGGTCGAGGACGGCGGCGAGCGACTCGGCGCGCTCAGTGAGATCCGTGCTGGCGAAGATCGGGAACAGCCTGTCGGCAGCCCACTCCAGCCCGGCGTCGTCCGCCTCGGCCCAGGGCGGCAGGAGCGCGTCGGGCAACGGCGGCAGTTCCTGCCGGTGGCCCGCGCGGCGAGGCTCCGAGCCCCATCCGTTGACCACGGCGACCACCGTGGCGGGGGGCAGACCTTCGATGAACACCTCACCAGAGTAACGCCTTTCCGGCACTCATGACGTTGCAGGAGGGCCGAGCCTTCACGTAACGTCATGACTTCATTTATGCCGTGACACGTGAGGTGGTGGTGAGCATGCGCGCCGGGTACCGGGAGTGGTGCGGACTGGCCGTGCTGGCGTTGCCCTGCGCGGTGGTCTCGATGGACGCGACGGTGCTGAACCTCGCCGTGCCCGAGCTCACCGCCGACCTGCGTCCGACCGGGGCGCAGCAGTTGTGGATCGTGGACAGCTACGTCTTCGTGGTGGCCGGCCTGCTGATGACGATGGGCATGGTCGGTGACCGCATCGGCCGGCGACGGCTGCTGCTGGCCGGTGCGGCCCTGTTCGCGATCGCCTCCGCGGTGGCCGCGTTCGCGCCGAGTCCTGAGCTGCTCATCGCCGCACGGGTGCTGCTCGGGGTGGCGGGTGCGACGCTGATGCCGTCGACGCTGGCGCTGATCCGCACGATGTTCGCCGACCCCGGACAGCGGCGGATCGCGCTCGGCGTGTGGACGGGAAGTTTCGCGCTGGGCGGCCTGGCCGGTCCGCTCGTCGGTGGGCTGCTGCTGGCGCAGTACTGGTGGGGATCGGTGTTCCTGATCGCGCTTCCGGTGATGGTGCTGCTGCTCGCGACGGCGACGTTCGTGCTTCCGGAGTTCCGGGGTGGTGAGCGCCCGCGCGTCGATCTGGTCAGCGCCGGGCTGTCGCTGGCCGCGGTGCTGGCGTTCGTGTCCGGGATGAAGCGGATCGCGGAGAGCGGCCCGCGGCCGGAGTACGGCGTGGTGATGGCCGTGGGCGTCGGGCTGGCGTACGGGTTCGTCCGCCGGCAACGACGGTTGGCGCATCCGGTGATCGACTTGGCGCTGTTCCGCTCGGCTGCGTTCAGTCTGCCGCTGGTCGTGCTGGCGTTGACATTCTTCGTGCTCTACGGCACGCAGTTCGTCACCGCGCAGTACCTGCAGCTGGTGCTCGGGCTGACGCCGCTGGAGGCCGGGTTGGCGTCGCTGCCGGGCACGGTCGCCTATCTGGTCACCTCGGTGTCGGCGCCGTTGATCACCCGGCGCGTCAGTACGGCGTACGGGATGTCGGGCAGTCTGCTGATCAGCGCGATCGGCTTCGGCCTGCTGACGCAGGTACAGGCGGGCGGGGTGTGGATCGTGGTGATCGGATTCGTCGTGCTCTCCGTCGGTCTGGCCGGCGTGTACCTCCAGGCCACCGACCTGACCGTCTCCGCCGCGCCACCGGAACGCGCCGGTGCGACCTCCGCGCTGGTGGAGACCAGCGCGGACCTCGGCGGCGCGCTGGGTATCGCCGTTCTCGGCAGCATCGTGCTCGCGGTCTACCGCGGCTCCTTGCCGGAGTCCCGGCCGCCGGGCGTCTCCGCCGAGCTGTGGACCAGCGCCCACCACACCCTCGCCGGAATCACGAACTCGCCGACCGACGACGCGTCCCGCGCCTTCCTGGACGCGGCCCGCACCGCCTTCGTCCAGGGCTACCGCCTCGCCGAACTCGTCGGCACCATCGCCCTGCTCCTGGCCGCCGCCACCACCGCGATCACCCTCCGCCGCCCCCGGACAACAGCCGTGGCAAAGGTGAGTTCAGGGCTCGATCTCCGCGAGCCGGGCTCTTAGGTAGTCCCGCTCCGCGTCGGTGGATGCCAGTTCCACAGCGTCCCGGTACGCCGCGGCTGCGGGTTCGTACGAGCCTTGCCTGCGGAGCAGCTCGGCGCGGGTGGCCGGTAGGAGGTGGTAGCCGGCGAGCTGGCCGGACGCCGCCAGTTCGTCGACCAGCGCGAGTCCCGCTGCCGGGCCCTCGACCATCGCGACAGCGACCGCGCGGTTGAGGCGGACGACCGGCGACGGGGCGATCGCGAGCAGGTCGTCGTAGAGGCGCACGATCCGCGGCCAGTCAGTTGTCTCCACGCTCCGCGCTGTGGTGTGGCAGGCCGCGATCGCCGCCTGGAGCTGGTACGGGCCAGGTGTCGCCGGCAGCAGCCGTAAGCCCTCGGCGATCTTGGCCGCGTCCCAGCGCGAGCGGTCCTGCTGGTCGAGGGTGATCAACCCGCCCGCCGCATCGACCCGGGTCGGCCGCCGCGCGTCGTGCAGCAGCATCAGCGCGAGCAGGCTCTGCGCCTCCGGTTCGGGCAGCAGCCGGACGAGCAGCCGGCCCAGCCGGATCGCCTCGGCGCTGAGATTGTGCCGCACCAGGTCTGCGCCCTCGCTGGCCGTGTAGCCCTCGTTGAACAGCAGGTAAATCACCGCGAGCACAGCGTTCAGCCGCTGGGCCAGCAGGTGCGCCGGCGGTACGCGGTACGGAATGCCGGCTTCGCGGATCTTCTTCTTCGCCCGGGTGATGCGCTGGTACATGGTCGGTTCCGGCACCAGGAACGCCCGCGCGATCTCCGCGGTCGTCAGCCCGGCCAGCGTGCGCAGCGTCAGCGCGATCCGCGCCTCGAACGGCAGCGCCGGGTGGGAGCAGGTGAAGATCAGCCGCAGCCGGTCGTCCGGCACCTCGTCGGGCTCGACCGGTGCGTCGACGGCCCGGCTGAGCACGGCCGCCTCGCGGGCCTTCGCCGCCCCGGTCGCCTCCCTGCGGAGCAGGTCGATCGCCCGGTTCCGGGCCGTGGTGGTCAGCCATGCACCCGGGCTGCGCGGTACGCCGTCGCGCCGCCACCGCTCCAGCGCCACCGCGAACGCGTCCGCCGCGCAGTCCTCGGCCAGGTCCCAGTCCCCGGTCACCCGGATCAGCGTCGCGACGACCTGACCCCACTCTGCGGCGAACGCCTCGGCGACCGCCGCCTGGACGGCGTCGCTCACTCCCACACCGGCCGGACCTCGACGGTGCCGAACTTGGCGAACGGGTGCCCGGCGGCGACCTCGAGCGCCTCGTCGAGGTGCTCGCAGTCGATCAGCACGAAGCCGCCGATCAGGTCCTTGGTCTCGGCGTACGGGCCGTCGGAGACCAGGATCTCGCCGTCGCGCACCTGCACCTTCGTCGTGGCGGCGGGGCGCAGCCTGGCGCCGCCCTGGCGCAGGCCGCGCGTCTCCAGGTCGGCGAGCCAGGCCTGGTGCTCCGGCCAGGCGCCGATTTCCTCCGGCGGTTCCGAGTGCTCCTCGCCGTGCCAGATCAGCAGCACGTACCTCATCGTGCTCGCACCTCTTTCACACCTCTTCCGGTGACGCGACCACCACTGTGCCACGGTCGTCGGGCCGCGCCGGGGATCAGACGTCGTACTCGTCGGGCAGGCGCATCCCCGGCCCGCCGACCTGCCGGCCGAGCGGCACCGCGCGTCCCTTCGGCTCCTCCCAGTGCTCCTGCCGGCCGAGGGCGGTGAGATCCAGGTAGGGATAACCGTTGTGGAACTGCTCGATGCCGCGGCCGAACGTCGAGTAGGTGTGGAACACCTCGTCGCCGACCCGCAGGAACGCGCTGATGCCCGGCCAGTCCCCGCGCATGGTCCGGTCGAACGGCATGCCGGCGGCGGCCAGCTCCGCTTCGCCGCGCAGGTAGATCTGCACCGGTGCGACCCGGTCGTCCACGGTGGCGTGGAAGTCGTAGTTGAAGTCGCCGCCGGCCGAGGAGTACCACGGAAAGGTCCAGCCCATCCGGGAGCGGAACGCGGCGATCTTCTCGTACGGCGCCCGGCTCACCGCCACCAGCGAGGTGTTCCGGGCGTGCAGCTGACTCAGCCTGGCCGGAATCTGGTCGGCGGCCGACGAGCAGCTGGAGCAGCCGGTGTCGCGGGGGTGCTCGGTGCCGTCGGCATCGATGTCGTAGGTCCACATGAAGTGGTGCATGACCAGCTGCGGCCGCCCTTCGAACAGGTCGAGCAGGCTGACCCGCCCGTTCGGCCCGTCGAAGGTGTACGGCTTGTCGATGCGCACCATCGGCAGCCGCCGCCGCTCGGCGTTGACGGCGGCCGCCAGCCGGGTGACCTCCTTCTCCTTGACCAGCAGCTCTTTGCGCGCGGCCAGCCACTGCTCCCGCGACACCACCTTCGGCAGGTTCTCCGGGGTTGTCATCGCTGTACTCCGTTCTCCGGGGTCGGTTGTGCCCCACCGACGAACGGGGCCGTCCCGGATTCGACAACCCCGCCACAGCTATTTCAGCGCGGGCGTGTCCGCGCTGACGAAGCTCGCGCCGAGCTCCGTCAGCCGCTCGACCGCGAAGGCCGGGTCGGTCAGCGCCTCGGGGGTGTAGATGCCCGGGGCGACGGGCTCGCCACGCAGACCGATCAGCCGTTCCACCCCGAGTGCGATGCCGAGCGCGGTCAGCGGCCGCTGGCCGGCCGGGTGGACCAGGTACTGGCTGGTGCTGAGCGGCGCGCCGGTTTCGTCGGCCCCGTCGAGGTCGATGCGGATCTCGATCGACGGGTGCTCGCCACGTCGCCGGCCGGCGGACTCACCGACGGCGAACGCCAGCTGGACGTCGGCCGCGCCCGTTGCGAGCGCGAGACCTGGCACGTCGAGCACGGCGATCTGCTGCCCGGGCACCATCGTGCCGTCGATGCTGCGCACGTCGACCCGCGCGTCGGCCTCGGGGATCCAGGTGAAGACCCCGTCCCGGCGGACGAGTCCTGCCGAGGAGGCTGTCGCCAGGCGCTCCAGGTCGGCCAGCCCGGCCGGTCCGCCGGCGTCGACCTCGTCCAGCAGGGCGCCGACCCGGATCGAGTCGACCCGGGCGAACTTCCGGGCCAGGTGCACCGTGGCGAGCAGGACGGAGCCCGCGCAGAAGTGGCTGGCCAGCAGGATGGGCGCCGTGTTCGGTCGCTGGCCGCCCGCGACAACCTCCGGTGCGATCTCCACCAGACCGTTGGAGATGCTGACGTACGGCACACCGTGGTCCTGCGCGTACCGCAACCCGTTCAGGTGGTTGTCCCAGAGTGTGGCCACCACCGCGGAGTGGCTGTGACCCGCAGGCAGGCCGAGATCGGCGCGGGCCAGGTCGATCGTGACCGCGTTCGCGGCGCCCAGCTCGTCGGCCACCCGCTGCGCGCGGTCGAGGCTCCGGCCCGCGATCGTCAGCGGCAGGTTCGGGTGCCACTGCCGCAGCAGCTCGCCGGTGCTCGCGCCCGCCTGGCCCGAACCGCCCAGGATGAGTACAGGTTCCGTCTCCATGGTGTCCTCTCGATCAGCGAAAGCTACATTTTGTAACCTACACTTTGTAGCCTAGGCTGACCCCGGAACGCAAGGAGGATCCATGACGGCAGCACCGACCCGGATGTCCAAGCAGGCCAGGCGCGAGCAGTTGCTCGACGCCGGCCTGGGCATCGTTCGCGCCCGGGGAACCGACGGCCTCACACTGGTCACGCTCGCCGAGGCGGCCGGAGTGAGCAGGCCGATCGTGTACGACCACTTCGGCAGTCGCACCGGCCTGCTGCTGGAGCTCTACCGGCGACTCGACGAGCGGCATCGATCCGCCTTGGCCGAGGCGCTCGCGGCGGCCGATCCAGCCGCCGGCGCGGTGGCCCACGTGATGAGTACGGCGTACTTCGCGTGCGCGACCGACATGCCGGAGTTCGCGGCCGTCTCCGCCGCGCTGAAGGGCAATCCGGAGGCCGAGGCGATGCAGCACGACCTGCTCGACGACTACGTCGAGTTGATGGCCGGTGCAATGGCGCCGTACTCGAGCCTGTCGGTGGACGCGCTGAAGCTGCGCTGCGTCGGCGTCCTCGGCGCGGCCGAGGCGATCGCCGCCGAACTCAACCATGACCGCGCGACCACGGACGACGCCGTCACGGCTTTGAGCGACCTGATCGTCGGAAACCTGGCGGCCGGATAACCGGGCGCCAGGCGGTCAGGCCTTCTTCGCCGGCAGGTCGTCGGTGGTCTCGTCCGCCGCCGGCGGCTGCCGGTGGGCGGTGAGGGCGTACGCCTCGTACGTCGAGATCGGGCTGTGCTTCTCGGAGTACGCGCCGTCGGGCGAGCGCACGATGACGCCGGTCTCCAGGCCGTGCTCGAGCCGCTGCTCGTCGGCGCGTTGCAGCGAGATCGCGATCCGGCGGGTGATGACGAGGCCGAGCACGGGCCCGACGAAGACCGCGATCCGGCAGAACCACATGATCGCGTTGATCGACAGGCCGAAGTGGATGGCGATCAGGTCGTTGCCGCTGTTCAGCCAGAGGATGCCGTAGAAGACCATGATCGCCACGCCGATGCCGGTCCGGGTCGGCGCGTTGCGCGGCCGGTCGAGCAGGTGGTGCTCGCGCCGGTCGCCGGTGAAGCGCTGCTCGATGAACGGGAACAGCGCGACGAACCCGATGAACAGCGGCGGCATCACCAGTGCCGGTACGACGATGTTCCAGCTGATCGTGACGCCCCAGAACTCCGACTCGACGCCCGGCATCAGCCGGACCGCGCCATCGAGCCACGCCATGTACCAGTCGGGCTGGGAGCCGGCGGTCACCTCGGCCGGGTTGTACGGGCCGTACAGCCAGACCGGGTTGATCTGCAGCAGGGCGCCCATCAGCGCCAGCACCCCGAACACGACGAAGAAGAAGCCGCCGGCCTTCGCGGCGTACACCGGCAGCAGCGGGTAGCCGACCACGTTCTTCTCGGTCCGGCCGGGGCCGGGGAACTGGGTGTGCTTGTGGTAGACGACCAGGATCAGGTGCACGGTGACCAGGGCGAGAATGATGCCGGGCAGCAGCAGCACGTGCACGGTGTAGAACCGGGCGACGAAGTCGTCACCGGGGAACTGGCCGCCGAAGATGAAGAACGCCAGCCAGCTGCCGGCCACCGGGGTGGCCTGGACCAGGCCCTGGGAGATCCGCAGGCCGGTGCCGGAGAGCAGGTCGTCGGGCAGGCTGTAGCCGATGAAGCCCTCGACGATGCCGAAGAACAGCATCGCGATCCCGATCAGCCAGTTCAGCTCCCGCGGCTTGCGGTAGGCGCCGGTGAAGAAGACCCGCAGCAGGTGCACGCTCATCGCCGCGACGAACAGCACGGCGGCCCAGTGGTGGATCTGCCGCATCAGCAGACCGCCGCGCACGTCGAACGAGATCCTCAGCGTGGACTCGTACGCCTCCGACATCGCCAGACCCTTGAGCAGGCTGTACGAGCCCTGGTACTCGACCTCGGCCATCGACGGCGTGAACCACAGCGCCAGGAAGACCCCGGTGAGGATCAGGATGACGAAGCTGTAGAGCGCGATCTCGCCCAGCATGAACGACCAGTGGTCCGGGAAGACCTTGCGCAGGTTCTTCTTGCCGAGCTTCGCGATGCCGAGCCGGTCGTCCAGCCAGGCCGCCGCCGGGGGGAGCTGGGGTTGTGCCATCGCCTGTCACCTCGTTTCCGTCCCTGCCAGGCTACGGCAGAAGTTAGGCGAAAGTTATGCACGCCGCTAGTCTGAGCCGGACGCCACGGGCCCCGCCGCACAGGTTCGGTTTGGCCGGCCGGTCGCAGGGGAACCGGCGGGCACTTCGACCGCGACGGGCCCGTCGGCGGCCCTGACCCGGACGTTGGAGGACCCACCTTGGTTGACCAGGTCGCACCATGGCACGCTCCCACCGCGCCTGACCGCTGGCTGGAGTCCCGCGTGGGCGCCACTCGCGCGCTGGTCTGCACGTACGCCGCGCAGCGGTGCGACGAGCACTTCACCGTCGCCGACACCGGCATCCTGCGTGCCGTGCTGACCGGGTTCGTCGGCCAGGGCAAGTTCGTCCGCTCGACGTTCGCCTACCTCGGGTGGCTCTGCGGCCGGCCCGAGTCCGACGCCGCGGCCCGTGCCGCTGCCAGTTTGGAGCTGCTGCACGCCTTCGCGCTGATCCAGGACGACGTGATGGACGACTCAGCGACGCGAAGGGGAAGTGCCACGGTTCACGTCCAGCTGGCGCACTGGGCCGAGCGTCAGCGGCGGCCCGTCGGTGCGCAGTTCGGGCGGTCGGCGGCCGTGCTGCTGAGTGACCTGTGCCTGGTGTGGGCCGAGCGGATGCTGCGGGAGTCGGGCCTGCCGGCCGAGTCGCTGGCCAAGGCACTTCCGGTCTACGACCTGCTGCGCAGCGAACTGGCTGTCGGACAGTTCAGCGACCTGCTCAACGAGAACAGCGCTGCGCCCTCCCTCAACGCGGTGCTGGACATCGCCCGCCGCAAGTCGGGCAATTACACCGTTCTGCGGCCGCTGGAGCTCGGCGCTGTCGCGGCCGGCTGCTCCCCGCAGGTGCTGGCCGCGCTACGGCAGTACGGGACGGCGATCGGCGAGGCGTTCCAGCTGCGGGACGACCTGCTCGGCGTCTTCGGTGATCCGCTGGTGACCGGGAAGCCGCTGGGCGACGACCTGTACCAGGCGAAGGCGACCACGATCGTGGTCGCGGCCGGTGAGCTCGCCGGCGACACCGAGCGCCGGGAGTTGCGGCGGCTGACCGCCGGGCGCCCGCTGCCGGGCGTGATCGATGAGCGCTGGATCCAGGCGTGGCAGCGCCTCATCGTCGACACCGGCGCCGACGAGCTGGTCGAGAAGATGATCGCCGAACGCGTCGAGGCCGCGGTGACGACGCTCGCTGACGAACCCGGCGTGCCGTCGGCTCCCCGGGCCGCGCTGACCGTCCTGGCCGACCGATGCACGCAGCGGACGCGATGACGCCGGCAGCTGCCCCGCGGAGGCTCCGGTGATGCGTCGCGTGACCGGGCCGACCGATCACGTCGTCGTGGTCGGCGCGGGATTCTCCGGGCTCGCCGCCGCCCTGCAGCTGGCCGGCCGCGGGCGTCGGGTCACCGTCGTGGAGCGCGATGACGTACCGGGCGGCCGAGCCGGTCGGCGGCAGGTCGACGGGCACCACTTCGACACCGGTCCCAGCGTGCTGACCATGCCCGAGCTGATCGAGGAGACGCTGGCCGCGGTCGGTGCCAGTACGACGGGGCTGCTGCGCCTCACCGAGCTGGATCCGGCGTACGACGCGCGCTTCGCCGACGGCAGCAACCTGCTGGTGCACCGGGACGCCGACGCGATGGCGGCCGCGATCGAAGCCTTCGCTGGGCCCGAGCAGGCGGCCGGGTTCCGCCGGCTGCGGCGCTGGCTGGAGACGCTGTACCGGGTGGAGTTCGACCGCTTCATCGGCGCCAACTTCGACTCCCCGCTGTCGATGCTCTCGCCGCAGCTGGCCCACCTGGTGGCGCTCGGCGGCTTCCGCCGGCTGGAGCCGATGATCGGCCGGTTCATCACCGACGAGCGGCTGCGCCGGGTGTTCACCTTCCAGTCCCTCTACGTCGGGCAGGCGCCGCGGTCGGCGCTCGCGCTCTACGGCGTCATCACCTACATGGACACGGTCAACGGCGTGTACTTCCCGGCCGGCGGGATGAGCGCGCTGCCCGACGCGCTGGCCGACGCCGCGGAGAAGGCCGGCGTCGAGTTCCACTACGGCGCGACCGTGGACCACCTGGAGGGGTCGGGGCGCCGGGTCAGCGCGGTCCGCACGACCGACGGCCGGCGGTTCGCCTGCGACGCGGTCGTGCTCACGACCGAACTGCCGACCACGTACCGGCTGCTCGGCGGCGGACCCCGTCGCGTCGTTGCGTTGCAGGCGGCGCCCTCGGCCGTCGTGCTGCACGCGGGGCTGTCGCAGCGGCGCCCGGAGCTGGCGCACCACACGATCTCGTTCGGCGACGCGTGGCAGTCGACGTTCCACCAGCTGATCCGGACCGGCGAGCTGATGAAGGACCCGTCGCTGCTGATCACCCGCCCGACCGCGACCGATCCGGGCCTCGCGCCGCCCGGCCGCGACACCCTGTCGATCCTCGCGCCGGTGCCGAACCTCGGCACCGGGCAGGTCCGCGACTGGGACCGCCACGGCGAGGCGTACGCCGACCAGTTGGTGGAGCTGGTCGAGCAACGCCTCGCACCGGGGCTGGGGGCAACGATCTCGGCGCGGGCCCTGATCACCCCGGCGGACTGGGCCCGCGCGGACATGGTCGACGGTACGCCGTTCGCCTACGCGCACTCCTTCCGCCAGACCGGGCCGTTCCGGCCGGGCAACTTCCCGCGGCGGACCGAGAACGTCGTGCTGGCCGGCGGAGGCACGGTCCCCGGGGTCGGCGTACCGACCGCACTGATCTCGGGACGGCTGGCGGCCGACCGGGTCACCGGTCCGGTGCGCAACCGCAACGACCGCAGGACGGGAGCCGGACGATGACTGGGGAGCTCGATGCCGCGGGCATCAAAGAGCCGCGGCTGCGGGAAGCGTACGCGCGTTGCCGGCAGCTGAACGCCGAGCACGGCAAGACCTACTTCCTGGCGACGCGGATGCTGGCGCCGGCCCAGCGCCCGGCTGTGCACGCACTGTACGGGTTCGCCAGGTTCGCCGACGACGTCGTCGACGTGCCGCCGGCCGGCGCGACCCCGGCCGACGTGGCGGCCTCCCTGGAGCAGGTGGCGCAGGCGCTCGGCCATGGCCTCGACGACGGCCGCAGCCAGGACCCGATCATCGCCGCGGTGGTCGACTGCGCCGGGCGGTTCGGCATCGGCCGCGACCTGTTCGACGACTTCCTGACCTCGATGCGGATGGACCTCACCGTCGAGCGGTACCCGACTCGGGCCGACCTGTACCGCTACACCCGCGGGTCGGCCGAGGTGATCGGCCTGCAGGTGCTGCCGGTGCTCGGCACGGTGACGTCCCGCGCCGAGGCCGCACCGGCCGCCGCCGCGCTCGGCCTGGCCTTCCAGCTGACGAACTTCCTGCGCGACGTCGCCGAGGACTACGAGCGCGGCCGGGTCTACCTGCCGCTCGACGAGCTCGCCGCCCACGGGGTCGACGACGAGCTGATCGGCTGGTGCGTCGCCAACCGGCGGACGGAGCCGCGGATGACCGAGGCGTTGCGGGCGCAGATCGCGGCGACCCGGGCGGTCTACGCGCAGGCCCGGCCGGGCATCGCGATGCTGTCGCCGATCTCCCGGCCGTGCGTGCGAACGGCGTACGTGCTGTACTCGGAGATCCTGGACCGGATCGAGGCGGCCGGTCACGACGTGTTCTCCCGGCGCGCGCACGTGCACGGCTTCCGCAAGGCGACCGTGGCCGGAGCGGCACTGGCGAAGGGCATCGTCGCGCGCCGGCTGTACCGGGGGAGTCCAGCCGGTGCACGATGACAACACGCTGCGTCTCCCGCACCGGACCGGCCGGAAGGGAGGAGCGCTGTGGACCGCTGGCACTACTTGCTGGTGATGGCGGCCTGTGTCGCGATCACGCTGCCGCTGGAGCTGCTCGGCGCCCGGGTCTACCGACGGCCGCGGCGGTGGCTGCTCGCGCTGCTGCCGGTCGTGACGATCTTCCTGGTCTGGGACGCGATCGCGATCGCCGGCGGCGTCTGGGGCTACAACCCGCAGTACCTGACCGGCTGGAGCCTGCCGTTCCGGATCCCGGTCGAGGAGTTCGTGTTCTTCGTCGTGGTGCCGACCTGTGGGCTGCTCACCTACGAGACGGTCGGCCTCATGCTCGAACGCATCGGCCGGTACCGCCGGACGCGGCGTGAGCAGGTGCGGCCATGAGAGGTCTCGGCTACACCCTGCCGGCGGTCGTCGCGGCGATCGCGGTGGTCGTGCTGGAACTGCGCTGGCTGCGGACCGGCCTGTTCCGGCGTCCGGCGTACTGGATCAGCATGGTGATCGTCTTCGGCTTCCAGATCCCGGTCGACGGCTGGCTGACCCGGCTGGACGCCCCGATCGTGCTGTACGACGACAACCACATCACCGGCCTGCGGTTCCCTTGGGACATCCCGGTCGAGGACTTCGTGTTCGGCTTCGCGCTCGTCACCGGCGCCCTGCTCGCCTGGGAGCGGCTCGGACCCGCCGCCCGTCACCACCCCGAACGAGATGAGGCCGACCGATGAGTGCAGCGCAGCGTTCGGACGGACTGCCGCGCGCGGAGGTCCCTGCGGCCTTCGACGGCGCGGCCCACAGTTACGACCGGCTGGTCGGCGCGAACCCGGGCTACCACGGCCAGCTCCGGCTGTCCGCCGCGCGCCTCCGGCTCCCCGGAGCGGGCGCCGGCCTGCGACTCCTGGACGCCGGCTGCGGGACCGGCGCCTCGACGGCCGCGGTGCTGGCGGTGGCGCCGCTGGCCGAGATCGTCGCCTTCGACGCCTCGCGGCAGATGCTCGCCCAGGCCGAGGCCAAGGGATTCCCGACGTCGGTGCGGTTCGTGCACAGCACGGTCGAGGACCTCGACCCGGCCGAGCTCGGCGGCCCCTTCGACGCCTGCCTGGCGGCGTACCTGATCCGCAACCTCGCCGATCCCGACGCCGGGCTGGCGAAGCTGCGGGGACTGCTGAAGCCGGGTGCACGGCTGGCGATCCACGAGTACTCCGTGGCCGATTCGCGCCTCGCCCGGGCGGTGTGGAACGCCGTGTGCTGGGGCATCGTCATCCCCGCCGGGAGACTCGGCAGCGGCGACGCGGCGCTCTACCGTCACCTGCGCAGCAGCGTGAACCACTTCGACGGCGCGCGGAGCTTCCAGCAGCGACTCGTCCGGGCCGGCTTCACCGAGGTCTCCGTGGCCCCGATGGGCGGTTGGCAGCGCGGAGTCGCGCACACCTTCCTGGGCACCGCACCCTCGGCCGGGGAGCCGACGTGACCGGCGGCCGGCCTCCGTGGGCCGGCTCCGACCGGCGGATCGTCCGGCACCCGGTGCCTGCGGCCACTGGTCCTCGCGGCGCGCGCCAACCCCGCGTCGTGGTCGTCGGCGGCGGCATCGCCGGGCTGTCCGCGGCGACAGTGCTGGCCGAGCGCGGAGTCGGCGTCGTCCTGGTGGAGCGAGAGCCGTACCTCGGTGGCCGGGTGGGCGCCTGGCCGGACCAGCTCGGCGACGGTTCGACCGTCACGATGAGCCGCGGCTTCCACGCGTTCTTCCGGCAGTACTACAACCTGCGTCGGCTGCTCGCGCGCACCGACCCGGCGCTGGAGCGGCTCACGCCGGTCGCCGACTACCCGTTGATGGATCCGGAGGGACGCACCGACACGTTCCGCGGCATTCCGCGCCGGCCGCCGTGGAACGCGCTCGCCTTCGCGGTGAAGAGCCCGACCTTCTCGGTCCCGGACCTGCTCCGGCTGAACGCCCGCGCAGCGTTGCCGCTGGCAACCGTCCGGGTGCCCCGGATCTACGAGCAGCTGGACGGCACCACCGCGGAGGAACTGCTCGACGCGATCAACTTCCCGCCCGCGGCGCGGCACCTGGCGTTCGAGGTGTTCTCCCGCAGCTTCTTCGCGTCGCCGAAGGAGCTGTCCGCGGCCGAGCTCGCGGTGATGTTCCACCTGTACTTCCTCGGCTCGTCGGAAGGACTGCTGTTCGACGTACCGACGGACACGTTCGCGATCAGCCTGTGGGATCCGCTGGGCGGCCACCTCGCGGAGCTGGGGGTGGACGTGCGGACCGGTACTTCCGTGCACACCGTCGAGCCCGGCGGGGAACGGAAGTACCGCGTGCACACCGGCGACGGCGCCGTCGATGCCGACGGGGTCGTGCTGGCCACCGATCCCCGGGCGCTGCGGGACGTCGTCCAGGCGTCGCCCGAGCTGGGCGATCCCGGCTGGCGGGAGAACGTCGCCCGGCTGAGGACGGCCCCGCCGTTCCTGGTGCACCGGCTGTGGCTGGATCGGCCGCTGGCACCGCACCGGCCGTCGTTCCTGGGGACAGGCGGGTGGGGGCCGCTGGACAACATCTCCGTTCTCGACCGCTACGAGTCCGAGGCGCTGCACTGGGCGCTGGAGCGTCGGGGAGCGGTCGTCGAGCTGCACGCGTACGCGGCCGCGGCTCCCGGCGCCGACCGGGATGCGGTCGTGCCCGCCTTGAGCCGTGAGCTGGAGCGGCAGCTGCACCTGATCTACCCGGAGTCGGAGGCGGCCGAGGTGGTGGACTCGCGGTCGCTGTGGCGCGAGGACTGCCCGCTGTTCGCCCCGGGCAGCTTCGCCGAACGCCCCACGGTCCGTACGCCGGACGACGGGCTGGTCCTGGCCGGCGACGGCATCCGGATCGATCTGCCGGTCGCGTTGATGGAACGGGCGGCGACGACCGGCACGCACGCGGCGAACCTGCTGCTCGCCGGGTTCGGCCTGCCCGGGCAGGAGCTGTTCACCGTCCCGGACTACGGCCGGCTCAACCCGCTGCACTGGTTCTCACGACCTCGATCGGAGAAGGAGTAGGTATGGGCAGGACACACGAGGTGTCCACAGCGATCGGGCGCCGGTGGCCGGACCGCTGGCCGCTCCAGTGGCTGCCGAGACAACCCTGGGCGCGGCAGCAGCCGACGTACCGCGACGCCTCGCCGGCGCTGATCGAGGCGGCGGTCAAGCGGGCGTCCGTGCGGCCTTCGGGCAACTGGTTCGTGTTCGCCGCCAGCCGGGACGTCGGCACGAAGACGCCGTTCGGCGCGGAGGTCGGTGGTACCGAGCTGGTCGCCTGGCGGTGTCCGGACGGAACACTGCGGGTCGGGCCAGGAGCCTGCCCCCACTTGGGTGCGCCGCTCGCGCTGGGCAAGGTCGAGTGCGGGCGAGTGGTCTGCCGCTGGCACGGCCTGAGCGTCGGTGACGACGACGACCGGACCGGCTGGCTGGCCTATCCCAGCCACGACGACGGCGTGCTGTGCTGGGTGCGGCTCGACCGTGTCGGGGGAGAGGAGCCGACCGACCTGCCGCTGGTGCCGGAGCGGCCTGCGGGTGCCTGCCTCGACGCGGTGGCCACGATGTCGGGGCAGTGCGAACCGATCGACATCGTCGCGAACCGGCTGGACCCGTGGCACGGCGCCTGGTTCCACCCGTACTCGTTCTCCGACCTGCGGGTGCGCGAGCTGCCTCAGGGCGGTGACGACGCGGGCGACGACAAGTTCGTCGTCGACGTCACCTTCCGGCTGGGTGGACCGATCGGCGTTCCGGTCCGGGCCGAGTTCACCTGCCCCGGACCTCGCACCGTGGTGATGCGCATCGCCGAGGGCGAGGGCGCCGGCAGTGTCGTCGAGACTCACGCCACCCCGCTGGGCCCGGGTCCCGACGGGCGCCCGAGAACGGCGGTGATCGAGGCGACCGTCGCCGCGTCGGACCGGCCGGGCTTCGCGGTCGCCCGGCACGCGGCGCCCGCGCTGCGGCCGGCGATGCGCTGGGCCGCGGGCCGGCTGTGGCGCGACGACCTGGCCTACGCCGAACGCCGCTACCACCTCCGCACCCGCGGCCGCTGACCGCCGGGCGCCCCGGCCGAGCCCGGAGAAGAGGGCGCGCCGCTTGCCTGGACGGTACCGGCCGGGGGTGGTAGGCAGGAGGAAAGGGTTGGGGGCATTTCGGTGGAGATCCCGCAGCAGCGGCAACGGTCGGATCGACCGCCGCACCGGCCGACGGCCGGTTCGACGGAGTTCGCCGCTGACCTGGGCAAGCTCGCCCGCACGCTGCAGGAGACCGAGGAGCCCGACGCCGTCCTGAAGGAGGCGGTGCGCGGGGCGATCGAGCTGCTACCGCCCGTCGTCGCCGGCTCGGTGACCCTTCCGGCCGGCCCCGAGCGCGTCGACGTCAAGGCCGCGTCGAGCGAGCTGGCGATGCGGATCGGCGCGGTGCTGACGGACCTCGGGGAGGGCCCGTCGCTGGACGCGTTGGCTTCCCGCCAGA
This sequence comes from Kribbella flavida DSM 17836, assembly GCF_000024345.1. NCBI lineage: Bacteria > Bacillati > Actinomycetota > Actinomycetes > Propionibacteriales > Kribbellaceae > Kribbella > Kribbella flavida. The sequence continues at coordinate 4,141,796 of NC_013729.1, read as the reverse complement.
CCGTCCGGGCCGCCCGGCTCGCCGATGACGAGCGCTGGCCGCGTTTCGCCGTACCGGTGCTGGAGCTGGGCGTCACCGGCGTGCTGTGCCTCCCGCTGTACGTCGACGACCGCACGCTCGGTGTCCTCAATCTGTACACGCTCGACCCCGACGGCTTCACCGCCGAGGACGAGCAGGCCGGCCAAGCGCTGGCCATCCAGGCGGCGGTCGCGTACGCCTGGGCCCAGCGGACCGAACAGCTGCTGACCGCCGTCGAGACCCGCGACCTGATCGGCGAGGCGGTCGGCCTGCTGATGGAGCGCTACTCGATCGGCGCCGACCGAGCGCTCGGCATGCTCCGGCAGTGCGCCCACCAGTCCGACCGGGACGTCGTCGACGCGGCCCACGAACTGATCCGCGACGCCGAAACCGGCTTCCGCCACTGAGCCGGGTCGTCAGCACAGAAGGTAGCGGTCAATCAGGTCGGCGACGGCCGCGTCGGAGCACGCGGCGACGACGACGTCGGCGGTCCGGACCACCTCCGCATGGCCGTCGGCCACGGCCGCACCGAGACCCGCGGTCTGGATGAGCTCCAGGTCGTTGGGGTTGTCGCCGACCGCGGCAACCTGGTCCAGGGACACGCCGGCCGACGCCACCAGCGCCCGCAGTGCGCTGCCCTTGTCGGCGTTCGCGGGCAGGATCTCCAGGTAGGTCTTCTCGGACCTGACCAGTCGCACGGCGATGGTCACCGACGCGATCAGCTCGGCGACCTGATCCAGCTCACCCGGTGACTCGGCGATCAGCATCAGCTTGGTGGGGGACCCCGGCGGTGCGGTTTCGACCAGCTGGATCTGGTCGCGGCCGGCGTACTGGGTCAGGGCCGGCGCCGGCTTGAGCACGTAGGCGTCGAGGTCGTGGAAGCCGACGGCGCCGACCGCGCTCGGCAGCCGGGGCAGCGCTCGGGCCGCGACCAGCGGCCACGCCTCGCCCAGGGTCAGATCCAGCAGACGCCGGCCCGAGGCGAGATCCACGATCCGGGCGCCGTTGTAGAGGATCAGCGGGGTGTCCAGACCGAGCTGGGCGTGGTACCGGCCGGCCGATCGCTCGTTGCGCCCGGTCGCGATCGTGACCGTGCCGCCGGCCGCGCGGTACCGGTCCACTGCCTCCAGGTTGCGGGCCGGGATCTCCAGGTCCCGGTCGACCAGGGTGCCGTCGAGATCGGTCACCAGCCACGGGTAGCGCAGCTGCGGCGTCATGCCTGGGCCTCGCCGTCCGGACGCGCCGGGAAGGCGTCGACGAATCCGCGCAGCACCGTCGGTTCCAGGTCGGCGGTGTGCGCGGCGTAGCCCGGCTGGTCCCAGCCCGATCCGCCGAAGCCGTGGTACCGGCCGCCGGACTGCTCGACGATCAGCCGGGCGGCGCAGATGTCCCAGGCGCTGACCGACGTCCCGAGGGCGGCGTCGGCCCAGCCGGCGGCGACGTGGCACAGGCTGAGGGCCGCACTGCCCGGGCGCCGGACCGTGCCGTAGCCGGCAACGAGCTCCCCGAACCAGGCCAGACCTTCGGTGCCGTCGGACTCGAGTGCGCGCGCGTTCGGGTAGCTGGTGATCAGCAGAGCCTGCGCCTCCTCGATGACCCCGCGGGAGCGCAGTGGCCGGCCGTTGAGCCACGCGCCCGTCAGGTCGGCGGTGAACAGGTGGTCCGCGACCGGGTCGAGAACCGCACCGGCCACGATCCGGCCGTGCACGACCGCGCCGATCGAGGTGCAGAAGAAGGCGAGTCCGTGGGCGAAGTTCGCCGTACCGTCGATCGGGTCGACGTACCAGGTGACCGCGCCGTTCCCGGCCGACGTTCCGTCCTCCTCGCCGACGACGGTGCTGCCCGGGGCGCGACCGGTGAGCAGCTCGGCGATCGCCTTCTCGGCCCGCCGGTCGTGCTCGGTGACCGGGTCGTGCCGGTCGCGTTTGTACTGCACGGCGATGGCACCGCGAAAGGCGGCGCGCAGGTCGTCGGCGACCAGCCGGACGGCCTGGCCGGCCAGCTCCCGCAGCTCGCGCGAGGACGCCGTGAGCTCCGGATCGGGGCGTGCGTCAGTACCTGGTGTGGTCGTCATCGGACTCCCTGGGCAGTAGTGGTCAGAGGGCTTCGAGCAGCAGCGTGCGAAGGGCGACGGGGTCCGGGACGATCGCGTCGGGCACCGCCCGCACGGCGTACGGGCGCTGATAGGTGCCCGGGGCCTCCATCAGGACGGCCGCGCCGGCGCCGGCCCGCCGGGCGCAGAGCACGTCGCGGTCGAAGTTGTCCCCGACGTACCAGGTCCGGCCGACCGGTACGCCGAGCGCGCGGGCGGCGAGCAGGATCAGCTCGGGATGGGGTTTCCGGATCCCCATCTCGTCGCTGTAGATCTGCACCGCGAGCTGCTTCACCAGCCCGGTCCGCTCCAGGTAGTCGCGGTGCACGGCCCCGCTGAGCGCGTTGCTCACGACCCCGACCGGGATGCCGGCGGCGGCCGCGGTGTCCAGCAGTTCCGGGATGCCCTCGCGGTGGGCCCGGTGCTGGCGCAGTTCGCCCATCCGCCGGCAGAGCACCGAGGCGTGCGCGGTCACCCAGGCCCGCGGACCGGGTGGCCAGTCGGCGGCGACGAAGTCGGTCCAGAACTCCCGATGGGTCAGCTCGCGGGGTGTGGGCGGCCGGGACATCGCGTTCTTCCAGTACGAGTCCGCGGCGGCGCCGGCCTCCAGGTCGGTGCGGATCTCGTCGACGGTCAGCTCCGGGGTGCCGGCGCGGCTCAGCTGGTCGGACAGCTCGGCAGCCAGCTCGCCGGCCCAGCCCGGGCGCCCGGTGGTCGCGACCAGCACGCCACCGAAGTCGAGCAGCAGGGCCTCGGGCGTGATCAGCTGACCCACTGGGCCACCTCCTCGCGCTCGGCGTCCCGGCCACTGCCCAGGTTGAGGCGGTCGCCGTCAGGGCCGAAGACATGCAGGGCCTTGCGTTGCACCGCGCAGCGGATCGTGTTGCCCGTGGTCGCGTCGACTTCGTCGGTGGAGACCAGGTACAGCTCGGTGGACCCGACCGTCAGCGAGACCGTCCAGGCCGCCCCGGTCGGCAGCACCGCCCGGACCTGGCCGTCGAACGCCAACTCCCGCTCACTGCCGGGGTGGCCGGCATCGACGACGCGGACCGCCTCGGGGCGGACGCCGACCGTGGCGACCCGGTCGACCGGCCCGACCTGGGCCAGTTGCAGGTACTGGCGGGCAAGACCGCCGAGGCCGTCGCCCTCCGCATCGCAGGGCGCGAGGTTCATCGGCGGACTGCCGACGAAGGCGGCGACGAACACGTTGGCCGGGCGGTGGTACACGTCCATCGGGGGAGCGAGCTGCTGCAGGACGCCGTCCTTCATCACCGCGACCTGGGTCGCCATCGTCATTGCCTCCAGCTGGTCGTGGGTGACGAAGACGATCGTGTGGCCGGTCTCCTCGTGCAGCCGCTTCAGCTCGGCCCGCATCTCCAGCCGCAGCGTGGCGTCCAGGTTCGAGAGTGGTTCGTCCAGCAGCAGGACCGAAGGGTTGACCGCGAGCATCCGGGCCAGAGACACCCGCTGCTGCTGCCCGCCGGACAGCTGGGACGGGTAGCGCTCGGCGACGGTGGCGATCTGCATCATCGCCAGCGCCGCGTCGACCCGGGTCCGCCGTTCGGCGGCCGGCACCTTCTGTACCCGCAGGCCGAACTCGACGTTGCGGCGCACCGTCAGGTGCGGCCAGAGCGCGTAGTTCTGGAACACCAGGCCCATGCCGCGCCGCTCGGTCGGCACGAAGGTGCCCTGCTCGACCGAGTCGAGCACCCGGCCGCCGACCGTGATGGAACCGGCGGTGGGGTGCTCGAGTCCGGCGATCATCCGCAGCGTGGTGGTCTTGCCGCAGCCCGACGGGCCGAGCAGACAGGTGAACGAGCCGTCGGGAATGGTCAGGTCGAGGTCCTGCACGGCGAGCGGGCCCACGCCGTACGACTTGCTGATGGATTGCAGGGCGATGGTCGGCACGGGTCTAGCCTCCGAGTCCGGACGCCAGGCTGGTCCTGGTCAGTCGCTGGGTGAGATAGGTGGCCAGGAACGCGACGAGCGCGATCACCAGCACGACGGCGTTGGCCATCTGGTCGTAGGCGAAGTCGATCAGGTTGATCGACAGCGTGGTGAGCAGCTGCGTCCCGGTGGTGGTCAGCATGATCACGATGCTCAGCTCCTTGATCCCCGAGATGAACGGCAGCACGATCCCGGTGACCAGCGAGCCGCGCTGGATCGGCACGACGACGGCCCGGACCCTGGTGAGCCAGCCGGCGCCGGTGACCTGGGCGGCCTCCTCGGGTTCCCGGCCGAGCTGGGTCATCGCGCTGATGCCGGACCTCGACGCGTACGGCAGGTGGGTCACCGCGAGCACGATCACCAGCAGGGTGACCGAGCCGTACAACGCCGGCACCGGACCCCGGCGTACGGCGAACAGGGACAGGAAGGCGGCCGCGAACGCGATGCCCGGCACCAGGTAGGGCAGGAAGCTGACCTGGCGCAGCACCGACGCGATCCGCGAGCCGTCCGAGCGGACCACCACGTAACCGACCAGCAGTCCCACGACGCCACACACGAGCGACGCGAGACCGACGATCCGCAGGCTGTTCCAGGCCGCGTCGAGCAGTTCGGTGCCGCGCAGGATGCCGTGCGGGAAGCCGGGCGCGCCCGGCAGATCCTCGGCCAGCCAGTACTTGAGGGTGAAGTTCTCCGCGCTGAAAACACCGGGGGTCGTGGTGACCGTGGTCAGCGCCAGCGTGACCACCGGGACGACGACGCTGAGCGCGAAGACGCCCAGTGCCACGCCACCGGCGGGCCACCGCCAGCGGCCGAGCTCGATGATCCGGTCCATCGCCCCCTTGCCGCCGACGGTGACGAACCGGCGCTGCTCGCGCAGCAGCCGGGCGTCCGCGACGACGACCGCGACGCCGATCACCACGATCACCGTCGCGATCACCGCGGTGATGCCGGGCTCGTGGTTGCGGACCGCGGAGAACAGCGACGTCGAGAGCAGCGTGTAGTCGACCGGCAGCCCGAGGACGTACGGCGTACCGAAGGTGCCGAGGATCCGGCCGAACACGAGCAGCGTGGACGACGACAGCGACGGCAGCATCAACGGCAGCGTGATCCGGCCCAGCACCGTGCCCCGACCGGCGCCGAGGATCCGGGCGGAGTCCTCCAGTTGCGCGTCGAGCCGGCGCAGCGCGTTGCCGAACAGCAGCAGCACGAACGGGAAGTAGTGCAGCCCGAGGCAGACGATGATCGGCACAGCGCCGTAGGCCAGCCAGTCCGGCGTCTGGACCCCGCGGGCCTCCAGGATGCCGACCTGGCCACCCGAGCGGTCGTTCTTGAACAGGGCGAGCCAGGCCAGCGCGAACGTCCAGGACGGCAGCATGTACGGCACCACCAGCGCGGTGGACAGCCACTTGCGGCCGGCGATATTCGTGCGGGTGAGCAAGAACGCGCAGATCCCGCCGAGCAGCAGCGCCAGCACGGTGACACCGACTGCGACGACCAGCGTGTTCACCAGTGGCTGCCAGAACACGATCGAGCTGACCTGGGAGCGGAAGACCCGCCACAGGTAGTAGCCGGTCAGTTCACCAGGTTGCTGACCGGTCTTCGGCTGGTCGCCGAACTGGACCCGGACCGCGTCGGACAGCACGGCGACCAGCGGCGCGATCACCAGGTAGAGCAGCAGCAGGATGAGCACCAAGCCGATCAGCAGGGTCGGCTCATGCCGGGCGACGCTCAGCCGGTAGCGCCACCGCCCGCGCCGGCGGGGCGGTCCGGCGTCGGGCGGCGGCACTGTCGGTGGGCGGGCATCGGTGATGACCATCGGGACGATTCCTCCGGGGCAGTCGGTACGGGATCAGCGGTGGTTGAGGCGCCAGTGGTCCTGCATCGCCTGCGCGTCCTGGAAGTCCTTCAGCAGCTTGGCCGAGTCGAATTTCATCAGCTGGGTGCTCCAGTCGGTCAGCCCCGGCGGGTTGTTCGAGCTGGGCGGCACCGCCTTGTTGCCGGAGATGCCGCCGGAGCCCATCTCCGGGGTGATGCCTTCGGCGGTGAGCACGAAGTGCATGAACAGCTTGGCCGCGTTCGGGTGCTTGCTGCCGGTCGCGATCGCGCCGAACTTCGGGTACTGGTAGCCGACGTACGGCTTGAGGGTGTCGCAGACCTTCATCTGGTACCCCTTGCCCTTGACGTCGCGGAACTTCGCGATCGAGACCAGCCCGATGCGCGGCTCGGTCTGGTTGGGTGAGGCCACCGCGGCCGACACGTCGTCGTCGGCGGAGGTGAGCACCGGGTCGTTCTTGGCCAGCTGCTTGACCCATTCCCGGGCCGCCGTCGGCTCGGTCGTGCTGAGCTCCTGGCCGCTGTTGGCCTGGTACGCCGCCCGCAGGTCGGCGTCGTAGCTGGAGCCCATCTGGTTGAACCACTCGACGATGTTCGGTTTGCCGAGCGGGTCCTGCAGCATCACCTTGCCCTTCCACTCCGGCGACGTCAGGTCCCACAGGTTGTCGACCGGGCAGCCCTGCGGGAACAGCTTCGGGTTGTAGATCCACACGTTCGCCTTGGACAGCACCATCAGCGGGTTGCGGTTGGCCTCGTCGATCTGCGGCGCCAGGTCGGCCGGGATCCAGGTGTAGACGGTCTTCTGGGGCAGCAGCTGGCCGACCAGCGTCGGCCCGTTCTCGTACAGCGTCAGGTCGATGGTCACGTTCTTGGCCTGCGCCTCGCGGGTCATCTTCTCCAGCGTGTCGCCGACGTCGGACTTCACGCCGGTGGTCTTGATCCCGTACTTGGCCTGGAACGCCTCAGCCACCTTCACGATGTCGCCGGTGCTGTCGTAGACGGTGACCGAACCCTCCTGCTTGGCGGCCGCGACCAGGGCGGTGAGGTCGAAGCTCTGGTCGATCACCGGGCCGGCGAAGGCGGCCTGCCCGGCACCGGCGGTGCCGGTGCCGGTCTCAGTGGTCGAGGGAGCACAGCCGACGACCGCCAGGGTCGCGAGGCCGACCCCGGCGGTGAGCAGTGTGCGGTGCGGACGGCTGGTCCTGGTGCGGCTGTTCATGGGTAGTCCCTCCTGGTCGCGTGAAGCACAGGCTCACGCCGTTAGGTCAATATGTCAAGACATAAGCATCAAGCATTGTTAGTAAGGACATACTGATGTACGGTCCAGCGAACAATCCGCCCTTGCTTCCTGGAGGTTCTCGTGATTCCCACCCCACGTTCTCTGCGCCGGCCGGTGGTGCTCGGCGCTGGCCTCGCCGTGCTGGCCGCGCCGATGGTCTGGCTGCCGGCCAGCGGCACCCCGGCGGCGATCGCCGCGGTCCACGCGACGACCGAGACACCCGCGCAGTTCGACGACGACGCCGGCGGCAACGCCGACGCCGACGACCCGGCGATCTGGCGCAACAAGCTGCAGCCGGCCAAGAGCCTGGTGATCACGACCGCCAAGGAAGGCGGCCTGAAGGTCTACAACCTGTCCGGTGCCCAGGTGCAGGCGCTGCCCGTGCCGCCGGCACCGGCGCCGGGGCTGGAGACCGGCCGGTTCAACAACGTGGACCTGCTGTCCGGGGTCCGGTTCGCCGACGGCCTGGCGGACGTCGCGGTCGTCTCCGACCGGGGCCGGGACCGGATCCGCACCTACCGGATCAACCCGAACAATGCGACCAGCCCGCTGACCGACGTGACCGCGGCCTCGGTGCCGAGGGTGTTCTCCGCCACCGAGGCGGAGGTGGAGGACCAGAACACGGCGTACGGGCTGGCCTCGTACACCGATCCGGAGACGGGCCGGCACTACGCGATCGCCAGCCGGCGCAACCACACCTCGCTGAAGCTGGTCGAGCTGAAGGTTGCCGCGGGCAAGATCACGTACAGCCCGGTGCGCAGCTACCACCTGCCGGCGACGTTCACCCTGCCCGACGGGACGAGCTGGACGCCGTGCGACGAGCCCGGCTCCACGCCGCAGGTCGAAGGCATGGTGGTCGACACCGATACCGGCAAACTGTACGCCGGCCAGGAAGACGTCGGGATCTGGAAGCTCGACGCGGACCTGTCCGGTCCGGCCACGATGGTCGACAAGGTGCGTGAGTTCGGCGTACCGGGCACGTACGACCCGGAGGCCGACGAGTGCACGGCCGGCGCGGACCCCGGGTACGGCGGGCGGCACGTGACCGCGGACGTCGAGGGCCTGACGATCTTCGACGACGGGGACGGCGAGGGCTATCTGCTGGCGTCGAGCCAGGGTGACAACACCTTCGTCGCCTACGACCGCGAGGGGTCGAACCCGTACCTGACCAACTTCCGGATCTCGGCCGGCGGCACCGTCGACGGCTCGGAGGAGTGCGACGGGGCGATGGTGTCCAGCGCGTCGTTCGGCAGCGCCTACCCCGACGGACTGCTGGTCGTGCAGGACGGGTTCAACGCCCCCGACGTGATCGGTGACGACGGCGAACCGCGGGCCAACACGAACTTCAAGTTCGTCAGCTGGGACGACGTGGCCGACGAGACCGGGCTCGACGACTGACCGGCCCCGGGACGAGCCGAAGGAGCCGGTCATCTCCGTCATCCTGTGCACGCTGGTCGCTGTGGGCTTCGTGTTCATCTGCGGCGCCAATGACGGAGGAGCCCTGCTGGCGCTGGGGATCCGGCACCGCGGCGCCTCGGCAACGCTCGTCCTGGGGTTGCTCGCGGCGGCTGTCGCGACCGGGCCGGCCCTGTTCGGCCTGGGCGTCGCGGCGACGTTCACCGGCAAGCTGGTCGATGCCGGTACGCCGCCCGGCCGGCTCGTCTTCCTGGGCGGCACCACAGTCGCGATGGCTGTGGTGCTGACCCTCACCTGGCGGGGGATTCCCACCAGCATCACGCTGGCCCTGCTGGGAGCGATCTCCGGCGCCGCCCTGGGCTTCGGGGCGGCGCCGGACTGGGGGCGCCTCGGCTTCGTTCTCGGCCTCGGTGCCGCGGCGCCGCTGGTCGGGCTGGTGCTGGCGAACGGGCTCGGCCGGCTGGTCCGGTGGTTGCCGATCGGCCGGACGGGCCGCTGGACCGGCACGCTGCAACTGGCCGCCTTCGCCGGACAGAGCCTCGCCTACGCCGCGAACGACGGCCAAAAGATGTACGCCGTGGTCGTGGTCGCCGCCGGTGCGGCGGGTCACGGGCTCGAGCTGGGCGGGCAGGTTTGGCCAGCGCTGACAATCGCCGGTGTCTTCGCAGTTGGCGCGGCGGTGAGTCTCCGCCGCGTGGGAAGGGGTGCAAGCACCACACTGCTGCGAATGCGGCCGGGCCACGTGATCTCGGCCGAGGTGGCGTCGTCGGTGGCGGTCTTCGGCTCGGCGGTACTCGGTGCGCCGGTCAGCATGACCCAGGCGACCACCGGCGGTCTGGTCGGCGCCGCGCTGAACGACGGTCCGCGCTCGGTCCGGTGGCAGTACTCCGTTCCGCTGCTCGTCGCCTGGGTGGTCACGTTGCCGGCCGCGCTGGCCGGTGGCGTGCTGATCGGACTGATCCTGAACGGAGTGGCTGGATGAGAATTCGCAGGCTGTACGACGATCTGACCGGAGCGACCCATCACCGGGCGCTGGATGCCCTGCACGCACAACTGGCGGCCGCGCTCGGTGGAGTGAGACTGACCGCCCGGATGACCCGAGGTGAGCTGACGCCTGCGCAGGCCCGGGCCGAGATGGTCGGCGTCGAGCACGACGGCGACTCGCTGCGCGCGGTGCTGGTCAGGGAGCTGTCGACCGCCTTGACCACGCCGATCGACCGGGAGGACCTCTACCGGTTGTCGCGGTCGGTCGACGACGTGCTCGACAACCTGCGCGACCTGGTCCGGGAGACCGATCTGTACCGGGCGGTGCCGGACCAAGGTGATCTGGCGATGCTGACCGCGGTCGGCGACGGACTCGCGCTGCTGCAGGACGCGATCGGTGCCCTGCCGCGCCGGCCGGCCGAGGTGACACTGACGACACTGGCGGTCCGCAAGTGTGCAAGCCGCATCCGGCAGCTCTACCAGTCCGCGGTGGCGGTGCTGTTCGAGCAGGAGGTCTCGACGGACATGCTCAAGCGGCGTGAACTGCTGCGGCGCCTCGACGTCGTGGGCCTGCGGCTGGGGGAGTGTGCGGACGCGCTCTCGGACGCGATGCTGAAGCGCAGCCACTGAGGGCAGGGCACCGTCAGTCGAAGCCGACCGAGATGTCGATCGAGTACAAGGAGGCGCGGTAGAGGTCGCGCCCGAACTCGACCGGTCGGCCGTCGGCGTCGAAGGCGACCCGGTGCAGCTTGAGCAGCGTCGCACCCCGGGACTCCTGCAGCAGTGTCGCCTCGGTCGCCGTCGCCTGCCGGGCGCCGACGGTCTGCTCGGCGGCCTTCACCTCGGTGCCGGCCGCGCGCAGCAGCTGGTACAGGCCGCGGCTGGCCAGTCCTTCGGCCGTGACGCCCAGATCGGCGCGGACGTGGTTGCGCAGGATCGCCAGCGGCTCGTCGTCGGCGAACCGGAGCCGCTCGAGCGCGAGCACCTCGGTCCCCGGCTCGAGCAGCAGCGCCGCCGCCACCTTCTCCGGCGCGGGGACCAGCTCACAGGACAGCACCTCGGTCCGCGGCCGGCGGCCGGCCCGCTCGAGATCCTCGTACAGGCTGGTCATCTCCACCTTGCGGCGCAACCGGTTGTTGACCACCGAGGTGCCGACCCCGCGCTTGCGGCTGAGCATGCCCTTCTCGACCAGGTACTGCAGGGCCTGGCGAACTGTCGGCCGGGACAGCCCCAACTGCTCGGCGACCACCAGTTCGTTGTCCAGCCGGGCTCCCGGCGGGATCTGTCCCGACTCGATCAGGTTCTGCAACCGCTGCGCCACCTGGAAGTACAGCGGCACCGGACTCGACCGGTCGATCGTCACCAACTGGTCGAGACTCTGCATCGGTTTCCTCCACGGGACCACTGCCAGGAGTGCGCCGGATCGCTCTCCTGCTGGCTGCATTGTCATTATGTCAGCATCAATGCTCGTGGCGCGGCGACGGTGGCGCCAGGTATCCTTCTGTTGAGCGTTCAACTAGTCTTGGGTACGACGGCGACGAGGGAGTGGGCGATGGCGGTCTTCCGGTTGAACCATGCGGTGCTGTACGTGCGCGACCTGGCGGAGAGTGTCGCGTTCTACCGCGACGTGCTCGGCTTCGGGTACACCGAGACCGGTGACGCGTTCTCGGGGGCGGCGTTCCTGCGCGCGCCGGGATCGACCAACGATCACGATCTCGGGCTGTTCGAGGTCGGCGCGCAGGCGGGGCCGTCCGGGGCGGGGCGGACGACGGTCGGGCTGTACCACCTCGCCTGGGAGGTCGACACGCTCGGCGACCTCGAGGACCTGGCGGCGAAGCTGAACCAGACGGGGGCGCTGGTCGGGGCGTCGGACCACGGCACCACCAAGTCCTTGTACGGCCGGGATCCCAGCGGACTGGAGTTCGAGATCGTCTGGATCATCCCGGCGGACCGGCTCACCGACGCCGATCGGCAGAAGGTGCCGGTCGGGCCGCTGGACCTGCCCGCCGAGCTGGCGAAGTACGGCCGGGACGCGCGCAGCGGTCTGGGGATCTCCCGACCGCGGAGCTGATGGTCAGCGCGGGTCGGCGACGAAGATCTCGTCGGTGCCGCGGGGGTGCGGCGAGGTGCCGGCGGCGATGAGAGTCGCGCGGTCCCAGGGCCGGTCGTCGGTGAGGAACGGGATCTCCGCCGCCATCCAGCGGTGCCAGAAGTCCACGGTCTGCTGCGCGTCGCCGTTGACGCCCAACGCGATGTCCCGGGCGATGCCCAGCCGCTCCGCTTCGGCGTAGTCGGACTGCACCCAGACCAGGCAGTCGATCAGCTCGGTCAGCTCGCGCCGGCCCGCGCCGACTCCTTCGACGACCACCAGCGAAAGACCAGCCGGTACGTCGACGGAGCCCGGACGGCTGTGCGCGTCCCACGCGGGCGGACGGTACGACACGGCGTCACCGCGGCGCAGCGGCGTCAGTACGCCGTCCGCCAGCAGGTCGCTCCAGCCGAACATCGGCGCGTTCCAGGCGATGTCGTCCACGTGCACCACCGCCGAGTCGGGCACGGTGTCGGCCAGACGCTGCGCAAGGGTCGACTTGCCGCCGCCACTTCGCCCGTCGACCGCGACGATGCGAGGGCCGGCCTGCTCACCGTCGTGCCGAGCCCGCTTCTCCCGGGCCGCGTCCGCAGCCTCGAGGACACGCCCGGCCAGCTCGGTGAAAGGCACGCTCTGCCAAGGTCCGGCAGCAGGCTCATGGGGTCCAGGTCGAAGCATCACACCGTCATTGTGTCAGTTCGGTCGTCGGTCCGGCTCCGCGAGGCGGCCGGTCCGGGTGAGCTCGGTCGCGACGTCGCGCAGCTTGCGGCCGTGGTCCTGCGCCTGCTTGCGCAGGACAACGAACGCCTGTTCCTCGTCGATGCCGTACCGCTCCATCAGGATGCCCAGGCCGTGCCCGATCCGGGCGTGGTTGTCCATCGCGACCGCCAGGTGGGCGCGTACCCGGGCCGCGTCGAGCGCGACCGTGGCGTGGCTGGCCAGCAGCTTGATCCAGCCGGTGTGTCCGGGGTCGAACGCGTCCGCGGCCGGGCTCGCCAGCGACAGTACGCCGATCAACTGGCCGGTCCCGCTGGTCAGCTGCAGACTCAGCCAGGACCGCCAGCCGGCGTCGATCGCGGTCGGGGTCCACTGCGGCCAAGGAGATTCCACCAACAGGTCAGGGACCAGCACCGCCGAAGCGCCCTTCAGTACGTCGACGGCCGGTCCCTCGTCCAGCTCGACCTGCGCCTGCTCGGCCAGTTCGAGCGCGGGTGAGCCGGCCGCGGCCGGAACCAGTTGGCGCCTGGTGGCCAGCGCCACGCTGCCTACTGCGTCGCTGACCAGCATCGGCACGGCCAACGCGACGATCCGGGCGGTCTGCTCCAGGCCTGTTTGGACGTGCAGCGTTCCGGCCAGGTCGGCGAGGAACCGCGCGGGGTCCAGCCGATCGTTGAAGTCGGACATGGTTCACCTGTTCGATCCTCCGAGGCCTCGTGCCCACTTCCTGAGCAGCCCCGGCCTTCACCTGTTACCCACCGCGTACACGTGCCACCGAAGTGGGTACTGGTCCGGCACCCAGCAAGCGAAGGAGTCGGCGAATGCAAGTACCAGCAGGTGCGACGGGGTCCGCGTGAGGCGAACCGTCGGGGTGGTCGGGGCCGGCCGGATCGGGACGCCGCTGATCCGCCGATTGGTTGCCGCCGGCCACGATGTGCTGGCGACCGACGTGCGCGCGGAGCGTCGTCCGGCGGTCGAGCAGGCGGGAGCTCGGTGGAGTGACGACGTGCCGGCCGGCGCCGAGGTCGTTCTCACGGTCCTGCCGGGCGCACCGGAGCTGCGCGAACTGGTGCTCGGATCAGGCCGGCTGCTCGAGCGCCTGACCGGCGGCGCGTTGTGGATCGACCTCACCAGCGCTTCGCCCGAGCTCGGCCAGGAGTGCGCCCGAGCCGCCGCAGAGCACGGCATCGCGTACCTGGATGCGCCGATCGGCGGGGGAGTGCGCGCCATGGAACGGGGCGAGGTCACCCTGTACGTCGGTGGGCCAGGTGTGCACGTGGACGCCGCCGCGCCGTTGCTGGCTTCGTTCGCGAAGGCCGTACGCCGTACTGGTGCGTCGGGCACCGGCTATCTGACGAAGCTCCTGATCAACCTGTTGTGGTTCGGGCAGGCGGCATTGACCACCGAGGCGCTGCTGCTGGCTCAGCGGCACGGTGTGGCGCCCGAAGCGATGCGCGACATCCTGCTGGGCAGTGCGGGCGACAGCGCCTTCGTCCAGCACCATCTGCCGGCACTGCTCCGCGGCGACTACCTCGCCGACTTCGGCCTGGACCGCTGCGTCGAGGAGCTGGACGCCGTGGAACGCAACGCCGGCAAGGCAAACCTGCCGCACCCGGTGATGTCGGCGGTGACCGATCTGCATCGCGCAGCCCTCGACCACTTCGGTCCCGTCGACGGCGAGCTGCTTGCCGCCGCCTGGCTCGAACTGCAGGCGGGTGCGCGCCTCAGCGAGGACCGCTAGTCCTCGCCGATGCGCGGTGGACCGACTCGTGGTGGGTGGTCACGGCTCCCCGCGAAAGTCGAGCTCACGGTTGACGACGCGGCGGGCGATCTCCGCGAGGGTGACGTCGTGCGCGTAGGCGTGCGCGCGCAGGATGGCCAGCGCATCGCCGGGCGAGACCTTCAGCTGGGCGACCACCATGCCGGTGGCCATGTGAACCTCGACCCGTGCGGACCACATGCCCTCCGGCACGGTTTCGCCGGCGTCCGGCGGATCCCGCAGCAGGGCGGCGCCGACCGCGTCGGCGAGGAACTGCACACTGGAAGCCGGCTCGGCCAGCTCGACCGCGGTGGTGAAGTAGAAGCTCAGCACACCGAAGGTCTCCCGGGCCGGATGCATCGGGAACGCGTACACCGTCATCCGCCCGAGGTTCTCCCAGGCCGCGCGGGTGAACTCGGGCCACGTCGCCGACGGCGCGTCCGTCACCGGTGCCGTGGCCGGTTCGCCGGCCCGGAAGGCGTCCTGGCACGGTCCCTCGCCGAGCACGTCCTGGAAGTCCTCCAGCCGCGCCGCAACGTGGTCGGTGGCCGCGAGCGTGGTCCGGCTCTGGGTCGCGTTCTCGACCGTGATCCAGGCCCCACTCGCACCGACGATCAGCCGGCTCGCCTCACACAATCGCTGCGCCAGGTGGCTGTGCGAGCCGTTGCTCGCCGCCAGCTCGGCCAGCCTGGCAACCATCGCCGTCCGGTCTGTCATCCACCTCTCCCAGCAGCCAGCACGTCGACGCCGTCCGCAGACAGCGGACCACCGGTACCCGGCCGCTCGCGATCCACTCGTGCGCGGAGGCAACGACCGGTACCGCTGCGGCCGGCGCCGGTCCGGCGGGAGGGGTCAGGCGGGGGCCGCGGCGCTGCCCTTCGGCAGGGCAGTCAGGTTGCCGGCCAGCTGACGGGTACGGCGGCCGAAGTCGTTCGGCAGCGAGAGCCGGACGACCTTCTTCCAGGCCGACGTGACCTGGCGGGGCAGCGAGCCGGTCGTGTAGCTGAGCTGGTACTTGTCGAACAGCGCGCGGACCTGCGGCGCGATCTCGGCGTACCGGTTGCTCGGCAGGTCGGGGAACAGGTGGTGCTCGATCTGGTGGGACAGGTTGCCGGTCATGAAGTGCATGGCCTTGCTGCCGCTGATGTTGGCCGAGCCGAGCATCTGGCGCAGGTACCACTCGCCGCGGGTCTCACCGTCGATCGAGTGCTTCTCGAACGTCTCGACGCCCTCGGGGAAGTGGCCGCACATGATCACCGAGTGCGACCACACGTTGCGGATCAGGTTGGCGGTCACGTTGGCGCCGAGCGTGTGCAGGAACGACGGCCCGGACAGCAGCGGGTGCACCACGTAGTCCTTGGCCATCTGCCGGCGGATCTTGCGCAGGGTGGCCTTGGCGCGGGCCCGGAAGGCGGGGTCGCGGCGACGTTCCTTGGTGGCCAGGTTCTTGCCGAGCTCCAGGTCGTACGCCGCGATGCCGTACTCGAAGATGCAGGCGTTGACAAAGTTCCACAGCGGCTGGGCCAGGTACAGCGGCACCCAGCGCTGGTCCTCGTCGACGCGCATGATGCCGTAGCCGAGGTCGTTGTCCTTGCCGACCACGTTGGTGTAGGTGTGGTGCAGCTCGTTGTGCGAGTGCTTCCACTGCTCGGCCGGCGACGCGTGGTCCCACTCCCAGGTGGTGGAGTGGATCTTGGGGTCGCGCATCCAGTCCCACTGGCCGTGCAGGACGTTGTGGCCGATCTCCATGTTCTCGATGATCTTGGCGACCGCCAGCCCGGCGGTGCCGGCCACCCAGGCCGGCGGGAACAGCGAGAACAGCAGCACGGCCCGGCTGCCCAGCTCGAGCTTGCGCTGCACGCTGATCACCTTGCGGATGTACGCCGCGTCGTCGGCGCCGCGGCTGTCGATCACGGACTGCCGGATCGCGTCGAGCTCGATCCCGATCTGCTCGACGTCCTCGGGCGTGAGGTGGCCGATCGGGTTGTCGGACTTCTTCTGCAGGACGGTCACGGAATACTCCTGGTCACTCAGTGGTCGATGTCGCAGGCGCCGGCGGCGGCCGAGACGCAGGTCTGGACGAGCACGCCGTCGGCGCCGGTCTCGCCGCGGGTGGCGGTGGTGATCTCGCCGTTGCGCAGGTCGCGCACCGCGCCGTCGCGCAGCGGCAGCACGCAGCTGAAGCAGATGCCCATCCGGCAGCCCGAGGGCATCAGCACGCCGGCCTGCTCGGCCGCGTCGAGGATCGGGGTCGCGCCGTCGGCCTCGACGGTCGTGCCGGTCCGGGCGAAGGTGACGGCGCCGCCCTCGCCGACCACCCGGTGCGCGACCCGGAACTGCTCGGTGAGCAGCTCCAGCCCGCGCTCGTCGTGGTGCTCCTGCAGCGCGTCGAGCAGCCCGCCCGGCCCGCAGGCCAGCGTCGTGCGCTCGGCCAGGTCGGGAACCAGCCGGTCGAGCGCACCGATGTCGAGCACCCCGTGCTCGTCGTCGTACCGGGCGATCAGCCGGATCGCGCCGGCCTGGTCGAGGCCGCGCAGGTTGGTGAGGAAGATCGAGTCCGGCTCGCTGGGCGCGACGTGCAGGACGACGATGTCGTACCGAGCCGACCGGGCCGGCCGCAGTACGCCGGTGTCGGTGGCGGGGAAGAGGTTGCGCAGCATCCCGATCACCGGGGTGACCCCGGAGCCCGCCGTGACGAAGAGGAACTTGCCGCCACCGGTCGGCAGCACGAACTCACCGGTCGCCTGCTCGAGGTGGACCATCGTGCCCGGGCGGGCGGCGTGCACCAGGTGGTTGCTCACCTTGCCGCCGGGCACCGCCTTCACGGTGATCGAGATGTGGCCGTCGGCGCGGGGGCCGTGGGTCAGCGAGTAGGCGCGCCACTGGCGGACGCCGTCGACGTCGACCCCGACGCGCACGTACTGCCCCGGCACGTGGCCGGCCCAGTCGGCGCCCGGCCGCAGGACGAGGGTGGCGGCGTCGGCGGTTTCGGGTGTGACGTCCGTGATCCGGCCGCGCAGCTCGGCGCCGGAGCGCAGCGGGGCGAACAGGTCCAGATAGTCCGCCGGCAGCAACGGCGTGGTCGCGCGCTCGGCCAGGCGGGCCATCCGTTGCCGCAGCGAGGACCGGGCAGGTCGGCTGGGCAGTGCGGAGATCGTCATCGATCCAGTGTTTCTGGTGGGCAAAGCTCAAATCATGACCTGGAAGCGTGAATATCCGCGCTGATATTGTTCGCAGGGAATAGTCGACTGGACCGGTTCGGAGGCAGCACAGTGACCGACGTGAGCAGCGCGACCGCGATCGGGGCGGCGTCGTTCCAGATCGGCGAGCCGATCCTGCGGGTGCTGGGGGAGCGGCTGGGCGAGGTCGCCGCCGACACGGTCGAGGCGGTCACCGCCGAGGTCCCGGAGTACGCCGGTGCGCTCGGTGGCGCGGGATCGATGGGGCCGAACATCGAGGCGGCCGTCCAGATGGCGCTGGGCGGCTTCCTCAAGCTGGCCGGCGGCGCCCGGGACGCGGATCCGAGCACGCCGCTCGGTCCGACGATCGAGGGTGCCTACGCGCTCGGGCGCGGTGAGGCCCGGGGTGGCCGGTCGATGGACGCGCTGCTCGCGGCCTACCGGGTGGGGGCGCGGGTGGCGTGGCGCAAGCTGGCGCAGGCAGCGGCGGACGCGGGGCTGCCGGCGACCACGATGGCCAAGTTCGCGGAGCTGCTCTTCGCCTACATCGACGAGCTGTCGGCAGCCAGCGTTGCGGGGCACGCCGACGAGCTGTCCACCAGCGGCCGGGTGCTGGAGCGCTACCGGGAGCGCCTCGGGCGGCACCTGCTGGCCGGAGCGCCGCACGACGTGCTGCTCGCGGCCGCTGAGCGCGCGGAGTGGACTCCGCCGGGCTCGCTGACCGCCGTTCTCCTTCCGCCCGTCCAGGCGCGCGGCGCGCTGGCCTCGCTCGGAGCCGCCACGCTGCAGGTGGGCGAGGAGCTGCCCGGATTGGACCAGGCCGGCCAGCCCTTCACGCTGCTGCTGGTTCCGGACGTCGACGGCCCGGGGCGGCGGCACCTGCTGCGGGTGCTCGCGGGCCGCCACGCCGTCGTCGGTCCGGCGCGGCCGTGGGCCGAGGCGCGTTCGTCGTACGAACGGGCGGCGCGGACGGTGCCGCTGGCCCGGACGCGGACCGCCGATCCGGTGGACAGCGACCACTACCTCGCTGACCTGGTGCTCGGCGCCGATCCCGCGGCCCGCGCCGACCTGCGGGCGCGGGTTCTCGAGCCGCTCGGCGTCCTGCCCTCCGCGACCCAGGAGCGGCTGGCCGAGACCCTGATCTCGTGGTTGCTGCACCAGGGCCGCCGCGAAGAGGTCGCCGCCGAGCTGCACGTGCACGCCCAGACGGTGCGGTACCGGATGGGCCAGCTGCGCGGCCTGTACGGCGACCGGCTGACCGATCCGCGGTTCGTCCGGGAGCTGATCCTCGCGCTGCCGGCGCGGGGGGAGGCCGGCAGCTGATCTCGGGCTCGGCCCTGGCCGGTCAGTGCGGGAGTTTGCGGGTGTCGATGAGGTGCTGGGCGACGTCGCGGAGCTTGGTGTTGGTGTCTTGGGAGTAGCGTTTGAGGATGGCGAAGGCGCGGTCGCCGTCGACGTCGAAGCGTTCCATCAGGATGCCCATCGCCTGGCCGACGAGTTTGCGGGCGTCGACGGCCTGGGCCATGGTTTCTTCGTGGCGGGCGGTGGCGACCGCGACGGAGGCGTGCCGGGCCAGGATGTGGGCGATGGCTTCGTCGTCGACGGTGAAGGCGTCCGGTGCGAGGCTGTAGAGGCCGAGCACGCCGACGGTGTTGCGGCCGTCGCGCAGGGTCAGGGGTACGTCGAGCACGCTGCGTACGCCGAGGCCGGAGACCTTCGCGGCCCATTCCGGCCACCGGGTGTCGGTGGTGGTGTCACGGATCAGCACGGTCGACCGCTCGCGCAGCGAGGCCATCAGCGGACCGTCCTGGGTGTCGATCTGCAGGCCGTAGACCTCGGCCACCACGGGATCGGTGACCGCCGCGATCTCCGGCCGGGAGCCCCGCGAGGACAGCGCCACGCCGGCGTAGCTGCAGTTCAGGGCCTGCAGCGCGAACTGCACGACCGCGTCCACCGTCTCGTGCACACCGCCGGTCTCGTGCAGTTCGACCGCCAGTCGGGCGAAGGCGTCGGCGGTTCCTCCGTCGACGGGATCGATCGTCGGCAAGGCGGTCTCCCAGGGCGCGTCGGTGGATCGAGCACCCCGCTGGTCGGCGTGGTCCATGGCGTAATCATGGCGTACGAGGCCGTGTGTCGGGGGCCGTGTCGCACTGAGGTCCGCAGCCGATCGGGCAGCCGACGCCGCACATCGCAGCGCAGGTGGCGCGGCGCCCGGGCTGCCCTCAGCCCCGGCGCGGTTTGCCGCGTCCGGCGCCTCGGGAACTCGCCTGCCGGCCTTGACCAGCGGGGGGCTTGCGCCGCTCGGCGGACTTGCCCTTGGGCTGCGCCTTGGCCGGCGCCGCCGCCGAGCGGGTCCGTGAGCTGTTCACGGTCCGGCCGCGCACGATCCCGATGAACTGCTCCATCAGGTCGGTGGTCTCGCCCTCGGGCCAGGCCAGCGCGACGCTCGACTGCGGGGCGTCCGTCACCGGCCGGTAGGTCAGGTCCTTGCGGTGGTGCAGCCGGGCCAGCGACTGCGGTACGACGAGCAGCCCGGCTCCCGCCGCGACGAGTTCCACGGCGGCAGCCGTCGTCGCCGGCCGCTCGAACGCGGGCTGTCCCGGCAGTTCGTCCCACTCGAGCGTGTCGTCGAGCGGGTGCAGCACGAAGTCGTCGGCCAGGTCCGCGGTGGTGACCTGCTCGGCGGCAGTCACGACGTGGTCCTTCGGGACCACCACCACCGTCGTCTCGGTGTACAGCGGGATCGCGCTGAGGCCGGTCCGGTCGATCGGCAGCCGCACCAGTCCCGCCTCCGCGTCACCGGCCCGGACCAGCCCGGCCGCGTCGGCGGCGGTCACGCCGATCAGCGACAGCCGGACGCGGGGGAGCCGCTCGTTCCAGGTCCGCACCCACTTGGTCGGCGTGACGCCGGGCACGTAGGCGAGCCGGAAGGCGGGGGAGGGGTCCGAGGCTGTCACTGGATCAGGCTATCCGCCGTGGTCGGCGAGCCCGCTTCTGCTCGGTACCCTGGGCGGTATGACGTCGCAGAAAACCGCCCAGACGATGAAGCCCGCGACCGCGGCGAAGAAGCTGGGTGTGTACCTCGAAGCCACGCCGGCCGAGTTCCAGCAGGGCGTGATCTCCCGCGACGAGCTGAACGCGCTGCAGACCGACCCGCCCGAGTGGCTGCGGGAGCTGCGGCGGAACGGTCCGCACCCCCGGCCGGTGGTCGCCGCACGGCTGGGCATCTCCATCTCCGGGCTCGCGCGCGGAGGCATCACCGAGGCGTTGACCACCGCGCAGATCGAGGACCTGCGCGCGGAGGACCCGGAGTGGCTGCGGCGGGAGCGCGCCACCCAGGCCGAGGTGCAGAAGGAAGCGGAGCGGCTGAAGGCCGCCGAGCCGCGCCGTTCGCGGTCCTGACCGGGCCTGGGATACCCAGCGGCTGCGCGATCTATGCGGGCCCGAGATCACGGTCTTGCGCAAGCTGCGTCACGGTGACACCACAGCCGGGACGCGGCCCGCGCGCGAGGGCACGGCGATCGGGTCACAGCGTTACCCGGTGAGCGGGCCAAGGTCACGGGCCTCTGGCAACTAGTTGCCACTGGCACCTAGTGACAGTTGCCGTCGGCCCCTGAGTGGGAATTACTGGCTGTGGCGAAGCATTGCTGACAGTCACTACCGGATCCCGGCCGGTGACCACGATGCCGGGCTCGACGCCCTTCGCCTTCCCAGGCCCGACCGTGGAGGAACCTCATGAGTATCCGCAGTCTGATGACGCGTACCGGCGCCACGCTGGTGGTCGCCGCGCTGGCGGCAAGCACGACGATGGCAGGATCCGCCCAGGCCGGCAGCGCGCCGGCTCCCGACCGAGCGGCCGAGAGCGCCGCGGCGCCGGCCGCGGACCTGCCGATCGGCAAGCCCCGGCAGTTCGTGAACCGGGTGCAGACCAAGCTCTGCCTGACCTTCGCGGTCACTCCGGACGGAATCCCGACCGCTGTGATGATCAAGTGCAACAAGGGGTCCAAGGGCAAGATCCAGCAGTGGACCTACACCGCCGACCAGCAGTTGATGGTGTCGATGTCGAAGAACGTCGGTGGCGATCTTCCCAACGGCGCCTGCCTGGACACCGCGGCGGACCTGACCACCGTGCAGGGTCAGACCCCGCTGCTGGTGCTGCCCTGCCGCGCCGGTGACGGCCAGAAGTGGCTGTACGACAAGGAGAAGGGGTCGCTGATCAACAAGGCCAGCGGCAAGGCGCTGAGCTCGATGATCGGCGTCGCGAAGCAGGCCCGGCCGACGTCCACCGTGCCGTACACCGGCGGCAAGGACCAGAAGTGGCGCGACACCGGGATCCCGATGGAGACCCTGATCGGCGCGGTCGTCCAGCTGCTCGACGCGCTGCTCGAGGCCCTCGGCCTGGAGATGCCCGACGAGTACGAGACCCGCGGTCAGCAGATGCTGAAGGCCATCGACGGCAAGGTGCCGGTGCCCGAGCAGCTGAAGCAGCTGCCCAAGCAGATGGTGAAGATGGCGGGTTGATCCACACCCTCTGAGCAGTCCCCCCGTCCAGCTGCGCGCCCTGGCGCGAAACGGGCCCCGGCATGCGTCGGGCTGCCGGGAGCAGCTGGCCCGCAGGGGCCGGGTACGCCGATGGCGAACCCGGCCCCTGTGCCTCATTCCGGCGTGGTCACTTCTGGTGATCGACTCCTCACGGTTAGTGTTTGAAGTCGGGTACAGCAGAGTCGCCCGACCTCCTTTCTGACGGAAATCGGTGACTCTCGTGCGCTTCCCCAATCGCCGTGCAGTACTCGGCTCCTTCCTCGTCGGTGCAGCCGTCGTCGGCTGTGCGGATGTCCAGGCCGACCCGGCCACCACGGACCGTCCCGCGGCGAAGTCCGGCGCGGCGGCGGCGCAGATCGCGCCCGCCAAGCCCAAGCCGCTGCCGCAGCTTCCCCGTGGCGGCCGCAAACTCTTCCCGGCTCACCAGTTGGTCGCCTTCGTCGGTGCTCCCGGCGCGCCCGCCCTCGGTCCCCTCGACAGCAACCTGGACGAACGGGCCCGACGGCTCGAGCGGCTCGCCGCGGCGCACCGCGGCGGGCGGACGCCGCTGCCCGTGATGGAGCTGATCGTCGTCACCGCGCAGGGGGCGGGGGGCTGGGACGGCAAGTACCGCAGCCGGATCAAGCCGGCGGAAATCGGCCGCTACCTCGCGGTGGCTCGCAAGCACAAGATGTTGCTGATGCTCGACGTGCAGCCCGGTCAGGCCCGCCCGATCGACGAGGTCCGCCGGCTGGAGCCGTGGCTGCGGCAGCCCGATGTCGGGCTGGCCCTCGACCCCGAGTGGGAGGTGGGTCCGGGGGAGGTCCCCGGCCAGGTGTTCGGCCGGACCTCCGGAGCCGAGCTGAACCAGATCGCGGGTTACCTGTCCGCGCTGGTGACGAAGTACCGGCTGCCGGAGAAGCTGTTCGTGTTCCACCAGCTCACCAAGCGCATCGTGCAGAACGAAGCGGTACTGCGCGGCTATCCGGGCGTGGCGATGGTCAAGTCCGTGGACGGGATCGGGACCCGCGGCGCCAAGGAGGCCACCTACCGGCAGCTGACCACCCAGCTGCCCAGAGGCGTGCACACCGGGTTCAAGCTCTTCTACGAGGAGGACACCCGGCACGGCGCGCTGATGACGCCGGCCCAGGTGCTCACGCTCCGGCCGCGCCCCGAGCTGGTGATCTACGAATGACGGCGCCACTGTCCCGGCGCCGCCTGCTCGGGCTCGCCGCTGCCGCCGGTACCACGATCGTTGCCGGCTGCACCGATGTGGCGGCGCCCGACGCAGCGCCGGTGATCTCGTCCGCCGATCCGGCGCACTCCGCGGATCCGGCAAAAGAGGCCCCGGCCGCGCCGACGCCGTCGACGACCACGCCCGCGAGCGCGGTCAAGGCCAACGAGCTCGGCATGATCCCGGTGCTGATGCATCACCGGCTGGCCACCTCAGTCAGTGGCGAGTACGACATGACGCCGGCGTTCTTCCGCGCCGAGCTGGAGCGGCTGCACGCCGAGGGCTACTTCCCGATCCGCACCCTCGACCTGGTCCGCCGCGACTTCTCCAGGGTGCCGGCCGGGCGGACGCCGGTGGTGCTCACCTTCGACGACAGCACGCCGGGGCAGTTCGCGCTCGACGCCGCCGGCCGGGTGGTGCCGGACACGGCCGTCGGCATCATGCTCGCCTTCGAGGAGCGGCACCCGGACTTCCCGGCCGTCGGGTCCTTCTACCTCAACAGGTCCCCGTTCGGCCTGTCCGGCAGCGCCGCGGTGCAGGCCCTGCGCCGCCTGCACGCGCTGGGGTGCGAGCTCGGCAACCACACCTGGAGCCACCCGAACCTCCGGCAGATCGACGCAGGCAAGGTCCAGGAGGAGTTCGGCCGACTGTCCGCGTCGGTGGAAGAAGCCGTTCCGGGCGTCGCGCCGCGCACGATGGCGCTGCCGCTCGGCATCCACCCGCGGGACCGCCGGCTGATGGCGCGCGGGGGACAGGGCGGTACGGCGTACCGGAACGAGGGGGTGCTGCTGGTCGGGGCGGGCCCCTGTCCGTCGCCCTTCCACCGCGACTTCGAGCCGATGGCGATCGCACGGATCCGCTGCAGCTCGCACCAGGGCGGCAAGGGCAATCTGCTGATGGACTACTGGCTGGACCGGTTCGCGGCCCGGCCCGACCTCAAGTTCGTGGCCTCGGGTAACGCCGGGCACGTGACCGCGCCACGGCGCGAGGCGGCGGCGATCGCTCCGGCCTTCCGGTCGCGCGCGCTCTGGTACGACCCGCGGTGACGGTCCCGGTGCCGCCCAGCCCACGTCGGCAGCGCGCACGCCAGAAATGACGAATTCCGCTCCGGGTGGAATGCCGGAGCCGCCTTGACCAGCGCGGTCGCCGCAATCTGGTGAAGGTCGTCGGCCGGCGTTCCGCGCCCTTGGTAATGCGCGGCACTTCGTCGGCCACGACGAGATTGAGCTCGACGGCTCGGTGCAGCAGTCTGCGCGTTCCGCCGGGCCCGTCGATTCCGCAGCTGTCACCGGGTCGCCCGATCCCGCTCGTCACGTTCCTCAACAGTGAAAGGCCGCGGACGCAGTTCGTGCTCAGCGTTGGTTGCGTCCGGCACCGGCCACCATCGCCGGTCGTCGTTGCGGCGACGGCTCGGCCAGCCGCTCTGAATACCCCAGAAAGTGCCCGGGCCGCGGCAGGTCAAACGTGCTGGCAATTTCCTTTTCCGGTCTGCGGAGAATCGCGGCGACACGCTTCCGTAAAGCACCACACAGCCTTTAGGGTGAAAAGGACGAAACAGCCGGCGAGCCGCCTCCTCGCCACCCTTTCGAAGGAGGCACCATGAATTCTGCCCGCCTGATCACCGGACTGACCGCGGCCGCGCTCGCGATCCCTGCCGCGACCGTCGCCACGGCCAGTGGTCCGGCGACCGCGACCGCCGCCCCGGCCGCCGTGGCGGCCCCGGCGTTCAAGAACTACGTGGCCCTGGGTGACTCCTACACGGCCGCTCCACTCGTGCCGCCGCTCGATCTCAGCACGCTCGGCTGCCTGCGCTCCGGCGGGAACTATCCCGCCCTGGCCGCGCCGAAGCTGAAGGTGCCGAAGGTGACCGACGTGAGCTGCAGCGGCGCCGACACCACGCATCTGAAGACGGCCCAGGCCACCGCGACCGGGTTCGTCCCGCCGCAGGTGACCGCGCTGACCAAGCAGACCGACCTGGTGACGCTCGGCATGGGCGCGAACGACTTCGGCGTACTGCCCGACCTGCTCGCGGTGTGTCCGACGGTGAAGGCCTCGGATCCCGACGGCGCGCCGTGCAAGAAGCAGTTCACCGCCGGCGGCAAGGACCGGCTGCGGGAGAACGTCGCGAAGACCAAGACCCGGCTGGTCGAGTCGGTCAAGGCCATCCGGAGCCGGGTGGCACCGAAGGCGACGATCGTGCTGATCGGCTACCCGCGGATCGCGCCGCCGCAGGGCACTTGCCCCGACCTGCCGCTGGCCAAGGGCGACTACGGCTACCTCACCGAGATCCAGACCGAGCTGAACAAGGCGATGGCCGCCGCGGCCAAGGAGACCAAGGCGAAGTACCTCGACCTCTTCAAGCCGTCCGAGAAGCACGACGTGTGCGCCAAGGAGAAGGCCTGGATCCAGGGCAAGGACCTCGACCTGACCAAGGCCGCCGCCTACCACCCGCGCGCGGAGGAGCAGACGGCGGTCGCCGATGGGCTGGTCAAGCTGCTGTCCGGACGCGCGCAGACCGTCTCCGCCGCGGAGCAGGACGCGTGGCAGCCGCTGCTGGCGGCGAACCTGCGCAAGTCGAGTGACCTGCTGGCCAAGCCGGAGGTGCGCCAGCGGGTCAACCAGCGGCTTGCCCAGGGCGGCCTGTTTCCTCGCCGGTAGTAGCTGCGGCGGCACGCCGTGACTGGCAGCACCCGGTCGGCTTGATGTATGAATGAGTCATGCATGAGTCGAACGTGTGGGCGGCCTGGACGTTGCGCAGTCACGATGTGCTGACCGGCGCGCTGCCACCGGGTCTCGGACTGCGCGACGTCGCCGCGCTGACGTTGATCGCCAGCCATGAGGGCTGTTCGGCGGACTGGCTGTGGAATCGCATCGGTCTCACCCAGTCCGGCACGGTGCGCCTGATCGACCGGCTGGAGAAGCTCGGGTACGTCGCCCGGGCCCGGCAGGGCCGCGCGATCCGGCTGAGCTTGGAGCCGGCCGGGACCGCGGCCCTGGCCACCTGGAACGAGCGCCGCGAGGCCGCCGCGGCCGAGGCGCTGGGCGGGCTCAGTGACGACGACCGGCGACAGCTCAACGATCTGCTCGGACGAGGGCTGCGGGCGACGGAGCGAGCACGGGACGCGGCGGACGCAACCTGCCGGCTGTGCGACTGGCCGGCCTGCGAACGGTGCCCGGTCGACGAGTCGGTGGGGCAGGCCCGATGACCGTCACCGTCGGGGACCGGGCGACCCGGGCGCTGCCGAAGCCGGTGTGGTGGCTGGCGGCGGCCTGGACGCTCGCCTCGACGGCTGACAACTTCTTGCTGTTCGTCATTCTGTGGATCGCCGGTCCGCAAGGGTGGTCCGGAGCCGAGACGGCCCTGCTGGTGGTGGCGATCCGGATTCCCGCGCTGTTCGGCGGCGTGCTCGGCGGTCGCGCTGTCGACCGTTTCGGACCGGTGCCGACGATGGTCCTGGACGGCGCGGTCCGCGCCGCACTGATGGGTGTGCTGGTCGTTGCCGGCTGGAGTGGACGGTTCCCGCTCTGGGTGATGCTGGTGCTGGGCGCGGCAGCGGGAGTCACGGCGCCGCTGAGTTTCGCCGCCGCGCGGACCCTGGTGCCGCGGCTGGTGGATGTCGCGTCGCTGGGCCGAGCCAATGCGCTGCTGAGCGTCGGTGACCAGCTCCCGATGCTGGTGGGGGCTGCGCTGGCCGGTCCGGCGCTGGCGCTGCTCGGGCCGGGGCCTGCGTTCGTCGTACCGATGGTGATGCTGGCGATGGTGGCGGTGATTGCCGCACGGTTGCCACGGCGTACGGCGGCCGCAGTCGAGGTCGCGCGACCGGGGGAGCCGCCACGGCGGTGGAGCTCGCCGCGGGTGGCTGGGCTGATGGCGCTGTCGGTCGTGTACTACCTGGTGTACGGGCCCTTCGAGACCGTGCTGCCGTACTTCGCTCGCGAGCAGCTCGGCGTCTCGGTAGGTGGCTACAGCCTGCTCTGGGTGGTGTTCGGCGTCGCGTCGCTGATGACGTTGCCCTTGGCCCCTTTGCTGGCGCGGAGGCGTCCCGGGCTGGTGAACGGACTGGGCGCCGTGGTGTGGGGCGTCGTGACCGTGCCTCTGGTGCTCACTGAAAGCCTGCCGGCCGCGATGCTGGTGTTCGTCGTGTCGGGCGCGATCTGGGGCCCGTACTCCGCCGTGGAGGCGACGGCTCTGCAGCGCTGGACCGATCCGGCGGTCCACGGCCGGGTGTTCGGCACGCAGCGGGCCATGCTGGCGATCGCTGCGCCGCTGGGAGCCGCCGTCGGTGCCCTGGCCAACGACCACTTCGGTCCCGCCGTCATTCTCGGGACCTCGGCCGTCGCCTGCACCTTGGCCGGCCTGGTGTCCCTGCCGCTGCTGGCGAAGGCCGACCGGTCGGGCCGGTGAATTGCGCCGGCCCGCTTCGCTGTCCGTGACCTCTTGACGACGGCGGGACATCCGGGGTTCACTGGCTCGCACTTCAGTCAGCTCACTTCATATCTTCCTTCACGTCCGCCCCCCGGAAGGAACCGCCCCTGATGAATACTTCTTCCTTGTCTTGGATCAAGTCCCGAAGTCGCCTCGCCGTCGCGGGCCTAACGCTGGCGACCGCCGCCGCCGGTGCGGTGGCCGTGACCGCCCCGGCCGCGTCG
The DNA here is from genome assembly GCF_000024345.1 of Kribbella flavida DSM 17836. Taxonomy (NCBI): domain Bacteria; kingdom Bacillati; phylum Actinomycetota; class Actinomycetes; order Propionibacteriales; family Kribbellaceae; genus Kribbella; species Kribbella flavida. The sequence continues at coordinate 4,114,078 of NC_013729.1, read as the reverse complement.
TCGGCGAGCGAGACCAGCACCGCCGCCCTGCCGAGCGGTTTCCGCAGCGTCGGGTACATGCCGTCGTGGTCCGGCGACGTGAACAGCATCCAGTACTCGAAGCTGACCCACATCAACTACGCCTTCGCGCTGCCCAACGCCAACGGCACCCTGCAGGCGATTCCCAGCCCGTCGAAGCTGAACTCGCTGGTCTCGCTCGGGCACGCCAACGGCGTCAAGGTGTCGCTGGCGATCGGCGGCTGGAACGACGGCAACGACGACGCGTTCGAGGCGCTCGCCGCCAACGCGACCAGCCGGACGACGTTCGTGAACGCCGTGATCGGTGCGGTCAACCAGTACAGCCTGGACGGTGTCGACATCGACTGGGAGTACCCGGACCCGGGGGTGGAGGGCAACAACTTCACCGCGCTGATGCGGCAGCTCAGCGACGCTCTGCACAGCCGGGGCAAGCTGCTCACCGCCGCGGTGGTGTCGAACGGCGGCACCGCCGAAGGCGTCCAGCCGGCCGTGTTCGGCTCCGTCGACTTCCTGAACATCATGGCGTACGACGGAGGCAGCCCGCACGCCAACTACGACTGGTCGATCGCCGCGGCGAACTACTGGAAGTCCCGCGGTCTGCCGGCCGGCAAAACCGTGCTCGGCGTTCCGTTCTACAGCCGGCCGACGTACCTGACCTACGCGCAACTGGTGGCGATGGACCCGGCGAACGCGAACCGGGACTGCGCCACCGTCAACGGCGCCCAGCAGTGCTACAACGGCATCCCGACGATCAAGCGCAAGACCCAGTGGGCCGTCGCGAACGCCGGCGGCATCATGAACTGGGAGCTGTCCCAGGACACCACCGGCAGCACCTCGCTGGTCAGCGCGATCTACGACGCGGCCGGTGGTGGTTCCCCGCAGCCCGGCGGCAAGACCGGTCCGGTCAAGGGCATCGCCGGCAAGTGCGTCGACGTCGCCGGCGCGAACAGCGCGAACGGCACCGCCGTCCAGCTCTGGACCTGCAACGGCTCCTCGGCGCAGACCTGGACGGTCGGCACCGACGGCACGATCCGGGCCCTCGGCAAGTGCATGGACGTCACCGCCGCCGGTACGGCGAACGGCACCCCGGTCCAGCTCTACGACTGCAACGGCACCGGCGCCCAGACCTGGCACGCCCAGTCGAACGGCACCCTGCGCAACCCGGCCTCCGGTCGCTGCCTGGACGCCACCGGTCCGAGCTCGGCCGACGGCACCCGCCTGCAGATCTGGGACTGCGCCGGCAGCAGCAACCAGCTCTGGACCCTGCCGGCCTGACCTCCGCCAGGCCCCTCACGCCGGGACGCGCTTCGCCACGGGGTGAAGCGCGTCCCTTGTCGTTCCCAGCTTCACGCCAGGACGTTGACGGCGACGGTCGCGGTGAGCGCCACCAGGCACATCGGCGCCCAGATCGCCCGCTCGATCCGGCTCCTCGTGATCACGTTCAGCACCAGCGAGGGCACGAGCACCCCGGCGACCACCCAGACAGTGCCCGGAAGAAGGCGGTCGGGAACAGGCGTCCAGACCGGCACGCCGGCCCGGCGCAGAACCGTGAGCCCGACGATCACCCAGACCACAAACGCCGCGGCGCTGACGACGCGAAGCTGCACCGGCAACCGGTCCCGCGCTCCGCCGTACGCCGCCCGCCCCCACGGGAGGCCCGCCGCCAGCGCGAGCTGAAATCCCGCGATCACCGCAAAGCTCGCCGCGGCAACCGCCGCGGCCACTGCCAGAAGACTCATGCCCGCCCCTTTGATGTATCTGCCAGATACAATAGCGTATGGCTTCCTCCCAGACCGATCTTGCGGTCCTCGCCGTGCTCAGCATCACGCCCACGACCGGCTACGCGGTCCGCAAGACGATCCACGAGCAACTCAGCGCCTTCTGGAGCGAAAGCTTCGGCCAGATCTACCCGTCGATCGCCCGCCTGAAGGAGTCCGGCCTGATCGAGGCCACCGCTGGCGGCCGCACCGGCTCAGCGCAGTACGCCCTCACCGACGCCGGCCGAGCTCATCTGCTCGATCTGCTCAGCAGCCCGCCCGTTCCCAGCCGCCCGCGCAGCGGCACCCTGCTCCGCCTCTTCTTCGGCCACCTCCTGGGCCCGTCCGCCTGCGCCGACCTGGTCCAGGCCTCCAAAACCCGAGCCGAGCACCAACTCACCGAACTGGCCGCCACCCGAGCCCTCGTCGAAGCCGAACGCACCTCCGACCCCACCACCGAGCCCCACACGCGCTACTGGCTCCTCACCATCTCCGCCGGCGAACACACCGCCCGCGCCACCATCGCGTGGGCCGACGAAGCCCTCACCGAACTGGCGAAGCTCCCCGCCTGACGTTCCACGAGCAGGCGCCGCGCGGAACGTCGCCTCAGACCCGGGCGGCGGTGAGGGTGATGGGTTGGACTACTTCGGTGCGGTGGTGGTGCGGGTTGTGGGCGGGGAGGTCGTGGTAGATCTCCCAGGCGTCGCCGGTGGGGGTGGCGTCCTGGTCGGTCAGCCAGGTGGTGATGGCGTGGTAGGCGTGGCGGAGCTGGTCGGCGGGGCCGTTGTGCCAGGCGGCGACGACGTGGCCGCCGGGGAGGGAGGACGGGACGACGGTGCTGTCGCCGGTGATCGGGTCGGCGACGGGGAAGCCGGCTTCGACGTGCACGCGGCCGTCGGAGTGGGGGTGGTAGCGGGCGAACGGGTAGCCCTTGGGGGCGATGCCCTGCCGGTAGAGGAAGACCGCGACGTCGCCGAAGGCGCGCGGGAGCCAGCTGGACAGCTCGTCGGAGTGCAGCAGCGCTCGGCGTACGGCGGTGGGCTGGGTGGTGAGGGTCCGGGTTTCGGGCCGATCGGTGTGCATGACTCCTCCCTTGGTCTGGCTAGGCCCGGGGCTCGAAGACGTTGCCGGGGTTGGGGGCGACCGGGGTGCTCGACACGCCGAGGCGTTTGAGCAGCGGGGTCACCAGGACGTCGTACAGGCCGGGCAGGTGGCGGAAGCCCAGTTCCATCAGCAGGTTCGCGGCGCCGATCGAGACCTCGCGGCGCGGGGTGTCCATCAGGCCGACGACGGCGCGGGCGACCTTCTCGGCGGTGACGACGGGCGGCGGCGCCTGGGCGACGTGGCCGAGGTAGTTGCCGGCGTGCTGGTAGACCGGCGTGTCGACGGCGCCGGGCGTGACCAGGTGAACGTGCACGCCGGGCATCGAGCGGGTCTCGGCCTGCAGCGCCCGGGCGAGCCCGTGCACGGCCCACTTGCTCATCACGTACGAGCTCATCAGCGGCGGCGCGATCTTGCCGAGCACCGAGCCGAACAGGACCAGCCGTCCGCCACCCTGCGCGGTGAACCGGCGCAGCGCCGAGCGAGCCATGTTCGCGGTGCCGTTGATGTCGACCTTGAGCACCCGGTCGACGACCTCGCTCGGAATCTTGCCGAACTCGCCGTACGCGAGCACCGCCGCGCAGTGCACGACCACGTCGACCCGGCCGAGCTCGGCGAGGGCGGTGTCAACCAGCGCGTCGGTCTGCGCGGGCTCGGAGACGTCAGTCGGTACGACGACCGCCCGCACGCCACGGTCCCGGCAGCCCCGCGCCACCTCCTCGAGCGTCACCCGCGACCGCCCGGCCAGCACCAGGTCGTCGCCGCGATCGGCGAACGCCAGTGCCGTCGCGCGACCGATGCCGCCGGCGGCGCCGGTGACGACAACGCCCAGGGCGGTGTGCGCGCGGGCATCGTCAGGTCGCTCGGTCATGAACCACCCGGTACCCACCCCGCACCGGCGCATACGAAACCGGCGCCGTGGATACCGGGTGCGAATGAGCGACGCGATCGTGATCGGCGGCGGCCCGAACGGGCTCGTCGCGGCCAACCTGCTCGTCGACCAGGGCTGGGAGGTGGTGCTGGTCGAGGCGAACGACGAAGTGGGCGGCGCGGTCCGCAGCGACTCCGACGTGGCGGACGGCTTCATCCACGACACCTTCAGCTCGTTCTACCCGCTCGCGGCGGCGTCACCGACCATCCAGGCCCTGGAGCTGCACAAGTGGGGCCTGGAGTGGTCCGACGCCCCGGCGCCGTTCGGCAATCCGATGACCGACGGCGGCTGGGCCATCGTGCACGACGACCCGCTGCGGACCGCTGCCGAGCTCGACGCCGAGGCGCCGGGCGACGGCGACAGCTGGCTCGCGCTGTACGAGGACTGGCGCAAGATCCAGCGCGGCATGGTCGGGCTGCTGCTGGACCCGTTCCCGCCGATTCGTTCCGGATCGTCGCTCGCGCTGCATCTGCTCGGCCGCCAAGGCCTGGAGCGGATCCGGCTGCTGGCCTCGTCCGTGCGGTCGCTCGGCGAGCAGCACTTCCGCGGCGATGCCGGCCGGATGCTGTTCGCCACCAACGCGCAGCACGCCGACATCACGCCCGAGTCGGCCGGCTCCGGGCTGATGGGTTGGCTGCTGGTGATGCTCGGTCAGCAGTTCGGCTACCCGGTCCCGAAGGGCGGAGCCGGGCGGCTCGCGCACGCGCTCGCGGACCGCTTCCGCGCGCAGGGCGGCACGATCGTCTGCGGTCAGCGCGTCACCGGCATCGAGGTGAGCGGCGGCCGCGCGACCGGCGTACGGACAGCTTCGGGGGAGTACTACGGCGCGCGCCGGGCGGTGCTGGCCGACGTCTCCGCGCCTGCCCTGTACGGCGAACTGCTGCCCGTGGCGGCGGTTCCGCGCCGGGTACGGCGGGCGATGGAGAAGTTCGAGTGGGACCCCGGCACCGTGAAGGTGGACTGGGCGCTGGACGGGCCCATTCCCTGGCAGGAGAAGCCGAGCGCGTCACCGGGCACGGTGCACATCGCCCGGTCGGTGGACGCGCTCAGTATGACGGCGGCGCAGATCGCGGCGGGTCTCGTCCCGACCGAGCCGTTCCTGCTGATGGGGCAGATGACCACGGCGGATCCCACTCGGTCGCCGGCCGGCACGGAGGCGGCGTGGGCCTACACCCACGTGCCGCAGCGAGTGCGTGGCGACGACGAGTTCACCGGCCGGTGGGACGCCGACGAGGCGGAGCGGTTCGCGGATCGCATGCAGGCGCAGGTGGAGCGGGCTGCTCCGGGCTTCGAGCAGCGCATCATCCGGCGCCGCATCCTCGCGCCACCGGACCTCGAACGGCGGGACGCCAACCTGGTCGGCGGCGCGGTGAACGGCGGGACGTCGGCGCTGCACCAGCAGTTGGTGTTCCGGCCGATCCCGGGCCTGGCGCGGGCCGAGACGCCGGTGAAGGGCTTGTACCTCGCGTCGGCATCGGCTCATCCCGGTGGCGGGGTGCACGGCGCCTGCGGCTCGAACGCCGCCCGTGCTGCGATCCTGCACGCCAAGCTGCCGTGGCGCTGAGCGAAGCTGCCGTGGCGCTGACCAAGCCGCATCTGCGCGAACGTCCGGCGATCGCGCCTGAACCGCGGTCCGGCGATCAGTCCTTGCGCCAGAAACCGATGCGGGGGGAGCTGTGGTCGAAGGTCGCCGGCATCGCACCGGCCAGCTTGCTGCGGGTGGCCGGGTCGGGGTCCAGGTCGAAGTGCGCGACGACGTGACTGGCCGCCGCGCTCGTGGTCAGCAGCACGACGTTGCGCCCCGGACACACCGCCGGCCCCGCGCTGAACGGGATCAGCGGCCACTCGCCGTCCGCCCGCCCGTCGAGCCAGATCTCCGGAACGAACTCGTCGGCGAACTTCAGCGCCTCGCCGTCGCGGTGGAACACCGAGCTCACGATCGCGAACTCCGTCCCGGCCGGGGCCGTCCCGGCGTTCCACTCGGTCGGTACGACGCCCTCGCGCAGGACGACGAGCGTGGTCGGCCAGAGCCGCACACAGTCCTGGACGGCGGCCCCCGCGTGCGCCAGCAGCGGTGATCCCTGCGGGTTGCGAGCCTCCTCCGCGATCACCTCGGCGTACTCCGGGCGCGATCCGAGCAGGGCGAGCAGCCGCCACAACGCGATGCCGGTCGCGTCGAAGGCGAACAGCCAGTGCGGAACCTGCCCGGCCGCATCCAGTTCTTGGGCGGATCCAGGCGGCAAGGCGTGCACCAGGCTGCCGGGCTCGGCGCGATCGACGTACTCGTCCAGCAGCGCCTGGAACCGCAGCTGGGCCGTGGAGTCGCGGCGGCGGAACTGCGCCCAGTTGGCGTCGGCGCGCAGCGCGTCGAGCAGGTCGGTGAGCTCCTCGTCGTCGGCGGCGGCGTCGCCGAGCACGATCCGGCGGGTGATCCGCATCCAAAGCGCGCGGAAGTCGTTCCAGCCGAGCGTGCCGTCCAGCCGGTCGAGCTCTTCGGTGATGACGGCAACCATCGTGTGCCCGGAGCGGTGGACCGGCCGGTGCGCGTCGAGCGCTTGCTCGTTCAGGTCCCGGCGCGGAACCCGCAGCGGCGGATCGGTGACCAGGACGGCGTGCGGCTGGAAGTGCCGCAGCGCGCCGACCTTCTCGCTCGTCGCCGCGGAGAACGGTTCGGGCGTCTCGGCGAGCAGCCGCCTGACGTGGTCCGGATCGAGGGCCAGCGCGAGTTTGCGACCGGGGAGTCGCAGCAGCAGTGGCCCTTCGCCGTAGCGGTCGCGCAGCCGGCGGGCCTGCCGCAGGCCACGGTCGTCGGCCCGCAGCCGATCGGCCAGCGCGGTCAGCGCCGGCCGGCGCAGGATCGCGCCCTGGGCGAGCAACGGGACGAGGATGTCGCGCAAGGCGCGCCCGGAGTCCAGCACCGACGCGACGGGCAAGGAGGCGTGCATACCTATCTGGTGCCCCGGCCCGAAACGCCCGCGCGGTTTCGAGTTTCCGTCCCGGTGCGCCCGGGTACCCGTGCGCGGATGAGGACCCGCGGTGGAAGGAGTACGTCATGTCCGTGCTGGACCGGGTGAAGCGGTGGCGCGACGCGCACCGCCACACCGAGCAGGACGCGCCGGCCGACACCGACGTCGCGATGAGCCGCGAGACCGGCGGCGACCCGGACGGGGGCACGCAGTCCACGACCGGCACCGGCGAGAACGAGACGTTCGTCGGACGGGTCGCCGGACTCGACGAGGGCTACGCGGGGGAGACCGGCGCGGAGGCCCGGTCGGAGCACGACCGGCTGGAGAGGGAAAGGACGAAAGACGATGGGTGACTACGAAGCCTCGACCGTGGTGGACGTCGCGCCGAACGTGCTGTTCGACTACCTGTCGGACGTGGAGCGGCTGCCGGAGTACCTGCCGCAGATGACCGAGGCGCACCGGCTCGACGCGCCGTCGGACGAGGCGCAGGGACCGGAGGCCCGGATGCCGGGCGAGGCCGTGCACGAGCGGGTCGAGGTCGCCGCGGTGATCGACCCCGACGACGGGCCGGAGCGGGAGGTCCGCAGCGAGGCCGAGATCGACATCGTCGAGCAGGGTCGCACGCTGCGCTGGTCCGCACCGGGCCCGCACGACTACCACGGCGAGCTCGACGTCGATTTCGTTGCCGACGGCACCTCCAAGCTGACGGTCCGGCTGCACACCGAGCACGCCGAGGGCGCGTCGATCGACGAGGCCCTGCAGCACACGCTGGCCGGGATCAAGACCTCCGTCGAACGCCGCGACGGAACCTCCGAGAACGTCTGACCGCCCGTTCAGCGGGCGCTTCGGCTACCTGGCGGGAGCCGGTTGCTCGATCGTGGACAGCTCCAGCCAGGTCGCCAGCTCGTTCAGTTCCGCCTCGATGCCCTTGCTGATCGCGCGGGTGAAGCGGACGTCTTGGTGCAACGCATTCACCCGCAGCACCGAGGCCTTGCGGTCGGCGATGACGTCGGCCTTGCCGACCAGCCGGTCCCCGTGCAGGATCGGCAGCGCGAAGTAGCCCCAGCGGCGCTTTGCGACCGGTTTGTACATCTCCAGCGTGTACTCGAAGTCGAAGAGTTCGACCGCGCGAACCCGGTTGTGGATCAGCCGGTCGAACGGCGACAGCAATGCCGTCCGGCCGGTGAAGTCGTCGTCGATCGCGGCCAGCGCCTCCGGGTCGACCCGCCAGACACCTCGGGTGTCCTCGACCTCGACCGGCTCGCCGGTCTCACCGACGATCGCGGGCTCGACCGGGACTGCGGTGCCCTTCGCGCGGGCGATGCCGAGGGAGCGGAGTCGCCGTTCGTTCTTGGTCGTCGCCGCCTCGGTGGCGGTCGGCACCACCACGTCGCTCGGGTAGACCCGCTCCGGCAGGTCCCAGCGGCGTTCGCGCCCGATCCGGCCCGCGATCGCGACCTGGCCGCGCATCATCAGGAACTCGAGCATCTGGGTGACGTTGCGGTTGTTCGTCCAGCCGGTCGAGGCCCACGGGACCCGGCAGGTGTCGGGGATGTCGCGCGAGGTCACCGGTCCGCGCTCGGCGATCACCGCGACGATGTCCCGCTGGAAGTCCTCGTTGGCCTGCATCCATTCCCGGATCCGGGACCACGTCGGCCAGTCCGCGGCTCCGGCCAGGTACAGCCCGACGTCGCTCATCGGCCGGATCAGCGCGTCCAGCTCGAACAGGGTCCGGTCCACCTCCAGCGCCTGCTTCAACTGCTCCGGCCGGTACTCCGGACCCAGCCGGCTCCACGCCACCAGATCGGCGCTCGGCGCGACCGCCGCCGTCGGGTCGATCTGCAGCAACGTCAGCTGCCGGACCGTCTCCACCAGGTCCGTGGGCCGCTGCGTGTCGAGCAGTTGAGCCCGAACCGCGATCCGCCGCGCCTGCTCCCTGGTCAACCGCCGAATCCCCATGCACCGCAGGCTAGCGACTCGATCCGACAGTCCACGCGGAACTGCCCAGGGCTGGGAGAGTGGTCGTCCCGGGGTGGGGCAGGATGGGCGGTATGACTCTACCGACGACCCCCGACAGCTCGACGTACCGGCCGGACGGCGAGGTGGTGGAGCTGTGCAGCGAGCTGATCCGGTTCGACACCACGAACTACGGCAACGGCAGGAGCAACGGCGAGCGGGACGCGGCGGAGTACGTCGCGGCGAAGCTCGACGAGGTCGGCATCGAGTCGACGATCTACGAGTCCGCGCCGGGGCGGGCGACGCTGGTCGCGCACTGGGAGGGTGAGGACGCCTCGGCGGACCCGCTGCTGGTGCACGGCCACCTGGACGTGGTGCCGGCCGACCCCAAGGACTGGAAGGTCGACCCGTTCGCGGGCGAGATCTTCGACGGCTGCGTGTGGGGCCGGGGCGCGGTCGACATGAAGGACTTCGACGCGATGGTGCTGTCGGTCGTCCGGGCCCGGCAGCGGGCCGGGGTCAAGCCGCGGCGGCCGGTCCGGCTGGTGTTCACCGCCGACGAGGAGGCCGGTGGCCTGTACGGCGCGCAGTGGCTGATCAACAACCACCCGGACACGGTGGCCGACTGCACCGAGGGCATCGGCGAGGTCGGCGGCTTCTCGATCACGGTGCAGGACGACCTGCGGCTCTACCTGATCGAGACGGCCGAGAAGGGAATGAACTGGATGCGCCTGAAGGCCCGCGGCACCGCCGGCCACGGCTCGATGGTGAACGACGACAACGCGGTCACCGAGCTGGCCCGGGCGGTCACCCGGATCGGTGAGCACGAGTGGCCGCTGCGGCTCACGCCGACGGTGCGCGAGTTCCTGAAGACGCTGGAGGACCTGCTCGGCACCGAGCTGGACCCCGAGGACCGGACCGGCGTGCTGTCGAAGCTGGGCAGCTTCAGCCGGATGTTCGGCGCCACCATCCGCAACACCGCGAACCCGACCATGCTGAACGCCGGGTACAAGGTCAACGTGATTCCCGGCGATGCCGAGGCGCACGTCGACGGCCGGTTCCTGCCCGGGTACGAGCAGGAGTTCTTCGCCACCATCGACGAGCTGCTCGGCGACAAGGTGCAGCGGGAGACGGTGATCGAGGACATCGCGCTGGAGACCGAGTTCACCGGCGGCCTGGTCGAGGCGATGAAGGCCTGCCTGGCCGCCGAGGACCCGCAGAGCCGGACCGCCCCGCTGCTGATGTCCGGCGGCACAGATGCCAAGTCCTGGTCCCGCCTCGGCATCCGCTGCTTCGGCTTCGTCCCGCTCCAGCTGCCGCCGGACCTCGACTTCATGGGCATGTTCCACGGCATCGACGAACGCGTCCCGACCGCCTCGCTGGAGTTCGGCTCCCGCGTCCTCGACCGCTTCCTCACCGAGGCCTGACCTCAGGGGTGAGCCTCGAGCGTCGCGCGGGCGCTTTCCTCTGACGGGTTAACCCTCCAGGTGCAGGGTTGGCCCACCGGTTTCTCAGGGGCCAACCCTGCGGTTCAGGGGTTAACCCACGAGAGTGGCCTGGGCGGGACCGGGAGCGGGTGGGCCGGAGATTCAGCGGGTGAGGCTGAGGGTGGTGCCGAGGTGGGGGAGCAGAGCGAGCAGCTTCGGGGGTGGGGTGGAGCCGGTGACCATGCTGAGGGTCAGGCGGTAGCGGAACGGGGCCGGGACCAGTCGTTCGCTCGGGCGGAGCTCGCCGGCCAGGGCGCTGCGGGGAACCAGCGCCAGGTGCTCGCGGCGGCGGGCCATCGCGACGGTGGTGCCGAGGGTGACGCCGCGGCGGGGGACGGCACCGAGGGCGATCAGCCGGCGGCGGATCTCGTCGGCGCCGCGGTCGTAGGTGGAGAACGGGATCTCCCGGTCCCTGAGCGGACGGCGGCCGCGCCCGGGCGGCGGCGTACCGGCCGGGACGAACAGGACGAGCTCGTCGCGACCGACGGCGTGCGCGACCGTGCCGCGGGGCAGGACCATCTGGTCGGCGATCGCGATGAAGGCGGCGTCCATGGTGCCCTCGGCAACCTTCTCGACCAGGTGGTGGCCGTGATCGACCTGTTGCTCCAGCTCGACGTCGGCCAGCTCCGCGTCCAGCACCGGGAACAGGATCGCGGCGAGGCTCGCGAAGGTGCCGACCACCAGCCGGGTGCCGGCCGCGGCGGCGCGGGTGGCGGAGTACACCTCCTCCAGGTGACCGAGGATGTGCTCGGCGCGCCGGGCCAGTTCGGCGCCGGCCGGGGTTGCGCGGGCGCCGCGGGTGTCGCGTTCGAACAGCCGGGTTCCGCAGCTGCGTTCCAGCCGGGCCAAGCGCTGCGACGCGGACGGCTGGGCGACGTGCAGCTCCCGGGCCGCAGTACCGACCGCACCGGTGCGGCTGATGGCGAGGACCAAGCGCAGGTCGTCGACCGTCGGCAATGAAGACATAGGCCCAGGCTATGCCGTGCACTCGTCCGGGGCCCTCTACTGCGGTGACCGCGCCGCCCTGGAGAATCAGTGGCTGTGAGAGCCCGGAGCGAAGCGTTGGCCCTGCTGGCAGGCGGTGGCGTCGCGGACTTGGCGTTCCGGATCGCGCAGGTCGCCCTGCCGCTGGTGGTGCTGCAGGAGACGGGTTCGGTCGCGGCGACCGGCCTGGTCGGTGGCGCCTCGGGAATCCCGGTGCTGCTGTCGCCGTGGTGGGCCCGGCGGGCGAGGCAATGGGTCGACTCGGGTCCGCGGCTCGCGATCGTCGCCGCGGTCTCGGCGTTCGCGCTGGCCGTCGTACCGGCGGCTGCGGCCGTGGGCCTGGTCCAACCTGCGCTCCTGGTCGTCAGCGGCCTGCTGCTCGGCATCGGTGACGCGCTGTCCACCCCGGGCCGGTCCGCCCTGCTGGCCGACACCGGCGATCGCTGGGCGCCCGGCAAGGCCGTCGTCCTGCTGACCTGGCAGGACGGCGCCCGGCGCGCCGGGATGCTCGTCGGCCCGCCGATCGGTGCCGTAGCGGTGGGCACCGGGTTCACCACCGGGCTGTTGTGGGTGGAGGCGGCCGCAGTGCTGGCCGGTGGTCTGCTCGCCTGCAGCGTCCGGGCCGAGCGCGCGGCGCAGGAGCTTGCCGCGCCGTCGATCCGGGAGAGCCTGCGCGGCCGCCGGGACGTGCTCTACGGCTGGATCGCCCGCGGAACCGGCTGCCTGACCTGGTTCGCCTTCACGCTCGGGCTCTCGGTGATCGGCGCCGAGCGAGGCCAGCCGGGCATCTACCTCGCCGCCGGCATGAGCGGGTACGGCGTGGGCTCGCTGCTCGCCACGCTGATCTCGATCGCCGTCGTCCGCCGAGTTGCGCCGGTCCCGCTCGCGGCGATGGCCTGGATGATGATGGGCCTGTGCTGGGTCGGCATGGGGGTCTGGACCACGCCGCCGGCGGTCGCTGGGTTCGGCGCGCTGTCCGGCGTCACCGTGGTCCTCGGCATCGCCGCGATCTCACTGCTCATCACCCGAAGCTCCGAGGGCGCCGAACGCCGTGCGTTGCTGTCCGGCCAGTCGGTCGTCGTCAACGCGAGCAGCTCGGCAGGCCTGCTGATCGGCGGTCCGGTGATCGCAGCCGCCGGGGCGGAGTGGACGCTGGTCGGTGCCGGAGTGCTCACCGGAACTGTCGCGCTCGGCGTTTTGCTGATGGCCCGGCGACCCACCAGTCAGAGCTGCTCGAGCAAAGCGTTCTCCTCGACCGCGGAAAGCGAGAGCGTCCGGTAGCCGACCTCGTCGAAGCGCACCACGATCCGGTCACCGTCGAACTGCAGCACCTGCCCGACCCCGAACTCCGTGTGCCGCACCCGCGAATCCAGCGGGTACGGCGACTCGCGGCTGTCGCGGGCGTGTTGCTCGGCACTGCCGTTGTGGCAGGTGTCGCAGTTGCCGCACGGCTCGGGCAACTCCTCACCGAAGTACGAGAGCAGGAACTGCCGGCGACAGCCGGTCGTCTCGGCGTAGTCGCGCATCATGTCGAGCCGCGACCGCTCCACCTGCTGCCGGGTTTCCGCCAGCCGCATCGCCTGGCTCACCAGGTCGGCCTCGTCCGAGGACGACGGGTGGAGCCGGTTGCGGCGGTCGAAGCGGACGGCGCCGACCTGTTCGAGCAGCGAGCAGCAGCGGCCGACCAGCTGGACGGCCAGGCCGGTCTGCTGGGCGAGGTCCCGGCGCAGCGGGGGAGTGCCGGCCGCCTGGATCGCGGCCAGGACCTGGGCGACCGCCTGCTCGTCCGGAGGCGCGGCCGAGAGGAAGCGCCGCAGGCCCAGGTCGGCCTGGCCGTGGAACAGGACGGCCTCGGCCGGTTCACCGTCCCGGCCGGCGCGGCCGATCTCCTGGTAGTAGGAGTCGAGCGAGTCGGCGACACCCGCGTGCAGCACGTACCGGACGTCGGGTTTGTCGATGCCCATGCCGAAGGCCGTGGTCGCGACCACCACGTCGAGCCGGCCGACCAGGAAGTCCTCGTGCACCCGCGCCCGCTCCGCCTTCGGCAACCCCGCGTGGTACGGCGCCGCCCGCAACCGCCGACCGTCACGCTCGCGCTCGCCCAGCGCAGCGGCGTACTGCTCGGTCTCCCGCCGGGTGGTCGTGTAGACGATGCCGGTCCCGGCGATTCCCGCGGCGCGCTCGACGACGGCGGCGAGCCGGCCGTCCGCGTCCGTCGCCGGCACCGCGGCCAGCGACAGGTTCGGCCGGTCGAACCCGGAGACCACCACCAACGGATCCCGCAGCCGCAACCGCTCCACGACCTCCGACCGCACCGGCCGGGACGCGGTCGCGGTGAGCCCCAGGACAACCGGCCGGCCGAGCTGGTCGACGAGGTCACCGAGCCGCAGGTAGTCCGGCCGGAAGTCGTGCCCCCAGGACGACACGCAGTGCACCTCGTCGACCACCAGCAACGCGGGCTTCGCCGCGGCCAGCCGTTCCCGCACGTCGTCTCGCGCCAGCTGCTCCGGCGCCAGGAAGACGAACTGCACGTCCCGGTCGGCGAGCTCGCGGTACACGGTCTCCCGCTCGGTGGCGCCGAGCGTGCTGTTCAGCTCGCGCGCCACGATTCCGCGGTCCAGCAGCGACACGACCTGATCGTGCTGCAGGGAGATCAGCGGGCTCACCACCACCGCCGGGCCGTCGAGCAGCATCGCCGGCACCTGGTAGATCGCCGACTTGCCGGACCCGGTCGGCATCACTGCCAGGGTGTCCTGGCCGGCCACCACGGCCGACATCGCCCGCAGCTGCCCGGGCCGGAACTCGTGCCAGCCGAACGTCTCGGTCGCGATCTGCCGCAACCGCCGTACGGCGTCCTGTTCGGTCATCGGTCTCCCGCTTCGCTCTCAGGCGACGGCGGGTACCCAGCCGACCGGGCTCACACACCTGCCGGCCGGCGGTCAGAGAGTGCGCATCACCCGGATGATGCGGCGGCGCAACCAGACCCGCCGGGTGCCGTCGGGGTAGCGGCGCAGCCGGGCCAGCTCCCACCCGCCGTACTCCGCGTGCTCGGTGAGCAGCCGGCGGACCGCGCCACGCGACTCCGTCCGGGACACCTCGAACTGCTGCAGTTCGTACTCGCCCATCCGCACCTCCAGATTCCAGGCGGCTACCTCACGACACATCCTCCAGCGCGGCCGCGATGGCCGGCGGAAGGGTGAGCTCCTCCGTTCCCAGCACCGACTTGAGCTGCATCGCCGTCCGGGCCCCGACGATCGCCGCCGTCACCCCTGGCCGATCCCGCACCCAGGTGAGGGCCACCTCGAGCGGGCTCCAGCCCAGCCCGTCGGCGGCCCGGGCCACGGCTTCCACGATGCCCGAACCCCGGCCGTCCAGGTAGGGGTCGACGAATCTGGACAGATGCTGGGACGCCGCCCGGGAGTCCGCGGGGATCCCGGTGCGGTACTTCCCAGTCAACACGCCGCGGCCAAGCGGCGACCAGGCGAGCACGCCGATGCCGAGCCCGCCGGCCGCGCGGATCGCGTCCGCCTCGGCGTCGCGGGCGAGCAGCGAGTACTCCACCTGGTTGGAGACCGGGACCGCGCGGCCGGGCCAGGCCTGCTGCCAGGTGACCGCGCGGGCCGACTTCCAGCCCGCGTAGTTCGAGACGCCGACGTAGCGGACCTTGCCGGAGTTCACCGCGTGGTCGAGCGCGGACAGCGTCTCCTCCAGCGGGACGTCGTCGGACCAGGTGTGCAGCTGCCACAGGTCGATGTGGTCGACGTTCAGCCGGCGCAGCGAGCCCTCCAGGTCCCGGAGCAGGGCGCCGCGCGAGGTGTCGGTGATCCGCTCGCCGCGACGGACGCTGAAGCCGGCCTTGGTGGCGATCACCAGGTCGTCGCGGTCCACCACGTCGCCGAGCAGGCTGCCGATCAGCCGCTCGCTGTCACCGTCCCCGTACGCCGCCGCGGTGTCGACCAGGGTCCCGCCCGCCGCCACGAAGGCGGCGAGCTGCTCACGGGCCTCGTGCTCGTCGGTGTCGCGGCCCCAGGACATGGTGCCCAGACCGAGCCGGCTCACCGCCAGACCACTGTGACCGAGATAGCGCTGCTGCATGAAGCCGAGCCTATTGCGGAGCGCCGACATCGGCTCGTTAGGCTCGCCTGTCATGCGACTCGGACTCAACATCGGCTTCGTGCTCGGCGGGGACGATCATCTGGACCATCTCAGGCTCGTGAAGGAGGCCGAACGGCTCGGGTTCTCGGTCACCTGGGCCGCCGAGGCGTACGGTTCCGACGCCGCCACGCTGCTGACCTGGATCGCCGCGCAGACCTCGACCATCGACGTCGGCGCGGCCGTGTTCCAGATCCCGGCCCGGACGCCGGCGATGACGGCGATGACGGCGGCGACCCTGGACACGCTGTCCGGCGGCCGGTTCCGGCTCGGCCTCGGAGTGTCCGGGCCGCAGGTGTCGGAGGGCTGGCACGGCGTCCGGTTCGACCGGCCGCTGGAGCGGACCCGGGAGTACGTCGCGATCGTGAACGCGGCGCTGCGCCGTGAGACGGTGTCGTACCAGGGCAAGCACTTCACCCTGCCGCTGCCGGACGGCCCGGGCAAGGCGCTGAAGCTGTCGATCCGGCCGGTCCGCGACCACGTGCCGGTGTACCTGGCCGCCGTCGGCCCGAAGAACCTCGAGCTGGCCGGCGAGATCGCCGACGGCTGGCTCGGCATCCTGAACGACCCCGCCTATCTGGGAGAACAGTTGAACCACATCCGGACGGGCCGGCAGACCCGTCAGCCCGGCCTCGGCCTGGACGGCTTCGACACGGTGGCGTCGGTCCCGGTGGTCACCGGTGACGACCTCGCCGCCGCGGCCGACCCGATCCGGGGCTACGCCGCGCTGTACGTCGGCGGCATGGGCAGCCGGGAGAAGAACTTCTACAACGCGCTGGCGGTCCGGATGGGCTACGCCGAGCAGGCCAAGGAGATCCAGGACCTGTTCCTGGCCAAGAAGCACCGGGAGGCGATGGCCGCCGTGCCGCACGGGTTCATCGACGCGATCTCGCTGCTCGGCGACAAGCAGCGGATCGCCGACAAGCTCACGGCGTACGCCGAGGCCGGGGCGACGACGGTCGCGCTGACCCCGTTCGCGGCCACCGTGGACGAGCGGATCGCGACGCTGCGCACCGCCGCCGAGGCGCTCGAGCTCGCCGGGATCGGTGACTGAGCCCGGTGAGTATCTGGGACGCCATCATTCTCGGCATCGTCGAGGGGCTCACCGAATTCCTGCCGGTCTCCAGCACCGGCCACCTGACCATCACCTCGAAGCTGCTCGGTCAGCAGATCGACGACCCGGCGATCACGGCGTTCACCGCGGTGATCCAGTTCGGCGCGATCGCGGCGGTCGTGCTGTTCATGTGGACCGACATCAAGACGTACGCCATCGCCTGGTTCAAGGGCCTGCGGCACCCGGAGTACCGGGGCGAGTTCGACCACCGGATGGGCTGGTTCGTGATCGTCGGCTCGCTGCCGATCTGCGTGGTCGGGTTCCTCGGCCGCGAGATCATCTCCGGCCCGCTGCGCAGCATGTGGTGGGTGGCCGGCTCGCTGAT
Source organism: Kribbella flavida DSM 17836 (assembly GCF_000024345.1). NCBI lineage: Bacteria > Bacillati > Actinomycetota > Actinomycetes > Propionibacteriales > Kribbellaceae > Kribbella > Kribbella flavida. The sequence goes on along the minus strand of NC_013729.1, from coordinate 4,097,287 downwards.
CGGCTGGTCGTTCTTCATGGTCGCGGCCGAGCGGCTGGGCAGCAAAGCCCGGCCGCTGACCCGGATCACCCTGCTCGACGCGATCGTGATGGGCGTCGTCCAGTGCCTGGCGCTGATTCCCGGCGTCTCCCGCTCGGGCGCGACGATCACGGCCGGGCTGTTCCGCGGGCTGGACCGGGTCGCCGCCACCCGGATGGCCTTCCTGCTCGGCATCCCGGCCCTGGTCGGGGCCGCGGTCTTCGAGTTGCAGCACGCGCTCGACGGCAGCATCGGCGTCGTCCCGGTGATCGTCGGCGTGGTGGTCAGCTTCATCGTCGGCTACGCCTCGGTCGCCTGGCTGATCAAGTTCGTCGCCAAGCACACCACCGAGGTCTTCGCCTTCTACCGCATCCTGCTCGGCGTCGTCATCCTCATCCTGCTCGCCACCAGCACCATCACCGCCACCTGACCCCACCCCAACCCGCGCGCCCCCGACCCGCCGGCATTTCGGGGGAGAACCCGCCAACTTGTGGGTTGTCCCCCGGCATACCAGGGGGTGAACCCACAAGTTGGCAGGTTCTCCCCTCAAGTGGGGGATGAGGGCGGGGGTGGGGGGTGGGGCGGGGGGTCAGAGCCAGCCGGCGCGGCGGAAGCCGACGTACATGCTGGTGCAGACGGTGGCCATGAAGGCGAGGCAGGCGAAGTAGCCGTAGTACCAGCGCAGCTCGGGCATGTTCTCGAAGTTCATGCCGTAGACGCCGGCGATCATCGTCGGCGCGGCGGCGATCGCCACCCAGGCGGAGATCCGGCGCATGTCGTCGTTCTGCTGGACCGAGACCCGGGCCAGGTGGGCGTTGAGCGCGGAGCTGAGCAGGGTGTCGAGCGCGTCGGTCTGGTCGGAGACCCGGATGACGTGGTCGGCCACGTCACGGAAGAACGGGGCGGCGTCGCGGCTGATCAGCGGTACGGCGCCGTGCGCGAACGCCTCCATCGGCTCCCGCAGCGGGCCGATCGCGCGGCGCATCTCCAGCACCTCGCGCTTGAGCGCGTAGATCCGCGCGGCGTCGCTGGTCCGGTCGGGGGAGAAGACCGAGCTCTCCACCTCGTCGACGTCGAGCTCGACCTGCTCGGCGACCGCCTCGTACCCGTCGACGACCGAGTCGCAGATCGCCCAGAGCACGGCGGCCGGGCCGTGGCCGAGCACCGAGGCCCGCTCCTCGAGCTCCTGCCGGGCGGTGGTCAGCGGCGCGCCCTCGCCGTGCCGCACGGTGACCACGTAGCGGGGACCGACGAAGACGCTCACCTGCCCGGTCTCGACGGCGTCGCCCTCGTCGACGTACCAGAGCGTGCGCAGGACGACGACCACCGAGTCGCCGTACCGCTCGACCTTCGGCCGCTGGTGCGCCTTGAGCGCGTCCTCCACCGCGAGCGAGTGCAACCCGAACAGCTCCTGCACGCGGGCCAGCTCCGGCGCGGTCGGTTCGTGCAGGCCGACCCAGCCGAAGCTCTCGCCGTCGGCGCCGATCGCCTGCGCGACCGTCTCGGGGTCCTTGGGGAGGTCCCTGCGCTCACCCTCGGCGTACACACCGCAGTCGACGATCACCGCACCATCATGCACCGATCCGCCGCCGGTTGGGCCGACCGGATACCGTGCGGTCTATGCCCACGGTGATTCTGGTCCGGCACGGACGCAGCAGTGCCAACACCTCCGGCGTCCTGGCCGGCCGGACCCCAGGGGTGAAACTGGACGAGACCGGCGTGCTCCAGGCCGCCGCGGTCGGCGAGCGGCTGGCGGAACTGCCGCTGGCCTCGATCGTCACCTCGCCGCTGGACCGCTGCAAGCAGACCGCCGCCGCGATCGCGAAGCACCACCCCCAGTTGCGTCCGGCAACCGACCGGCGACTCACCGAGTGCGGGTACGGCGATTGGACCGGGCAGAAGATCAGTGCCCTGGCCAAGGACCCGCTGTGGACCGTCGTCCAGCAGCACCCGTCGGCGGTGACGTTCCCGAACGGCGAGTCGATGCGTGGCATGCAGCAACGCGCGGTGGACGCGATCCGCGCGCACGACGCCGCGCTGGCGGTCAGCCACGGCCCGCAGGCGCTGTGGGTCGCGGTGTCGCACGGTGACGTGATCAAGGCGATCGTCGCCGACGCGCTCGGTCAGCACCTCGACACGTTCCAGCGCATCGTGGTCGACACCGCGAGTACGACGATCATCAGCTACACCCCGGTCCGCCCGTTCCTGGTCCGCCTGAACGACTCCGGCAGCGAGCTCGCCTCGCTGATCCCGCAGCCGGCCGAGCAGCCGAAGAAGCGCGGACGAAAGACCGCAGTACCGTCCTCCGACGCGGTCGTCGGCGGCAGATAGGGTTTCGGTATGGCGCGCGTAGTGCATTCGTATGACGATCCGGACCGGTTCGTCGCCGGCACCGTCGGAGAGCCCGGTGCCCGGACCTTCTTCCTGCAGGCCCGGTCGGGCACCAGGCTGACCTCGGTGGCCTGCGAGAAGGAACAGGTGATGGCGCTCGCGGAGCGGCTGGACGTGATGCTGGACGAGGTGGCCCGGCGATTCGACCGCGAGCCGGCCGCACCGGCCGGGCTGGACGACATCGATCCGCTGGAGCAGCCGATCGAGGAGGAGTTCCGGGCCGGCACCATGACGCTGGCCTGGGAGGCCGACGCCGAGCGGGTGGTGATCGAGGTGTTCGCCGTGGTCACCGGCGAGCAGGCCGAGCTGGCCGAGGAGGACCCGGTCGCCGCGGCGATGGAGTCGGAGGACTCCGAGGTCTTCATCGTCCGGATCAGCGAGGAGCAGGCCCGGGCGTTCGCCCGCCGGGCGGTCGCGCTGGTCGCCTCCGGCCGGCCGAGCTGCCCGTTCTGCGGCCGCCCGATCGACGCCGAGGGCCACATCTGCCCGCGCGCCAACGGCTACCGCCGGCACGTCCGCGAATGACCGACCGATGAACGTCACTGCCTTGCTGGCCCACGGCGAGCTGTCCCTGCACGGACGGCTGGTGGCCGCGTCCAACGGCACTTTCCAGGGTGAGGTCACCCTGGACGGCGAGTCCGCGACGGTCGTCTACAAGCCGGTCCAGGGCGAACGCCCGCTGTGGGACTTCCCGGACGGCACGCTGGCCCAGCGCGAGTACGCGGCGTACGTCGTGTCGGAGGCGCTCGGCTGGTCCGTCGTCCCGCCGACGCTGCTGCGCGACGGGCCGCTCGGCGACGGCATGGTGCAGCTGTGGATCGACGAGGCGGAGCTGCCGCCGGGGGAGACCGAGCTGGTCGACATCGTGCCGCAGGGCCGGGTGCCGGCCGGCTGGGTCGGCGTGCTGGACGCGCTCGACGGACGGCACAACCCGGTCACCCTCGTGCACGCCGACAACGAGCAGCTGCGCCGGATGGCGGTGTTCGATGCCGTGGTCAACAATGCCGACCGCAAGGGCGGTCACGTGCTGAACCCGGGCGACGGGCGGGTGTTCGGCGTCGACCACGGGGTGACCTTCAACGCCGACGACAAGCTGCGCACGGTGCTGTGGGGCTGGGCCGGCGATCCGGTGCCGGCGGAGCTGCTGGAGGACGTGCGCAAGCTGGCCGACGGCCTGGCCGGCAAGCTCGGCACGGAGCTGTGCGAGCTGATCACCGGGGTCGAGCTGTCGGCGACCCGGGAGCGCTGCGCTTCGCTGCTGAAGACCGGCACGTTCCCGTACCCGAGCGACGACTGGCCCGCGATTCCCTGGCCGGCGTTCTGACCCGGAGCGGGTTTCGGGGCTCGTCAGGCGGGCTGTGAGGTCAGGTAGGTGCTCGGGCTGACGCCGCGTTCGCGCTTGAAGGCGGCGCTGAAGCTGAAGGCGTCGGCGTACCCGACCCGGCGGGCGACGCGGGCCACGGTGGCGTCCGGCTCGGCCAGCAGCTGGGTGGCGAGCGTCATCCTCAGCTCGGTCAGGTAGGTCAGCGGCGGCTCGCCGATCAGGTCGGTGAAGCGCCGGGCCAGCGTCGTCCGGGAGACGCCGGCGACGCCCGCGAGCGAGGCGAGCGTCCAGGGCGCGGCGGGGGCGTCGTGCAGCGCCTGGAGGACCGGGCCGACGGTGGCGTCGCCGGCCGCGCGGTACCAGGGCGTGGAATTCTGCTCGAACCAGTCGCGCAGGGCACAGATCAGCAGCCAGTCGATCAGCCGGTCGAGCACCACCCGGCGGCCGTGCATGCCGGCCGCGATCCGCTGCTCGAGGTAGTCCCGCAGCGGTGCGCAGTCGTGGTCCGCCGGGACGACGACCGCCCGGGGCAGGTCGCGCAGGAGCCGGCTCGGCAGCTCCTGGCGGACGTGGGCCGCGCCGGCGAGCAGGACTGTGCCGGCCGCCGACTCGTCGTACGGCGTGCTGGAGCCCTGGACGGTGCCGTCGCAGAGCACGTCGACGGTCTCGCCCCGGCGGTCCGGGTCGTCGGTGACGACGAACGGTTCCGGGCCGCGCACGACCGCGGTGTCCCCGGGACGGACCACCACCGGTGTGCCGTCGGCAACGATCCACGCCTCGCCGCGCAGCGGGGCGATCAAGGTCAGGGCCGCGCCGTCGACGAAGCGCAGCGCGTACGGCGCCGCCAGCACCGGCGTACCGAGAACGGCACCGTCGGCGCGGACACTGCGCAGGAGGTCGTCGAGGGGTTCCACGCCTCCACGATAGGTGGGCGCGGGGACAACTCCGGGCGGCTGGGACGGACGGACATGGGCGGCGAACTCCCGGCCATGGCCCGCCGCGGCCGCCGCCGGTTGACTCGGGGCATGACGATTTTGGTGCTGGGAGCAACGGGCAAGAGCGGGCGCCGGGTGGTGCAGCGGCTGCGCGCGCGAGGGGTGGAGGTGCGGGCCGGTTCGCGGTCGGCGCAGACGCGGTTCGACTGGCAGGACCGTGGGACGTGGGCGGACGCCGTGCAGGGGGTGTCGGCGGTCTACCTGGTCGCGCCGGAGGAGACGGAGGTGATCGAGCCGTTCGTCAGCCAGGCGGTTGCCGCGGGGACCGGGCGGTTCGTGGTCCTGTCCGGGCGCGGCCTCGACCAGGCGGCCGGGACCTTCGGCGCTGGAATGGCCGAGGCGGAGCGCGCGGTGCGGGCGTCGGGGGTGGACTGGACGATCGTGCGGGCGAACAACTTCAGCCAGAACTTCACCGAGGACCTCTGGGCGGCGCCGATCGAGGCCGGCCGGCTCGCGCTGCCGATGGCAGAGGTGGGGGAGCCGTTCGTCGACCTCGAGGACCTGGCCGACCTGATGGCCGTGCTGCTCACCGCCGACGGTCACGCCGGCCGGATCTACGACGCGTCCGGCCCGGACGCGCTGACCTTCGCCGAGGCGGCCGCGGTGATCTCGCGGGTCGCCGGACGGCCGATCGAGTACGTCGAGATCTCGCCGGCCCAGTACGCCGAGGAGCTTCGCGCCGAACGCTACCCGGACGAGGCTGTGCAGTCGCTGAACGCGATGTTCGCGCTGATGCGGGCCGGCCACCTGGCGACGCCGGCCGACGGGGTCGAGCAGGTGCTCGGCCGCAAACCCACCCCCTTCACGGCGTACGCCGAACGGGCCTTCCGCGGCCAAGGCTGAAGCACCGCCAGAGGTGAACCTCAGGTCGAGGGTGAGCACCGCGTGGGCGTTATACCGCAGCATCCCGCGGATCGCGCGCCGGGCCGGAGAATGGAACCTCCGGGTGGCTCCAGTTCGCTGACTGGATAGGCTCCGTCCCATGCAGGCGTGGACGAAACCAGACATCCCGGTCGTACCCGGGCCGGCCCGGCGTCTTCGCCTCTACGACACCGCGTCCGGCGGCCTGGTCGAGGTGCCGCCCGGCCCGGACGGCCCGGCCCGGATGTACGTCTGCGGCATCACGCCGTACGACGCGACCCACATGGGGCACGCGGCGACGTACGTCACCTTCGACCTGGTCAACCGGCTCTGGCGCGACGCCGGGTACACCGTGCACTACACCCAGAACATCACCGACGTGGACGACCCGCTGCTCGAGCGGGCGACCGCGACCGGGGTGGAGTGGACCGACCTGGCCGAGCGGGAGATCCAGCTGTTCCGCGACGACATGACCGCGCTGCGGGTGATCCCGCCGCAGGAGTACGTCGGCGTGGTGGAGTCGATCCCGCTGGTGGTCGAGCGGATCGCCGAGCTCCAGCAGGCCGGCGCGGTCTACGACGTCGACGGCGACCTGTACTTCGCGGTGAAGGCGGACCCGGCGTTCGGCGGCATCTCGTCGTACGACGCGGACACGATGCGCACGCTGTTCGGCGAGCGCGGCGGCGATCCGGACCGGGAGGGCAAGCGGGACCCGCTGGACTGCCTGGTCTGGCAGCAGGAGCGGCCGGGCGAACCGGCCTGGGACTCGCCGTTCGGCCGCGGCCGGCCGGGCTGGCACATCGAGTGCTCGGCGATCGCGCTGCAGTACCTGGGCATGACGATCGACGTCCAGGGCGGCGGGTCCGACCTGATCTTCCCGCACCACGAGATGTCGGCGAGCGAGGCGCAGTGCGCGACCGGGCAGCACCCGTTCGCCCGCGCGTACGTGCACCAGGCGATGGTCGGCCTGGACGGCGAGAAGATGTCGAAGTCGAAGGGCAACCTGGTGCTGGTGTCCCGGGAGCGGCAGGCCGGGTCGGACCCGATGGCGATCCGGCTGGCGCTGCTGGCGCACCACTACCGGACCGACTGGTTCTGGACCGACTCGGAGCTGCTCGACGCGCAGGAGCGCCTCGACGTCTGGCGGGGCGCGATCACCCGCGGCACCGGCCCGGACGGCCCCGCCGCGGTCGACGCGCTGCGTGCCGCTCTCACCAACGACCTCGACACGACCGCCGCGCTGGCCGCGATCGACCAGTGGGCCGAGACCAACGGCGACGACCCCGAGGCGTCCGCCCTGGTCGCCCTGGCCGTCGACGCACTGCTCGGGATCAAGCTCTAGCCAGTACTCCGTCGAGGTCGGCGCGGGCGGTGATCCGGTACCGGCCCGGCGGTACGCCGCGGGCTCGGCTGAACGCGCGGCTGAACGCGTAGACCGAGGTGTAGCCGACCGAGCGCGCGATCGACTCCAGGGTGTCGTCGCTGTCGCGCAGGCGGCGGGCGGCGAGGTCCATCCGCCACTGCGTCAGATAGCTGCCCGGACTCTGGCCGATGACCGCGAGGAAGCGGCGAGCGAGTGTCGACCGCGAGATCGTGAGCTCGGAGGCCAGCAGTTCGGTGGTCCACGGCCGGGCCGGGTCCTGGTGCAGCTTGGTCAGCGCCTCGGTCAGCAGCGGGTCGTCGAGCACTGCCAGCCACGAGTGCTTCGTCTCTTCCGGCCGGCCCGCGAGCCAAACCCGCAGCAGCTGGATGAGCAGGATGTCGGCGAGCTTGTCGATCACCACCGATGACGCGGCCTGCGGGTAGGCCAGCTCGCGCGCGAGTACGCGGAGCGTGTCGTCCAGGCAGGTGCCGCCGTGGTCGCCGCGGAGGTGCACCACCTCCGGTAGCAGGGTCAGCATCTGCGTCGAGACCGCCGGGTCGTGCGCGTACGCCGCCACCAGCAGGTGGGTGCGGACCTCGCCCTCGCCGAACCGGATCACGCCGCCGGTCCGCCGGGCGTGCTCCGCGGCGGACGGGTCGCAGTCCGGCGCCCAGACTCCCGGTGCGCTGCTGATGGCGTGGTCCGGGCCGGTCGGCAGCAGCACCACATCGCCGGGCAGCAGTTGCAACGGCTCGCGCCCAGGGACGCTGAGCCACGCCGTACCGGCCGTGACCGCGTAGAAGGCGGCGTCCTCGACGCCGCGCCAGGTCAGGCCCCACGGATCGGCGGCCTCGATCCGGGCGCCCAGCGTGCCGCGCACCCCGGCGACGGCGAGTACATCGGCCAACAAGTCCATGCCGCAAGGATGACACAGACGGCTATGGATCTGCGGCGATCGATCATCGTGTGACTCAGTTGGTGGTTCCTAGGGTGGTCATGTCAACTCCGTTCGAAAGGAACCTCCTGTGGAACTGTCCGGAAGCACCGCCCTCGTCACCGGCGCCAACCGCGGCCTCGGCCGGCACTTCGCCCAGCAGCTGCTGGAGCGTGGCGCCCGCAAGGTCTACGCGACCGCGCGGACGCCGGAGGCGGTCGACCTGCCCGGCGTCGAGGTGCTGCGGCTCGACATCACCGACCAGCAGTCCGTCGACGCGGTGGCCGCCGCCGCGCAGGACGTGGATGTGCTGATCAACAACGCCGGCATCAGCACGTACCAGAACCTGGTGACCGGCGACCTGGCCGAGATCCAGCGTGAGCTGGGCACGCACTTCTACGGCACGCTCGCGATGGTCCGGGCGTTCGCGCCGATCCTCGGCCGCAACGGGGGAGGAGCGATCCTGAACGTGCTGTCCGCGCTCTCGTGGCGGGCGTACCCCGGCGCCGGCGCGTACGCCGCGGCGAAGTCGGCCCAGTGGAGCCTCACCAACAGCGTCCGGCTCGAGCTGGCCGCGCAGCGCACCCAGGTGACCGGCGTGCTGCTGGGGGCGACCGACACCGACATGATGGCCGGCTGGGACGTCCCGAAGAACGACCCGGCCGACATCGTGCGGATCAGCTTGGACGGCGTGCAGTCCGGCGTCCTGGAGATCCTGGCCGACCAGGGCGCCCGGGACGCGAAGGCCGCCGTGGCAGCCGGCCCGGCCGAGGCCTACCCGGAGCTGGCCCTCAGCTGACGTACTACGGCGGTGGCCCTGGCGCCGGTGAGGTCAGCCGGTCACCGGGTGATGGGTCTTGATCGGGCTGGGCACGGGCGCGGCCGGCGGGTGCTCGGTCTCGGGGGGCATCGTCGGCCGCGGCGGGTCGGTTGGCTCGGGCGTCGGCGTGGGCCGGGCGGCCGGCTTGGCGCAGGTCGCCGACGCGAGCCGGATGACCTGCGCGCCGTCGCCGAGGTTGATCGTCAGCCCGGTGACGGTGAACGAACCGTCCGAGCGCTCCGCCTGGTCGTTGACGGTGATGGTCGCCAGCGGCGCCGCCGGGATGGTCGCGCCCTGCTCGGTGGTGGGGACCTGGATCCGCTGACCCAGCAGAGTCAGCGATCCCAGGTCGACCCCGCCGCGATCACCGGCACACCACACGTTGATCGAGTCGATGCCGAGCAGCGAGGCCGGTGGCGTCAGCAGCAGGTCGCACAGGGCCGGCAGGTTCTTCACCGGCAGGTCGCCCGTGCTGAGACCCGGCAGCGGCAGGCCGAGATCAGGCAGCGGCAGGTCCGGCACCGGCAGGTCGCCGGCGCCCTGGGCCGGCAGCGAGGCGCAGGACTTCTTCAGCTCCGGCGGCAGCTTCACTGTGCTGAGCGCTCCCCGGCCGACGGTCACGTCGAGCAGCTCGACGGCCGCCTTGTCGTTCCCGGCCGTCACGGTCGCGGCCCGTGCCGACACCAGCGCGTTCTTCGGCAGCTCGAGCGCCGACGAACTGCGCTGACGGCCGTCCCGCGACTCGACGTACGGCGTCTTCTGGACCGGGACCTGCCCGTCCGCACCGATCGCGTACGCCGAGCTGGGCCGGTCGGCGGCGTTGCCGGTCGGCGCGCCGGCCACCAGGGTCAGCGTGACGAGCCCGGTCACGGCCGTCGCCGTCAGAGCCGTCGGAACGAGGTGTCGTCGCATCTGGGGCATCCTCACTGTGAGCCACACCTACAAGCTGTCGATCAGAACGAGCGTCCCGAGCGGGACGCGCTGAAGTCGGACCAGGGCCGCCTGCGGGACGCGCACACAGCCGGCGCTGATCGCGGCGCCGAACACGTCCGCCCGCGGCCAGCCGTGGATCGCGACCGTACCGGGACCGCCGCCGTACGTGTCGAGCGTCGGACTGTGCGCACCCAGCGGCAGCACCACCGGTGAGGCCGACCGGTGCGGATCCACGATCGAGCCGAGCACGAACGTCCGTCCCGGCGGGGTCGGGGTCTTCCGGGCACCGACCCCCACCCGCCACCGGCCGACGCGCTTGCCGCGCTCGAACAGCTCCAGCCGGCGCGAACCGGTGTGCACGCGGATCAGGTACGGCGAGGAGGCCCGGTCGAGGTCCTCGTCGGGCAGCCAGCCGGTCGAGCGGTTCGGCTTGGACGGGAGCAGCACCCGGACCCAGCCGGCGGTCCGCTCGACGACCGGCAGCCAGGTCGGGCCGAACTGGCTCGGCCCGATCTTGGCGAACGGCTCGCCCTCGGGCGCGGAGTACACGGCGGTCTCGGCGCGCGGGTGGACGACCAGGCCGTCGGTCCCGGCGAACGGCTGCGCGTCCGGCGGAGCGGCGCTGATGGTCGCGTGCGTCGACGAGGCGGCCAGCGTCGTCAGGTCGACGTCGGGCTTGCCGTCGTCGAGCAGTGCGAACACGCCGGCACCGCCCAGCAGCGCGAGCACGGCGAGCGCCGGCACGGAGCTTCCGCCCCGCTGGTTGCGCACTGCCCTGCCCATTCCGCTCCCCGTCGTCTTGTCGGCGGCTGCCGTCGCCCGACGAGAATAGGACGATCGCGATCGTTACGCCACAGTATGTGACCAGCTTTCCGGTGGGCTCAGCCTGCGGTCGTGCTCCGGTAGTGCTCGGCGATCTCGTCGCTGGTGGTGAGCCAGACATCGGGCTGCGCGGTGATGTACTCCAGGGCCAGGTCGAGGTACTTCGCGCGGAACGGCTGGCCGATGACGAAGGGGTGCAGCGCGAGCGCCATCACCCGACCGCTGTGCTCGGAGTCGGCGCGGAGTACGTCGTACTGGTCCTTGACCATCTGCAGGAATTCCGGCCCGGTGAGGCCGCGCAGGAACAGGCCCAGGTCGTTCAGCTCGACCGTGTACGGCACGCTGAGCATGCCGGGCACGGTGAGCCGGTACGGCTGATCGTCGTTGGTCCAGTCGAGCACGTAGCCGAAGCCGAGCTCGGCGAGCAGCTCCGGGGTGTGGAAGGTCTCGGTGAGGCCGGGGCCCATCCAGCCCTTCGGACGCCGGCCGGTGGCGGCTTCGATCGTGCCGGCGATCTCGGTGAGGACCTTGCGCTCCTCGTCGCGGGTGTAGCCGGTGTGCAGGATCGAGTTCGTCGAGCCGTGCGCGAGCCAGGCCCAGTCGCGCTCCACGCCGGCCCGGATGATCTGCGGGTTCTGCTCGGCGACCATCGAGTTGAGCAGCGTGCTGGCCCGTACCCCGTGCCGGTCGAGAACGTCGATCGTGCGCCAGATGCCGACCCGGGCGCCGTAGTCGCGCCAGCCGTAGTTGAGTGCGTCCGGGACCAGGTCGGCCGGCCAGATGCTGGTCGACGGTCGGTCGAGCAGGAAGTGCTCGACGTTCAGGCCGACGTAGAAGGCGACCCGCTTGCCGCCCGGCCAGTGGATCGCGGCCCGCTCGGTGATGGGGCTGTAGTCGAAGAGTTCGGTCGTCATGCCGTCACGGTAAAATGTGACATCAGTGTCAGATTCAAGTCCTCGTCAGGTTCGAGTTCTCTGCAGCGCAGATCTGGAGGCGGCCCGTGCGGATCGGCGAACTGGCCCGGCGGACCGGGGTGAGCGAGCGGTCCCTGCGGTACTACGAGCAGCAGGGCCTGCTGGTCTCCGAGCGGACGGGCGGCGGCCACCGCGAGTACGCCGAGCGCGCCGTCGACCGGGTCATCCTCATCCAGGAGCTCTTCGCGGCCGGCCTGCACAGCCACAAGATCGCTGAGCTGCTGCCGTGCATGCGTGACCCCGACGGAGCGCCGAACGAGCGGGCCACCCCGGAGCTGGTCACCGAGCTGACCGCCGAGCGGGACAGGATCGATCGGATGATCGCCGACCTGACCCGGTCCCGGGCCGTGCTCGACGAGGTCATCACCACCGCCGCCCGCGAGCTGTGACGGCGGCCGGCGCTCAGTCCGGGCGGTTGTTGTTGCGGCGCCTGAGGTAGCGCTCGAACTCCTCGGCGATGGCGTCGCCGGAGGCCTCGGGCAGGTCGGTGGTGTCGCGCTGCTCCTCGAGGCTGGCGACGTACTCGGCCACCTCGGGGTCCTCCTCGCTGAGCTCGTCGGCCCCGCGCTGCCAGGCCCGGGCGAGCTCGGGCAGCTCGCCCTCGGGAATCGGCAGGTCCAGCAGGGCCTCGACCTTGCCCAGCAGGGCGAGGGACGCCTTCGGGCACGCCGTACCGGCGATGTAGTGCGGGATCGCGGACCAGATCGACACCGCCGGCACGCCGAGCGTGCCGCAGAGGTCGGCGAACACGCCGGTGATGCCGGTCGGCCCTTCGTACGTCGACGGCTCCAGGCTCCACGCCGCGGTCAGCTCCGGGTCCGACGACGAGGCGCTGACCGGGATCGGCCGGGTGTGCGGCGAGTCGGCGAGCAGCGCGCCGAGCACGACCACGAGTTGCGCGTTGGACTCGTCGACCAGCGCGAGCAGCTCGCGGCAGAAGGTGCGCCAGCGCATGTTCGGCTCGATGCCGCGGATCAGCAGCACGTCGCGGTCGGTGTCGGCCGGCCGGGCCAGGAACACCCGGGTGGTCGGCCAGGTCAGCCGGCGGACGCCCTCGTCGTCGAAGGCGACGGTGGGGCGCACGACCTGGAAGTCGTAGTAGTCCTCGGGGTCGATCGCGGTGACCAGCTCGGCGTTCCACTGCTCGATCAGGTGGTCCACCGCTCCGGTGGCCGCCTCGGCCGCGTCGTTCCAGCCCTCGAACGCGGCGATCACGACCGGGTCCCGCAGATTCGCGAGGTCTACCACTCGCCCCCCCTTGTCCTACTCGTCTCGGTGGCACCCGGCGCGGGGCTCGCGCCGGACTGCCAGCCTACGTCTCCGGCGAAGCCGGTGCGTGCGGTTTCACGCCCAGCGGAACGTGTCGGACCGGGGCACTAGGGTTGGCGGTGTCCGGCGCGGTCCGGGCACCCGCCGAGCCGAGGAGAGTACCCCCGATGACCCTGCGCGCCGTCCTCTGGGACATGGACGGGACGCTGGTGGACAGCGAGCCGGTGTGGGCCCGGGTGCAGATCGACCTGCTCGGTTCGCTCGGCGCCCAGTGGACGGTCGAGGACTGCGTCAGCCTGGTCGGCAGCGACCTGCGGGACGCGGTGCGCGCCTGGATGGCCCGGATCCCGGCCGGCGCGATCACCGCCGAGGAGCTGGCCGAGCGGATGTTCAGCCAGGTCCTGGAGTCGCTGGGCCGGGAGGTCGAGTTCCGTCCCGGCGCGCTGGAGCTGCTGCAGGCGCTGGCGAAGGAAGAGGTGCCCTGCGCGCTGGTCTCCGCGTCGTACCGGGTGATGATCGATGCCGTGCTGCGGCACGTGCCGGACGGGTTGTTCCAGGTGATCGTGGCGGGCGACGAGGTCGAGCACGGCAAGCCGCACCCCGAGCCGTACCTGACGGCCGCCCGCGCGCTCGGCGTGGATCCGGCCGACTGCGTGGTGGTCGAGGACTCGCCGGCCGGCACGGCCGCGGGCACGGCGGCCGGCGCGTTCGTGGTGGCGGTGCCGCAGTGGGTGACGATCCCGGACGCGCCGCGCCGGCTGGTGGTCTCCTCGCTGGAGCCGCTGTCCCCGGAGGCGCTGCGCGACCTGCTCCGCTGAGGCGCTACCTTCTTTTGGTGCCCGCGGGGGCGTGACTGGGGACGAGAGGGTGGAATTGGTGAAGGTGTTCAAGCGTCGTCTCGCGGCGGTCGCCGCGGCCGGCGTGCTGGCCGGAACGCTCGCGGCCTGCGGCGACAAGTCGGGCGGTCCGGCGCCCCAGCAGACCGGTGAACCGGAGCGCAAGCTCACCTTCACGGTCGCCACCACCGACACCGTCACCTCGCTGGACCCGGCCGGGCCCTACGATCTCGGCGCCCGCACCCTGCAGGCGAATCTCTTCCAGACCCTGCTGACGATCACCGCGGACAAGCCGACCCCGGTGCCGGACGCCGCCGACTGCCAGTACGACGCGCCGACGGTCTACACCTGCAGCCTGAAAAGCGGCCTGACCTTCCCGAACGGCCACGAGCTGACCTCGTCCGACGTGAAGTTCAGCTTCGACCGGATGCTGCGGCTGAAGACCCCCGGCGGCGCCGCCCCGTTGTTCGGCTCGCTCGCCGCGGTGAGCACGCCCGACGAGCTGACCGCGGTGTTCACGCTGAAGAAGCCGGACGCCCGGCTGCCGTACCTGCTGACCACGACCGCGGCCTCGATCGTCGACGAGCAGTCCTACCCGGCGGCCAAGCTGGTCAACGACAAGGCGGTGGGCAGCGGACCGTACCAGCTGACGGCGTACCAGCCCGGCCGGAGCGCGGAGCTGACGAAGTTCAAGGCGTACCGCGGACCGCGGGCCGCGCAGAACGACGGCATCGACCTCACCCTGGTGCGGGACTCGGCGGCGCTCTCCGCCGCGGTCACCAGTGGCAAGGCCGACCTGGCCTTCCACGGGTTCGGCGCGACCGACCTGGACAAGCTGCGGGCCGGCGACAAGGTGCAGGTGGTCGAGGCGCCGTCGGCCGAGATCCGCTACTTCTCCTTCCACTTCAAGTCCCCGGTCGCCCGCCGGCCCGCCGTACGCCGTGCGGTCGCGCAGCTGATCGACCGGGCCGCGATCGCGAAGAAGGCCTACGCAGACCAGGTGACGCCGCTGTACTCGGTGGTGCCGCCCGGGTTCGGCGGTCACGTCGAGGCGTTCCGCGCGGAGTACAAGGAGCCGAACAAGGCCGCCGCGGCCGCGATCCTGCGCGAGGGCGGAGTCACCGCTCCGGTGCCGCTGACACTCGGCTGGACTCCGGTGCGGTACGGCCCGGGCGCCAAGGCCGAAGTGACCGAGCTCAAGCGGCAGCTGGACGCGTCAGGGCTGTTCCGGGTGACGCTGCGCAGCGTCGAGCGGCCGCGGTACGAGCAGCTGGCGCGCAGCGGGGCCTTCGACCTGTACCACTCCGGCTGGATGCCCGACTACCCGGACTCCGACGACTACCTGGCACCGTTCGTGCGCGAGGGCGCGCTCCACCAGAACGGCTACAAGTCGCAGACCGCGAACAAACTGCTCGACCAGGAAGTCGCCGCACAGAACCAGCTGGAGCGGGAAAGGCTGCTCGCCACCGTGCAAGGCGTGGTCGCGCACGACGCCCCGCTGGTGCCGAGCTGGCAGGGCCGGCTCACGGTGGTCGCGGGCAAGGACGTGGAGAACCTGCCGTCGACGCTGAACGCGTTGTCGTACGTCACCTTTTCGGCCCTGAAAAAGTAACCGTCCGCGAGGTCCCCGCGACACGGGGTGCGAAGGATGCTTTACTGCCGTGATGTCCACGATACGGGACGGTCAACAGGGCATCACGATCGGGCAACGCAGCACTTCCGCCGTTTGACTCCGGCCGGTTCTGGCGGCAGGTTAAGGCGGCAGCCATACCGGCTCCGACCGGCTTCGACGCATTCAAGGCAGGGGAACACATCGCGTGACGACACCACTCGAGGTCGAGCCCGGGGCGGCAACGGCGCAGCCTGAAGCCGTGCTCAAAGGTATGGGCAAGATCGAGGGACGTTCGCTCGGTCAGATCGCCTGGATGCGGCTGAAGCGGGACAAGGTCGCGATCGCCGGTTTCGTGGTCATCGTGCTGCTGATCCTGATGGCGATCTTCGCGAACCTGATCATCAAGCTGATCGGGCACCCGCCGAACGAGTTCAACCAGGACCTGATCGACACCGCGGGCGGCACGCTGGCCCCGCTCGGCAAGTTCGGCGGGATGAGCTGGGAACACCCGTTCGGGGTGGAGCCGGTCAACGGCCGCGACATCATGAGCCGGGTCATCTACGGGTCCCGGATCTCGCTGCTGATCGCGTTCTTCGCGACCCTGCTGTCGGTGGCGATCGGCACCACGATGGGCATCGTGGCCGGCTTCTTCGGCGGCTGGGTCGATGCGCTGATCAGCCGGTTGATGGACGTCTTCCTGGCCTTCCCGCTGCTGGTCTTCGCGATCGCGCTGGCCGGGGTCATCCCCGACGACGCGTTCGGTCTGCAGGGGGACTCCTTGCGGATCGTGCTGCTGATCTTCATCATCGGCTTCTTCAACTGGCCTTACATCGGCCGGATCGTGCGGGGCCAGACGATCTCGCTGCGCGAACGCGAGTTCGTGGACGCGGCCCGCAGCCTGGGCGCGCGCCGGCCGTACGTCCTGTTCACCGAGCTGCTGCCGAACCTGATCGCGCCGATCCTGGTGTATGCCACGCTGCTGATCCCGACCAACATCCTGTTCGAGGCCGCGCTGTCGTTCCTCGGGGTGGGCGTGCGCGCCCCCACGGCCACCTGGGGCGGCATGCTGTCCGACGCGGTCACCTTCTACACCATGCCGCACTTCATGCTGTGGCCCGGTCTGGCCATCTTCATCACGGTACTGGCCTTCAACCTGTTCGGCGACGGACTCCGCGACGCGCTCGATCCGCGGTCCCGATGACTTCGACTTTCACCACCAGCGGTTCTGACAAGAAGGGGTGCACCACCACGATGAGCATCAAACGACTGAGAACGGTTGCCGCGTTGTCGGCGGTCGCCGCTCTGGCGCTGTCCGCCTGTGGCGGCGGTGCCGGCAACGACAACGCGAACGGATCCGGTGGCGCGAAGAACGAGTTCAACGCGGCGCTGACCGAGGTGGTGAACCCTTCTGACAAGAAGGGCGGAACCGTCAAGATGGGGCACTCGGACACCTGGGACAGCTTGGACCCGGGGGAGACCTACTACGGCTACGCCTGGAACTTCGCCCGGCTGTACGGCCGCTCGCTGCTGATGTTCAAGCCGGCTCCCGGCAAGGCGTCCAACGAACTGGTTCCGGACCTGGCCGAGGGCCTCGGCGTGCCGAGCGAGGGTGGCAAGACCTGGACCTACAAGATCCGCAAGGGCGTCAAGTTCGACGACGGCACCGAGGTCAAGGCCAAGGATGTCAAGCACGCGGTGCTGCGGTCGACCGACAAGGAGACCTTCCCCAACGGTCCGGCGTACTTCGAGGCGTTCCTGAACCTGCCGGCCGGCTACAAGGGTCCGTACAAGTCGAAGGGTGTGAACACCGACTCGGCGATCAGCACCCCGGACGACTACACCATCGCCTTCCACCTGAAGAACGCTTTCGGTGGCTTCGACTACCTGGCGCAGCTGACCCAGACGATGCCGGTACCGGAGGCCAAGGACACCGGCGCCAAGTACCGCAACACGATTGTCTCCAGCGGCCCGTACAAGTTTGCGAACCTGCAGCCCGACAAGTCGTTCGAGCTCGTCCGCAACGAGCAGTGGGACCAGGCGACCGACCCGAACCGCAAGGCGCTGCCGGACAAGTACGAGGTCGCGCTGAAGGTCAACGCCGATGACATCGACAACCGGATCATCTCCGGTGACCTCGACATCGACGTTTCCGGTACCGGTGTCCAGCCCGCCTCGCTGAGCAAGGTGCTGACCGATCCGGCGCTGAAGGCGCAGTCGGACAACCCCACCATGTCGCGCCTGTGGTACACCTCGATCAACCCGACGGTTCCCCCGCTGAACAACGTCGAGTGCCGCAAGGCGGTCCAGTACGCCATGGACAAGACCAGCTACCAGACCGCCTACGGAGGCGCGTTCTCCGGTGGTGACCTGGCCACGACGATCATGCCGCCGGCGATCCCGGGCTACGAGAAGTTCGACCTGTACCCGGCCGGTCAGGACAACAAGGGCGACCTCGACAAGGCCAAGCAGGCGCTCACCGCGTGCGGTCAGCCGAACGGCTTCAGCACCAACATGGCCTATCGCTCCGACCGGCCCCGTGAGAAGGCAACCGCCGAGGCGTTCCAGCAGGCGCTGAAGCGGGTCGGAATCAACCTCACCCTGAAGGGCTACCCGTCCGGCGACTACTTCTCGCAGTACGCGGGCAACCCGCCGTTCGTCGTCGCGAACAAGATCGGTCTGGCCGCCAACGGCTGGGGCGCCGACTGGAACGACGGCTTCGGTTTCCTTTCGCAGATCGTCGACAGCCGGGTCATCCGGCCGACCGGTGGTTCGTCCAACACCAGTGTCCGGATCCCTGAGGTCGACAAGATGCTGGACGCCGCGATCGCCGAAACAGACACCGCCAAGCGCGAGAAGCTGTGGGCGCCGATCGACAAGCGGGTGATGGAAGAGGCTGTGATCTACCCGGGCGTGTACGCCAAGAGCCTGCTGCTGCGGCCGAAGAACCTCAGCAACGTCTTCATCAGCGACGCGTTCAACATGTACGACTACCTGAGCCTGGGTGTGAAGTAGCAGTCCGCACGGCCCTCTGTCAGGTTCTCACGTTAGGTAGGTGAAGGCTGCAGGTGCCCGGTCCGGGAGGATCTCCCGGACCGGGCACCGGTGCCGGGCACTGTGATCACATACATCATCAGGCGGCTGATCGCGGCTGCGGGTCTGCTCGTCATCGTCAGCGCGGTGACGTTCTCGATCTTCTACCTGGTCCCGCGGTGGGCCGGCGCGACGCCCGAGACTCTGGCGACCCGCTACGTCGGCCGAGCAGCCACCGAGGACACGGTCAAGCTGACCGCCGAGCGGCTCGGTCTGTACGACCCGATTGCAGTGCAGTACTGGAACTGGGCCAAGGGTGTCGTCGTCGGCGCCGAGTACGACTACGGCGCCGGAGTCGAGCGCTGCCCGGCGCCCTGTCTCGGCTACTCCTTCATCACCAAGCAGCCGGTGTGGCCCGAGCTGCTGGACCGAATACCGGTGACGTTGTCGCTGGCCGTGGGGGCATCGCTGCTCTGGTTGCTGGCCGGCGTCGCGACCGGTGTGCTGTCGGCGCTGAAACGCGGCTCGATCTTCGACCGCGCCGCGATGACGGTGGCCCTGGCCGGGGTGTCACTACCGATTTTCTTCACCGGCCTGATCTCCCTGGCTTTCTTCAGTTATCGCTTGGGCTGGACCCAACCCGGTGGAACCTTCGTTCCCTTCACCGACAATCCGTACCTGTGGGCGCAGGCGCTGATCCTGCCCTGGGTCACGCTCGCGTTCCTCTTCTCTGCGCAGTACGCCCGGCACACCCGGGCCGGCATGCTCGAGACGATGAACGAGGACTACATCCGGACGGCCCGGGCCAAGGGTCTGCCGGAGCGAACGGTTGTCGTCCAGCACGGACTGCGCGGTGCGCTGACGCCGATCCTCACCATCTTCGGTCTGGACCTCGGACTGCTGCTCGGCGGCGCGGTACTGACCGAGAAGACGTTCTCCCTGCCGGGGCTCGGCAAGTACGCGGTCGACGGCATCGTCGCCAACGACCTGCCGAAGATCCTCGGTGTGACGCTGGTCGCCGCGGTGTTCATCGTGCTGGCGAACCTGATCGTCGACCTCCTGTACGCCGTTGTCGACCCGAGGGTGCGCGCCAAATGACCGACTCCCAGCCTTTCCTCGAGGTCCGTGACCTCAAGGTGCACTTCCCGACCGACGACGGCCTGGTCAAGTCCGTCGACGGTCTGTCGTTCGCGCTGGAGCGGGGCAAGACGCTCGGCATCGTGGGCGAGTCCGGCTCCGGCAAGAGCGTGACCAGCCTGTCGATCATGGGCCTGCACAAAGGCGGCTCGGCGCGGATCAGCGGCGAGGTCCTGCTGGACGGGCAGGAGCTCGTCGGTGCCTCCGCCGAGGAGGTCCGGCTGCTGCGCGGCAAGCGGATGGCGATGATTTTCCAGGACCCGCTGTCGGCGATGCACCCGTACTACACGGTCGGGCACCAGATCATCGAGGCCTACCGGGTCCACAACCAGGTGACCAAGGCGGTCGCGCGCAAGCACGCGATCGACATGCTCGACCGGGTCGGTATTCCGCAGCCGGACCGGCGGGTGGACGCCTACCCGCACCAGTTCTCCGGCGGCATGCGGCAGCGCGCGATGATCGCGATGGCGCTGTCCTGCGACCCCGACCTGCTGATCGCCGACGAGCCGACCACCGCGCTCGACGTCACCGTGCAGGCGCAGATCCTGGACCTGATCCGGGACCTGCAGAGCGAGTTCAACTCCGCGGTCATCATCATCACCCACGACCTCGGCGTGGTCGCCGAGCTGGCCGACGACATCCAGGTGATGTACGCCGGCCGGGCGATCGAGTACGGCACCGCCGAGGACATCTTCGAGCGGCCGCAGCATCCCTACACCTGGGGACTGCTGGGTTCGATGCCGCGGATCGACCGGGAGCGCACGGAGCGGCTGATCCCGATCAAGGGCACGCCGCCCAGTCTGATCAACCCGCCGCCCGGCTGCCCGTTCAACCCGCGCTGCAACTACTCGGAGCTGAACGGCGGGCAGAGCGAGACCGAGCGGCCGGAGCTGCTGGAGATCGGCGCCGGGCACAAGGTGGCCTGCCACCTCGACCCGGCCCGTCGCCAGCAGATCTGGGACACCGAGATCAAGCCGAAGCTGTGAACGACACGGGGACCGACGGAGCGACTGTGACCACTGCTGAAACCGAACCCGTCGCGCCTGCCGTGGCGGAGGGCGACCCGCTGCTGTCGGTGACGAACCTGACCAAGCACTTCCCGATCCGGCGCGGCCTGCTGCAGCGCCAGGTCGGCGCCGTGCAGGCCGTCGACGGCCTCGACTTCACCGTCCGCAAGGGCGAGACGCTGTCGCTGGTGGGGGAGTCGGGCTGCGGCAAGACCACCACCGGCCGGCTGCTGACCCGGCTGCTGGAGCCGACCGACGGCAAGATCGTCTTCGAGGGCCACGACATCAGCCATCTCCGCGACGGCCGGATGCGGCCGCTGCGGCGCGACGTGCAGATGATCTTCCAGGACCCGTACGGGTCGCTGAACCCCCGGCACACCGTCGGCAAGATCGTCGGCGCGCCGTACCGGCTGCAGGGCGTGAAGCCCGAGGGCGGGGTCAAGAAGACCGTTCAGGAGCTGCTCGAGCTGGTCGGTCTGAGCCCGGAGCACTACAACCGGTACCCGCACGAGTTCTCCGGCGGCCAGCGGCAGCGGATCGGGATCGCCCGGACGCTGGCGCTGCGTCCGAAGCTGATCGTCGCCGACGAGCCGGTCTCCGCGCTCGACGTGTCGATCCAGGCGCAGGTGGTGAACCTGCTGGAGGACCTGCAGACCGAGTTCGACCTGACGTACGTGATGATCGCGCACGACCTGTCCGTGGTCCGGCACGTCTCGGACCGGGTCGCGGTGATGTACCTGGGCAAGATCGTCGAGCTGGCCGACCGGGTCAACCTGTACGAGAGCCCGATGCACCCGTACACGCTGGCGCTGCTGTCGGCGGTCCCGATCCCCGACACCAAGCGCAAGACCGAGCGGGAGCGCATCCGCCTGCAGGGCGACGTCCCCAGCCCGATCAACCCGCCGCCGGCCTGCCGCTTCCACACCCGCTGCTGGAAGGCCCAGGACATCTGCAAGACCATCGAACCCCCGCTGGTCCAGCTCGCTCCTGGCCACCAGTCGGCCTGCCACTTCCCGGAGAACGCCACCGAGGAACAGGCCGCCGCAGCCCTCAAGGCCGCCGAGACCATGCCCGGCAAGGACTCGGTCACGGCCTGACACCGCCCCATGCCCAGCAGGCCGTCGAGAATCTTCTCGGCGGCCTGTGTGCTGGACAGGCGCCCTAGCGGGCGACGCGTTGCATGATCAGGACGGCGTCGGGGCCGAGGTGGGAGCTGAGGCGGCGGAGGCCGTGGTTGGTGCGGCGTTTGATCGCCGGGACCGAGCAGCCGAGGATGTCGGCGGCTTCGGTCTCGGTGCGGGCCTCGTAGTAGCGCAGGACGAGCACGTCGCGCTGGCGTGGGGGCAGGGCCTGCAGCCCGGACCAGAGCCAGTGCCGTGCCGCGATGTCGTCCGTGTGCACCACCGTGCCGTGACTGCGCCGTGCCATCCCGATTCCCCCTTGTGCCCCCGCGGGCGCCGTCCGCCCGTTGTGCTCCCGATGACATGACGCGGTGGCACCCCCGATTGGTTGCACTCCAGCGAGAACTTTCTGCACACCGGGAACCAGGCCGCCGGTCGTGGTGTAGTTCGGGTGTCGGGAGAGGAGGCGGCATCAGCGACAGCGACGAGGCCGCGATCGTGCACCGGGTCCGGGGTGGTGACTCCACCGCCTACGCGGAGCTGGTGAACCGCCATGCCCGGGTGGCGCAGCGGATGGCCGTGCTGCTGGGCGCGGGAGCGGATGCGGACGACGTGGTGCAGGAGTCGTTCGTGAAGGCGTACCGCGCACTCGGCGGCTTCCGGGTGGACTCGGCGTTCCGGCCGTGGCTGCTGCGCATCGTCGCGAACGAGACGCGCAACGTGGTCCGGTCGCGGGGACGCCGAGCGCGCCGGGAGGAGCTGGCCGCTGTCCCCGACGAGGTGCTCGATCCGGCGGCGGTGGCGCTGTCGGCGGAGCGCCGGCGCGAGCTGCTCGACGCGTTGAAGGCTCTGCCCGAGCAGTACCGGTTGGTGGTCACCTGCCGCTACCTGCTCGAGCTGGACGAGCAGGAGACCGCGACAGTACTCGGCTGGCCGCGCGGCACCGTCAAGTCGCGCCTCCACCGGGCGCTGGGACGGCTGCGGAGCCAACTACCCGACAAGGAGGTGCAGCGATGACCGAGGAGCAGCTTGCTGACGAACTGCGCGCGCTCGGACGTTCCGTTGACCCTCCCGTGGCTCCCGACCTCACGACGGCGGTGCTGGAACGCGTCGAGGGCCAGCCTGTACGCCGTGCGCCGGCCGAGGTGATCCGCGCCAAGTGGCGGGCGCTGGTGGCGTTGCTGGCTCTGGTGGTCGCCGGGGCGGCGCTCGCTCCGCCGGTCCGAGCCGCAGTCGCCGAGTGGCTGAACATCGGCGGAGTCGAGGCGCGGCCGGTGCCGAGTGGACCGACGAGCGCGCCCGGTCCGCCGACGGCGGCGGGCCGCCTGTCGGTCGAGGAGGCAGGGCGGCGGGCGGGTCTCACCCCGATCACGCCGCAGCTTCTCGGTACGCCGACCGGCGTCGAGGCGTCGGACGGGATGGTCGCGATGAGCTGGGACACCCCCGAAGGGGTGCTCCGGTTGGAGCAGTTCTCGGACCGGCTGTCACCGGTGTACGTGAAGAAGTACTACCAGTCGCTCGAGCCGGTCAAGGTGGTCGACGGCTACTGGTTCAGCACGCCGCATGACCTGGTGCTCGAGGACGAGAACGGCGCCGAGCGGTCCGTGCGCGTGGCCGGGCCCACCCTGGTGTGGGTGTACGGCGGAACGACCTTCCGGCTGGAAGGTGCCACCGGCAAGGACCGGGCAACCGAGATCGCGCTCTCTGCGCGCTGAACCGGCGCTCACCGGAAGGCGCGGCGCACCGGAGGCTCAGCGGCCGTAGATCGAGACGTGCCGTCCTTCGCCGGTGTACGGCTCGCGCTCCCAGCCGGCCCAGCGGTCGACCAGGCGAAGGCCGGCCAGGCGCGCCATCAGGTCGAGCTCGGACGGCCAGGCCAGCCGGCAGGAGATCGGAGCCAGGTGCACGCCCGCGCCGTCCAGCCGGACGTGGTTCTCGTCGAGGATCTGGGTCACCGGGTCGTACCGGCACACGTCCAGCACCACGAACGACGACTCGACGCGTTCGGCGTTGACGTACTGGTTGCTCGGCAGCCAGGCGCTCGGCACGGCGGCCTCGACCAGGAAGACGCCGTCGTCGCCGAGATGCCGGGCGGCGTTCTCGAAGCAGCGGATCTGGTCGTCCTGGGTGAGCAGGTTGAAGATCGTGTTGAAGACCAGGTAGACGAGCGGATAGGTCCGGCCGGTCGTGGTGGTGGTCATGTCACCGTGCAGCACGGTCAGCTCCGCGCCGCCCGGCTTGCTGCGCAACTGGTCGATCATGTCCGTCGAGAGTTCGACGCCGTCGACCCGGAGGCCGCGTTCGGCCAGCGGGAGCGCGATCCGCCCGGTCCCGACGGCGAACTCCAGCGCGGAGTCTCCGTGCGCCAGCTCGGCCAGCAACGCGACCGTCACGTCCTCGTCGCCGCGCGGGGTCTGGTCGTACCAGCTGGAGACAGCGGGCCCGAAGGCGGCGGCCGGATCGAAATCTCGCATGCCGGCCATCTTGTCCGCACCCTCGTCCGGCCGGCAACGCAGTTTCGGCCGGAACCCCGGAGCGGGCGGCGGTGTAGACGCAGTAGCCGAGGAAAGGAGTACTGCGATGAGCCGCTGGAAGCGTTGGATCGGGGCGGGGTTCGCGATGGTGGTGTTCTGGGCGGGGACCGGGACGGCCCCGGCGCAGGCGGGCGGCCCGACCAGTGTGCTGCTGAGCGCGCCCGGCATTCCGAAGGTGGTTGCCACCGGCTACGACGATCCGCGGTACGCCGAACTCGGCTGGCTGGTCGGCGAGGAGCCGCCGCAGGGCGGACCGGAATCCGAGCAGGACCACGCGGTCGGCGCGTACGTCCGCGCGGCCTGGCTGATCCATGACATGGCGGTCTGGCGGCTGGACGTGATCTACCCGGACGCGCCGGGCGGGCCGTGGATCGCGACCACCCGCGACGTCACCGGCAGCGGCACACTGCCGGAGAAACCCGTCTGGCACCGTGCGGCGGACAGCGTCCGGCTGGTCAAGCTGCTGGTCGCGATGGGCCTGCTGGGCGGCAAACCGAACGCGACCACCGGCGCCCCGACCAGCCTGCCCACCGCCGTGTCGAACGACGGCGCCACCCCGGACGGCACCGCGACCGGCGGCGTCACGGGCGGCGGCACGACCGAGGCACACCCGACCGGAGCAGGCGCAACCGACGGGAGTCCGGCGGCTGCCGAGATCACCGCGGAGAGCGCGTTCTCAGGCTGGCGCTGGGCGATCCCGGGCGCGATCCTCGGGGCGTTGCTCGCCTTCGTCGCGACCAGATTCCGGCGATCCGGCCCCCGGGACTGGGAACTGATCGACCAGGAGTAGGCCGTCGGCCGGCCTCAGGTCCGGCCTTCCTTCTCCTGAGCCTCGAAGAGAGTCGGCTGGGTCTCGGCGTCGAGTCCCCAGTCGGCCCTCATCACCGTGTAGCCGGCCTTCTCCGCCGCCGCGCACACCTTGACGTCGTCGTCGACCAGCACAGCGACCGGCCGCTCCGCACTGAGCGCCTTCAGCCGGTACAGCTTCATCACCGCTGACGGCCGCCGGTCGGTGTTGCTGCGGAAGTAGATCTTGCCGTCGGGAAAGCCGTTGTCCTCGAGCCACTTGACCGTGTCCCGGCGCAACCGCTCCGGCCGTCCGGTCAGGTAGACGATCTCGTGGTCCGCCGCCAGCGTGGTCGCGACCGCCAGCCCTTCGTCGAGCACGGCGTCCTCCTTGGCGTGCGCGAAGAACGAGTCCCAGTCCTTCGGCCGTTGCTGCAGGAAGTGGATTCGCTCGCTGGTGTCGGACAGCGTCGCGTCGATGTCCAGTACGGCGTACGGTCGGCGGTCGTCAGGCACGGCTCCCAGCTAACCAGGTCGCCCGGTCGAGTGCGTACTCGACCTCGCCGTGCTCGGTGCCCGGCAGCGGGTCCTCGAAGTGCTCGTGCCAGAGCCGGACGAAGCGCAGTCCCGCCTTCGCCATCACCCGCCGGGAGCCGGTGTTCACCGCCATCGTCTGGGCGACCACCCGCTCGACGCCCAGTTCGCCGAACGCCTTCGCGACCAGCGCCCGGGTCCCTTCGGTCGCGTACCCGCGGCCCCACACCGCCCGGCGCAACCGGTACCCGACCTCGACCACCGCCGGCTCCCTGGTCGGCTGCAGGCCGAACCACCCGGCGAACTCCCCGCCCGCCTTCGTGTGCGCCGCGAACGTGCCCAGTCCAGGACGCAGGGCGTACGTCGCCAGGATCTCCGGCAGCACCTTCTGCTCGATCTCGTCCCGCGGCGTCGCCTGCCCGGTCAGGAACCGCATCACCTCGGGATCGGAGTCCAGCTCCACCAGCAGCTCGGCATCTCCCACGGTGAACCGCCTAAGCACCAGCCGCTCCGTCTCCAGCCACGTCTCCACGCGCTGATCCTGCAGCGCGGGGCGCACCGGCTCAACCGGTTTCGGCCGAAAAGGTGTTCGGATGCCGGGCGGTCCGGGGGTTGTGGGTGTGTTGGTTGGGCGGTAGTCGGTGGGTCGGGTTAGCGTTCTCGCGCGATGGACGAATCGATCACGTTTCTGCACAGTTCGGACTGGCAGCTGGGGATGATGCGCCGGTTCCTGGGGCCGGACGGTCAGGCCCGGTGGGGTCAGGCGCGGCTGGACGCTGTCGCGCGGATCGGTGCGGTCGCCGAGCGGACCGGTGCCCGGTTCCTGGTGGTCACCGGAGACGTGTTCGAGCACAACCAGGTCGAGCGGCAGACGATCCTGCGGGCGTGCGAGGCGTTGAAGCGGATCCCGGTGCCGGTGGTGCTGCTGCCGGGCAACCACGACGCGCTGGAGCCGGGCTCGCTGTGGACCTCGGCGCAGTGGACGGCGCACAAGCCGGACCACGTGTCGGTGGTGACCGACTCGACGCCGCTGGAGATCGTGCCGGGGGTCGAGCTGGTCGGAGCGCCGTGGCGGTCGCGCCGCCCGGTGTCGGACCCGGCTGCTCCCGGGTACGCCGGGCTCGGTCCGGCGCGGGCGGGGACGTACCGGATCCTGCTCGCGCACGGGCAGCTGACCAGCCTGAGCGGCGGCATGTCCGACGTACCGACGATCGACCAGGTCGCGCTGGAGGCGGCGGTCGCGGACGGGCGGCTGCACTACGTCGGGCTGGGTGACCGGCACTCGACGACCGAGGTGACCGAGCGGATCTGGTTCTCCGGGACGCAGGAGGTGACGGCGCCGGAGGAGACCCACCCCGGCAACGTGCTGGCGGTGACGCTGGCCGGTGAGTCGATCACCGTCGAGCCGCAGCGGGTCGGTGCCTGGCACATGGTCGAGCACCACGCGGAGCTGGACGGCGAGGAGTCGCTGCGGGCGCTGGAGGACTGGTTCGCCGAGCTGCCGGACAAGGAGCGCACGTACGTCCGGCTGGCCGCGGACGGGTCGCTGCCGCTGCCGCTGATGAGCCGGCTGGACGCCATGATCGACGCCCTGGGCGAGGTGTTCGCCAGCGTCGAGAAGTGGCCCAAGTTCTGGACCGTCCGGCCGGCACCGGAGGCCGCCGACCTGGACGCGCTGCAGCTGAGTGGTCCGGCGCGCGCGGCCATGGAGGAACTGCGGCAGGCGCTGGCCGGTGGCGACGAGGCCGCGGGCGCCGCGCTGACCCTGATGCACCGCCTGGCGCGGGACGCGGGATGAGACTGCACAGTCTGACGCTGCGGAACTTCCGCGGCGTCACGGATCGGACCGTCCGGCTGCCCTCGATCGGCACCACCGTGGTGGTCGGCGACAACGAGGTCGGCAAGTCCAGCCTGGTCGAGGCGTTCGCGCTGGTGTTCGACCTGCCGGACGACTCCAAGTCCAAGCGGATCGCCGACATCCAGCCGGTCGGCCACGACGTCGCGCCGGAGGTGACCGTCGAGCTGACACTGGGCGGCCGCGAGCTGACCTACACCAAGCGCTGGCTGAAGAACCGGTCGACCGAGCTCACCGTGGTGGAGCCGGACGGACGCCGGCAGTCGTGGACCGGCCGCGAGGCGCACAACGAGGCCGAGCGGCTCTTCAACGAGAACGTCGACCCGGTGCTGTGGCAGACACTGATGGTCAGCCAGGGGCAGTCGCTGGTGCTGCCGACGCCGGCGGACGCGGAGCCGCTGATCACGGCGGTCACCGCCGAGTCCGGTACGCCGGTCGACGGCGCCTCGATGCCGCTGGTGTCGGCCGTCGAGCACGAGTACCTGCGCTACTGGACACCGCGCGGCCGCCCGACCGGGGACTTCGCCAAGTCCGCCCAGGCGGTGGCGACGGCCGAGCTGACGGCGGCGCAGGCGGCCAAGGCGATGGAGGAGGTTGTCGCCGACATCCGCCGGGCCGAGCGGCTCGCTCTCGACCTGGACGACCTGAGCACGCGGTTGACCGATCACCTGCGCTCGGTCGAGGAGCTGCGCGAGCGCAAGAAGGCGACCGACGAGATCCTGCTCCGCCGCGACTCCGTCCGGGCCCGTGCGGAGACCGCGCGCGCCCGCTTGGAGAACCACACCCGCACCAGGCGTGAGCGTGAGCGGCTGCTGGCCGATGTCGAGCGGTTCACGGCGATCGCAGCCGAGCTGGCCGAGCGCCGGACCGAGGCGGAGACCGTCGCCAAGGCGTCGGCCGAGACCGTGCACGCAGCCGAGGCCGCGCTCGCCGAGGTCGTCGAGTTGAAGGACGACCGGCGCACCGACGTGCAGCAGGCCGAGCATCGGGTGTCCGAGCTGATGGACCGGGCCGAGCTGGACCGGCTGATGGGTCAGCAGACCGAGCTGGCCGACGTCCGGGCCCGGATCGCGGCGGCGTCCCAGGTGCTCGACGGGATCAAGGTCACCGACCGGCTGGTTGCCGAGCTGGAGGACGCTCGGGCGAAGGTCGTCGAGGCCCGCGCCGCGCTGGCGGCCGGCGTACCGGACGTGCTGGTACGCCGGGTCGGCGCCGAGGTGGTGTCGTTGTCCGGGACCGGCCTGGACGCGGGTGGATCGGCGGTGCCGGCGGAGCTGGACGAAGGCGCCGAGCTGTCGCTGCTGGTCTCGGGCGAGCTGGTCGTCGGCGTACCGGGGCAGGTGGAGGTGACTGTCCGCGCGGGTGGCGAGGCGGCCGGCCTGCGCTCGCTGGTGGACGAAGCCGTACGGCGTGAGCAGGACCTGCTGAAGCGGGCGAAGGTCCGCGATCTGCAGGCGGCGCGAGAGCTGCTGCGCAAGAGCGACACGGCAACGGCGGAGCTGCAGGAGGCCCGGCGTACGGAGCGGTCGCTGACGGCCGGGGGAGACCCGGGCGAGCGGATCGCTCTGCTGTGCGCGCGGCTGGGGATCGCGGGCGAGGACGAGGAGCCCGAGGAGGAAGAGACCGCGCCCAAGGGCAAGCAGCAGCCCGCGGTGGAGAACGTGCCCGGGCAGATGTCGCTGTTCGAGGAGTTCACCGAGGACACCTTCGACTTCGAGGACCTGGTGGTGCCGGAGCCGGCCGCGCCGGACGATCTGGCGGGTGCGCAGCGGGCGCTGGAGGACGCGCGGAACGAGCTGGCGGCGGCTGAGCGGTTGCTGTCGGACGCGGAGTTCGCGGCGGCGCAGGCGCGGAAGGCGGCTGACGAGGACCGGTCCGAAGCGCAGCAGGCGCGGGCCCGGGCCGAGCTGGCGGCCGAGCGGGTCGCGGCGGCCACGGCCGAGCTGGAGGCCGCGCGGGTTGTGCTCGCCGACGACGACGTCGAGGCCGAGGAGGAGAAGGCGACCGCCGAAGTCGAGGCGGTGCTGGAGGAGCTGACGGCCGTCCAGGAGCAGGTGGACGCGGCTGGTGCGGACGAGGTCGCGGGGGAGTTGGCGGACGCGCTGGCCGTGGCGAATCGGCTGCAGACCGAGCGGGACACGCTGCGGGACTCCCTGCGGACGACGGAGGGCCGGTTGGAGCAGTCGGGACGCGACGGCTTGGCCACCCGGCAGGACGCGGCCGAGCTGGAACTGGCCGCCGTCCGGGCCGAGCACGAGAACCTGCACCGCCGGGCGGAGGCGGCTCGGCGGGTCCACGAGACCCTTGGGCGGCACCGGGCGGCCGCGCAGACGAAGTACTCGGAGCCGTTGCAGTCCAGGATCGAGGCGCTCGGCCGCAGTGTGTACGGGCCGACCTTCCGGGTCTGGCTGGACGACGACCTCGCCGTCGCCGAACGCGAACTGGACGGCGCCCGGCTCAGCATCGACGCGCTGTCCACCGGCGCCCAGGAGCAGCTCGCGATCATCACCCGGCTCGCGATCAGCCACCTGGTCAGCACCGGCGAAGGCAGTGTCCCGGTCATCTTCGACGACGCCCTCGGCTGGTCCGACAAGGGCCGCCTGCGCGACATGGGCGCCCTGCTCGGCCGCGCCGGCGACCACGGCCAGGTCATCATCCTGACCTGCATGCCCGAACGCTACGAGTACGTGCCCCGAGCAACCTTCATCAAACTCGACTGAGCTAGAGGTCGTTTGGGGAGCCCTGGGCGGCTTTGCGGGTGGTGGCGGACTGTTGTTCCTGGTGAGCGGAGTATGCCGTGGTGTGGTAGGCCTCGTTGTAGGCGGCCATGGCGTCGCCGAGGGCGGCGCCGGCTGTGCCGCGTTTGCGGGACCACCTCGCGAGGGCGGTGAACAGCGCCAGGGTGACGGCCAGGGCTGCGAGCAGGATCAGGTACGGCAGCATCCGGCCAGCGTACGGCGCGGTCGGGATCAGGCCATCCGGACGAGGGCGGCGGGAGCCTGAGTGGGGGCGTCGACGCCGGGGGTGTTCTCGACGGTGATGCCGAGGGCGATCTTGTCGGTGATGCCGCCCTGGATCAGCTTGCTGTCCTCGGGCGCCGCGATGCCGGCCGAGTGCATCGCCTCGGAGCGGTCTTGCAGCCAGAGCTGGTAGGTCTTGCCGTCGGGCAGTTTCGCCAGGCCGTGCAGCAGCACGATGGCGCGGTCCTGGCTCGGCGACATCACGACTGTCGCCTGACCGCCGCCGGCGACGTCGCTGCGGGCGGTCCTCGCGTCCGGCTGGGACAGCAGTGCGGCGAGCTCCTGGTTCTGCCGCTCGAGCCGCTGGCTGTCGCGGTACTGGTCGACCGCAATGCCACCCGCGCCGGCGACGGCCAGCGCGGCGGCGGCCAGGCCGAAGACCGAGCGCCGGCTGTACCGCCGGTGCGCGAGCTCGTCCACCGGTGCCGGCTCCGGCTCGCGGACCAGCGGCGGCAGCTGCCGGGTGGTCGCGATCTCGGCGAGCACCCGTGACCTCAGTGCAGGTGGCGGCGGCGCCGCGACGGCCGTGCCGAGCTTGTTGGCTGCTTCCCGCAGCTCGGCGACCTCTGCGCTGCACGAGGAGCAGTCGGCGAGATGCCGCTCGAAGCCGATCCGCTCGTCCTCGGGCAGCGCGTTCAGCACGTAGGGGCCGGTCAGCATGTGCACATCAGGCGGCGTCATGGCCCTCACTTCTCCGTCACACCCAGGCAGTCGCGCAGCCGGATCAGGCCGTCGCGCATCCGCGCCTTGATCGTCGCCAGTTTGGCGTCCAGCAGTTCGGCGACTTCGCGGTAGGAGTATCCGCCGTAGTAGGCCAGTGTCACCGACTCCCGTTGCAGCTCGGTCAGCGCCGAGAGGCAGTTCCGCACCTGCTGGACCTCCAGGTTCGAGGTGACCGCCTCGGCCACCTCGTCGTACTCCGTGGTGGCGCTGGCCGCGGCCATCGCCTGCTCACGGTCGGTCGACGACTGCTCGGAGCGGACCCGGTCGATCGCCCGCCGGTGCGCCATCGTGAGGATCCAGGAGGCGGGTGAGCCGCGGTCGGCGTCGTACCGGGTGCAGGTCCGCCAGACTTCGACCATCACCTCCTGGGTGACCTCCTCGGACTGGGCCGGGTTGCGCAGCACCCGCCGGATCAGGCCGTAGACGCGCGGCACCATCTGGTCGTACAGCTGGGCGAACGCGTCGGAGTCCCCACGGGCCACCCGAGCCATCAGCTCGGTCGGCGTGGTCCCGCCGGCCCCGGCCACCAGCGGCCACGGAAGGGCTGTCGACTCCTCGCTCACAAGCGGACATCCTCTTCGGTTGTCGAACAAGTCGGAGGATCTTCGGAGCCGCCGGGCCGGCGGATGGGTGTTCAGTGCAGGATACGCCCCGGAGTGCTGTAGATCACACAGCGCTCACCGCGGGTGAAGCCGGCCAGTGTGATCCCGAACCGCCGAGCCAGGTCGACGGCCAGGCTGGACGGGGCGCCGACCGCGACGATCATGCCGATCCCGGCCGCGACCGCCTTCTGAACCAGTTCGTACCCGGCGCGGCCGCTGAGCACCAGCACCAGGCCCTTCCGGCTGTGCTGGTTGAGCACCGTCCAGCCGATCACCTTGTCGACGGCGTTGTGCCGGCCGACGTCCTCCTTGACGACCACCTTGCGGCCGTCGGCGGTGAACAGACCGGCCGCGTGCAGTCCACCGGTCCGGCCGAACGTGGGCTGCGCCTCCCGCAGCAGGTCGGGCAGCCGCAGCACGACGTCCAGCGGGGCCTCGACCGGGTCGACGGGGGCGTAGGCGCGCTCGGCCAGTTCGTCCAGGCTCTGCTGGCCGCAGACCCCGCAGGCGGCCGACGTCACGCCGTACCGCTCGAGCGGCTCGCGGTCCGGCGGGCCGTCGAAGGTCACCGTGACGGTGTTGAACTGCTGCTCCCGGGTCAGCTGCACATCGGTGCAGTAGGCAACGGTCTTGAGGGCGTCGGGGCGGACCGCGAACCCCTCGCCGAGACAGAACCCGGCGGCGAGCTCGAAGTCGGCGCCGGGCGTGCGCATCGTCACCGTCAGCGGCGCGGCCGGCCGGCCCGGCCACTCCAGCCGCAGCTCGAGCGGTTCCTCGGTGACCACGACGTCCTCGCGGCGAGACAGCTTGTCGCCGTCGAGAACCTCGACCTTGTACCGCGTCACCGGCCCTTTGCCCATGCGTCGATCCTATGCTGCCGGGTGGAACCGATCGATCGGAGCGAGCCGTGCCACTGTCCCGGCGGGTGCTGTTGACGAGCGCGCTCGTCGCACCGCTGACCCAGCACGTGGCCGGCACGGACCACGTCACCACTTCCCGAGGGGTTATGAGCACATCCAGCACTGTCAAGGACCGGGTCGAGGCCCTGGTCGAGCTGTACCGCGACGACGTGGCGCCGATCGTGCAGCTCGGCGACCCGGTCCTGCGCCGGAAGGCCGAGCCGTTCGACGGCCAGTTCGACGACGGCCTGCTGAAGGACTTCGTCGAGCTGCTCCGGCGGACCATGCTGGCGGCGCCCGGAGTCGGACTGGCCGCGCCACAAGTCGGCGTACCGCTGCGGATTGCTGTGCTGGAGGATCCGGCGACGGTCTCGGCCGAGGTGGCCGAGGCGCGTGAGCGGTATCCGCTGGAGTTTCTGGCGGTGCTGAACCCGGAGTACGCGCCGCGCGGGCGGGACAAGCGCGGCTTTTACGAGGGCTGTCTGAGCATGCCGGGCTTCACCGGGGTGGTGAGCCGTCCACTCAAGGTCGACGCCGGCTACTCCGACCTCACCGGGGCCCGTCGCCGGCTCACCCTGTCCGGCTGGCAGGCCCGGATCTTCCAGCACGAGACCGATCACCTCAACGGCAGGCTGTACGTCGACCAGGTCGAGCCCCGGTCGATGGCGACCTCCACCAGCTACACCAACCGGTGGGCCGATCCGGTCCCGACCAGAGCTGCCGAGGAACTGGGCTTCGACCTCGACTAAACGTCCCAGCCGCGGCGCAGGGCCAGCCAGTCGAGGAAGGTCCAGGCGTACAGGCGCTGATGCCGGCGCAGCTCAGGAGTACAGCCGGGCGGCGGCGGCGCGTCGAGTGCGTCGAGCATGTACGCCGCGATGATGGCCGCGCAGCAGTCGAGGTCGTCGGCGGGCACGTCGGCGGTGAGCGGGCTCCGGCGGATCGCGGCGGCGGTGTCGATGCCGTGCGCCTGGGCAACCGGCAGCAGGCCGACCCAGTCGCACCAGGCCGGGCCGAGCGACAGCCAGTTCCAGTCGACGGTCCAGCACTGGCCGGTGCGGTCGATCAAGAGGTTGTCGGGGCGCAGGTCGCTGTGCATGGCCGAGTCGCCGGCCAGCGCGACGGGATAGCGGGCGATCAGGGCGGAGAGCTCGGGCAGCGCGGTCGGCAGCCACGGCTGGAAGCCGGGCGGGAGCGGGCGGTCGCCGGCGAGAATCTCGTCGGCCAGGTGAAACGGAAAGCCGCCGGCCTCCAGCTCGGCGACGAAGGTGGCGAGGCCGGCCAGCGGCGTCGGGCTGAGAGCTTCGGCCATCACCTCGCAGGCCGCGGTCGCGGCGGCGAAGTCCGCAGCGGTCCACGGCGTGCCCGGCATCCGGCCGGCCACGTACTCCGAGGCGACGGCGAACCACCTTTCACCCGCACTGCCGCCGGCCTGGGCGGTGGCGACGACGGCCGGAACCCGGACGGCGGGTGGGAGCTGCGGGACGATCTCCGCCTCGCGCCGGTACGCGTCGTACCCGTGCTGCGTGTCCGGCGCGGCCTTGGCAAACACCTTGCGACCGTCGGCCAGCCGTAACGGGGCCGCGAGGCCGCCGGTGAAGCCGGCGCCGACCGACGGTCCGGCCTCCACGATCTCGGTGCCCAGAGCAACAGCGAGCGAGCGCCGGAGTGCCTCGGGCAGCGCGCTCCACGCCGGACGCGCCGAGGTGGCGCTGTAGTCGACGACAGGCGGCCCGGACATGCCCAGACCCTAGCCCGGCAACCAGCAGATGGGCGGTTAGCGTGCGGGGGTGGACGGATCTGTGCTGCTGGCGGTGCTCGACCTGGTCGGCATCTTCGTGTTCGGGATCACCGGCGCGCTGGTCGGGGTGCGGAAGAACCTGGACGTGTTCGGGATCCAGGTGCTGGCACTGGTGACCGGACTGGGCGGCGGGTTCCTGCGGGACGTGCTGATCGGGGTGACGCCGCCGGCCGCGCTGGAGGACTGGCGGTACCTCGCCGTACCGGTCGCCGCGGGGTTGCTGACCTTCTTCCTGCATCCGCGGATCGGCCGGGTCGAGCGGCTGGTGAACATTTTCGACGCGGCCGGGCTGGCGCTGTTCTGCGTGACCGGCGCGCTGAAGGCGATCGACTACGGGCTCTCGCCGCTGTCGGCCGCCCTGCTCGGCACCATCTCGGGCATCGGCGGCGGAGTCGTCCGGGACGTGCTCTCCGGCCGGGTGCCGGTGGTCCTGCGGTCGGAGATCTACGCGACGCCGGCGTTCCTGGGCGCGGGCATCGTGGTGCTGGCGTCCGCGCTGGGCTACCACGCGCTCTGGGTCCCGATCAGCGCCGCGGTGGTTTGCTTCCTGATCCGCCTGGTCGCCATCCGCCGCGGCTGGAACGCCCCGCTGCCGCGCAACCCCTGAGCCGGTCAGTTGTGCGCGAAGCGGGTCTTCGGCCGGGCGAAGGTGATCGAGCAGGCGGCGACCACGGCGCAGAGCACGCCGATCCCCACCGGCACCCAGTACGCCGAGGAGGCGCCGTACCGGTCGACCGCGTGCCCGGCCAGCGCGTTGCCGGGTGCGACGCCGAACAGGATGCCGGTGACGGTCCAGGTGATCGCCTCGGTCAGCCGTTGCGGCGGGACCCACTCCTCCACGCACGCCGTGACGGCGACCATCGTCGGTGCGATCGTCAGTCCGGCGCAGAACAGCACTCCACCCAGAGCGAGGGTGCTGCCGACCCAGGGCAACGGCGCCAGCGAGATGGCGAGCAGGATCGTGCCGATCAGCAGCCGGCGCTCGACCGGAGCCCGCCAGTGCACCGAGCCGTACCAGAGCCCGGCCAGCAGCGACCCGAACGCCCAGACCGCCAGTACGACGCCTGACATGCCCGGTTGACCCTCTGCGGCGGTGAACGCGATGGTGACGACCTCAGCGCTGCCGAGTGTCGCTCCCAGGCCCAGACCGATCACGCTGAGCAGCAGCAGCGAGAGCCAGGGGAGTGGGGCCTGCTCGGTGCCGTTGGACTTGCCGCGGCCCGGCGGGTCGGACCGCCGGAGCAGTGCCAGCCAGATGCCTCCACCCAGGCCGAGGAGTCCGGCCACACCGAGCGCGGCGTACGGGCTGACCTGGGTGGCGAGTGCGGTGACCAGGACCGGGCCGACGATGAACACCACCTCGTCGCCGACGGCCTCCAGCGCGAACGCGGTCTGCAGCGCCCGGCCGCGGCCGAGCAGGTGGGTCCAGCGGGCCCGGACGAACGAGCCGACCTGCGGACGCGTGCCACCGGCAACGAACGAGAGCAGGTACAGCAGGGCGGTCGGCGCGTCGGCCCTGACCGCCACCAGCAGCGCGGCCAGCGCGACCGTGCAGACCACGCTGCCGACCAGCAGCAGCGTCCGCTGGCCGAACCGGTCGACCAGCCGGCCCTGCACCGGTCCGGTGATCGCGCCGGCGACCACGGCCACGCCGGAGACCGCGCCGGCCAGACCGTACGAGCCGCTCTCCTCGGCGATCAGGATGACGATGCCCAGACCGATCATCGAGATCGGCATACGCCCGAGGATCCCGGCGGCGCAGAACGCGGCGGCACCGGGACGGCGCATGAGGTGGACGTAGGGCATCAGCATGGGGGACCGTGCACACCGTATCCGGCCCGCCTGAGAACATCGGTGTATGCCCCACCTCGTGTCGCCCGATCCGATCCGTACCGATGCCGCTCCCTACGACGCCGTGCTGCTGCTGTCCTTCGGCGGCCCCGAGCAGCCCGAGGACGTGCTGCCGTTCCTGCAGAACGTCACCCGCGGCCGCGGCATCCCGGACGAACGGCTGAAGGAGGTCGGCGAGCACTACTACGGGTTCGGCGGCCGCAGCCCGATCAACGACCAGAACCGGGCCCTGCTGGCCGCGCTGCGGGAGTCCTTCGCGCAGATCGGGCTGGACCTGCCGATCTACTGGGGCAACCGGAACTGGGCGCCGTACCTGACCGACACGCTGCGGGAGATGGCCGCCCACGGGATCCGCCGGGCCGTGGTGATCGTCACCAGCGCGTACCCGTCGTACTCCGGCTGCCGGCAGTACCGGGAAAACCTGGCCGACGCGACCGCCGCGGTGGAGAACGCGCCGGCGATCGACAAGCTGCGGCACTACGCCAACCATCCCGGCTTCGTCGGGTCCTTCGTCGAGTCGACCGCCGCCGCGCTGGCCGAGCTGCCGGAG
This sequence comes from Kribbella flavida DSM 17836, assembly GCF_000024345.1. Taxonomy (NCBI): domain Bacteria; kingdom Bacillati; phylum Actinomycetota; class Actinomycetes; order Propionibacteriales; family Kribbellaceae; genus Kribbella; species Kribbella flavida. Next base: position 4,060,685 of record NC_013729.1, on the reverse strand, counting down.
GGCTCCGCGATCGCCTACGTGACGCACTCCATCCCGACCGCGATGAACGCGACCAGCGGGCCGGACGGCAACGGGTACGTCACCTGGCACCTGGACGTCGCCGCCGAGATCACCGCCGAGCTGGAACGGCGTACGGGTGTCAGCCGGCGGACCGACCTGGTCTACTGCTCGCGGTCCGGCCCGCCGCAGGTCCCGTGGCTCGAGCCGGACGTCAACGACCACCTGGAGGACCTGACCGCGGCCGGTGTGCCCGGCGTGGCGGTGGTGCCGATCGGGTTCGTCAGCGACCACATGGAGGTCATCTACGACCTCGACACCGAGGCCAGAGCGACCGCGGAGAAGCTCGGTCTGCCGATGGCCCGGGCCGCGACGCCGGGGACCGACCAGGGGTTCGTCACGATGCTGCGCGACCTGGTGGTCGAGCGGGCCGCCGCCGAGCGCGGGGAGCAGCCGGAGCGGCCCTGTGTGGGCAAGCTGGGCCCCGGCTGGGACAACTGCCGCCCCGACTGCTGCCCCGCCCTCCGCCGGCCCGCAGCGGGCGCCTCAGCGCCTGCCGACGGCTCCGCGCACCAGGCCTCGTCGGACCAGACGCCTCCCGCCGCCCCCTCGACAGCAGGACCGAAGGACAACGCATGAGCACCCCGCAGGAACTGCTGAAGCTGGCCGTCACGGTCGCCACCGAGGCGGCCGAGCTCATCGTCGAGCGCCGGCGCGGCACGATCACGGTCGCCGACACCAAGAGCACCGCCACCGACATCGTCACCGCGGTCGACCGCGAGTCCGAGGAGCTGATCCGCGCCCGGGTGCTGCAAGCGCGGCCGGACGACTCGTTCCTCGGCGAGGAGGGCGACGACATCTTCGGCTCCAGCGGGGTGCGCTGGGTGGTCGACCCGATCGACGGCACGGTGAACTACCTGTACGACATCCCGACGTACGCCGTGTCGATCGCGGTCGAGCAGGACGGCCGGACCGTGGCCGGCGTGGTCGTGGACGCGCCGAAGGGCGAGGTGTTCACCGCGACCCTGGGCGGCGGCGCGTTCCTGGACGGCAAGCCGATCCGGGTCTCGGAGTGCACCGACCTCGACCGGGCCCTGGTCGGCACCGGCTTCGGCTACGACCCGGCCAGGCGGCAGGTCCAGGCCGGCGTGGTCGAGCAGCTGATCACCCAGGTCCGCGACATCCGCCGGATCGGCGTCGGCGCGATCGACCTGTGCTACGTCGGCTGCGGCCGGCTGGACGCCGTCTACGAGCGCGGCCTGAACCCGTGGGACTACGGTGCCGGCGCGCTGGTCGCCGCCGAGGCCGGGGCGCGGGTCGGCGGGCTGAACGGCGCGGAGGTGTCACCGGAGATGTCGATCGCGGCAACACCCGGTGTGTTCGACGCGTTGCACGACGCGTTGGCGGCCGCCGACCCGCTGCGCGCATAGTTTGTGCACCTTCATGCTCTGAGACTGCGCACTACGGGCGTTAATGCGCATTCAGCTGTTCGGTCCTGACAATTTCGCCGACACGCGGGTCAGAAGGTGGACCCCGACGCGCGCGAAGACCGGTTGATAGGGCACAATCCCTGCCTCGGGAGCGGTAGCGAGACCGTTTCCGGCCTGTCTGTCAAGGGGTTCGGGGGACCCGAGGGATTCCGGGCGGAATTTCTCGGCCCCACTATCCGTTCCAGGGCTCAGCAGGCAACACCACGGGTACGAAGAGGGCAGGGAAACACCATGGCGACTGACTACGACGCCCCGCGCAAGACGGACGAGGACTCCAGCGAGGAGTCGATCGAGGAACTGAAGACTCGCCGTCACGACAAGAACTCCGGCAAGGTCGACGAGGACGAGGCCGAAGCCGCCGAGAGCTTCGAGCTGCCCGGCGCCGACCTGAGCCACGAGGAACTGGCGGTACGGGTTCTCCCGCGCCAGGCCGACGAGTTCACCTGTTCGAGCTGCTTCCTGGTCCACCACCGCAGCCAGCTCGCGAACAGCAAGAACGGCCAGCTGATCTGCCGCGACTGCGCTGCCTGACAACAGCACCGTCGCCCTGCTCGGCTGAGTCGTACCATCCGGGACCGTCCCCCTTCGGGGGGCCGGTCCCTTGGTCGCTCCCGGCTACGCCTTGACGGCGTCCTTCACGGTGTCTTTGACCGCCTCGGTCTCGTAGCCGGGCGGCAGGTGCCCGGTCGACTTCAGCCAGTACTTCGCCGCCCGGTCCTCGGCGAACCGCTTGGCCGCCGCCGCGGCGGCACCGCTGGCGACCGCCCAGGTGACCACCTCGACGTACCCGGCCTGGCTGCCCTTCGGGGGTTTGCCGCCGGCACCGATCTTCCACGCGGTCGTGACCGCCTTGTTGGCGACCAGTCCGACCACCATCGTGAAGACGGCCAGCACCAGCTTCCAGCCGATCTTGGCTCCGATCACGTCGTGCCTCCTCGCTAGGCCCGTCCGGACCCGCTCAGCGCGGACCGGCAGTACTCAGGATCTTGCCACGCTGTTCTCGGTCAGCGCCGCCGCCAGCCGCTCCGGCGAGCGCGTCGCGATCAGCCAGTACGGCGTGGGGTCGTGCGGGTCGGTGATCTCCACCCGCACCGCGCCGGGCAGGTAGCTGCGCAGCACCAGGTACGCCGTGGGGTCGCAGTCGCGGCCGAACGCGTTCCGGACCGCCTCGCCGGTCAACGGCTCGACCTTGCCGAGGTGGGTCCGCTCGATGGTGGCCCGGCCCGCGTGCAGCGTGCTGGGGCCGACCTCGACCACCGCGCCGCCGTACCGGACGAACAGCACGACCAGGATGACGGCGGCCACGCCGGCCACGGTGAAGCCGATCGGCTTGCCGGCGGGCACGGCGGTGATCACCAGGATGGTCAGCACGGCCAGCGCGGCGATGATCCACCAGCGCACCGGCACGCTCAACCGCTCGCGGTAGTTCGACACAGGACCAGCCTGGCACGTGGGCCGCCGGAGCGCGTCGGTAGGGTCGCCTCTCGTGATCGAGCCACCGACCCGCACTGCGACCCCGCAGCGCGACCTCGAGCCGCCGGAGCGTCACCCGGACGCACCTGCTCCCGGCACGGTGCTGCCGTCGCACTACGCGAACTGCGTGGCGTGCGGTCCGTCGCACCCGACCGGACTGCGGCTGGTGTCGACCGCTGGGCCGGAGGTGAGTATCAGCGGTGAGTTCACCGTCACCGCGGACCACCAGGGAGCGCCCGGCCTGGCTCATGGCGGCGTACTCGCCCTGGCGCTCGACGAGACGCTGGGCGGCCTCTCCTGGTTGCTGCGGCGGCCGATGGTGACCGGGCGGCTGGAGACCGACTACATCCGGCCGGTCCCGGTGGGTGCGACGCTCTCGCTGCGCGCCCGCTGCCTGGGCTTCGCCGGACGCCGGATGTACGCGAAGGCGGTCGGCCGGCTGGGCGGACCCGAGGGCAGCGTCGCGGTGCGCGCGAGCGCGGTGTTCGTCGTCGTCCCACCCGAGCACTTCGTCGAGCACGGCACCGACATGACGACTGACTCCGTCCACGACTACGAGGTGAACCCATGACCGAGGTGCTGATTCGCAGGCTTGATCCGGAGTTGCCGGTTCCGGCGTACGCGCATCCTGGGGATGCAGGGGTGGACCTGGTGGCGAGCCACGACGTCACGCTGAAGCCGGGGGAGCGGGCGCTGGTCGGCACCGGGATCGCGATCGCGCTGCAGGACGGGTACGCCGCGTTCGTGCACCCGCGATCGGGACTCGCGGCCAAGCACGGAGTGTCGATCGTGAACGCACCGGGCACAGTGGATGCGGGCTACCGGGGTGAGATCAAGGTCTGCCTGATCAATCTCGACCCGCACGCCGAGGTGACCCTGCGGCGCGGCGACCGGATCGCGCAGCTGGTCGTGCAGCAGGTGGAGAAGGTCCGGTTCGTCGAGGTCGGCACGTTGCCGGGCTCGGCGCGCGGCGAGGGCGGCCACGGCTCGACCGGTGGTTTCGGTGATGTGACACGCTGACCAGGTGCGTCCCGCTGACCTGCGGGTGCGCCAGACTACGGCGGGGTCGCGCCGCCCCGCAGACACGACTCACGATCGAGGAAGTAGGCAAGAGCAGTGATCTTCCGCCGGAAGGCCAAGAACGAGGACACCGGACCGACGGCCGACGCCGTCGAGCAGAGCACCGGGACGACCGAGGCGGACGCCGCCGACGGCACCCCGGCGGAGGCCGGCGAGGCCGCGGCCGGTGCGACCGGCGGTGGTCCGTTCGACGTCACCGAGGTGGACCCCGCGACGCTGGAGGCCGAGGACCGCATCGATCTCGGCGCGCTGGTGATCACCGGCCTGCCGGGCATGGAGCTGCGGCTGCAGGTCGACGAGCAGAGTGGTGACGTGCAGGCGATCCTGCTGGTGCTCGAGGACTCCGCGCTGGAGCTGCGCGCGTTCGCCGCGCCGAAGACGGCCGGCATCTGGGACGAGGTCCGCCAGGAGATCGCCGGCGAGGCGACCCGGATGGGCGGCACCGCGTCGGAGACCGAGGGCCCGTTCGGCACCGAGCTGGTGCTGGTCGTGCCGGTCCAGGATCCCGAGGGACAGATCTTCAGCCAGACCTCGCGCGTGATCGGCGTCGACGGTCCGCGCTGGCTGCTCCGGGCCACCGTGCTCGGTCGCGCCGCGGTGGAGCCGGAGGCCGCGCCGCCGATGGAGCAGGCCCTGCGCAACGTGGTCGTGGTCCGCGGATCCGAGCCGATGGCGCCGCGCGAGTCGCTGCCGCTGCGGCTGCCCGCCGGTGCCCAGCCGGCCGGCGAGGAAGAGGCCTGAGCCTGATGTCCGGATACCGGCCGGGCGCGTCCGGCGGATTACACTGATCCCATGGGGAGCGACAAGCCCGCGGGTCTGTGGCGACGTGCCTTCCGGGGCCTGGCCGGTGACCAGGACCAGCAGGACGCCGAGGTACTGCAGGACTACGCGCACGACTGTGGCGCGCGGTCGATCACCGGTTGTCTGGACCGGGAGATGGTGACGCTGTTCGGGACGCTGCGCACGATCACGTTCAGCCCGCGCGGCGGGGTCCCGGCCCTGGAGGGCGAGTTGTACGACGGCACCGGCACGGTGAAGCTGATCTGGCTCGGCCGGCGCAAGATCGCCGGCATCCATCCCGGCTCGGAGCTGATCGCATCCGGGCGGATCGGGGTCGTGGACGGTGACCGGGTGATGTTCAACCCGCGCTACGAGCTCCGTCCGACGGCCGCGCATGGCTGAGCCGCGCGCGGGTCGCGACTCCGGGGTCGAGGAAAACCTCGAGGAGACGCTGGTCGAGATCCTGCGGCCGGAGATCGAGGCCGTGGAGCAGACGGCGGAGTCCGACCGGGCCAAGCCGTCCGAGCCGGCCACGGCCGGTTCGGACGGGGGACCGAAGGACGGGCTCGCCCAGGGGGCGGGCCCAGGGGCCGGCACGCTGCCCGGCACAGCGCCGGGTGCAGCGACCGGCACAGCTCCGAGCGAAGCGCCGGGCACAGCTCCGAGCGAAGCGACCGGCACAGCGTCAGCCGCAGCAACTGGCGCGCCGACCGGCACGGCCCCGACCGGCACGGCGACCGGTGTGCCGACCGGCACGGTGACCGGTGCGGCTCCGGGCGACACGGTGGGCGACGAGCCGGCCGGGAGCCGGCCGCAGACCACCGACAAGGACTTCTTCCACGCCCTCGGCGGCTGGGGCGCGCTGCTCGACATCGGCCTGCCGTGGATTGCGTTCCTGATCGTCTACGCCGCCAGCGACCACGACCTGCGGCTGGCGCTGATCGTCGCGATCGCCTGCGGTGCGGCGGTCGCACTGCTGCGGCTGGTGCGCAAGCAGCCGCTGCGCAACGTGCTCGGCGGCTTCATCGGCGTGCTGATCTCGGCCTGGGTGGCGAACCGCAGCGGTCGCGCCGAGGACGTCTACCTGCCGGGGCTGCTCACCAACCTGGGCTACGGCCTGCTCTACCTGCTGACCGTGCTGCTGCGCTGGCCGCTGTTCGGCGTGGTCTACGGCCTGATCACCCAGACCGGCACGGCCTGGCGCCGCGACCCGGCGATGCTGCGCGGCTTCAGCCGGGCGACGCTGGTGTTCGTCGGCCTGTTCGCGATCCGCCTGATCGTCCAGACCCCGCTCTACCTGACCGGCAGCCTGAACGCGCTCGGCATCGCCAAGGTCGGTCTCGGTCTGCCGTTCTACGCGCTGGCCCTGTGGCTCGCGTACGCGGTGCTGCGGGGATCGTTGCCGCCGGACAAGTGGGACGAGGCACGCGACCACGTCACCCACCTGCTCGGCGGCGGCAAGAACAAGAAGAAGTAGCCCGCCCCGCCAACGACGAACCGCCCGTACGCCGGACCTTCGGCGTACGGGCGGTTCGGTGTGCTGCTACTTGCGGTGGTGCGGGGACAGCATGTCCTCGAGCTGCTCCTCGGTCTCGTCGGCCGCGACGAACAGCAGCTCGTCGTTCAGCTCGAGCGTGCTGTCCGGGTCCGGCCGCAGCACCCGGCCCTCGCGGATGATCGTGACCAGGGCGGTGTCGGTCGGCCAGTCGATGTCGCCGACCCGCAGGCCGATCATCGGGGAGTCCTCCGGCAGCGTCAGCTCGACCAGGTTGGCGTCGCCCTGGCGGAAGGTGAACAGCCGGACCAGGTCGCCGACCGAGACGGCCTCCTCGACCAGCGCGGACATGATCCGCGGCGTTGACACCGCCACGTCGACGCCCCAGGCCTCGTTGAACATCCACTCGTTGCGCGGGTGGTTGACGCGGGCCACCGTGCGCGGCACGCCGAACTCGGTCTTGGCCAGCAGCGAGACGACCAGGTTGACCTTGTCGTCGCCGGTGCTGGCGATCGCGACCTGGCACCGCTGCAGGGCCGCCTCCTCCAGCGAGGACAGCTCGCACGCGTCGGCGAGCAGCCACTCCGCCCGCGGCACCGACTCGGCCTTGATCGCGCGGGGGTCCTTGTCGATCAGCAGGACCTCGTGCCCGTTCTCCAGCAGTTCGCCGGCGATCGACCGGCCGACGTTCCCGGCGCCGGCGATGGCTACCCGCATCACAGCTCCTCAGGCTTGGCGCCGAGTTGGGCCTCGATCGCCGCGGCTTCGCGTTCCAGCATGACGACGTGCACCAGGTCACCCTCCTGGATGACGGTGTCCGCCTTCGGCAGCAGACCCTCGCCGAGCCGGGTCAGGAACGCGACCCGCGCTCCGGTCGCCTTCTCGATGTCGAAGGCGGCCCGGCCGACCCAGCCGGAGTCCACGTGCACCTCGGCCAGCCGGATGGTGCCCGACGGGTCACGCCACTCGGGCTCCGACCCGCTCGGCAGCAGCCGCCGCATCATCTGGTCGACCGTCCACTTCACCGTGCCGACGGTCGGGATGCCGAGCCGCTGGTAGACCTCGGCGCGGCCCGGGTCGTAGATCCGGGCCACCACGTTCTCGATGCCGAAGTTCTCCCGGGCCACCCGGGCGGCCAGGATGTTCGAGTTGTCGCCGTTGGAGACCGCGGCGAACGCCTCGGCGGTCTCGATGCCGGCCTCGATCAGGATCTCCCGGTCGAAGCCCATCCCGGTGACGGTCCGGCCGGAGAAGTTCGGGCTGAGGCGGCGGAACGAGTCGGCGGACTGGTCGATGATCGCGACCGTGTGGCCGCGTTTCTCCAGCGTGCGGGCCAGCGTCGACCCGACGCGTCCGCAGCCCATGATGACGACGTGCACTCCGTGATCACTCCTTGCCCCGTCGGGGCCGCTGACATCGGTTCGGCAGGGATAGACGCTACACCGCACCGGGGCTGCCTCTAACATCACCGGTGTGACTCCCGCTCTCGGCGACATCGGCAAAAGGCTGCTGATCGGCCGCAAACTTCGCAGTACCCAGCTGGGCGAGACGTTGCTGCCCAAGCGGATCGCCCTGCCGGTGTTCGCCAGCGACGCGCTGTCCTCGGTCGCCTACGCCCCCGACGAAATCTTCCTGACCCTGTCCCTGGCCGGACTGACCGCCATGACCTTCTCCTGGAAGGTCGCCATCGTGGTGGCGGTGGTGATGCTGGTCGTCGTCGCGTCGTACCGGCAGAACGTGCACGCCTACCCGTCCGGCGGCGGCGACTACGAGGTCGCGAACGTGAACCTCGGGCCGACCGCCGGGCTGACCGTGGCCAGCGCGCTGCTGGTCGACTACGTGCTGACCGTGGCGGTGTCGATCTCCTCGGCCGCCCAGTACGCCGCGTCCGCGATCCCGGCGCTGGAAGGGCACCAGGCGACGGCCGCGGTGGTGGCCGTGCTGTTCCTGACCACGATGAACCTGCGCGGCGTGCGCGAGTCCGGTACGGCGTTCGCGATCCCGACGTACGTGTTCATGGTGACGATTCTCGGGATGGCGGCCTGGGGCTTCGGCCGGATGCTGTTCGGTGACCTGCCGGACGCGGCGACCTCGACGTTCGACATCGCCCCGGAGGGCGAGTTCGCCACCGGCGCGGGCGGCCTGGCGATGGCGTTCCTGGTGCTGCGGGCGTTCTCGTCGGGCTGCGCGGCGCTGACCGGCGTGGAGGCGATCAGCAACGGCGTGCCGGCGTTCAAGAAGCCGAAGAGCAAGAACGCCGCGACCACGCTGCTGCTGCTCGGCTGCATTTCGATCACGATGGTGATCAGCGTGGTGACGCTGGCCAACGTGATGAAGGTGCGCTTCGCCGAGGACCCGGCGCACCAGTTGCTGCGCAACGGCGTACCGCTGGGCCCGGACTACCACCAGGACCCGGTGATCGGTCAGCTGGCCAAGGGCATCTTCGACCACTTCAGCCCCGGCTTCTACCTGGTCGCCGCGGCCACCGGCGTGATCCTGGTGCTGGCCGCCAACACCGCCTTCAACGGCTTCCCGGTGCTCGGCTCGATCCTGGCCAAGGACGGTTACCTGCCGCGCCGCTGCACACCCGCGGCGACCGGCTGGCGTTCAGCAACGGCATCGTGATCCTGGCCGCGTTCGCGATCTTCCTGATCGTCGCCTTCGACGCCGAGGTGACCCGGCTGATCCAGCTGTACATCGTCGGGGTGTTCGTCTCGTTCACGATCAGCCAGACCGGCATGGTCCGGCACTGGACCCGGCTGCTCAAGACCGAGACCGACCCGGCCCGACGCGCCCAGATGATGCGGTCGCGGGTGATCAACACGATCGGCCTGACGATGACCGGCACCGTGCTGGTGATCGTGCTGGTCACCAAGTTCACCCGCGGCGCCTACATCGCGATCATCGCGATGGCGGTGCTGTTCGTGCTGATGAAGGGCATCCGCAAGCACTACGAGACCGTCGGCCGGCAGACCGCGGTCGAGGGCGACGAGCAGCTGATGCTGCCGTCCCGGGTGCACGCGATCGTGCTGGTCTCCAAGCTGCACAAGCCGACCCTGCGGGCGCTGGCGTTCGCGAAGGCGGCCCGGCCGTACATGCTGGAGGCCGTCACGGTCGACGTCGACCGGGAGGAGTCGGAGAACCTGCAGGCCGACTGGGAGCGGCACGACATCCCGGTCCCGCTGAAGCGGCTGGCCTCGCCGTACCGGGAGATCACCCGGCCGATCCTGCAGTACGTGCGCGACATCCGGCGGCAGTCGCCGCGCGACGTGGTGATGGTCTACATCCCGGAGTACGTGGTCGGGCACTGGTGGGAGCACTTCCTGCACAACCAGTCCGCGCTGCGGCTGAAGGGGCGCCTCTTGTTCACACCTGGTGTGATGGTGACGTCGGTTCCTTACCAGCTGCTCTCGTCGGAGGCAGCCGAGGAAAGGCAGGACCGGGTGGAACGAGTGGCCGGGCAGGTACGCCGGGGCGCTCGCAAGACGTCAGGAGATCGGTGAGGGACGAGGACATCGTCGGGACGGTGCTGGAGCTGGAGATCGGCCCGGTGGCGCACGGCGGGCACTGTGTCGCGCGGTACGAGGGCCAGGTGGTGTTCGTCCGGCACGGACTGCCCGGGGAGCTGGTGCACGCCCGGGTGACCGAGCGCAACGCCAAGTACCTGCGCGCCGACGTCGTCCAGGTGCTGACGCCGTCGCCGCACCGGGTCGAGCCGCCCTGCCCGTTCGCCGGGCCGGGCCGCTGCGGGGGCTGCGACTTCCAGCACGTCAGCATCGTCGAGCAGCGCCGGCTGAAGGCGACGGTCGTGTCCGACACCTTGCGCCGGATCGGCGGCATCGAGCGGACCGTGGTGATGGAGTCGCCCGGTGACGACGGCCTCGGCTGGCGCACCCGGATGCGGTACGCCGTGGTCGGCGGCCGCCCGGGCATGTTCGCGCACCGCTCGCACGACCTGATCCCGATCGACCGGTGCCTGATCGCGCACCCGGACAGCCCGGCGGTGGTCGACCAGCGCTGGCCGGACACGTCCTCGGTGCAGGCGGTGGTGTCGTCCGAGGGCAAGACCGCGGTCCTGACCGACGAGAAGGCCGGCGGCCGGGTCGTCGAGGTGGTCCGGGGGAGGCGCTTCCGGGTGGAGGCCGGTGGCTTCTGGCAGGTCCACCCGGCCGCGGCGACCACGCTGGTGGACGCCGTACTGTCCGGGCTGGAGCCGCGCGAGGGCGAGACCGCGCTCGACCTGTACTCCGGCGTCGGGCTGTTCGCGGCGTTCCTGGCGGAGGCCGGCTGCGGCGTACTGGCCGTCGAGGGCGACCGGGATGCGGTCAAGAACGCGCGGCGCAACCTGCACGACCTGACCGGAGTCACCCTCGAGCAGGGTGACGTCGACCGGGTCCTGAACCGCGCGGTCGCCCAAGGGCTGGAGCACGTCGACCTGGTTGTGCTCGACCCGCCGAGGACCGGAGCCGGCCAGCACGTCGTACGGCGGATCGCGGGGTTGTCCCCGCGGCGGGTGGCGTACGTGGCGTGTGATCCGGCAGCGCTGGCCCGCGACCTGAAGACCTTCGCAGGGCTCGGCTACGGGGTGAGTTCGCTGCGGGCCTTCGACCTGTTCGGCATGACCCATCACATAGAGTGCGTGGCCGTGCTCGAACCCGTGACTAGTTAGTCGTGGGCCGCTCGGGTACGGTTCTGGCCTGGTAATGGCTGTACCTGACGCTGCACCTACCAGGATGTCTGCTGGAGACCCGATACCCGATGCCGCTCGTCGACCTGGATGACCCGGAGGAGCTGCGCGCCCGCTGGAGCGCGCTCGCCGCCGTCGCCCATGCCACCGGCTTCGACCGGCGCTGGTACGCCGACGCCGGCGGCTTCTACCACCAGGACGAGACGGGGTCGGACCTGCGTTTGGTCCGGCTGGACGGCGGCCGCTCGGTGCTGTTCGGCTTCCACACCCAGCACAGCCGCACGGCCGGCACCGACCTGCTCGCCGGCGCGCCGGACTGGATCGGGCAGCCCGAGGTCAAGCGCCGGATCGCGACGGGGGAGCTGGGCTTCGTCTACGGCAGCTTCAACGGCACGTGGGCGCGCGCGTCGTACGAGGGAGATCCGTGGCAGCCGGTCGACGACGGCTTCGCGCCGATCGCGAGCTGGATCACGTCCGACGAGGAGGCCGCCCGGGAGCTGGTCGAGTGGGCGGCCGAGTGGGCCGACTACCTCGGCGGTCTGGACGAGCTGTTGCCCGTGGGCATCGGGCTCATCCGGGCGGCGGGCGCGTCGTCGCTGTCGTACGAGCTGCTGCAGGACTTCTTCGAGCGGTTGGGGATCGGGCCTCGGTCGGCGCAGCAGCCGGACTTGCGGGCGGCGTTGACGGCTGCGGCAGCGTTCGACCTGACCGGTGGTGAGGGCGAGGGGGGCGGTGCCGCTTCGGTTGCTTTCTCCGAGCCCCTGCCGGAGCCCGCGGAGCCTGAGGAGGAAGAACTCTTCATCGTCCCGCCCGGCGTCAGCCCGTTCACCGGTCAGCCCATCGGCTCCGACGCGCACGTCGTCATCGGCTCCGACCAGCCGGACCCGGCGCCGCAGTACGACCGGTCGGACCCGCCGTACAACCCGGATGTCCGGTACGACGCCCCCGGCAACAACTCACCGTTCCCGGCCGACCCGCAGTACACCGCGGAGCCGCAGTACGACACTCCGCCGATCCCGTACGCGCCCACTCCGCAGTACGAGGCTCCGGCGGACTCGCAGTACGACGCGCCCGCCGACTCGCCGTTCCGCCCTGGCGCGCAGCCCCCGGTGGAGCCGCCGCCGGCGCGCAAGGACGACAACTACGGCATCGTCAGCAAGAAGCCCCGCCTCTTCGGCCGCAAGCGCAAACAGCGCGACGAGGACAACGCGTCGCTGGCCGGTCTGGGACTGGTCGCGCCCGACCCCGAGCCTCCGCAGCAGTCTGACCCTGGCCCGCTTCTGGCCGCCTACGCCGGTGAACCCACGCCTGCGCAGGTCGATCCCTACGACCTGCCCTCCTCCGAGCCGCCGCGTGTCGGTGCGCCCGGCAGCGAGGGTGAGGACTTTTATGCGAGCCTCTTCGCCGACGCTCCGGCCGCTGCGACGTACACACCTGACACGCCCGCGTCGCTGCGCCGCGCGCACGACGGTGATCCGCCCGCGCCGGACTCACCGGCTGACGCGTGGCCCGACAACGACGCCACCAGCGAGCTCGAGGCCGTCGCGGGCGACGTCACCCCGTACGCCCCGGCCGACCCGTCGGACGAGACCGGTGTGCTCGAGCCGCTGCCCACCGACACCGCTCCCGCGGCGCCCCTGAGTGCGACCCCCGACGACGACACCGGGGTCATTCCCACGCTGGACGCCACTGCGTACGCCGGGCCGTTCCCCTCCGACGCCGGATCGTTCTCCTCGGACGCCGGGTCGATCTCCTCAGAAGCCGACGCGGAGGACTCCGGGCCGGCCTCGCCGTCCGACGCCTCCCAGTCCGTCCGATACGAAGTGGACCAGGCCGACGAGGACTCCGCCCGGCCCAGCGCGTTGGGCAGGTCCCCGTTCGTCCAGTTCAACCAGCCCGGCGCAACCCCGGCGTCTCCGGCCTCCGACACCGCTCCGCCCTTCGTCGACCCCGACGCGACGGAACCGTTCACGCCGTACGACCCGTCGGCGGCGGACTCGACGTCGCCCCAGGACGCGACCGGTGATTCCCCGTTCGCTCAGTACGAGGTGGACCAGAACGAGGACTCCGGCACGGCGCCGCCCTCCGCTCAGCCCACCGCGGGGGACAACTCACCGTTCGTCCAGTTCAACCAGCCCGGTGGGCGGCCCGCCGCGACCTCGGCCCCGCCGGAGCACGACAGCGACCTCGCATCGCCTTTCATCGACCCCGACGCAACGGAACCCTTCACGCCGTACGACCCGCCCGCCGCGGACTCGACGTCGCCGGCACCCCAGGACGCGAGCGACGGCTCTTCGATTGCCCGGTCCGGCACGGACTCCGGATCACCGTCCCCACAGCACGACGGCACGTCGCCGTTTGCCCAGCGCGACAACACCGACGCGGATCCCGACGGATTCTCTCCGTTCCCGCAGTACCAACAACCCGGCGCAACCCCACCGTCGCCCGGGAACCAGGCCCACCGCGGCCCCTCCGCCCTCGACCGTCACGACCAGCTGGACGAGGAACTGGACGCCACGTCCCCCTCCGCCCGCCGAGACGCGACCCCGCCCGCGCCGTACGGCCAATCCGAGGACGACCCCGACACGGCTGCGCAGTACGAGCAGGGTGGCGACAAGCCCAACGCGGCTGAGGCCTCCGCGCAGTACGAGCCGACCGACGACGCGCCCGACGCCAGTTCGCCGTTCGCCCGGTACGACCGAACCGAGAACGAACCCGATGCGACGTCGCAGGTTGCGCGGCCTGGCGACCTCGATGCAATCTCGCCGCTGACCCCGTACGGCGAGACCGGTGCAGATGTGGATCGGCAAGCGGGGTCTGTATCTGACGACGGGGCTGTGGATGCCCCCGGAGCCGCCCGGTACGACCAGCCCGCTGCGGCACACCACGAAGCGAGGTCAGCCGCTTCGATGCCGGCGGTAGTCCATCCCGACGAGGACACCGACCTCATCTCACCTGACGACAACACCGGCGTGCTCACGCCCGTCGACGGAACCGGCCGGACTTCACGCCACCACGAGCCCGGCGCCCTCTCGCCCGACGAAAGGACCGGCGTCCTCTCGCCGCTCCCCGGCGAAAGCACCACTCCGCCCGCCGACGACTCCCGCGCCCGATCGGCCCTCGCCGACGCCACGTCTCCGGGCAACTATGGATCAGCTCCGACCGCCGAGGGCTCTCTCAGCGGCGACAACTCGTCGGTCGGCGACAGGTCCGCGGCGTCAGCGCGCGACGACACCCGCCCGCTCTCCGCACTCGACGACCGAGACCTCACCCCATCGGCCACGCGCCGCGACGGCTCGTCAGCAGGCACCGCCTCGGACGCAGACGGATTCTCAGCAGAAGCCTCCGCTGAGCCCCGGCAGTCCCCGCTGGAACGCGAGTGGATCGGCGGCGCGTGGATCAACGGCGAGTGGATCGAGGACGCCGCCGCGTACCTCGCCGCGAACCCGCACCTAACCCCCCACCCCCCGCGCCCCGTACGCCGCCGAGGCCGCAACGTCCGCACCGAGTCCCCGGCCGACAGCCGAGGTGATTCCCCGCTCGACGGGCGAGGCGGGTCCCCGCTGGACGGCCGGGCCGATCCCGCGCCGGACGGGCGAGCCGGTGCCGAGTTCAGCGAAGGTGAGTCGGCAGCAGATGGAGAGCCGCGCGACGGTGCTTTGTCTGGCGCTGGGCAGCCGATCGAGGAGTCTGCCTCGGCGGGGGAACGGCGCGCATTCGCGCCGGACGCCACGGCTGCCGTCGAGCGGAGCAAGAACGACGGGACCTTCGGCGACGAACAGCATGAGGCCGAGCGGGCCGGCCAGGTCGCACTCGGTGGGTCGGATGCGCTGACGCGGCGTACGCACCCTGACGAGTCTGCCGCCGAGCCAGAATCTCAGTCTGCGTCCGAGCCTGATGCTGGCGCAGACACTGGGATCCAGCTCCGGACGGTACGTGAAGCCGGTGCCGAGCCCGAGTCAGCTGCTGGTCGCGAGTCCGAGCTCGACGCTGACGCCGGCACCGAGCCTCAGCTTCGATCCGAGCAGGCGACCGGCGACGCCGATCCCCAAGCCGGCTCCAGGTCCGAGGCGGAGCCCGACGCTGAGAATGGCGCCGAGCCTCAGCTTCGATCCGAGCACGCGACCGGCAATGCCGACGCCGAGGCTGGCTCCGAGTCCGAGTCCGAGTTCGATGTTCAGGCTGGCCCCCAGGCCGAGTCCCGATCCGCACACGAGGCTGACGCCCAGGTCGAGCCAGCTGTCGAGCTCGAGGGTCACTCCGAGTCTGGGTCCGAGTTTGCGCTCTCGGCTGATGCGCAGGGTGGCACCGGGACTCAGTTCCCATCCGAAGGCGAGGACAGCACCGAGCCCGAGTCGGAAGCTGGCCCGGAGGTCGGCACCAAGCCTGAACCCAACCTCGAGTCCAACGCCGAGTCCAGGTCCGGCGCCGACCCTGAGCCCCAGGCCGGCGCCGAGCGTGCGGCCGAGTCCGAGGCCGGCGCTGCGCGTGAGGCTCAAGCCCGCTTAGTCGCTGATGAGCAGTCGGAAGGTGCCGAAAGTCCGGAGTTCAGCGACGGCGGTTCGACCGAGGTGGAGGCCGGTGGTTCCGGGGAGGACCGGGAACCGGTCGATGGGGCCCAGGCGGAGCCCGACGTGGTTGAGCTCGCCGACGGGTTCGACGGACTGGCTGATGAGGCGCCGACGGCTGAGATTCCGGCGATTTCCGGGGACGAGCAGGACGCCGGGTACGACGCACGCACCGAGGGCAGTTCGACGAATGCCGGCGGGCCGCGGGTTTATCCGCCGTTGAGTGATCGGTACGGCGGGGAGCCTTCGGACGGGCTGGGCGAGGGGGACGAGTTCGAGTTCGGCGCCGAGGTGTTCCGCGACGAGATGTTGGGGGACGCGGACTGGACGGCTGATCAGCTCGGGCAAGGATCCTGGCCGTCGGATGAGGCGCAGGCCGAGGGGACCGTTGACGACGGCGGGTCGAGGGCAGCTGACGGTGAAGGTTCGGTCGAGGGGCTTGCCGAGGCAGAGCGTGCGGCAGACGGTGAAGGTGAAGCTGAGGTCGACACTCAGCCTGTAGCGCCCCATGCGGAAGCCGCGGAGAGTGCGGTTGCCGACGAGGCAGGCTCGGAGACGGTCCAGGCCGCCTCCAACGGTGCGGCGGCGAACAGGACCGCCGCCAACGGCGCCGTGCAGCCCGGCCTTGCCGTGAACGGCGTCACCCCGCATGCGCCCGCTGCGAACGGCGTCACTCCGCATGTCCCCGCCAACGCAGCAGCAATGACGATCCCCGATCTCACCGGCCACGAGTTCGTCGAGAGCCTTCCGCCGGCCGTCGAGCAAGCCATGCGGGCCGAGCCGGAACGCCCCCGCCCGCGCCCCCAAGAGTCCGCAGCGGTCAAGGCGCTCCGCGACTGGTGCCGCGTGCGGACGAAGGTCGTGCCGTCGGGGTTCACCATCCAGGTGCAAGTGCTCGACCCGGCCAACCCGTCGTTCCGGTTCGATCTGGAGCCGCCCGAGGTGGACGACCCCGAGCATCCGGCCGAGCGGTTGAGCGAGCTGCTGGGCGATCTGTGGCTGACCGAGGCGGAGAGCGAGCAGGGCGGCTGGCTGTTCGCGCGGATCGACGCGGCCGGCCGGACCCTGCGGATCGACCGTTGGTACGACCAGGTCCCGGAGTGGTGGGACGCCCCGATCCCGGTCCAGCTCGACGTCGAGGGACTTGTGCGCAGGCTCTACCGCCGCGGACCCGACTGGCAGCCGTCCTACCTGGAGCAGCTGTACACGTCCGCCCGCTGACCGCGCCGGGATAGCGTTGTCACCATGTTGCTCAGGATCTTCACCGAACCCCAGCAAGGCGCCTCGTACGACGATCTGCTCGCCGTCGCGCGCACGACCGAGCAGTGCGGCTTCGACGCGTTCTTCCGGTCCGACCACTACCTCGTGATGGGGGACGGCGACGGCCTGCCCGGTCCGACCGATGCCTGGATCACGCTGGCCGGTCTGGCGCGTGAGACCCAGCGGATCAAGCTCGGCACGCTGGTCAGCTCCGCCACCTTCCGGAACCCGGGCGTGCTCGCGATCAGCGTCGCGCAGGTCGACCAGATGAGCGGTGGTCGCGCCGAGCTCGGGCTGGGTGCCGGCTGGTACGAGGCCGAGCACGCGGCGTACGGGCTGGACTTCCCGGACACGCCCGGCCGGTTCGACCTGCTGAGCGAGCAGCTCGAGCTGATCACCGGGCTGTGGAAGACGCCGGTGGGGGAGAAGTACGACTTCACCGGCGCGCACTACCAGTTGAAGGACTCCCCGGCGCTGCCGAAGCCGGTGCAGCAGCCACACCCGCCGATCATCGTCGGCGGCGCGGGCAAGAAGCGGACGCCGGCGCTCGCGGCGCAGTACGCGGCCGAGTTCAACGCCGGGTTCAAGCCGGTGGACGAAACGAAGGTGCTGTACGACCGGGTGCACGCCGCCTGCGAGGCGATCGGCCGCGAGCCGGGCACGCTGGCCCTGTCGGCCGCGCAGCGGGTGGTCGTGGGCAAGGACGAGGCCGAGGTCGAACGCCGCGCCGCGGCGGCCGGCTGGACGCTGGAGCAGCTGGCCGAGCACGGCGTCGGCGGTACGCCGGACCAGGTGGTCGATCACCTCGGCCGGTTCGCCGAGGCCGGCACCGGGCGGTTCTACCTGCAGATCATGGACCTGGCCGACCTGGACCACCTCGAGCTCATCGCCGCGGAGGTTCTTCCACAGGTCAGCTGATCGCCCACGACAGTGACTCGATGTCGTGTATCTTGATGTCGAGAGATCCTGTGAGCCCGGCCGCGGGCGGAAGGTTAGGGCAACCTGACCTGTCGGTCCGGCCGGGCGCTCGGCAGGATGGGCTCTAGCGGATCAGACGGGACAGAGGAGCAGGTTGATGGCCAGCGTCGACAGCTTCGGTGCCAAGGGTGCACTCGAGGTCAACGGACAGTCGTACGAGATCTTCAGGTTGGCGGGCATCGAGGGAGCGGACACGCTGCCGTACTCCCTCAAGGTGCTGCTGGAGAACCTGCTGCGCACCGAGGACGGCGCGAACATCACCGCCGACCACATCACCAAGCTCGGCAGCTGGGACGCCGCCGCGGCGCCGGACACCGAGATCCAGTTCACCCCGGCGCGGGTGATCATGCAGGACTTCACCGGTGTGCCGTGCGTCGTCGACCTGGCCACCATGCGTGAGGCGGTCGCCGAGCTCGGCGGCGACCCGACCAAGATCAACCCGCTGGCGCCGGCCGAGCTGGTCATCGACCACTCCGTCATCATCGACGTCTTCGGCCGCCAGGACGCCTTCGAGCGCAACGTCGAGCTGGAGTACGAGCGCAACCGCGAGCGGTACCAGTTCCTGCGCTGGGGCCAGACCGCGTTCGACGAGTTCAAGGTCGTGCCGCCGGGCACCGGCATCGTGCACCAGGTGAACATCGAGCACCTGGCCCGGACCGTGATGGTCCGCAACGGTCAGGCCTACCCCGACACCTGTGTCGGCACCGACTCCCACACCACGATGGTCAACGGCCTGGGCGTCCTGGGCTGGGGCGTCGGCGGGATCGAGGCCGAGGCCGCGATGCTCGGTCAGCCGGTGAGCATGCTGATCCCGAAGGTGGTCGGCTTCAAGCTGACCGGTTCGGTGCCGGCCGGCGCGACCGCGACCGACGTCGTGCTGACGATCACCCAGATGCTGCGCCGGCACGGTGTGGTCGGCAAGTTCGTCGAGTTCTACGGCGACGGCGTCGCGGCCGTGCCGCTGGCCAACCGCGCCACGATCGGCAACATGAGCCCGGAGTTCGGCTCCACCTGCGCGATCTTCCCGATCGACGACGTCACGCTGGAGTACCTGCGGCTGACCGGTCGCGCCGACGACGAGGTCGCGCTGGTCGAGGCCTACGCCAAGGAGCAGGGCCTGTGGCACAACGCCGACGTCGAGCCCCGCTTCTCGGAGTACCTCGAGCTGGACCTGTCCACGGTCGTGCCGTCGATCGCCGGCCCGAAGCGGCCGCAGGACCGGATCGCGCTGACCGAGGCGAAGCAGGCCTTCCGCGGCGCCCTGCTCGACTACGCGCCGGAGACCGACGAGGTCGGGCAGACCGCGCCGGAGGCGGTCCCGTCGGCCGCCGACGAGAGCGTGGTCGAGTCGTTCCCGGCCAGTGACCCGCCGGCCAACGGGCGCGACCACGCCGAGGAGGCGCAGCCGCACGAGCCGCACCCGGCGAACGGCCGGCCGTCCAAGCGCACCAAGATCACGCTGAACGGTGCGGAGACCGAGCTCGACCACGGCCACGTCGTGATCGCCTCGATCACCTCCTGCACCAACACGTCGAACCCGTCGGTGATGCTGGCCGCCGCGCTGCTGGCCAAGAACGCGGTCGACAAGGGCCTGGCCACCAAGCCGTGGGTGAAGACGTCGCTGGCGCCGGGCTCGAAGGTCGTCACCGACTACTACGAGAAGGCCGGCGTCACGCCGTACCTGGAGAAGCTAGGCTTCCACCTGGTCGGCTACGGCTGCACCACCTGCATCGGCAACTCCGGCCCGCTGCCCGAGGAGGTCTCGGCCGGTGTGCAGGAGGCCGACCTGGCGGTCGTGTCGGTGCTGTCCGGCAACCGCAACTTCGAGGGCCGGATCAACCCGGACGTCAAGATGAACTACCTCGCCTCGCCGCCGCTGGTGATCGCCTACGCGCTGGCCGGCACGATGGACTTCGACTTCGAGAACGATGCCCTGGGCAAGGACACGGACGGCAACGACGTGTTCCTGCGCGACATCTGGCCGGCCGCCGACGAGGTGGAGCGGGTGATCGCCTCCTCGATCAGCAAGGAGATGTTCACCAAGGACTACGCCGACGTGTTCGCCGGCGACGAGCGCTGGAAGTCGCTGCCGACGCCCGAGGGCAAGACGTTCGCCTGGGACGCGGAGTCGACGTACGTGCGCAAGCCTCCGTACTTCGACGGCATGGCCAAGGACCCGTCGCCGGTCACCGACATCACCGGCGCCCGGGTGCTGGCCAAGCTCGGCGACTCGGTCACCACCGACCACATCTCGCCGGCCGGCTCGATCAAGGCCGACAGCCCGGCCGGCAAGTACCTGGCCGAGCACGGTGTGGACCGCAAGGACTTCAACTCCTACGGCTCGCGGCGCGGCAACCACGAGGTGATGATCCGGGGCACGTTCGCCAACATCCGGCTGCGCAACCAGATCGCGCCGGGCACCGAGGGCGGCTTCACCCGCGACTTCACCCAGCCGGACGCGCCCGTCACCAGCATCTACGAGGCGGCCCAGTCGTACGCCGAGGCCGGTACGCCGCTGGTGATCCTGGCCGGTAAGGAGTACGGCTCCGGCTCGTCGCGGGACTGGGCGGCCAAGGGCACGGCGCTGCTCGGCGCGAAGGCGGTCATCACCGAGTCGTTCGAGCGGATCCACCGGTCGAACCTGATCGGCATGGGCGTGCTGCCGCTGCAGTTCCCCGAGGGGGAGAACGCGGAGTCCCTCGGCCTGACCGGCGAGGAGACCTTCGACATCAGCGGCGTCACCGCGCTGAACGACGGCGAGATCCCGCGCACCGTGCACGTCACGGTCACCGGCACCGACGGCGCGGTCAAGGAGTTCGACGCCGTGGTCCGGATCGACACCCCCGGCGAGGCGGACTACTACCGCAACGGCGGCATCCTGCAGTACGTGCTGCGCTCGCTGATCGCGAACTGACACCACCACCGACGCCGTACCGGGACGTTCCCGGTACGGCGTCGGTGCGTCCAGGACCGGGGCCGCGTTCGCTCCGACCATCGAGGAGAGGCTGGGCGCTCGTGGACCTCGGCATCCTGCTGCTCGGTGGGCTGGCGGTGATCGTGGCGGCACTGGTCCAGGGCACGCTGGGCCTCGGGTTGTCGCTGGTCGCGGCCCCGGTGGTCGCGTTGCTGGACCCGTCCCTGATGCCCGGCGGCATGCTGGTGCTCGGCATGGTGATGCCGGCCCTGACGCTCGCGCACGAGTGGCGGCACATCGCCTGGGACCAGGCGGGCTGGCTGACCGGAGCGCGAGTGGTGACGACACCTCTCGGCGTACTCGTGCTCGGCTGGGTGCCGGCTCGCGCGATCGGAGCGGTCGTCGGCGGTGTCGTGCTGGCCGCCGTGGCGCTGACCGCTTGGCGGCTCGAGGTGCGTGCCTCCCGGCGCAATCTCGTGCTGGCCGGTGCGGTGGCCGGAGTGTCCGGCACGGCCGCGTCGATCGGTGGTCCACCGGCGGCCGTCGTGCTGCAGCACGAGCACGGGTCGCGGTTGCGGGCGACGCTGGCGGCGTTCTTCCTGATCGGCTCGATCGTGTCGCTGCTGGCGCTCGCGGTGGGCGGGCGGCTGACCTCGCACCAGCTGGCGTACGGCGCGACCTGGATCCCCGCGCTGGCGATCGGGTTCGGACTCGCGGTGCCGCTGCAGAAGCGGCTCAAAGGCCCGCGGCTGCGGCAGGCCGTCCTGTTGCTGGCCGGGCTGTCGTCGGTCGTGGTGATCTTGCGCGCGGCGCTCTAGACGCGGCCGTGCTGCCGGCGGAGATCCACCGGCAGCACGGGTTCGAAATGGTTTCAGCCGATCACGTGCCGGCCTTGGGGTAGAGCAGGTTGAGCACCTGGAAGTCCTGCGACGACGGGTGGGTGGACCAGCCGGCGCCGACCGTGCCGCTCTTCAGGCAGCTGTTGGTGGACGAGTTGTGGTCGAGTCCGAGCGCGTGGCCGAGCTCGTGGCAGGTGGTCTTGGCGCGCTGGGTGGCGTTGGTCAGCAGCCGCGTGTTCAGCTGGACGGACGCCGGGCCGGACGGCGCGTTCGCCGCCCAGGTGGTCAGGCCGTACCAGGAGTCTGCGCTGTTCACGGCGTACACGTGCACGCAGTGCGTGCCGTTGCCCGGGCAGCCCTGGGTGTACCAGCGGTAGTAGCTGTCGATGCCCGGCGACTGGTACCAGTCGGCGACCGCGTCGGTGACGGGGTAGCCGGCCGGGGTGTGGTCGAGGAAGTACACCTGCGGGTCGTTGTACTGGTTGTACGCCCATGCGTGGTTGCACCAGGCGGCGGCGGTGCCGTAGGTCGGGCAGGCGAGCAGGTTGGCCGATCGGGTGCCGACCTCCTCCCCGGCGTTCAGGACCCCGCTGACGCCGCGGGCGCGCAGTTCGGCCCGGAGCTTCTCGGCCGAGCCGGCCGGTTCGTAGCGGGTGATGCCGTTGACCTCGCCGAGCGCGTTGCGGTGCACGACGACGACCTCGTCGTCGGCGGCCTTCGGCTTGGCCGCCTGGCGGTCGGCGGTTGTGGCGGACGCCTGGACGGGAGCGGCGCTGGCGGCCGGCCCCCAGGTGGCGCCGGCGGCCGCCAGCGCAAGCAGCGCGGTGGCGGCCGCGGCGACGCCACGTCGATTGATGAACCTCACGGATGTTCCTCCCCCTTGAGCGGTACCGAACGTGATCGCTCGGTGACACCAGGACACCGGCTCGCGGCAGGACCGGACAGGCAGACCAACCGGCAGTTCGGTTTCTGCCGGTCGTCGAAAACTGTCGCAACGACGCGCTGTACTGAGCTGTGGCCGGTCATCGGGAAGCTCCGCGCGAGATCGTCCGCGCCGCCTGCGCCCGGTACGGCGAGGACACGGTGGTCGACTGGTGCCTCGCCCTGCTGAGCGGCGAGATCTCCGGCGAGGACGCGTACGGCGCGGACCTGCCGAAGCTGGTCGCGATCACCGGCAGCGAAAATCCGGGCGGCTGGTCGACGCCGGTCGATCCGGTGAACTTCTACTGGGTCCGGGTCTGGGCCGCGCGCGCCCTGCTCTACGCCTGGCGCGACGACGCGGTCGACGTACTGCGGGGCGCCGCATCCGATCCGGCCTGGCGGGTCCGCGAGCACGTCGCCCGGATCACCGCGCACCGCGAGCTCGGCCAGCTGGTCGACGCGCTGCTGCCGATGCTCGAGCACGAGTTGCCCCGGGTGCGGGCGGCCGCCGTCCGGGCGGTCGGGGTGGCGGGGGAGTACGAGCACGCCGAGGCGATCGAGCCGCTCCGCCAGGACCCCGACCAGGCCGTGCGCGCCGCGGTCGACCGCGCCCTGGAGAAGCTGTCCACCCGGTTGGACCGCCCGCTGCACTGAACGCTTCCGGCGACGATGACCGATGCCCGCCGCCCGCAGGGACACCGGTGGTTGATCGCCGCGGAAGCTGCGCCCGGCGTCCCTCACCGACGACCCGGGCATCGGGCTCGCCGACCGCAGGGTTCAGAGGGCGGCAGCGACCTGCTCCACCGCCGAGCCGGACAATCCCGCCAGCCCGGCCGGGCGTCCGGTCGCGGTCAGCATCAGATCGGCGAGGGAACCGTGCAGCTCGCGGGAGCCGGAACCCGCGGACCACGGGTGGTCGGTCGCGATCAGCCGCGTGTCGCGCAGACGCTTGTGCGCGCCGTAGAACTTGCTGCCGATCACGTGCTCCAGCGCGATCACCGCCGCCTCGGCCGGCATCGGCCGCGGGATGCCCAGCGGCCGGGCGACGTCCTGGCCGTGGACCAGCGCGTCCAGCAGCGGGTCGACGATGCCGGCGCCGAGGGTTCGGTGCGGTGAGGCGGCCGTCTCGCGGAGCTGGGCGACCAGCTCGGCGGGGGAGTAGCGGGCGGCGCGCTCGGTCGCCAGGGTGAACTCCATCCGGTCGAAGCTGCCGCGGGCGCGGATCGCCTCCTTGACGACCATCCGGAAAGTGGTTCGCGTCGACAGCGTCATGTGGGCGGCGACGTCGTGCACGGTCCACCCGGCACACAGCGAGTCGGCCCGCCACTGCGCCGGGGTGAGGCTCTCGAAGAGGTCCGCGAGGCTGAGCCGCTCAGCGGTGGTGAGAGCAAGGATCGCGCGGTCGTCCATGATGGGTTCCTTTCGTGGGTGGCTTCCCCATCACCACGAACGGGAAGCAGCCGGATGGACAGCCGCGCTGGAATTGTTCTCCGGGTCAGCTGCCGGCCGACTCGACCGCCGCGAGCCGGCGCTCGAGATGGCGGCGTTCCGGGGTCGTACCGGCGGTCGCCAGCGCTTCCCGGTACGCCGCGGCGGCGTCGGCGCGGCGGCCCAACCGGTCGAGCAGGTCGGCCCGCGCGACCAGGTACGGGTGGTAGCCGCGCAGCAGTGGTTCACCGGCCAGCTCGTCGATCAGGTCGAGCCCGGCCTGCGGCCCGTCGCGCATCGCGATCGCGGCGGCGCGGTTCAGCGCGACGACCGGGGACGGGGTGAGCGCCAGCAGTACGTCGTACAGGGCGACGATCTGCGGCCAGTCGGTGGTTTCCACGGTCGCGGCCTCGTCGTGCAGCGCGGCGATCGCCGCCTGCACGCCGTACGGGCCGGCCGGGCCGCCGGTGACCGCGGCGACCACCAGGGACCGGCCCTCCTCGATCATCGTCCGGTCCCAGCGGCCGCGGTCCTGCTCGTCGAGCAGCACCAGTTCGCCGCCGGGGCCGGTCCGCGCGTCGCGCCGGGCGTGGATGAGCAGCATCAGCGCGAGCAGGCCGGCGACCTCCCGGTCCGACGGCATCAGCCGGCGCAGGATGCGGGCCAGCCGAATGGCCTCCTCGGCCAGGTCGACGCGCTGCAGGTCGGCACCGGAGCTGGCGGCGTAGCCCTCGGTGAAGATCGAGTACGTCACCTGCAGGACGCCCGGCAGCCGCTCGGCCAGCTCGTCGGCGGCCGGCACGCGGAACGGGATCCGCGCCTCCCGGATCTTCTGCTTCGCCCGGACGATCCGCTTGGCCATCGTCGGGGTCGGCACCAGGAACGCCCGCGCCACCTCGGGCGTGGTCAGCCCGGCCAGGCACCGCAAGGTCAGCGCGACCCGGTCCTCGGCCGGCAGCGCGGGATGGGCGCAGGTGAAGAACAGCTGGAGCCGGTCGTCGGGCAGCTCACCGTCGGCGTCGGCCGCCGGCGCGGGCCCGGCCCGGTCCGCCTCCACCTGCAGGACGGCGAGCCGGGCGGCGTACGACTTGTCCCGCCGGAGCCGGTCGACCGCCTTGCGCCGGGCCGTGGTCATCAACCAGGCGCCCGGTTTCGGCGGCACGCCGTCCACCGGCCACCGGTTCAGCGCGATCTCGATCGCCTCCGAGGTCACCTCCTCGGCCAGGTCCAGGTCGCCGAAGCGCCGGGCCAGCGCGGCCAGCAACCGCCCCCGCTCCTCCCGGAACACCCGCTCGACCATGCCCGCCGACTCTGTCGACACGTCGGCGGCGCCGGCCGCACCCCCGCCGACGGGTGGACGTGGCGGGGGTGTGCCGGTCGGCATCAGCCGAAGTCGGCGACCGGACGGACGACGATGTTGCCGCCGCCCCGGGCGCCGGGGCAGCGGGCGGCCCAGTCGAGGGCGACGTCGAGATCGGGCACGTCGATCACGTAGAAGCCGCCCAGCACCTCGCGGGTCTCCGCGTACGGCCCGTCGGTCACCGTCCGCCGGCCGTCCGGAGCGACGGTGACGACGGTCGCGGTGACCAGGTCGGCCAGCGACTCACCGGACACCAGGATCCCGGCGTCCCGGACGGCCTTGTCGTACTCCATCCAGTCGGCCGGCGTGCAGCCCTCCGCACCACCCTCAGCGGTGGTCGCGCCCGCGTTGATCAGCAGCAGGTACTTCACAGTGCATCTCCTCCGTTCGTCGCCCGGGCTCGGCGCCGGGCACAGCAGTACCACGAACGGCGGGGACCGGGATGGACAGCACGCCCGAAAAAAAACTTCTAGCCCGCCAGCACGTCCCGCAGCTTGCCGGCGTACTCCGCGGCTTCGGCGTCGTCGGCGTACTTGGTCCGCGGCCAGAAGAACCCGCGCAACCCGTCGCCCTTGGTCCGCGGCACCACGTGCACGTGCAGGTGCGGCACCGACTGCGAGACCACGTTGTTCACCGCCACGAACGACCCCTGCGCCCCGTACGCCGTCCGGACGGCGGCCGCGACCGACCGGGCCGTGCCGAACAGCGGCACGGTGAGCTCGTCGGGCAGCTCGACCATCGTCGCGACGTGCTCGCGGGGCACGATCAGCGTGTGCCCCTTGAACACCGGCCGGATGTCCAGGAAGCCGACAACCTCGGGCGTGTCCAGCACGAGGTAGGCCGGCGTGGAGCCGGCGACGATCGAGCAGAAAAGGCAGTCGGCCATCAGCCGAGGGTTTCGTCCACGAAGCACCAGCGCCAGTTCTCACCGGGCTCGAAGCTGCGCATCACCGGGTGCTCGCTGCCGGCGAAGTGCTTGCTGGCGTGCCGGTTCGGCGAGGAGTCGCAGCAGCCGACGTGGCCGCAGTCCAGGCACATCCGCAGGTGCACCCAGCTGCTGCCGTCGGCCAGGCACTCCTCGCACCCGTCGGGCGTGTTCGGCGTCCGCACCAGCGGGGCGTCGGCCAGGTGCCGGCACGGACCGCCGGCCGGCGCCGGTCCGCGCAGGTCGTCGGACTGTCCGCCGACGTCGTCGGATGCTGAGCGATCCAAGATGGACTCCTCGATGTCGAGTGCGATCTGGGCCCGTTGCAGGACCTCGTCCGCGACGAGGCCCTCGTCGCGGACCTTCAGGATGTGCGAACGCTCGGCCTTCAGCATCGCCATCCGGAGTCGACGATAGGCCTCGCTCGGGGTTTCGTACTCCGTTTCCGGCCGGCCGAGTCGCTCCCAGGCGGCCAGCGCGCGGGCCTCGCCGCGTTGCCGGAGCAGGTCGACCACCTCGACGGGGTCCTTGTCGGTGACGAGCCGGGCCAGTTCCTCCTCGCCGGCGCGGTGCGCGCCCTGGAGGACGGCGGCCTCCTGCAGCGCGTCCTCGGCCGGGTCGGGCCCGGGCAGCTGCATCCGGCGGACGAGCCACGGCAGCGTCGACCCCTGGAGCAGCAGCGTGCCGGCGGTGACGGCGAGCGCGATGAAGACCAGCACCTCGCGGTGCGGCGTGTCCTGCGGCAGCACGAACACCGCGGCCAGTGTCACCACGCCGCGCATGCCGGCCCAGGACAGTACGGTCAGCCCCTGCCAGGACACCGGACCGGGACGGGACCTGCCCAGCGTCCGGCGGGACAGCAGGGTGACCGGGAACACCCAGATCGGCCGCAGCAGCACGACCGTCAGGAAGACGCCGACGGTGGCGAGCGCGATCGTGCCGGTCGAGAGCGGGCTGCGGGACAGGTCGTCCAGGATCCACCGGGTCTGCAGGCCGATCAGCAGGAAGACGGTGTTCTCGAGCAGGAACTGGAAGGTGCGCCAGTTGGTCCGCTCCGAGATCCGCGAGGCGGCGGACTGGATCACCGGCGCCTTGTGCCCGAGCAGCAGGCCGGTGACGACCACGGCCAGCACGCCCGAGGCGTGCACGTAGTGGTTCTCCGCGGCGACGTAGGCGATGAACGGCGCGGTCAGGCTCAGCGTGGTGTCGAGCACCGGGTCGGTGAACCGGGCGCGGATCTTGGCCAGCACGAACGCGACCACCAGGCCGACCAGGAGGCCGCCGCCGGCGGCCCGGAGGAAGTCCATGCTGACGTGCAGGAACGTCGGCGTGATCAGGGCCGCGCCGATCGCGGTCCGCAGGCAGACCAGCGCGGTCGCGTCGTTGAGCAGGCTCTCGCCCTCGAGGATCGTCACGATCCGGCGGGGCAGACCGACCTTGCGGGCGATCGCGGTCGCGGCGACGGCGTCCGGCGGCGCGACCACCGCGCCGAGCGCGAACGCGGCCCACAGCGGCAGCCGCTCCTGGCCGTCGGCCTCGGCGGGTCCACCGAGCAGCCAGTACGCGACCAGGCCGACGCCGGCCGCGGTGAACACGATCAGGCCGACGGACAGGGTGCCGATCGACCGGCGGTGCTGGGAGAAGTCCACCAGGCTGGTCCTGATCGCCGCGGAGTACAGCAGCGGCGGCAGGAAGCCGACCAGCACCACCTCGTGCGACAGTTCCACCCGCGGGACGAACGGCAGGTACGACGCCGCGACGCCGATCACCACCAGCAGCAAGGGAGCCGACACCCCGATCCGCCGGGCCAGCGCGGCGCCGGCGGCCACCACGGCGACCAGGGCGACGATCTCGATCGCGATTTCCACGCGCACAGTGTCGCAGGCGCTCCCAGCGCCACCGGCGCCGACGTAGGCAATGGTTTCGACCCTGGTGCAAGTCCTCCGCCGTGCCGTGATCGTCCGGTTACGGTCGCCGCTCGAACAGCCACCACCAGGAGGACGGCAGATGAGGCATCCGAGGACAGCAGCGGTCGGCGTGGCACTGGGAGCGACGCTGCTGGGGCTCACCACCGCTCCGGCGGCATCGGCGGCCCAGGGCACGTTCAGCTACGACCAGCAAGTCATCACGAACCCGGTCGACGGTACCTGCTACCGGCTGTTCGGCAGCTCGAGCAGCTGGCACACCGTCGCCAACCGGACCGACACCACGGCGTACGTCTCCACCGGTTCCTCGTGCGGTGGACCCCAGGTCGTCCAGCTCGCCCCGGGGATGAGCGGCGTCAACTCCACGGCGTACGGGTCGGTGATGTTCCGTTAGGTGTTCCGCCTGTCGGTGGTGTCGTCTACGGTGACCGCACTGAATCCGCCTCAGTACTAGGAGTCGCCGTGCGCCGCTTGAGGACTCTCGCCGTCGGATCGGTCCTGGCGCTGCTCGCCTTCGGGCTGCCCGCCTCGGTCGCCGGCGCCGCCGAGCACGTCACCACCCACGGTTGCGTCGAGAGCGTTCCGGAGCCGGGCAGTACGACGCCGGTGCGGATCTGCTACTCGCTCTTCAAGCCTGCCGGCGCTTCGGGGCGCAGTACCGTGCCGCTGGTCCTGCACAGCCACGGGTGGGGCGGCAGCCGGACGAAGGACCCGGCCGCGTTCGCGTCGTACCTCGACGCCGGGTACGGCGTGCTCAGCTTCGACCAGCGCAGCTTCGGCGAGAGCACCGGCGTCGCGCACGTGATGAACCCGGACCTGGAAGGCCGCGACGTGATCCGGCTGGTCGACCTGGTCGCCGGGCTGGACTGGGTGACCCGGCAGCGGCCCGGCGACCCGCTGCTCGGCGCGATCGGCGGCTCGTACGGCGGCGGGTACCAGTTCGCGGGCGCGTTCACCGAACTGCGCGACCGTGGCCGGACCAGGTTCGACGCGCTGGTGCCGGAGGTGACCTGGTGGGACCTCAAGCAGAGCCTCGCGCCGGACGAGTCGGCGCGCACCTTGTGGCTGGCGATCCTCTTCGCCGGCGGTGGGAGGAACCTGCCGCCGTCGGTGGGGGCCGCGTTCGTCTCGCTGGTGACCACCGGGGTCTGGCCGACCGGGCAGGCCGGCCGGGACCTGGACGCGTTCTTCGCCAAGAACGGCCCGGCCTGGCACGTGCGCAACGGCCGCAGGCTCGACATCCCGGTGCTGATCGGCCAAGGCCTGTCGGACAACCTGTTCAACCTCAACCAGGGCCTGGCGAACTTCGACCGGGCGCTCACGCCGCGGGCGCGCAGCCGGTCGATGCTGGTCGGTTACAACGGCGGCCACACCCTGCCGAGCGTTCTTCCGCCCGGCTTCGTCACGCCGGGCGATCCGTGCTCGACCGCTCTCGGCAGCCCGAACTTCGCCGCGCTCGCCCAGCGTTTCCTGGCGCTCAACCTCAAGCGCACGGACACCGGCCTGACCGGCTTCGGCCGCTACCACCTCGCCACCGCCGACGGCCGGTGCGAGACCGAGCGTGACCTCACGCCGAACCAGCGGTTCAGGGCCGGCACGGTGACCAGCAGCGCCAACGTCGGTCTGCCGGTCACGGTGAAGCTGGCGAAGGGGCCGATCAGCGTGGCCGGCGTACCGCGGTTGTCGGCGAGGGTGAGCACGCTGCTGCCGGACGCGGCCGCCTACTTCGCGCTCAGCGTGGGCACGACGCCGCTCGACGCGAAGATCGTGCAGAACAACACCTTGCCGCTGCGCGAGCCGAAGGTCGTGAAGCACGCCCGCCGCACGCTGGACCTGCCCGGCATCGCCGTCGACGTCCCGGCCGGGAAGTCGCTGTTCCTCACCGTCGCGCCGGCCGCCGACATGTACGCCGGCCAGAACGGCCGTCTCCCCAGCGCCCTCCGGCTGGACGGCACCACGGTGTCGGTGCACCGGGTCCGGTGAGGCGGGTCAGCGGGCCTGGTCGAGGTAGGACTTGTAGACGGTGAGGAAGGGCTCCTCGGTCAGCACGGCGGTCGCCAGCCAGTCGCAGGACGCCTGGGCGGCCCGGATCACGTCGGGTGGGTAGGCGTACTTCACCTGGTGCTCGGCGAACTCGTCCTCGTCGTCCACGTAGAAGCTGCCGTCCCGGCGCTTCACCACGTCCAGGTCGAGGTCGACCATCGTGAACTCGTTCTCGCCGAAGGTGACCGGCGTGGTCACGTCGCAGTAGATCAGCGTCTTCTGCGGGGCGTCGTTGAAGCTCGCGGTGAACCACCGGTCCCGCGGGAACAGCTGGGCGCAGGCCGCGGCCATGGTGATCTCCGGCTCGTCGCCGCGTTGCGCGACCGCACCGGCCGGCGCACCCAACCACACGCCGTACTGGTCTTCTCCCAGGTAGCGCATCCACTGGTGCCAGTGGAGCCTGCCGTCGTACTTGCGATACACAACCCGCACCTCGCGCATGCCGTCACCGTACCGGCGCGGGCGGTCACCTCCGCGCTCGCTATCCTGTGCCGATGCGACGGATGCTCATCACCGGCGGCGCCGGTTTCATCGGCTCGAACTTCGTGCACGACACGGTCCGGCGGTACCCGGACGTGGAGGTCACCGTGCTGGACGCGCTGACCTACGCGGGCAGCCGGAGCAACCTCGACCCGGTCGCCGAGCAGGTCACCTTCGTGCACGGCGACATCTGCGACGCCGAGCTGGTCGACAAGCTGGTCGCGGGCACCGACGTCCTGGTGCACTTCGCCGCCGAGTCGCACGTCGACAACTCGCTGAACGACCCGTCGCCGTTCATCAAAAGCAACATCATCGGCACCTTCACGCTGCTCGAGGCGGTCCGCAAGCACGACAAGCGGATGCACCACATCTCCACCGACGAGGTGTTCGGCGACCTGCCGCTGGACTCGGTCGAGCAGTTCACCGAGACCACGGCCTACGACCCGTCCAGCCCGTACTCGGCCAGCAAGGCCGGCTCGGACATGCTGGTCCGCGCCTGGGCCCGCTCGTACGGCGTGGCCGCCACGCTGTCCAACTGCGCGAACAACTACGGCCCGTACCAGCACGTCGAGAAGCTGATCCCGCGCCAGATCACCAACGTGCTGATCGGCGACAAGCCCAAGCTGTACGGCGCCGGCGAGAACGTGCGCGAGTGGACCCACGTCGACGACCACAACGACGCCGTGCACCGGATCATCGCCGACGGCCGGCTGGGGGAGACGTACCTGATCGGCTCCGGCGACGAGCGCAGCAACAAGCAGATCATCGAGAAGATCCTCACCCTGATGGGCGAGCCGGCCGACGCGTTCGAGCACGTCAGCGACCGCCCCGGCCACGACCTGCGCTACTCCAACGACTCGACCAAGATCCGCACCGAGCTCGGCTGGCAGCCCCGCTACGCCGACTTCGACGCGGGCCTGGCCGCCACCATCGACTGGTACAAGGCCAACACCGCCTGGTGGGAGCCGCAGAAAGGCACCGCCGAGGCGAAGTACAAGGTGCTCGGCCGCTGAGTCCCGGCGGTCAGGAGGCCGGCGCGGCCTCGGCCACGGCGCGGACGCGGGCGAGGTAGGTCCGGTAGACGGTCAGGAACGGTTCGGTGGTGGTGATGTTGGCGACCACCCACGCGCAGGTCGCCTGCGCGGTGGCGACCACCTGCGGCGGGTAGCCGTAGTGCACCTGGTGGGCGAGGAACTCGTCCTCGTCCATCACCAGCACGGTGCCGTCCCGCAGCCGCCGCACGTCCAGGTCGAGGTCGACGGTGGTGACGCTGCCGACGCCGAACTCGGCCGGCATCGCGATGTCGCAGTACACCTCGGTGGGGTGCGGCTCGTCGTTGAACAGGGCGCTCCACCACTGGCCGCGCGGGAACAGCCGGACCCGGGTGTGGTCGATCGTCACCCAGCTGCCGTCGGCGCGCTGACCCTTCGTGCCGGGCGTCGAGCCGACCCACAGGCCGTACTCGTCCTCGCCGAGGTCCAGCGACTCCACCAGCCGGTGCGGGCGGCCGTCGTACTTGCGGAACAGCGTCCGCACCGTCTCCATGGCGATCACTGTATGTGAGATACCAGGCACCGGTGAACCGGTCGCGTCCGGGCCGCGTCCCGTAGTGTGAGATTGCTCCGGCGGTGGTTGCCGCGTTCGGAATCCGGGCCCGGGGTGCATAGACTCGACCATTCGAGGACAACCCTGCGGAGGAGCTCGATGCGCTTGCTGGACACGGTCGGAGGGCCGGCGGACCTCAAGGACCTGACTGATCAGCAGCTGGCCGATCTCGCCGCGGAGATCCGCGACGTGCTGGTCGAGACGGTCTCGCGGACCGGCGGCCACCTGGGACCGAACCTGGGCATGGTGGAGATCACCCTGGCCATGCACCGGGTGTTCGACTCGCCCCGGGACCGGCTGGTCTACGACACCGGGCACCAGACCTACGTGCACAAGCTGCTCACCGGCCGGGCGGCGGAGTTCGGCAGCTTGCGTCAGCAGGGCGGCCTGTCCGGCTACCCGAGCCAGGCCGAGTCCGAGCACGACATCGTCGAGAACAGCCACGCCTCCACCTCGCTGTCGTACGCCGACGGCCTGGCCAAGGCGTACCGGCTGCGCGGCGAGGACCGGCACGTGGTCGCGCTGATCGGCGACGGCGGCCTGACCGGCGGTATGGCCTGGGAGGCGTTGAACAACATCGCCGCGGCCCGGGACCTCAAGCTGGTGATCATCGTGAACGACAACGGCCGCTCGTACAGCGCGACCGTCGGCGGCCTGGCCACCCACCTGACCAGCCTGCGCACCAACCCGCGGTACGAGAAGATCCTCGACCTGGTCCGCACCAACCTCGGCCGCACGCCGTACGTCGGTCCGCCGATGTACGAGGTGCTGCACGGGGTCAAGAAGGGCCTCAAGGACGTGCTCGCCCCGCAGGGCATGTTCGAGGACCTCGGCCTGAAGTACGTCGGCCCGGTCGACGGGCACGACCGGGCGGCGATGGAGGACGCGCTGGCCAAGGCCAAGGCGTTCGGCGGCCCGGTGATCGTGCACGCGGTCACCCAGAAGGGCTTCGGCTACGCCGCGGCGGAGCAGGACGAGGAGGACAACTTCCACCAGGTCCGCCCGCTGCACAAGCCGCGCGGCTGGACCGACGTGTTCGCCGAGGAGCTGGTCGCGATCGGGCACCGCCGCCCGGACGTGGTCGCGATCACCGCGGCGATGCTGCACCCGACCGGCCTGGCCGCGTTCGCGAGCGAGTTCCCGGACCGGACCTTCGACGTCGGCATCGCCGAGCAGCACGCGGTGACCAGCGCGGCCGGTCTGGCGATGGGCGGCCTGCACCCGGTCGTCGGCCTGTACGCGACGTTCCTCAACCGCGCTTTCGACCAGTTGCTGATGGACGTGGCCCTGCACAAGTGCGGCGTCACGTTCGTGCTCGACCGCGCCGGCGTGACCGGTGAAGACGGCGCCAGCCACAACGGCATGTGGGACATGTCGTTGCTGCAGCTGGTGCCCGGCCTGCGGCTGGCCGCGCCCCGCGACGGCGCCCGGATCGGCGAGCTGCTGAACGAGGCGATCGAGGTCGACGACGCCCCGACCGTGCTGCGCTACGCCAAGGGCGAGGTCTTCCCCGACATCGAGGCGATCGACCGGATCGGCGGCACCGACGTGCTGGTCCGCACCGGCACCGACGTGCTGCTGGTCGGCATCGGGTCGATGGCCGCGACCGCCGTGGACGTGGCCGAGCGGCTCGGCGCCCAGGGCTTCGGCGTCACCGTCGTCGACCCGCGCTGGGTGAAGCCGGTCGCGCCGGAACTGGTCGAGCTGGCCGGCAAGCACCGCTTCGTCGTCACGATCGAGGACAACGGCCGCGCCGGCGGCTGCGGTACGGCGATCGCGCAGGCGATCCGGGACGCCGGCGTGACCACCCCGGTCCGCGACTTCGGCATTCCGCAGCGCTTCCTCGACCACGCCAAGCGGCCCGCGGTGCTGCAGGAGATCGGCCTGACCGGGCAGGGCCTGGCCCGGGACGTGATCGAGATGATCGCCCAGCACCCCACGGACGCGCTCGCCAGTGAGCCCGACACCGCAAGCGGCCGGTCCGGCGGGGCCTGACCCCGGGCCGTTCCGGGGCCGCCACTCGGCAGCGCGGAAGCGGCGCGGGATCGGGCCGGTCCTGGTCGCCTTCGCCCTGGTCGCGGCAGCGGTCGGCGGCGGTCTCGCGCTGCATCGCAGCGGCGGCCCGGAAACGCCGTCCGTCGCCGCCGACGCGGCCCCGAGGACGCCCGAGGTCGACCGCGCCGCCCGGGCGGCCGGGGTGGACGCGGTGCTGGCCGCCCGCGCCGAGGCGGTCCGGCTGAACAAGCCCGAGCAGTTCGTCGCGGCGGTCGACCCCGGCAACCGGGCCCTGCTCGCGCGGCAGCGCACGCTGTTCGCGAACCTGCGGCAGTTCGGCTTCGCCGGCCTGCGCTACGAGCGGCTGCAGGAGCAGTACGACCAGGCCCTCACCGACAAGTACGGTCCGTCGACGTTCGTCGTCGCGATCGCGATGACCTACCAGATCCGGGGCATCGACCCGGTACCGGCACGGACCATGCTGGGCTACACGTTCGTGCAGCGGGCCGGCGCCTGGATCCTGGTCTCCGACACCGATCTCGACCGGCGGTTGCCGCGCGGGTCCCACCAGGAGGCCTGGGACGTCGGTGCGGTGCTGGTCAAACGAGCGCCCCGCGTCCTCGTCGTGGTGGAGCGGGATCAGGCGAAGCTGGCGACCAGCCTGCTGACCAAGGCCGGCAGCGCGGTCCGGGCCGTCGGCAAGAGCTGGCCGGGCGGGTGGCGGGGCGCCGGCGTGGTGATCGCGCTCGACGACAAGATCGTGCGCGGCGCCGACTACACGCTGCCCAAGAACGCCGAGGACGCGCTCGCGATGGCGACCTGGGTGTACCGGTCGCTGCCCGGCGAGGTCAGCGGAGTGGGGGAGCGCACCGACTCCTACGTCGTGCTCAACCCGCGCAACCGGGACCGCGTCGACGCCCGGACCCTGGCGCACGAGTTCACCCACGTCGCGACCGCGCCGTACGGGTCGTTCGCGCCGCGCTGGCTGGTCGAGGGCACCGCGACGTACCTGGAGTTCCTGCCGATGGACGGCGCGAGGGATCTCGCGATCGGCACCTACCGGCAGACCGTGCGGACGAAGTACCTGGCCACGGCCAAGGCGCTGCCGTCGGACAGCGTCTTCTTCCGCGACTCGGCCACGTCGTACCCGCTGTCCTGGCTCGCCGTGGACCTGCTGTTCGACCGCTTCGGCGGCACCGAGGTCGTGACGCTGTACCAGGAGATGGCGGCTCTCGGCAGCACCCAGAAGGAGCGCGACCGGATCATGCTGGAGCACGTCGGGATGACCGAGGCCGGACTGTTCCAGGCGGTGAAAGCGGCCGCCGCGGCCTGAGCGGGGCACGGAAGCGGTACCGGTTTTGCCCGGGCCTTCCCGGGGCACCGTGTCTCCCCGGCGTGTCGGTGGTGGATCCGGCAGGACCGAGTAGGGTAGCCGGGCTGTAACAGACCGGAGGATCGACCCGACGTGAGTTTGCCACCACCGAGCGCCGCCCCGGCGGGCGCGCAGATCCCGTCGCCCGGGCCGCGCCGCTGGCTGGGCCTGCTGGCCGCGGTCGCCGTGACGTGTGGTGGCGTCGTCCACGCGGTCGAGCAGCGGGAGGAGGACGCCCGTCGCCGGCCGCCCGCCGCGACCGTCACCCCCGTCCTACCCCCGAACCAGGGCACCAAACCGCCGTCCAAGACCGCCGCCGCCGTCGCGGCCCGCCGGCTGGCCGTCGACACCGTGCTGCTGCGCCGGGCCCGCGCGGTCCGGACCGGCAACGAGCAGCTCTTCCTGGCCGACGTCGACCCGGCCGACGCGAAGTTGCGCCAGGAGCAGCGGGTGCTGTTCGCCAACCTGGTCGAGATCGGCTTCACCGAGATCGGGTACAGCCAGGCCGAGGAGCGGTTCGACCCGGTGGTGGTGCGCGAGCACGGCCCGTCGACGTACCTGGTCCGGGTACTGATGCGCTACCAGATCCCCAAGGTCGACCACGACCCGGTGACCACCGAGCTCGGCTACACGTTCGTCAGCCGGGGCGGCCGCTGGATCCTCACCGACGACGACGACCTGGACGACGACCTCGGCCCGACCGCGCACCGGGAGCCGTGGGACCTGGGCCGGATCGAGGTCCGGCGCACTCCCCGGGTGCTGGCGATCGTGGAGAAGGGCGACACCGAGCGGGCCCGGGCGATCGTTGCCGAAGCCAACGAAGCGCTCGGCCAGGTGGCGGCGTACTGGCCGCGGCGCTGGCAGGGCTCGGTGCTGATCGCGGCGCTGGACGACACCGAGGTGCGCGACGCCCGGTTCGCCGACGAGGACATCGAGTCCGCGGCCAGCGCCGGCTCGACGTTCTCCTCGCTGCCGGGCCAGGACACCGCCGACGGCACGGTCGCGGGCGCGTACATCGTGGTGAACCCCAAGGAGCGGGACCGGATCGACGAGATCCTGCTGTCGCACGAGATCACTCACGTCGCGACCGCCGACCTCGGCGGCTACGAGCCGCTCTGGCTGGCCGAAGGCGCCGCGGAGTACGTGTCCTGGCGGGGGATCGAGGCGGTCAGCGGTCCCGGCGAGGTCGCCCAGTGGGAGCAGGAGGTCATCGACGACGCGCTGCCGGGGCTGAACGCGCTGCCCTCCGACCTCGGCTTCTACCAGAGCAACGCCGACGTGTACGGCGTGAGCTGGCTGGCCGTGCGCTTCCTGGTCCGCGAGGTCGGACTGGCCGCGGTGGAGGATCTGTACGAGGACCTGGCCCGGCACGGCACCGACCAGGCGAACCGGGACCGGATACTCCTCAGCCGGACTGGGTACACCGAAGCGACGTTGTGGATCTCACTGAAGGACTACCGGCCGCAACGCTGAGTGGCGGATTGACCTCGCCGCGTCGCAGCGGCATGGTCGTTCTGTTCCGTCCAAGTTTTCAGGAGGCGTCATGAGTCTGTTGCGGACCAAGACGATCGAGCAGTCGATCGCGGACACCGACGAGCCGGAGTACCAGCTCAAGAAACGCCTCACCGCCCTCGACCTGACCGTGTTCGGGATCGGCGTGATCATCGGTGCCGGGATCTTCACCCTCACCGGCCGGGCCGCGCAGGCCTACGCCGGGCCGAGCATCGCGCTGTCGTTCGTGCTGGCCGCGATCTGCTGCGGGCTCGCTGCGCTGTGCTACGCGGAGTTCTCCTCGACCGTGCCGGTGTCCGGCTCGGCGTACACCTTCTCCTACTTCTCGCTCGGCGAGATCTTCGCCTGGATCATCGGCTGGGACCTGCTGCTGGAGCTGATGCTCGGGGCAAGCGTCGTCGCCCAGGGCTGGTCGTCGTACGCCGCGCTGTTCCTGGAGCAGATCGGGCTGAGCTGGCCGGAGTCGATCGGCCCGGACAGCAGCGTCAACGTGCTGGCGATGCTGCTGGTGCTCGTGCTGACCGTGCTGGCCACGATCGGCATCAAGGAGTCGCTGCGGGTGAACCTGGTGCTGGTCGCGGTCAAGCTGTTCGTGGTGCTGTTCGTGATCGTGGCCGGTCTGTTCTACGTCAAGGGTTCGAACCTGACCCCGTTCATCCCGCCGAGCGTGCCGGCCGAGGGCGGCGAGGTCACCGCCACCACCCCGTTGTTCCAGGCGCTGTTCGGCTTCGTGCCGTCGTCGTTCGGCGTGATGGGGCTGATCTCGGGCGCCTCGCTGGTGTTCTTCGCGTTCATCGGGTTCGACGTGGTCGCCACCACCGCCGAGGAGGCCAGGAACCCGCAGCGCGACCTGCCCCGCGGCATCATCGGCTCGCTGGCGATCTGCACGGTGCTGTACGTGCTGGTCTGCATCGTGATCACCGGGATGGTCAACTACAAGGACATCAACAGCGAGGCCGCGCTGGCGGAGGCGTTCCGCTCGGTCGGCCGGCCCGGGTTCGCGACGCTGATCTCGGCCGGTGCGGTGGCCGGTCTGACCACCGTGGTGCTGACGCTGATGATCGGCGCCGCCCGGGTGGTGTTCGCGATGAGCCGCGACCACCTGGTGCCGGCCCGGATCGGCAAGACGCACCCGAAGTTCGGTACGCCGTACCGGCTGACGCTCGGGATCGGCGTGCTGGTCGCGCTGGTGGCCGGCCTGACCCCGATCGGCAAGCTGGAGGAGATGGTGAACATCGGCACCTTGGCCGCGTTCACGATGGTCGCGATCGCGGTCCCGCTGCTGCGCCGCCGCCGGCCGGACATCCAGCGCGCGTTCCGGGTCCCCGGCAACCCGGTGGTGCCGATTCTCGCCGCGCTGATCTCCATCTACCTGATGCTGAACCTGTCGCTCGAGACCTGGCTGCGGTTCGCGATCTGGATGGCCCTCGGCTTCGCCGTGTACGCCGTCTACGGGTACCGCCGCAGCCGCGTCGGCCGCGAGGAGCAGACCGGCGAGGTCACCAGGGCGTGACCGTGTCCCCGGCCGCGAGCGCCCGCGCGTAGTCCGCGAGCTCGATCGTCCGGGTGACCACCACCGGATCGGCCGCGTCCTCGGGATCGAACCCGAGGGCGCGGCCGTCCAGCGCCCGGCGGCACAGCTCGGTCCACTTCGTCCCGAGGGCGTCGATTGCCCACAGCAACGCCGCCTTCTTGGAGCAGACCCGGCCCTCGGCCAGCGTGTAGAGCATCCGGCACAGCGTCGTCACGGCGTACCGCTGGCCCCAGGCCATCTCGATCGAGACCCAGGTGGCGAGGTCGGGCAGCAAGCGGGGGATGTCGGCGCGCATCCGTGCCCGCAGCGCCTCCGGCGGGACGACCTCGACGAAGGTCTTCGGATCCGGCCCGGCCAGCGTCACGCCGTACTCGCGCAGGGTCCAGCGCACGACTTCGCTGTTGCAGTGCGTCGACCACTGCATCTCCCGCCAGCCGTGGTCGACGTAGAGCCAGTCGCGACCGAGTCCGTCGAGCGTGCGCAGGTCGGCCAGCAGCGGGTACGAGCCCTCCAGGTGCTGGGTCCAGAAGCCCGGCCGCGCGGGGATCTCGGCGTGCAGCGCACGCAGCGCGGACTCCTGGGCTTCGGTGACCGGCCGGTGCACCGGGATCAGGAAGTCGCAGTCGCTGTGCAGGTCCGCGTCGCCGAGCGCGAACGAGCCTTGCAGGTAGGCGCCGGCGAAGCTGTCGCCGAGAAGGTCCCGGGCGGCGGATGTCAGTTCCTGCAACAGCTGATTCAGCTCCGGGTAGACGGTCATGACGGTAGGATCCCTCAGCCGACCGCCGCACAGAGCAGGATTTTCGATGAAGCACCCTGGACGTCTCCTGGCCGGCGTCGCCGCCCTCGCGCTCGCCGCCGCCGCGGGCGTGGTGGTCAGCAGGTCCGGCGACGGTGCCGGGCCGTCCGGCGGTACGGCGGCGGCGCTGCAGGCCTCGGGGAGTCCGACACCCGCAGCGCTGACCGACGCGCAGAAGACCGCCCGGGCCAGGGAGGTCGACGTGCTCCTGGCGCGGCGGGCCACGGCGGTGCTCAAGGGTGATCTGAAGGGCTTTCTGGCTTCGGTCGACGCCAAGCAGCCGCGGCTGGTCGCCCGGCAGCGGACCCTGTTCGGGAACCTGCGCAAGTTCGGCTTCAGCAGCCTGCAGTACTTCACTGCCGACAGCTGGGACGCGCCGCAGCTGGCGCAGAAGCACGGGCCGACGACGTACTCGACCCGGGTGATGATGCGGTACCGGATCGCCGGGCTGGACGCGAAGCCGGTGCAGACCGACCTCGGCTACACGTTCGTACGGCGCGGCGCGTTGTGGATCCTGGTCGAGGACGGCGGCATCGACGAGATCCTCACCCGCGACGGGCACCGCCAGCCGTGGGACTTCCAGGAGGTCGCCGTGGTCCGCCGCGGCAAGGTCGTCGTGGTGGTCGACCGGCGCGAGACCGGGCTCGGCCGCAAGGTCGCGAAGGTGTCCGAGGACGCCGCGAACGCGGTCCGCCGGCACTGGCCGCGCAGCTGGAACGGCTCGGTGATGGTGGTGGCGATGGCCGAGCCGCGGGTGATGGCGACGCTGTGGACCTCGGGCAACGGCCGCGGCTGGACCATCGCCGCGAAGGCGGTCACCTTGTACGAGGGGGAGCAGCTGGGCAAACGCTTCGGCCCGCCGGTCGGCAGCCGGATCGTGGTGAACCCGGCGATGCGCAAGGACCTCGAGCAGGACCTGCTGGTGCACGAGATGACGCACGTGGCGACGGTCCCGATCGGGCCGCGGGCGCCGCTGTGGCTGGTCGAGGGCCTGGCCGAGTACGTGCGCTGCCACGCGATCGAGGACGACCCGCAGTGGACGGTCGACCCGTACCGGCGCACGGTGAGGTCGAAGTACCTGCCCGGCATGACGTCGCTGCCGGACCGGGAGACGTTCGACCAGGACGGCGACAAGGCGTACGGCCAGAGCTGGTGGACCGTCGAGTACCTGGCGTCCCGGCTGGGCACGAAAAAGCTGGCCGCCCTGTACGCCGATCTGGCCGTGCACAGCACCAGCACCGCGGCGTACACGGCGATCCTGACGAAGCACACCGGCAAGACGCCGGCCGAGCTGACCGCGGCGGTCCGCAAGTACCGCGGCTGAGCCTCCACAGGCGCTGGGGGCCGGAGCGGGCTTCCGGGCTCCGCACCGACCCCCAGCGGTCGAAGGGCCGGCGGCACTCAGGCCGCCGGCGACAGGACTCAGGCCAGGCTCGCGACACCCTTCGCAACGCTGGCCAGTCCCGCGGGGAGGAAGGGCTTGCCGTTGACTTTCTCGGCGATGCCGGTGCGGTCCAGGTACGGCGTGATGCCGCCGAGGTGGAACGGCCAGCCGGCGCCCAGCAGCAGGCACAGGTCGATGTCCTGCGCCTCGGCGACGACCCCCTCGTCGAGCATGATCCGGATCTCCTCGGCCAGCGCGGTCAGCACCCGGGTCCGCAGCTCCTCGGCCGTCGAGGGCCGGTCGCCGACGGTCACCAGCGCCTCGACGTCCGGGTCGACCGACGGCTTGCCGTCGGCGCTCCAGACGTAGAACGAGCTCTTGCCCGCGGCAACCACCTTGGCGAGGTTCTCCGACACCGCGAACCGGTCCGGGTAGGCCCGGTTCATCGTCTCGGCGACGTGCAGCGCGACCGGCAGGCCGACCAGCTGCAGCAGCACGAACGGCGGCATCGGCAGGCCGAGCGCCGACAGCGCCTTGTCGGCCTCGGGAATCGGCGTGCCCTCGTCGACCGCCGCGCTGACCTCGCCCAGGAAGCGGGTGAGCAACCGGTTCACCACGAAGGCCGGCGCGTCCTTGACCAGCACGCAGGACTTCTTCAGCGACTTGCCGACCGCGAACGCCGTGGCCAGCGTGGCGTCGTCGGTCTGGCCGGCCCGGATGATCTCCAGCAGTGGCAGCACCGCCACCGGGTTGAAGAAGTGGAAGCCGACCACGCGCTCGGGGTGCTGCAGGTCGGCGGCCATCTCGGTGATCGGCAGCGACGAGGTGTTGGTGGCCAGGATCGCGTCCGGCGCGACGATCTTCTCCAGGTCGGCGAAGATCGTCTTCTTCAGCTGCAGCTCCTCGAAGACCGCCTCGATCACGAAGTCGGCGTCGGCGAAGACCTGGCGGTCCACCGAACCGGTGACCAGGGCCTTGAGCTGGTTCGCCTTGTCGGGGCGGATCCGGCCCTTGCCGAGCAGCTTGTCGATCTCGCCGTGCACGTGACCGACGCCCCGGTCGACCCGCTCCTGGTCGAGGTCGGTGAGCACCACCGGGACCTCGAGCCGGCGTGCGAACAGCAGCGCGAGCTGACCGGCCATCAGACCGGCGCCGACAACACCCACCTTGGTCACCGGGCGGGCGAGCGACTTGTCCGGTGCGCCCGCCGGCCGCTTCGCCCGCTTGTTCACCAGGTCGAAGGCGTAGAGGCCGCTGCGCAGTTCCTCGCTCATGATCAGGTCCGCGAGCGCCTCGTCCTCGGCGGCGAACCCGCGATCGCGGTCGTTGTCCTTGGCGGCCGCGATCAGCTCCAGCGCCCGGTACGGCGCGGGCGCCGCGCCGCTGACCTTGAGATCCGCGAACGCCTTGCCGCGGGCCACGGCCGCGTCCCACGCCTCGCCCCGGTCGATCTCCGGGCGCTCGACGGTGATCTCGCCGGTCAGCACCTTGCTCGCCCACAGCAGCGACTGCTCCAGGAAGTCGGCCGAGTCCAGCAGCACGTCGCCGATCCCGAGCTTCACCGCTTCCGGGCCGCTGAGCATCTTGTTCTGGTTCAGCGCGTTCTCGACCACGACCTTGACGGCCTTGTCGGCGCCGATCAGGTTCGGCAGCAGGAAGTTACCGCCCCAGCCGGGCAGCAGGCCCAGGAAGACCTCGGGGGTGGACAGCATGCCGGCCGCGACCGAGACGGTCCGGTACTGCGCGTGCAGCGCGACCTCCAGTCCACCGCCGAGCGCCACACCGTTGACGAAGGCGAAGCTGGGCTTGCCACCGTCGGCCAGCTTGCGCATCACGCCGTGGCCGATTCGGCCGAGGTCGAGCGCCTGCTCCCGGTCGACCAGCTTCGGTACGCCGGTCAGGTCGGCCCCGGCGGCCAGGATGAACGGCTTGCCGGTGACGGCGATCGCGGCCACGTCGTCGCGGGCCAGGGCCGCGTCGATCGCGGTGTTCAGCGCGGCCAGACCCTTCGGGCCGAAGGTGTTCGGCTTGGTGTGGTCGTGGCCGTTGTCCAGCGTGATCAGGGCCAGCGTGCCGGCCTTGTTCGGCAGGACCACGTCCCGGCTGTGCGCGTGGGTGACGACCTCGTCGGTCTCGATCGCGACCGCCTCGTCGATCAGCTGCTGCAGGTCCGTCACTTGGCGTTTCCTTCCCAGTTCGGGTTCTCCCAGATGACCGTGCCGCCCATGCCGAGGCCGACGCACATCGTGGTCAGGCCGTAGCGGACCTCGGGGCGCTGCTCGAACTGCGTGGCCAGCTGGTTCATCAGCCGGACGCCGGACGAGGCGAGCGGGTGGCCGTAGGCGATGGCGCCGCCGTACGGGTTGACCCGCGGGTCGTCGTCGGCGATGCCGTAGTGCTCGAGGAAGGCCAGCACCTGGACGGCGAACGCCTCGTTCACCTCGAAGGCCTGGATGTCGTCGATGGTCAGCCCGGCCAGCTTCAGCGCCTTCTCGGTCGCCGGCACCGGGCCGATGCCCATCACCTCGGGCTCGACCCCGGCGAAGCCGTAGGAGACCAGCTTCATCTTCGGCGTCAGGCCGAGCGCCTCGGCCGTCTCCGCGGAGGCCAGCAGGCAGGCGGTGGCGCCGTCGTTGAGGCCGGCCGCGTTGCCCGCCGTGACCCGGCCGTGCGGGCGGAACGGCGTCTTGAGCTTGGCCAGGTCCTCCAGCGTGGTGCCCGGGCGCATCGGCTCGTCGGTGGTCGCGTAGCCCCAGCCGAGCTCGGCCGAGCGGGTCGCGACCGGTACCAGGTCCGGCTGGATCAGGTCGTTGGCGTAGGCCTTGGCGGCGCGCTCCTGCGACGCCACGGCGAACGCGTCGGCGCGGTCCTTGGTGATCGACGGGAACCGGTCGTGCAGGTTCTCCGCGGTCGAGCCCATCACCAGCGCCGAGGTGTCGACCAGCTTCTCGGAGATGATCCGCGGGTTCGGGTCGACGCCCTCGCCCATCGGGTGCCGGCCCATGTGCTCGACGCCGCCGGCCACCACCACGTCGTACGCGCCGAACGCGATGCC
Source organism: Kribbella flavida DSM 17836 (assembly GCF_000024345.1). NCBI lineage: Bacteria > Bacillati > Actinomycetota > Actinomycetes > Propionibacteriales > Kribbellaceae > Kribbella > Kribbella flavida. The sequence goes on along the minus strand of NC_013729.1, from coordinate 4,016,789 downwards.
GGCGGCGGTGCTGGTGACGGCCGTCATCGCGCCGGCGCACATCCGGTCGATGGCGTAGCCCGGCGTGCTGTGCGGGAGCCCGGCCAGCAGTGCCGCGGTCCGGCCGATGGTCAGGCCCTGGTCACCGATCTGGGTGGTGGCCGCGATCGCGACCTCGTCCACCTTCTCCGGCGGCAGCGACGGGTTGCGCCGCAGCAGCTCGCGGATGCACTTGATCACCAGGTCGTCGGCGCGGGTCTCGGCGTACTGGCCCTTGGCCTTGCCGAACGGGGTGCGAACGCCGTCGACGAACACGACATCGCGGATCTCACGGGGCACGAGGGCCCTCCTCTGTTGGGTCGAGGTGGGGGAGCACCGCCGATGCTACCGGTCGGTAACGAAACCCCCCAAGCAGGCGCGCCTGTGCCGCTGCTCACAGACCGCCGAACCGCGCACAAGTTACCCGTGGCGCGTGGCGCCGATCGGGCGCATGCTGGAAACCAGGCACGCTTCAGGAGTCGCTCTGATGACCAATTTCGATCTGGCCGTCCCGGTCCTGAGCCGGGGCAAGCACCGCAATCCACGCAAGGGCGCCTGCTTCATGGAGTTCGCGTCCTACCTCGCCGGCGAGCCGTGGTCGGACCACCCCGCCTGCACGCACCCGTTGCTCGCCGGCGTCGCGCGAGACGTCAACGACTGCACGACCGACGCCGGCCGGTCCCGGCTCGCCCCGCTGATCCCGTCGGTGATCGGGCTGACCCCGGACGACCCGCACGTCGTACCGCGGGTGACGGTCCGTTGCATCCAGCACGCACTGCCGGTGGTGTCGCAGGAGCGGCAGTACATCCTCGCGGTCGCGCTGATCGTGGCGGAGCGGCAGTTGGCCCTGCTGGACGGGCGGCCCGAGGACAGCATCGAGCCGCAGTCGCAGGAGGCGCTCGACGCGGTTCCGGCGGCGACCAAGTGGGCTCGCGCGTTCACCGCCAAACCGCACCGCGGTACGCCGGACTTCGCCCGCCGGACGGCGCCGCGCGCGGTGTCCTGCGCGGTCGAGGGCATCTCGCAGGCCTGCGTCCCGGATCCCGACGAGCGGCTGTACCACCTGCTGCACGACGCGATCGAGGAGTGCAGGCGCTGGGTGCCGGCCAAGCCCGCCCCGAGCCGGCGGCAGCGGCCGGCCGGCGAGTCCGTGGAAGTGGGCTGACCGCTGGGTAGTCTCCACAGTGTGACTCTGGAAATCGACACCGGCACTGGGTTGATGCCCGTCCACGTGTGGGAACCACCGAGCGGCAACGGTCCCGGCCTGCTGCTCCTGCAGGAGATCTTCGGGGTCTCCGACTACATCAAGGAGCGCGGCGCGCAACTGGCCGGCCTGGGGTACTTCGTGGCGGCACCGGAGATCTTCTGGCGCCTCGACGACGTCGACCTGGACCCGGACGCGCCTGACCTGCTGGACCGCGCCATCGCGGTCCTCGGCCGGCTCGACTGGGACCTGGCAGTGTCCGACTCGGTGGCCGCGCTGGAGTACCTGCGCGGCCGAGACACCGGTGTCGGCGTGATCGGGTTCTGCTTCGGTGGTGGACTGGGCTTCAACGTCGCCGCCGCCTCGACGCCGGACGTCCTGGTGAGCTACTACGGCTCGGCCCTGCCCGACCTGCTGGAGCTCGCGCCGAAGGTCGACGCGGTCAGCCTGCACCACTTCGGCGACGCCGACGAGTACCTGCCGCCGGAGACCGTCGACCGGATCGTCGCCTCGCTCGGCGACGCGGAGGTGCATCGCTACCCGGGCGCCGGGCACGCGTTCGACAACCCGATGCCCGCCTTCCACCACCAGGAGGCGTCCGCCTTGGCGTGGCAGCGCACGGTGGAGTTCCTGTCCCGCACTCTCCCCATCGAGCAAGGAACCTCATGAGCCTGTACGACATCCCGCTGCGCACCCTGTCCGGCGGGGAGACCTCCCTGGCCGACTACCGGGGCAAGGCCGTCCTGGTGGTCAACGTCGCCTCGAAGTGCGGCCAGACCCCGCAGTACGCCGGGCTGGAGGAGCTGCAGCAGAAGTACGCGCGCCGCGGCTTCACCGTGCTCGGGGCCCCGTGCAACCAGTTCGGCGGCCAGGAGCCCGGGACGGCCGAGGAGATCGAGGCGTTCTGCGCGACGACGTACGGCGTGACGTTCCCGATGCTGGACAAGCTCGAGGTCAACGGCGACAGCCGGCACCCGCTCTACCAGGAGCTGACGCAGACCCCGGACGCCGAGGGCCGGGCCGGGGACGTGCAGTGGAACTTCGAGAAGTTCCTGGTCGCGCCCGACGGCACCGTCGCCGCCCGCTTCCGCACCAGCACCACCCCCGACTCCCCAGACCTCGTCACCACCCTCGAGCAGCACCTCCCGACCTGACCCGTCCTCCAACCACCTCTCAACCACCATCGCCTCGCCTCTGCCCCGGCCCCCGTCCCTCGCCGCAAGCCTGCCGCGTCTGGCGGGTTGACCCACCAGATGCAGGGTTGGCCCTTCGGAATCTGGCGGGCCAACCGTGCGTCCGGTGGGTTAACCCAGGAGAGTCGGGGCGGGGACGCCGGGTTTCGACCGCCGGTTCCGGCTCATTCCGCTTGAACGCGGTCGGCGGCAACCCGATGGTTGGCCGGGTGGGGCGGTCGGCGGGGCGGCGCGGGCGTTGGAGCCAGTGGAGGGGCGTGGGCGGCGGGGGTCAGTCGAGGGGTTTGGCGGGGGCGGTGACGGTGAGGGCGTCGGTGAGGACCTGGGCGGTCAGGCCGATCTGCCACTCGCGGGCACCGTGCTCGCGCAGGAACGCGCTGACGACCTCGACGGTCGACTCGGCCGGCGGCGTCCAGGCCAACCGGCGGATGGTGTCGGGGGAGAGCAGGTTCTCGGTCGGCAGCCGGTGCGCCTCGGCGATCTCGCCGACCGCGGCGCGCGCGGCCGACAGCCGAGCCGCGGCATCCGGGTCCCGCTCGGCCCAGGCCCGGGCCGGCGGCGGACCGTCGTACCGGGGGCCTTGCTTGGGCAGCTCGGAGTCGGGCAGCCGGCGAGCGTGGTCGATCGCCTCCCACCAGGTACGCATGTGCCGGTGCGCGCCACGGCCCTTGAACGCCGTGAGCCGCTGCAGGGTCTCCCGGTCGGCGGGCATCGCGGCCGCGGCCTCGACGATCGCGGCGTCCGGCAGGATCCGGCCCGGCGAGATGTCGGCGGCCGCGGCGATCTGGTCGCGGGCCTCCCACAGCGCCCGGACGACGGCCAGGCTGCGGCGGTTGCGGACCCGGTGCATGCCGGAGGTCCGGCGCCACGGGTCGGGTTTCGGCTCGCGCGGCGGCGCGGACAGGATCGCGGCGAACTCCTGCTGGGCCCACTCCCACTTGCCCTCGCGGCGCAGCTCCTGCTCGATCGCGTCGCGCAGCTCGATCAGCATCTCGACGTCGAGCGCGGCGTACACCAGCCAGGGCCCGGGCAGCGGACGGGTCGACCAGTCGGCGGCCGAGTGCTCCTTGCGCATCCGGTAGCCGAGCACCTCGCTGACCAGTGACGCCAGGCCGACCTTGGGGTAGCCGAGCAGGCGGCCGGCCAGCTCGGTGTCGAACACCTGGCGCGGCACCATGCCGACCTCGGCCAGGCAGGCCAGGTCCTGGTTCGCGGCGTGAATGATCCACTCGGCGTCGATGATCGCGTCACCGAGCACGGACAGGTCGCCGAACGGGATCGGGTCGACCAGCGCGGACCCGGCACCCTCGCGGCGCAGCTGGACCAGGTAGGCGCGGTGCGAGTAGCGGTACCCCGAGGCGCGCTCGGCGTCGACGGCGACCGGCCCGGTGCCGTGACCGAACGCCTCGACGACGTCACGCAGCGCGGCGTCGGTGTCGACGACGTCGGAGAGCCCGTCGCGGAGCTCGAGCAGTGGCAGGTTCTCGGTCGGGTCGTCCGGGACGGGCGGCTGCGGCTGCTGGGTCTCGGCCGGGCTCATCGGCCCCGCTGACCACGGCGGGTGGGCATCGCGACCACGCCCGGCGGCACCGGCGGCAGCCCGGCCGCGGTGCACAGCACCTCGCCCCACGCCTCGGCGTGCCGCGTCACGTCGATCCCGCCGTCCGGGCCCGGGACCGGGCTCCAGGAGGCGCGGATCTCGATCTCCGCGGTCGCCTCGTCGTCGGCCATTCCGCCGAAACTTTCCGACACCACCCTGGTCACGGTACCGCTCGGGGCCAGGAAATCGGCACCCCGGTCGGCCAGCGCCTCCATCAGCCAGGTCCAGCCCACGCCACCGAGCAGCGCGTCCGTCACCATCTCCGGCTCGACGGCGGCGCGCACGTACGCGACACAGCGGAAGGTCGACTGCCAGGCGTCGTTCCCGTCCGGGTCGTAGAGGACGACCAGACGGCCGGTGGCGACATCGTCACCGTCGACCGTCACGTCGGCGCTGACCGCGGCCGCGTGCGGAGCGATCCGCTGCGGCGCGGGCATCTCCTCGACGAAGACCTCGGGCCGGAACCGGGCCTCACGCAGTTGCGTCAGGGCCTCGGCGAACTCCGCGGGTGGCGCGTCGACCTGCTTGCGGGCACCCATGCATCGCAGCCTACGACTGATCTGTCACCGGTGCCGGTGACGACGCGCCGATGAGCGGTGCGGGCATGGGATCATCGATGACGTGCCTGTGACCCCTTCAGTCCCCTCACCGACCGTTGCCGACCGCCCCGAGAACCCGCTGAGCCGCTCCGCCTTTCTGCTCGCCGCCCGGGGCGAACCCGGGCCGCACACTCCGGTGTGGTTCATGCGCCAGGCGGGCCGGTCGTTGCCGGAGTACCGGGCGCTGCGGGAGGGCACCACGATGCTCGAGTCGTGCATGCGTCCCGACCTCGTCGTGGAGATCACCCTGCAGCCGGTACGCCGGTACGGCGTCGACGCGGCGATCTTCTTCTCCGACATCGTGCTGCCGTTGAAGGCGGTCGGCGTCGACCTGGAGATCCAGCCCGGCGTCGGCCCGGTGGTCGCGGCGCCGGTGCGCACGGCCGCGGACCTGGCCGCGGTGCGACCGGTGACGCCGGCGGACGTGGCGTACGTGACCGACTCGGTACGGCAGCTGGTCGGTGAGCTGGGAGGCACGCCGCTGATCGGGTTCGCGGGCGCGCCGTTCACGGTCGCGTCGTACCTGGTCGAGGGCGGGCCGAGCAAGGACCACGCGAAGACGAAGTCGCTGATGCACGCCGACCCGAAGCTGTGGCACGCGCTGGCCGACCGGCTGGCCGACGTGGCGATCGCCTACCTGTCGGTGCAGATCGAGGCGGGCGCGTCGGCGATCCAGCTGTTCGACTCGTGGGCGGGCGCGTTGTCGCCGCGGGACTACGCGGAGTTCGTGCAGCCGCACTCGGCGAAGGTCTTCGGGGCGCTGGAGCAGTACGGCGTACCGCGGCTGCACTTCGGGGTGAACACCGGCGAGCTGCTCGGCCTGATGAGCGAGGCCGGCGCGGACGTGGTCGGGGTCGACTGGCGTGTCCCGCTCGACGAGGCCGTGCGCCGCATCACCGCCGCCGGCGGCAGCCCGAAGCCGGTCCAGGGCAACCTCGACCCGGCGCTGCTCTTCGCCGGCTGGGAGGCGATCGAGCCCCAGCTCGACCGCATTCTCACCGAGGGGCGGTCCGCTCCCGGCCACATCTTCAACCTCGGCCACGGCGTCCCCCCGAACGCCGACCCGGAGGTCTTGCACAAGATCGTCCAGGCCGTGCACGCCAAGTCCACGCGGTAGCTGATCCTTAAGCGCAGCAGCTCCGGGAGCGAACCCGCAGCACTCACCAAGCTCCGCTTCGCCGGCGACGGCACGCTCAGCGAAAGTGTGACTGGCGACCGAACGGGTGGTTGGTGAGTGGTGGGCGTCCAAGCTGGGTGAAGATGGAGCGGTGAACGCACGGACGGTGGTTGTTGTCGGTGGAGGGATCAGCGGGCTGGCGGCGGCGCACGCGCTGGTCGCGGGAGACGCGCCGGGGGCGGACTCGTCCTCTCCGCGGCGTACGCCGCGGGTGATCGTGCTGGAAGGAGCGACTCGGCTGGGCGGGAAGCTGGCCGGGGACGTGCTCGAAGGCGTGCCGGTCGACCTGGGCGCCGAGTCCGTGCTGGCCCGCAGGCCGGAGGCGGTGGACCTGATCCGGGCCGTCGGCCTGGGGAACGACGTGGTGCACCCGGCGACGACCTCCGCTGGGTTGTGGATCGGCAACCGGATCCTGCCGATTCCGCCGACGGTGATGGGCGTGCCGGTCGACCCGGCGGCGACGGTCGACGTGCTGGGGGAGCAGGCCGCCGCGCGCGTCGCCCGGGAGGCCGAGTTGCCCGAGCCCGCGCTCACCGAGGACGTGGCGATCGGGCGGTTCGTTGCCGACCGCATGGGACCGGCCGTGACCGACAAGCTGATCGACCCGTTGCTCGGCGGCGTCTACGCGGGCCGGGCCGACGAGATCTCGCTTGCGGCCGCCGTGCCCGAGCTCTACGCCAAACTGCGGACCGCCCCCAGCGTGCTCGCCGCGACCGCCGAGCTGCGGGCGACCAGCCGGCGCCGGGCAGCGGACGGTTCTCCGGTGTTCGCCGGGATCCGCGGCGGCATCAACCGTCTCGTCCAGGCGCTGGAGGCCGACCTGACCGCTCGTGGCGTCGAGATCCGCCGGTCGACGACCGTACGCCGGATCAGCCGCGGCACCGACGACGCGTCCGGTACGTCGGCCGGGCGCTACGTCCTGGAGACCGGTCCGGTCCCGGCGCCACAACTTGTCCACGCCGACGCGGTGATCGTCGCGACGCCGGCCTCGCCCGCGGCGCGGATGCTGGCGCAGCTGGTCCCGGCGGCGTCCGCCGAGCTGGCGACGATCGACTACGCAAGCATGGCGATCGTCACGCTCGCGGTCCGCAAGAGCGACTGGCCGGCCGGCACGACGGGCTCCGGCTTCCTCGTGCCGTCGGTCGAAGGCCGCACGATCAAGGCGTCGACGTACTCGCACGCGAAGTGGCAGTGGTCCGCGGAAGCCGGGGGAGACCTTGCCGTGCTGCGCTGCTCGGTCGGGCGGCTCGGCGAGGAGTACGTGCTGCAGCGCTCCGACGAGGAACTGGTTGCTCTGGCGGCCGCCGACCTGAAGACCGCGATCGGCCTGGATGCACCGGTCGTCGGCGCGTTGGTGTCCCGGTGGGGTGGCGGGCTTCCGCAGTACGCCGTCGGGCACCTGGACCGGATCGACCGGGTGGAGGCCGCGGTCGCCGAGCAGCCCGGACTGGCGGTCTGCGGCGCGGCGTACCGGGGGGTCGGGATCGCGGCGTGCGTGGCCTCGGCCGGCCGGGCGGTCACCCGGGTGCGGAGCCACCTGGACGCATTGGCGACAATGGGATCGTGACCGAGACGCCAGCAGCCGATCAGGCCGAGACCACGCAGCCCGCCAAGCCCAAGGCCCGCGAGCTGAACACCGTGATCCGGTACACCATGTGGTCCGTTTTCAAGGTCGAGTCGCCGCTCGGGGACGCCGACCGCGAGGAACTGACCGCCGAGCTGACCGACCTGGTCGGCAAGCTCGCCGCCGACGACGTGGTGATCCGCGGCTGGTACGACGTGGAGGGCTTCCGCGCCGACGCCGACTTCCTGGTCTGGTGGCACGCGCCGACCTCGGACGCGCTGCAGACGGCGTACCACGCGCTGCGCCGGTCGAGGCTCGGTCGGCACCTGGCGCCGGTCTGGTCCCAGCTCGCGCTGCACCGGCCGGCCGAGTTCAACAAGAGCCACATCCCGGCGTTCCTGGCCGACGAGGAGGCCCGCGGCTACGTCTGCGTGTACCCGTTCGTGCGGTCCTACGAGTGGTACCTGCTGCCGGACGAGCAGCGCCGGTTCATGCTGGCCGAGCACGGCAAGATGGCCCGCGGCTACCCCGACGTCCGGGCCAACACGGTCGCGTCGTTCGCGCTCGGCGACTACGAGTGGATGCTGGCCTTCGAGGCCGACGAGCTGCACCGGATCGTCGACCTGATGCGCGACCTGCGCGCCTCGACCGCGCGACGGCACGTGCGCGAGGAGGTCCCGTTCTACACCGGCAAGCGGACCGAGCTCGGCGAGCTGGTCGGCAACCTGTCCTGATGGTGCAGCGCAAGGCGTTCCCGGTCCTGTACGTCGGCAACGTGCGCCGGTCGATCGCCTTCTACGGCCTGCTCGGCTACGAGGTGGTCTACCAGTTCCCGCTCGAGGGTGAGCCGCACTACGTCGGCCTGGAGCGCGGCGAATCGTCGCTCGGTCTGGCCGACACCAGCTGGCCCGAGGCACAGCTCGGCATCACCGTCGGCACCGCGCCGCGGTTCGAGCTGTTCGTGTACGTCGACGACGTGGAGGCGCAGGTGGAGCTCCTGCGCGAGGCCGGCTACCAGATCGTCCAGGAGCCGGCGAACATGCCGTGGGGCGAACGCCAGGCCTACGCCTTCGACCCCGACCACAACCCGGTCGCCCTCGCCACCCCGATCTGAGCCGCGCCCCGCACAACCTCCCGCAGCAGCCGCAGTACCGGGCCCCGCACAACCTCCCGCAGCGCGCCGCAGTACCGGCCCCGCCCCTTTCAGGGGTTAACCCGCCAGCTGCAGGGTTGGCCCGCCGAAATCCGAGGGGCCAACCCTGCACTTGGTGGGTCAACCCCTCAGATGGGGGAGCGCGGCGTGCGGCGGCGAGCCGGGGTGGGATCAGGCCGGGTCGAGCGTGAGGCTGACGGAGTTGATGCAGTAGCGCAGGTCGGTCGGGGTGCCGTAGCCCTCGCCCTCGAAGACGTGGCCGAGGTGGGAGCCGCAGTTGGCGCAGCGGACCTCGACGCGCTTCATGCCGAGCGCGGTGTCCTCGATGTACTCGACCCGGTCCTCGGCCAGCGGGGCGAAGAACGACGGCCAGCCGCAGTGCGAGTCGAACTTGGTCTCGCTGCGGAACAGCTCCGCCTCGCAGGCCCGGCAGCGGTACACGCCGACCGTCTTGGTGTCGGTGTACTCACCGGTGAACGGCCGCTCGGTGCCCGCCTTGCGCAGGACCTGGTACTCCGCCGGGGACAACTGCGCCCGCCACTGCTCGTCGGTCTTCTCGATCGCGTACTGCTTGGTGCCGTCGGTCACGTGCCTGTACCTCCTCAGGGAAAGGAGCCGGATCCGCAGGGGAACCGGCTCCTTCCCATTATCGGCGGCCGGGCAAGCGAAACCCCGCCCGGCCGCCGGACGTCACCGGCCCGTAACCGTCGCCGTGAGCGTGCTCACCGGTACCACGACGGCAGCGGCACCACCCGGACCACCTGCGGGTCGTGGTCGCTGATCTGGTCGGGGAACTCCGCGTTCATGTGCACGATGTCGTACGACGACGCCAGCCGCAGGTTCTGCGAGATCAGGATCTGGTCGAGGATCTGGCTGTTGCCCTCGAACACGTAGCTGTACCGCTCCTTGGCCGGCAGCGTGCGCGGCAGGCTGGTCAGCGTGGTCCGGCCCGAGCCGACCAGGATGTCGGTGGTCGTGCTGAACTCGAAGTCGTTGATGTCGCCGAGCACGATCACGTTGGCGCCGCGGTCCTTGGCCAGGATCTGGTCGACGAACCCGCGCACGGACCGCGCCTGCTCGTGCCGCTTCGCCGCCGAGGACTGGACCGGCGGCTGGGTGCGGCCCCAGAGCGGGTCGTCGCCGCCCTTGGAGCTGAAGTGGTTGACCACCACGAACAGGCTCTGGCCGTGCCAGCTGAACTCGCCGGCCAACGGCACCCGGGCGGACGCCCAGGCCGGGTTGGCCGGGTCGACGCGGCCGGGGGAGGCGCTCAGGTGCGGCCGGCCGAACTTGTCGGCGGTGACCGCGGTCGCGGTGGTCGAGCCGCCGCCGGGCCGGTCGACGAACTTCACCGGCCGGTCGGTGCGGTACATGAACGCGACCCGGATGTTGCCACCCGGCTCACCGCCCTCCTCGCCGTCGACCGGATCGATCTGCCGCCAGGCGTACTTCGGGCCGCCGGCCGCGCGGATCGCCGCCGCCAGGGTGTTCAGGGTGAGGTCCGCGCCGGTGCTGCCCGAGTTCGTCGCGCCGTCGTTGTCCTGCACTTCCTCGAGGGCGAGGATGTCGGGTGAGGCGAGGTTCTTCACCACCGCCTGGGCCAGCCCGTCGAACTTGGCGGGACCGTCGGACGGGTCCAGGTTCTCCACGTTGAACGTCGCCACCGAGACCTGCAACGCCGAGGAGGGAGCCGTCCTCTCGCGCGTGATGCCACCGTCGATCACGGTCGGGGTCCGCGTGACGAGGAACTTGAAGTTGCCGAAACCGTAGTCCAGAACGCCGGTCACCGTGCTGCTGTCGGGGCCGACGAGGGTGTCCCCGGTCTTCGCGTCGGGGACGGGAGCCAGCAGGTCGTCCAGCAGAACCCGCTCCGGGTTGCTGTCGGTCTTCTGCAGCACGATGCCGCCGCGGATCGTCCGGACGCCGGAACCGGCCGGCACGACCGACAGTTCACGGAACGAGCTGATCGGGCCGGTGACCTCGGGCCGGTCGATGCCGAGCCACATGCCCTCCAGCGACTCCCAGAAGTCGATGCCGTCGGTGGCGGGCTGGAAGGTGCCGGTCGTCTCCACGTCACCGGTGGAGTCGTCGTCGATCACGGTCGACGGAGGTACCCGGCCGCCCGGGCCGACGATGGTCGGAGCGGGGACGGCGCCGGCGCCCCCACCGGGCGTGGTGACGGTGACCTTCGGGTTCGTCAGCTCGGTCGTGGTCAGGTTGTCGGTGCCGCCCGAGCCGCCGGGACGGAACTCGGTGACCGTGCCCTGCACGCTCACGGCGTCACCGACCGCGACCGCCGGGGCCGAGCTGGTGAACACGAACAGGCCCTCGCTGGTCGCCGGGTCGGCGTCCGGCTGGGTGTCCTGGAACCAGAATCCGTTGCCGCTCTTCGCGGTGACCACGCCGGTGACGTCGCCGACCAGCTTGCCGTTCAGCGGGGACCGGTGCGCGGCGCCCTGGATGTCGTGGATCTTCGCCGGCACCGGGTCCGGGTCGGGCGGCGTGCTGGTGAGGGTCTTCGGCGACGGGTTGACCGCGGCGAAGTCGCTCGCGTTGTTGTCGCTGTCGGTGGTCGGCACCTTGCGGGTCACCGAGGTGGTGTTCGAGGGGCCCGGCGCGGGGGAGCCCTCGGCGTCGTTGGCGCCGCCGTAACCGACGAAGTCGACCACGCCGTTCGCGGTCGCGCAGCCCGTCGTACAGGTCAGGCTGGTGGTCGAGGTGACCAGGGCGACCTTGCCGGAGCTGGCGGACATGTTCACGCCGCCGACGACGTCGGCCTCCGGCAGCGGCTGGCCGGTGGTGCCGCCGGCCAGCCTGGCGAGGTAGACCCCGCCGGGCGCGATGGACCCGGTCAGGGCGACCTTGTTCGACCAGGAGACACCCGCGGACGACGCGTACTGGATCGACCAGCCGGTCAGGTCGACCGGGGAGGTGCTGTTGTTGGTCAGCTCGACGAAGTCGTTCTGGTACGGCGCGCCGGTGTTCCCGCCACCGCCGTACACCTCGGTGATGACCACGGTGGACGAGGCGGCCTGTGCCGAGGACGCCGCGATGGCGACCGCGCCCGGCAGGACGAGAGCGGAGGTGACCACGAGGGCGCCCAGGCGGCGCCGTGATCGGATCTGGGCAGACATGAGCCGGATTCTCACACCCGGACCGGACCGCGCCAAGGTCCAGCACATGAACACCTGGTACGCCGCCCGAACGCGAGGGTGATCCTGCGCGGCCATCCACGCCGCGCCGGTGGGGTGCTCGTTCGCCGGTCCTGTCCGCCCCAGTGGGACAGGACCGGCGAACGTCCAACGATCAGCTGATCAAGACCGTGTTGCGGATCAGTTGTCGCCGGCGATCAGTTGACGCTCACTGCCGACCAGGCGGCGGCCACCGCGGCCCGCTCGGTACTGGTCGCGCCGTACAGGTCGGTGGCCGCGTTCAGGGTCGCGGTCCGGGCCTGGGCGTAGTTGGTGCTGGTGGTCATGTAGGCGGTCAGCGCGCGATACCAGATCTTGCCGAGCTTGGCTTGGCCGATGCCGGTCAGCGTGCTGCCGTTGCAGGTGGTCGAGTCGTGCGGCAGGCCGCCGAAGTCACGAGGACCACTGCCCTCGGCCAGCAGGTACGCGAAGTGGTTCGCGACCCCGGACGAGTAGTGCACGTCGAGGTTGCCGATGCCGGCGTACCAGCAGTCCTTGGACTGGCCGTCCCGGCTCGGCTTGTCCATGTACCGCAGGGCGGGGCGGTCCTTCATGATCTCCTCGCCGATGTAGTAGTCGCCCGGGTCCTGGGCGTTGTTCGCGGCGAACTCCACCAGCGTGCCGAAGATGTCGCTGGTCGCCTCGTTCAGGCCGCCGGACTCCCCGGAGTACGTGAGGTTCGCGGTCGCCGTGGTGACGCCGTGCGACATCTCGTGGCCGGCCACGTCGATCGACACCAGCGGCCCGGCCGTCACGCCGTCGCCGTCGCCGTAGGTCATCTGCTTGCCGTCCCAGAACGCGTTCACGTAGTTGGTGCCGTAGTGCACCCGGCTCGGTACGCCCCGGCCGTCGTTGAAGATGCCGTTGCGGCCGTGGTTGAGCTTGAAGTAGTCGAACGTCTGGGCCGCGCCGTAGTGCGCGTCGACGGCGGCCGTGGCGCGATCGGCCATCGTCCCGCTGCCCCAGTGGTTGTCCGCGTCGGTGAACCGGCTGGGCGTCGGGCAACCGAAGCCGAACACCTGGCACAGGATCGAGTCCGTCTTGTTGTTCGCGTCGGCGGTGAAGCCGTTGCCACGGGCCGGGTCGGTCAGCGTGAAGCCGCCGGTCGCGGGGGTGGAGTCGATCGGCACCGTGCCGCTGTAAAGGCTCTGCCCGTCGCCGGTGGCGGTGTGGATGTGCTGCTCGGTGACGAGCTTGGCGCCGGTCAGTGCGTCCACGGTGGTGGTGAGGTGGCTCGGGGTCCCGTCGGCCTGCGTACCGCCGGAGGTGACCAGGTAGGCGAGCCGGGGTGCGCCCTTGCGGGCCTCGATCACCAGGGACGGCCTGGCCTCGGCCCGGTGGCCACGGGCCAGCGCCTTGGCGGTGGCGGTGGCCACCGAGATCTTCGGGGTGCGACCGACGGTCGCGGTGCGGTCCAGGGTCAGGCTGACGTCCTTCCAGGCGCCGTCCTTGGCCTGGTGCACGACGACGTCGCCGCCGAGCACCTTCAGGCCGCCGATGCTGCGGTCCATCCGGACGTGGCTGGTGCCGTCGGGGTCCACGATCACGTCCCGGACGGCGAAGGTGTCGGCCGTGGTGGCGCGCAGCGGGCCGAGGTGCTGGCCGATCGCGGCCTTGGCCCGGGCGACCGCGGTGGCGGGGGTCGGGGCGGGATCGGCCTGCGGGGCGCCGGTGGCGGTACCGGTTCCGAGTCCGAGAGCGGTGGCGGTCGCCAGTGCGGTGGCAGCGGCGAACAGGGCGGATCTGTTCATCCTCGCGCTCCTTCAAGAGTGTTCCCGGGGGCCTCACGCCCCAGGAACGAGGTGCAGGCACGTTACCGCTCGGTCACCGAGGGTGGCCAGAGCTCACGAAAACTTCGCCTTTCCGCGCGCTGACCACGGTTTTGGTCCGTGCCGGGCGGTAGCGTCCACGACATGGCGGCGACCAAGGCAATCGAGCTGGAGATCGCGGGACGCACGGTCCGGGTGAGCAACCCGGACAAGCCGTACTTCGCGGACCGCGGGCTGACCAAGCTGGACATCGTGAACTACTTCGTCGCGGTCGGCGACGGCATTCTCGGCGCGCTCCGGGACCGGCCGACCACGCTGGAGCGCTGGCCCGGCGGCTGGTTCGAAGGTGCGAAGTTGTCCACCCGGATGGACAACAAGGGCGACGCGTTCTACCAGAAGCGGGTCGCCAAGGGCGCGCCCGACTGGGTGGAGACCGCGACCATCACCTTCCCCAGCGGCCGGCCCGCCGACGAGGTCTGCCCGACCGAGCTGGCGGTGGTCGCCTGGGCCGTCAACCTCGGCACGCTGACGTTCCACCCGTGGCCGGTCCGGCGGCCGGAGCTGGACCACCCCGACCAGTTGCGCATCGACCTCGACCCGCAGCCGGGCACGGACTTCAAGAGCGCGGTTGCCGTCGCGCCCGCGCTGCGCGAGCTGCTCGCCGAGCACGGCCTGGAGGGTTATCCGAAGACGTCCGGCGGCCGCGGCCTGCACGTGTACGTGCCGATCGAGCCGCGCTGGACCTTCGTCGAGGCCCGGCGGGCGGTGATCGCGGTCGGCCGCGAGCTGTCCCGCCGGCTGCCCGAGCAGGTCACGGTGAACTGGTGGAAGGAAGAACGCGGCGAACGCGTCTTCATCGACTTCAACCAGATGGCGCGGGACCGGACCATCGCCTCGGCGTACTCGGTCCGGCCGAACGCGCGCGCCCGGGTGTCGGCGCCGCTGCGCTGGGAGGAGCTCGACGACGTCGTACCGGACGACTTCGACGTGCTGACCATGCCGGCCCGCTTCGCCGAGGTCGGCGACCTGCACGCCGCGGTCGGGACGCAGGCGTTCTCGCTGGAGTCCCTGCTGGAGCTGTCGGCCAAGCACGAGCGCGACCACGGCGAGGGCGACCTGCCGTACCCGCCGGAGTACCCGAAGATGCCGGGGGAGCCCAAGCGGGTGCAGCCGTCCAAGGACCGCGACCGGCCGAAGGACTGATCCCACCCGCGCTAGACGCAGCCGGAGAGGTTCTCGAACAGGCCGGTGCGCAGGGACCTGGTCCGGGCGAAGGCGCCGCCGCGGTCCATCGAGCGGGCGTCGTCGGTGAAGCTGGCCGCGACGATCGCGGTCAGCGCTTCGTCCAGATCGCCCGGCGACAGCGGCGAGCGAGCCAGGTTCTCGCCCGCGAGGGAGGCGATCCAGGCGCCGGTGAAGCAGTCGCGCTGCAGACCTGCGCGCTGCCCGGCGGTTTCCAGGCCGGCCTGGTTCTGAGCGGCTTCCGCCCAGGCGTCACCGAGAGCGGCGCCCGTGCCGAGGTCGCCGATCTGCTCGTGCACGGACAGCAGCCGCGGCACGCTCCAGTCGATCGTCGTACTGGCCGGGCAGTAGTCGGCGGCGAGTCCGGTGGGGTCTTGCCCGCTGGGGCACTCGGGTACGTCGGTGCTGTCGGCCGGCCTGACCGTCGGCGGCTGGAAGGTCCCGCCGTCGGCGAGCCGTGGCAGCACCGCCGTCCAGTACGAGTCCAGGCTGTCGGTCAGCACCTGGACCGCCTGCTCGAACGGCAGGTCGCCGCCGGTCTCCGCCTCCGCCTGCGTACGGAACGGCAGTTCGGTGGTGACCACGCCCTCGGTCGGCAGCTTGGCGCAGCGACCGGCGCCCTGCTCGTAGCCGGTCTGGAAGGCGTTGACCCGGTCGAAGCCCAGACCGTGAGCCTGCGGAGCGGTGGCCGCACGGCCAGGCTGGTCTCGCAGCGTCAGCACGGTCGCGACCGCGCTGTCCAAGGCGCCGTCGCTCAGCGAGACCGGGTCCTCGGTCGACGTCTCGGCGAAGCGCGTCCAGGAACCGGCGAAGCAGTCGGCCTGCAGTTCCTGCACCACCGACGGCGCGTCGATGCCGGCGCGGGCCTGGACGGCGTGGCCGACCTCGTGGGCGAGCACGATCGCGGGGGCGATGCCGCCGTACCGCTCGGACAGCTGGGGAAACAGGGTGGCGGCGTCCCAGGCGATGTAGTCGTCGGAGCCACCGCAGTAGAAGGCGTTGCCGCGCAGATCCTCGTACGTCTGGGTCTGACCGCCACAGCTGAACGCCGGGCTGTCGGGTGTTTTCGGCTGGAACCCACCGGCCAGCGCCTCGAAGTCCTGCTGGTAGACGGCCGGCAGCTCCCGGGCCCAGTAGCTGAGCAGGGACTGCCGAGCAGCGTCCGCGACGTCATTCGTCCGCGGTGTCGCTCGACCCAGTTGGACTTGATCGAGGGCTTCGTCATCAGGCTGGCCGATGTTGACCACCGCGACCACAGCCGCCAAGGCCAGTACGACAGCCATCAGCAAGAAAGTGCCGGCAGCACCTCGCTCGTTCCGTCCAGCGCCCACTGTCGCTCCCTCCGCCCGCCCCGACCACGGAGGTACCCGCGAAAGCCCCGCGCAACCAGCTCAGATTGTGCGCAGCGCCCCGCCGTCGACCGGAATCATCACACCGGTCAGGTACGACGCGGCCGGCGACAGCACGAACGCCGCCACCCGGCCGAACTCCTCGGGATTGCCGTAGCGGCGCAGCGGGATCGTCTTCTCCGCCGACCGGCGGGCGACCTCCGGGTCGCCCCCCTTGGAGTCCAGCTCGCGGACCCGGTCGGTGGCGATCTTGCCCGGCAGCAGGCCGTTGACGCGCACGCCGTTCGGGCCGAGCTCGTCGGCGAGGGTCTTGGCGACCATCGCCAGGCCGGGCCGCAGGCCGTTGGAGATCGCCAGCCCGGGAATCGGCGAGCGCACCGACGAGGACAGCACGAACGCGATCGAGGTGCCGTCGGCGCCGGCCCGGGCGACCGAGCGGGCGATCCGCAGACCGCCGAGAAAGACGCTGTCGAACGCGGCCCGCCAGTCGTCCTCTTCGGTGTCCAGCGCGGTGCCCGCCGGCGGTCCGCCGACGCTGATCAGCGCGCCGTGCAGCACGCCCCACTTGGCGATGGCCGTGGCGGCCAGCCGCTCGGCGCTCTCCGGGTCGGCGTTGTCGACCGGGATGCCGACGACCTGGTCGCCCAGTTCGTCGGCGGCCCGCGTGATCGCCTGCTCGTTGCGGCTGGAGATCACCAGCCGGGCGCCTTCGGCGGCGAGAACCCGCGCGGTGGCCAGTCCGAGCCCACCGCTGGCGCCGGTGACGATGTAGGTGCGATCGCGAAGTCCGAGGTCCACGGCGTCCATCCTGCCGTACTCCGCCCGGTCCTGCTGGCGGCCACCTGGCCGCAGGTGCCCCGTGTCTCAGCTCGTGGACCACCGTCTCGCCCGGTTACGGGGGTTTCGAGACCGATCAGTCCGTCCGGGGCGCCGCAGCGCCCGACACGCCGACGACCCGTTGACACTCGGTTGCGATCGGCAACCTCAGGGCGCAGGCGGTACGCCGTTGTCCTGCTCGCGATCGGCCGTGGTCCCGGCCGGCACCGGTTCGGAGTCCGGCGTACGGTCCGGCGAGCCATTCGGTGTGGCGTCGGCCGGGGCGTCGTCGCGCTGGACGTCCTGGCGCGAGAAGTAGACCAGGCCGCCGATCGCGAGCAGGGCGAAGAAGAACCACTGCAGCCCGTAGAAGAAGTGCGGCCCGTCGTCGACCTCCGGGCCGGGCAACGTGGCGAAGGCAGGATCCGCGGCCGGCTGCTGCTGCTCGACTGCGAGGTAGCCGTCGTAGAGCTTCAGGCCGAGTGCGGCGGCGTACCCGGGCCCGCTGATGAGGCGTGCGGTGCCGTCGACCGGAGTCCCGCCGCTGGTGCTTCCGCCCTGCTCGCTGCGCCGCAGCCGGCCGGTGACGGTGACCTCCCCGGCCGGCACCGGCGGGATGGTGGCCGGCGCGAGCTCGGAACCCTGGCGGGCCAGGAAGCCGCGGTTGACCAGGAGGGCGGTCCCGTCGGGCAGCACCAGCGGCGTCACGATCTCGAAACCGGGCCGGTCCCTGACGTTGCGGTACCGGACGACGACCTGCTTGGCGGCGTCGTAGCGTCCGGACACGACCGCCGTCCGCCAGTCGTGCTGCCGGCCGACCACGTGATCGGGCCCGACGATCTCGGTCAGCGGCGCCGGGGCGGCGGCCAGGTTCGTCCGGGTGACGTCGTTGCGGTCCTTGCGCTCGTCGAGGCGGTGGAACTGCCAGCGGCCGAGCTGAACGCAGGCGCCGGAGAGAACCAGGATCACCAGCGCGGTGCCGATCCAGCGGGGATTCATCAAACGACGCACCCCTCGAACTTAGGCCATGACCTGGAACACACCAGCGCCGCCACCCGCCGCACCGTACGCTGGAGGCGTGACGACAACCCCGCAGTCAGGTCTGGCCGACAACTACGGCCGGGTCGCGACGGACCTCAGGGTCTCCCTGACGGACCGCTGCAACCTGCGCTGCACCTACTGCATGCCCGAGGAGGGCCTCGACTGGCTCGCCAAACCCGAGCTGCTGACCGACGACGAAATCGTCCGGCTGGTCTCGGTGGCGGTCACCCGGCTCGGCGTCGACGAGATCCGCTTCACCGGCGGTGAGCCACTGCTGCGGCGCGGTCTGGTTGGCATCGTCGAGCGGACCACCAGCCTCCAGCCGCGGCCTCAGGTGTCTCTGACCACCAACGGCATCGGTCTGGCCCGGCAGGCCGAGGCGCTGCGCGCGGCCGGCCTGGACCGGGTCAACGTCAGTCTCGACACCATCCGGCAGGACACGTTCCAGCAGCTGACCCGCCGGGACCGGCTGAACGACGTACTGGCCGGGCTGGCGGCGGCGCACGCGGCCGGCATGGCGCCGGTGAAGGTCAACGCGGTGCTGATGCGGGGGGTGAACGACGAGCACGCCCCCGAGCTGCTGCAGTACTGCCTGGACCACGACTACGAGCTGCGGTTCATCGAGCAGATGCCACTGGACGCCCAGCACGGCTGGGACCGGTCGACGATGATCACCGCCGACGAGATCCTCGCCCGGCTGAGCGAGCAGTTCACGCTGACGCCGACCGACGCGGCGACCCGGGGCAGCGCGCCGGCCGAGTCGTTCACGGTCAACGGCGGACCGGCGACCGTGGGCATCATCGCCAGCGTCACCCGCCCGTTCTGCGGCGACTGCGACCGGGTCCGGCTGACCGCCGACGGGCAGGTCCGCGACTGCTTGTTCGCCCGCAAGGAGTCGGACCTGCGGACCGCGTTGCGGGCCGGCGCCGACGACGACGAACTGGCCGCGGCGTGGCGAACGGCAATGCGCGGCAAACTGCCCGGTCACGGGATCGCGGATCCGTCGTTCCTGCAGCCGGTCCGGCCGATGTCCGCGATCGGCGGCTAGGGCGCGGCTGCCAATCCGGGTCGGCGAAATCTGAACCGGAAATTTACTTTTTCACCCGTGATGTTCGTCGCTGTTGTTCTCACCGGTGAAAGGCTCGACCTCTCGCAGGAATGACCGGGCCCCGAGGAAGTCGCTCAACGACTGCTTGTGCTGATCGCACGCCAGCCATGTCTTGCGCCGGTCGGGGGTGTGGATCTTGGGGTTGTTCCACAGCAGGGCCCAGCGGGCCGAAGCGCCGCATCCCTTGGCAGAGCAGACGGACGCCAGTACTTGTTCGCTCATCGCCGAGATCTCCTGGAACCGGTCGTGGTGGTCACCCGGCAATTGTTCCTGACCACTCAATAATCAAAAGCGTGGGCAAAATGAAGCGACGTCGGACAGCCACGGGGGGAGCCGTCCGACGCCGCATCAAGTCCCTGAATTCCAACAGTGAACTTCAGAGCACGCGGGAGATTCTGACACGAATCACTCGTGAGAATCCAGTCCCGACGCGGATCACTTTTCGGTGTCGCCGCGTTGTCCCTGACCGGGCTGGTAATCACCCGATACGACGATGCCCGGCCGGGGGTCCAGCTCGGGCCGCGGCGGCGGCTCGTAGGCCTCGGCGCCGGCCAGTTTGCGGCCCTGGTGCGCGTTGGCCAGCACCACCGCCACCGACGGCAGGAAGACCGCGCCGACGAGGAACATCCACCGCCACGGCGACGGCGTCAGCACCGCCAGCACGAAGCAGACGATGCGCAGCGACATCATCCAGGCATAGCGGGCGATCCGGCTCTCCAGGTCCACCGAGCGGCCGGGTTGGGCACTCGTCACCGAGATCACCGTCGCGTCGGCCGGTTCACGTCGTCGGGGCATCTATTCTCCTCACCACAGACCACGGTACGCCGCAGTTCCAACGCGGCCGGCAGCGAGGGAGAACGCGATGACAGATCGGACCTACCGGGTGACCGAGATCGTCGGCACGTCCAAGGACGGCGTCGACCAGGCGATCCAGAACGCGATCGGCCGGGCCGGGGAGACGCTGCGCCACCTCGACTGGTTCGAGGTGACCCAGATCCGCGGCCACATCGTCGACAACCGCATCGACCACTACCAGGTCGGCCTCAAGGTCGGTTTCCGGCTCGAGGACTCCTGACCCGTACGCCGCCGGTCCCGGACCGGGCGATAGCGTTCGTGCCGCAGCGTGCGGTTCACCTAGTGAGGAGATGTGTTCGTGGCTAGATCGGTACTCGTCACCGGCGGCAACCGAGGGATCGGCTACTCGATCGCGAGCGCCTTCAAGGCGGCCGGCGACCAGGTCGCCGTCACCTACCGCAGCGGGGAGCCGCCGGAGGGCTTCCTGGGCGTGAAGTGCGACGTCACCGACGCCGAGCAGGTGGAGGCCGCGTTCGAGACGATCCAGGCCGAGCACGGCCCGGTCGAGGTGCTGGTCGCCAACGCCGGCATCACCCGCGACACGCTGCTGCTGCGGATGTCCGACGAGGACTGGGACGCGGTCATCGACACCAACCTGACCGGCTCCTTCCGGGTCGCCAAGCGGGCCGCCAAGGGCATGCTGCGGCTGCGCAAGGGCCGGATCGTGTTCATCTCCTCGGTGGTCGGCCTGCTCGGCTCGCCCGGCCAGGTGAACTACGCGGCCAGCAAGTCCGGCCTGATCGGCATGGCCCGGTCGATGGCGCGCGAGCTGGGCAGCCGCGGCATCACCGCGAACGTCGTCGCGCCGGGCTTCGTCGAGACCGACATGACCGCGGTGCTGCCGGAGGAGACCCAGAAGCAGTACCTGGGCCAGATCCCGCTCGGCCGGTTCGGCTCGACCGACGAGATCGCCCACGCGGTGCGCTGGATCGCCTCCGAGGAGGCCGGCTACATCACCGGTGCGGTGATCCCGGTCGACGGCGGCATCGGCATGGGCCACTGACCACTTCTCACCCCCGACCAGTCATCCAGAAAGGGACGCCGGTGGGCATCCTCGACGGCAAGCGGATCCTCGTCGCCGGAGTCACGCTCGACTCCTCGATCGGTTTCGCCACCGCCAAGGTCGCGCAGGAACAGGGCGCGACCGTGCTGATCTCGAACTTCGGCCGCGCGCTGAGCATCACCCGGCGGATCGCGAAACGCCTGCCGCAGGAACCGCCGGTGCTCGAGCTCGACGTGACCGACGCCGAGCACCTGGCCGCTCTGCCGGACCGGATCCGCGAGCACGTGGACGGCCTGGACGGCGTCGTGCACTCCATCGCGTACGGGAACCCGGAGACGATTCTCGGCGGCAAGTTCCTGGACGGCCCGTGGGACGACGTGTCCCGCGCGGTGCACGTCTCGGCGTACAGCCTCAAGGCGCTGGCGGTGACCTGCGCGCCGCTGATGAGCCGCGGCGGCAGCATCGTCGGGCTCACCTTCGACGCCACCGTGGCGTGGCCGGGCTACGACTGGATGGGGGTGGCCAAGGCCGCGCTGGAGTCCACCTCGCGCTACCTGGCGCGTGACCTCGGCCCGCAGGGGATCCGCTGCAACCTGGTCTCGGCCGGGCCGCTGAAGACGCTGGCCGCCAAGGCGATCCCGGGGTTCGAGAAGTTCGAGGAGCCGTGGCTGGACCGGGCCCCGCTGGGCTGGGACCCGTCCGACCTGGCGCCGACCGGCAGGACGATCGTCGGGCTGCTCAGCGACTTCTTCCCGGCCACCACCGGCGAGATCGTGCACGTCGACGGCGGCTACCACGCGATGGGTGCCTAGTGGCCACGTCCCTGGTGGAGCTTCGCGTCCTCGACGGCGCCAACCTCTACTTCAGCCGCGCGGCGGTCAAGCTCACGCTGGACCTGACCGCGCTGATCGACGCCCCGGCACCGACCGCGAAGGCGTACGCGTCGGCGCTCGGCCTCGGCGCCACCCGGCCGGGCCGGATCGGGTCCGGCTTCCGGCAGCGGTTCGCGATCCGGGTCGCCGGGCACGTCGTCCGGCGCATCGCCCGGGAGGCCGGCATCGGCCGGATCGGTGTCCGGGTCCGGCCCGAGACCGACGTGCACCGGCTGGTGATCGCGTTCCCGTGGGCGCACGAGCAGCGCGCCCGGGCGCTGGGCCAGGCGATCGTCGACGTGATCGACGCCTTCGGCACCGACCCCGAGCAGCTGACCGCGCTGGTCGCGGCGGTCGGTGAGCGGGTCCGCACCGAGCCGGCCGGCGACCCGCCGCCGACCCTGCGGCCCAAGGTCCCGGTGGTCGCGGTGACCGGCACCAACGGCAAGACGACGACGTCGCGGATGATCGCCCACATCGGCCGCGCGGCCGGCCTGCACGTCGGCTGGTCCAGCACCGACGGCGTGTACTTCGACGGCGAGCTGGTCGAGTACGGCGACTTCTCCGGCCCGAGCGGCGCCGGCCGGGTGCTGTCCCAGCCGGGCATCCAGCTGGCCGTCACCGAGACCGCCCGCGGCGGCATCCTGCGGCGCGGTATCGGGGTAGCCACCAACGACGTCTCGGTGGTCACCAACGTCTCCGCGGACCACCTCGGCCTGGGCGGCATCGACACCGTCGACCAGCTGGCCGAGGTGAAGGCGGTGATCACCAAGATCACCCGGCCGCGGGGCTGGTGCGTGGTGAACGGCGACGACCCGCGGACGTTCGCGATGCGGCTGGGCTCACCGGCCAAGAGCTGGGTGTTCTCCCGCGACCCCGACTCGCCGTCGATCCGGACGGTGCTGGACGAGGGCGGCCGGGCGACCACGGTGCTGGACGGGTTCGTCACCGTGCTGGACAACGCCAGCGACGCCGAGCCGCTGGTCAAGGTGGTCGACATCCCGATGACGCTGTCCGGGCTGTCCCACTACAACGTCGAGAACGCGCTGGCCGCGGCCTCGGCGGCGCTCGGCCTGGGGCTGCCGCGCGCGGCGGTGATCGAGGGCCTGACCTCGTTCTCGCCGAACGAGAACAACCCCGGCCGGATGAACATGTACTCGCTGCGCGACTTCACCGTGGTGATCGACCTGGCGCACAACGAGGCCGGGCTCGAGGCGCTGCTGGAGATCATGAACGGCGTCCGCCGGCCCGGCGGGCGGTTGCTGCTGGCGCTGGGTTCGCCGGGCGACCGGTCCGACGAGATGGTCAGCGCGATGGGCGCGATCGGTGCCCGAGGCGCCGACCGGGTGGTGATCGGCCACAAGGACACCTACCTGCGCGGCCGGCCCTCGGCCGAGCTGGACGCGGTGTTCCGGGAGGGAACGAGTTCGGTCGGCGTCGACGACGTCCCGTCGTACCCGACCGAGCTGGACGCGGCCAAGGCACTGGTCGCCGAGGCCGGTCCCGGTGACGTGGTCGCGGTGATGTCGTTGCAGGATCGGGCGAGTCTTGACGCCTGGTTGCAGGACGAGGGGGCTACGGTCGATACCCCGGAGACCTTGAAGAGCAAGGTGGAGCGGGCCCAGCACTAACCCCGACCCCCGGCCGGGGACGGAACGGGGTGCGATGCGCTATCTGTGGGCTGTCCCGGCGGCGGTGATCGGCTGGTTCGTGGCTGGTTTCGCGGCGAGCTACCTGGCCGGGTTGCCGGCCGGGGCCACCACCTTCGTCCCGGGGACCGCCGCCCGGCTGGATCTGCTCGTCCTGGGCGGGTTCGCCGGGGGAGTGGCGGCCGGGTTCCTGCTCGGCAGGCTGCGCATCGCCGGCCCGGTGGTGCTGGTCGTTGCCGCGGGCACGTGGTGGCTGAGCGGGAACTCACCGGCTGAACGCGACCTGCTGATCACGTTGCTGGTGGCAAGTGCCGTCGGCGCCTTCTTCGGTGCCCTCGGCACCCGTAGCTCGGTTGTTGCCGCAGTCGCCCTGACTCTCCCGTTCGCCTGGTACGCCGTACGCCCGGCCGCGGAGCTGGCGGAGTGGCGTTGGCTCTGGCAGCTCAACGGACTGCTGATCGCCGTCGGACTCGCGACGATCCTGTACCTGTGCTGCTGGCGACGGGGCTGGCGGTCGGCGTATTACTGGCCGCTGGTGTCAGCCGCCTTCCTGGTCTCCTTCGCCGTGGTGGATGCTGTCCGAGCGGTCGCATCCGCCGCGGGGCGGCCGGCGGACGAGGTGGCCGACGTGGGCACCGAGGGCTTCTTCCAGGCCTTCGAGCCGCTGCTGCGCGACTACTGGCCCTGGATGGTGCTCGCGGTCCTGCTGGCGATTCCGATGACCGCGCTCAAGCTGCGCGCGCTCCCGCCGGCTCCGCCTCCACCCGACCCGTACGCCGACCGCCCGAACGACGCGGTCCTGTCCAGCGACCTCGACTGGATCGACCAGCTGGACCCCGAGCCCCGGTCCCTACCCCGCCGCCAGCCCGTCGGCTGACCGGCCGGGAGTGCTCGAGCCGGCTGAGTCGTCAGCTCAGCAAGCGCTGAGCCAGCCAGCCGCCTTCGCGGAACCCCGGCGGAACCGCGAAGACGGCGGAGCCGATCGTTGTCGTCCACTCGTTCAGCGCGTCGGCGGCGTCCAGGCGGGCGAGCATCGGCAGGAACTGTCCGGCCACGTCCGCCTGGTAGCTGAGGAAGATCAGCCCGCTTTCGCGGGTCGCGCCCGTGTCGTGCACGTAGTTCAGGCCCTTGCGGAAGATACGGCGGCCGTCGTTCACGCTGTGGTGGGACAGCCGGGCGTGGGCGTTCTCGGCGATCAGCAGCCGGCCGTCCGCGTCGCGGGCCTCCAGATCGAGCTCGTCGTGCTCGGCCGTACCGTTCAGCGGGGCTCCGGTGGACAGCTTCCGGCCGACCGCGCGCTCCTGCTCGGAACGGGTCAGCTCGTCCCAGGTGTCCAGGTTCATCGTGATCCGGCGGACCACGAGCGTCGTACCGCCGGTGAACCACTCCGGTCCCGTGGCCCACACGGTGGCACCGAACTCGGGGCTGCCGGCGGCCGGGTTGCCGGTGCCGTCGACCTGGCCGAAGAGATTGCGGCCGGTCACCGGCTTGCCGTCCGGACCGGTTCCGTTCCAGAAGCCGGTCTGCCGCCACACAGCTTTTGCGAACGGCGCCGCGTCCGCCACCAGCCGCCGTACGGCGTGCACGACGCTGACCGCGTCGTCGGCGCCGACCAGGATCAGCAGGTCGCCCCCGGACCAGGCGGGCAGCAGCCGGTCGTGCCGCATCACCGGCAGAGCGTCGAGCCCGCGCGGCTTGGCCGTCGTCAGTCCCGGCAAGGTGAAGACGCGCGGGCCGAGACCGACCGTGACGGTCAGCGCGGCGTTCGGCACCGCCAGCTCGGGTGCGGTGTCGCCGGGCGCGGGCCGGCCGGCGGTCAGCGCGACGATGTCCGCGGTCCACAACCGCATCAACCGGCCGAGCGCGGCACGGTCCGTGCTGCCGAGCAGGTTCAGCGCGACGAGCTCGGCGTGCTTGGGGGTAGCCGCGGCGACGGCCGGCTGGTGGTCGCCGTACGGACTGAGGTCGCGGGCCACTACCGGCTCGGCAGCGTGCGGGGTCTCTTTGCCCAGGGCAACAGTGCCACCGGTGACGGCGGCCCCCGCGGCGGCAGCTCCGGCGTACCCGAGAAGCTGCCGCCGCGACGGCCGGCGGGAGCTCGGTCCGGTCAAGAGGAAGGAGTCGGCGTCGGGGAGGGGTGGTAGTGCTCCTCCTCCTCGGTGAAGGCCTTCACCGGCACGGTCAGGTCGTGGCTGCTGCCGTCGGAGAACTTCAGCGTGAGCGGGACCTCGTCACCCGGCCGCAACGGCTGCTTGAGCTGCATCAGCATCACGTGGTCGCCGCTCGGCGCCAGATGCGCGTGCGACCCGGCCGGTACGGCGATGCCGCCGGCTTTCTCCTGCATCGCCATCTTGCCGTCCCGCATCGCCATCTCGTGCAGCTGGACCAGCCCGGCCACCGGGGAGGTTGCCGCCGTCAACTTGATCTCGCGGTCGCCGGGATTGGTCAGCGCCATGAACGCCGCCGTCATCGTGGTGTCCTTGGCGCCGGCCGTCGCACGCACCCAGGCGTCCTCGACGAGCACGCTCGGCGTACTGGCCTGAGCCGCCGGGTTCCCCGCGGACGCCGCCGCCGGGTCACCGGAACCGCACGAGGACAGCAGGAGGGGGAGGGCGACGGCGATACACGCCGTCAGCAACTTCTTCTTCACGGACAGGCCAACGAGACGCCGCCGGGCCGAGTTCCCGGGTGAGCGGGGACACGCGGTGTGTCCCCGCTCACGCACGGTCTAGTGTGTGTCTCCCAGTTCCCCGCCTACTGCGCGGAACTGGGAGACACCCCTTAGGGCGTTGACGTCTCGGCGTCCCCGTCCGGACGGACGAAGTCGGGGTCGCCGCCCTCGTCGCCGGACCGGGCCCCGGCCTGGGCCAGGTGCGAGACGGACTCCAGCTCGGACAGCACCGACTGGTGCTGGTCGACGCAGAGCACCACGAGGTCGCCCCGGTTCGACCGGGTCAGCGCGTGCCGGACGGCGTCCAGCTCCTCGAGCACGGTCTCCACCGACCGGCACCGCGCGCCCTGGGCGATCGCGGCCCGGACGCCCTCCACGATCAGCTCTGCCGACTCACCCCGCCGGCGTCCACGCAGCCGGGTGTCCTCACGGACCAGTACGACGTCGAAGTGCTGCGCCGCCACCTCGCCCAGCTCGCGCATGTCGTCGTCGCGCCGGTCGCCGGCGGTCGCGATCACGCCGATCCGGGACGGGCGGCCGACCTCCGACGACGCGCCGAGACTCTCGCCCAGCTTGTCCACGAAGTCACCGAGCATCCGCATCGCCGGCGCGTTGTGGCAGTAGTCGACGATCACGTGCCGGCCGTCGACCTCGATCTCGTTCAGCCGGCCCGGCGACAGGTAGTACGAGGTGTTGAACGTGCGCAGGCCCTGCCGGATGTCGTGCAGCGGCGCGCCCGCCGCGAACGCCGCCGCGGCCGCGGCCATCACGTTCTGCACGTTCATCATCGCCCGGCCACCGAACGTTGCCGGCAGCAAGTGTGTCCAGGCCAGCTGCATCGACCGGCGGCCGTGCTTCATGATGATCATGTCGCCCAGCTCGGACCGCTCCAGCACGACCGCCCGGCCGCCGCGCCGGCAGTGGCCCTCGATGTACTCCCGGACCTCACTGCCCGCCTCGGCGGTGCTGAACCACACCACCTGGCCGGAGCACTTGCGGCGCATCTTGCGCACCAGCGGGTCGTCCGCGTTCAGCACGGCGAACCCGTCCCGCGGCACCGCCTCGACCAGCACCGCCTTGACGTCGGCCAGCTGCTCCAGCGTGTCGACGCCGCGCAGCCCGAGGTGGTCGGGCTGGATGTTCAGCACCACGGCGACGTCGTTGCGCTCGTAGCCGAGGCCCTCGCGCAGGATGCCGCCGCGGGCGACCTCGAACACCGCGAAGTCGACCCGCGGGTTCTGCAGCACCATCCGGGCCGACTTCGGGCCGGACGCGTCCGCCCGGATCACCAGCCGCTCGTCGATCACGACGCCGTCGGTCGAGGTCATGCCGACCTTGCGGCCGAGGCCCTTGAAGACGTGGCTGATCATCCGCGCGGTGGTGGTCTTGCCGTTCGTGCCGGTCACCGCGACGATCGGGATCCGGCTGGTCGACCCGGGCGGGAACAGCATGTCGACGACCGGCTTGGCGATGTACTGCGGTTCGCCGATCGTCGGGTTGGTGTGCATCCGGAAGCCCGGCGCCGCGTTCACCTCGCAGATCGCGCCGCCGGTCTCGCGCACCGGCTGGGTGATGTCGGGGCAGATGAAGTCGATGCCGGCGATGTCCAGCCCGATCATCCGGGCCGCCTCCTCGGCGATCTCGACGTTCTCCGGGTGCGCCTCCAGGGTGCGGTCGATCGAGATGCCGCCGGTGGACATGTTGCCGGTCAGCGTCAGCTTGACCATGGTGTCCTCGGGCGGCACGTCGTCCAGCTCGAAGCCCTGGCTGCGGACCAGCTCGCGGGCCGCGGCGTTCACCGTGATCCGGGTCAGGATCTTCTCGTGCCCGACCCCGCGCCGCGGGTCGGCGTTGGTGATCTCGACCAGCTCGGCGACCGTGTGCACGCCGTCGCCGACCACGTGCGCCGGGACGCGCTCGGCGATCGCCTCCATCCGGCCGTTGATGATCAGGCACCGGTAGTCGCGGCCGGTGACGAAGTTCTCCACGATCACCCAGCCGCGCCGGGACTGCTCGGCGGCGATCGGGAACGCCGCGCGCACGTCGTCCGGGCCCTGCAGGTTCAGGCAGACGCCGCGGCCGTGGTTGCCGTCCAGCGGCTTGCACACCACCGGGTAGCCGATCTTGTTCGCCACCGTGACGGCGTCCTCGACCGTGCGGACCGAGTCCGACCGCGGGACCGGCAGGCCGGCCGAGGCGAGCAGCCGGGTGGTCAGGTCCTTGTCGCCGGCCACGTCGACGGCGATCGAGCCGGTCTCCGAGGTCATCGTGGCGCGGATCCGCTTGGCGTACACGCCCTGGCCGAGCTGTACCAGGCTGGCCTTGTTCAGCCGGATCCACGGGATGTCGCGCGAGGTCGCCTCGTCCACGATCGCCTGCGTCGACGGGCCGAACGCGGTCCGCTCGGCCTGCTTGATGAAGCGCTCGAGCTCGGTGGTGAAGTCGAAGTCCGGGTCGGGCTGGACCAGGTGGTTGACGAACCGGACGGCGAGCTCGCCGGCGGCCAGGCCGACCGCCTCGTCGGCGTAGGCGTAGATGATGTTGTACCGGCCGGGCACACCCTTGACCTGCCGGGTCTTGCCGCGCCGCATGTCGTGGCCGGCCTCCTGCTGCAGCTGCAGGGCGACGTGCTCGGCGATGTGGCCGAGCCAGGTGCCTTCGTTCAGCCGCTCGATGAAACCGCCCTTGCGGCCGCGCGAGCAGTGGTGCTGGTCGAGCCGCGGCAGGTCGGCGAGCAGGTGCTCGGTGAAGCCGTCGATCGTGTTCGACGGGAAGTTCTCCAGCGAGCCGAGATCGACCACCAGGTGGATCGCCGGCTCGTAGCTCCAGATGTTCGCGCCGCGGTAGACCCGGGTCTCGATGATCTTGAGGTCCGGGCTGGGCGCGCCCTGCCGGCGGGCGACGTGCTGCTCGGCCAGGTCGTCGTGCTGGTCGTCGTTCTGGTGGTCGTTCCGGGCGGCGGTGTCACTCATACGGTCGTCCCACTGTCGTCTCGTGGCTCGGTGTCTGGTCGGCTGAGTTCGGCGCCCGCGCCCAGCGGCTCGGTCGCCTCCGGTCTGGACCCGGCCGCGGAGACCCGTCGGGACACCCGCTTGCCGCTGCGCCGCTTGTGCTCGGCGTAGTACCGCGGGGAGACCCCTTCGGCGGCGATGTCGCGGGCCAGTTTGCGCAGGTCGGCCTCGGCCGCCTCGATCTCGGCCAGCTCCTCGGCCGGCGGCTGCGGCCCGTACGAGAGCAGGGCCCGCGCGCGCAGGTCGAAGGTGGCGCTGGCCGGCAGCACGTGCAGCACGACACCCGAGGCGAGAATGGCCTCGGACCGCTTGGCGTAGTGCGCGTTCGAGGTGATCCGGCTGCCGTCGAAGATCGTCACCGCGCCGCGACCGACCACCTCGAGATGGGTGCCGCGGACAACTGCCGCGGTGTCCTCGTCCACGCCGATGCCGAGCAGCCCGGGGGACTGCGCGACCAACGAGAGCAGTCGGCCGTACCGGTTGCGCTGGGCGAAGTGCTGGTCGACGATCGCGCCCTGGACCAGGCCGAGCCCTCCGGCCAGCTGAGTCATCCGCTGCCGCGGGGTGGCGCCGGAGCGGCCGAAGGCGATCATGTGCTCGGCCAGGATGCTCGCGCCGGCCGACGTGCCGCCGACCGCGGCGCCCCGCTTGTGCGCGGCGGTGACGGCCCGGCCGAACGCCGTACCGGTGACCACGCCGCTGAGCTTGAGCTGGTTGCCGCCGGTCATGAAGATGCCGGTGGCGCTGTCCAGCGGCTCGATGAACGCCGGGTCGTCGGCGTCCTCGCGGTTCTCCGGCCGGACCCCGACCACACTGGCCGCGCCGAGCGCGGCGAACAGCGCGGAGTACACGTCGACGACGTCAGGCCCGAGCGCCGACGCGGTCGGCACCACGACGATCCGCGCCTTCGGCCCACCGGCCGCCTCGACGAACTCCTGCAGCACGGTGCGCTTCTTCAGCTTGTCCTCGGCGCCGCCGATCGCGAAGAGAGCACCCGGCCCGCTGCTCACCACCTGTTCAGACATAGCCGAAGAATAGGTGCTGTGGGCCCGCCGGCTGATCGACGGGCCCACCGCGGCGGTTCGGTCAGTGGCCGAAGGTGAACCAGTTGACGTTGACGAAGTCGGCCGGCTGGCCGCTGGTGAAGGTCAGGTAGACGTCGTGCACCCCGGTGACCCCGGAGATGTTGGCCGGGATCGAGCGCCAGCTCTGCCAGCCGCCGGTGTTGCCGACCGCGAAGCTGCCGATCGGCGCGCTGGTCCTGCTGCCGAGCCGGACCTCGACCAGGCCGCTGACCCCGCCGCCGGCACCCGAGGCGACTCGGGCGACGAACTGGCGGGCCGGCGTACTGCCGAAGTCGATGCCCCGGTAGAGGGCCCAGTCACCGTTGCCGAGCTGGCTCAGGTTCTGCCCGCCGCCGCTGTCGGTCGTGGTCTCCACACCGACACCGCCCTGCGCGCCGTACGCCTCGGCCTGCAGCGTCGTGTACGCCGAACTGCCGCCCGGCGGCGGGGTGGTCGGCGGGGGCGTGGTCGGCGGGTTGGTGCCGCCGCCGCGGGTGGTGACAGCGACGTAGTCGACGATCATCGGCCGGTCCGGCACGGTCTCGGGCCGGGGCGTCGGACCACCGAGCGCGTCGGGGAAGGCACCGCCCATCGCGACGTTCAGCAGGATGAAGTAGCCGGCGTGCGAGGTCATGTTGGTCCAGGTGTCCGCCGGAAGCTGGGCCTGGGTGATCTTGTGGTACTCCTGCCCGTCGACGTACCAGCGCAGCTCGTTGGGGGAGATGCTGGTGTCCCACTCGAATCGGTAGGTGTGGAACGCGGACTGGCAGCTCGCGCCCGGGCAGACCCGGCTGGCGCCGAGGCCGCTGGTCTCGTTGCACGGGCCGCCGGGGTTGACGCCGCAGTGCAGCACGGCCCAGACCGAGTTGATCCCGTTGACGTTCTCCATGATGTCGAACTCGCCGATGGCCGGCCAGTTCCAGTAGTTGCCGCGGTACGGCTGGCCGAGCGCCCAGAACGCGGGCCAGTAGCCGAGCGCCGCGTTGCCGGTGACGTTGGGCATCTGGATCCGGCCCTCGATCGCCAGGACGCCGCCGGACGGCGGCTTGAAGTTGCTGCGCTGGGTCTCGATCCGGCCCGACGTCCAGTTGCCGGCACTGTCGCGCCGCGGGGTGATCCGCAGGTTGCCGGTGCCGTCGAGGGAGACGTTGTTCGGGCTGTTGGTGTAGTTCTGGATCTCGCCGGTGCCCCAGTTGGCCGGGCCGCCGGGATAACCGTGACCGGTGTCGATGATCCAGTTCGCGCTGGACGGCAGTGAGCCGCTCGGTCCGTCGAAGTCGTCGGACCAGACGGTGGTCCAGCCGGGCGGGGGCGGTGGCACGCTGGCCTGTGCGGCGATGGTCAGCGGCACGGCGACGAGCACCGGGATGAACAGCGCGCTGAGCAGGGTGCGCAGGCGGGTGGACCGTGTGTTCGGGCGGGAACGCATCTGAACCTCCCATTCGTGGCCGGCGCCTCACCAGGAGCGGGCCGGCCGGGGCTTACGCCTATGTGAGCGCTCTCATGGCCAGGAGTCAACACCTCGTCACGATCTGGTCGCCGATCAGCCGGCGGCGCGCACCCGCCCGCGGTAGACCGTCGTACTGCGGCGGACCGACATGCCGAGGCGTTCGTACATCGCGAGGGCGCCGGTGTCCGAGTGGGTCCACAGCGTCAGGTTGTGCTTGCCCTGCGCCCGGAAACCTCGGGCGGCGATCGCCAGCAGCGCCCTCGCCAGCCCGCGTCCTCGCTGGTCCTTGCGGACAGCGACTTGCTCGACGTACCCGTCGTCGGGATCGGGCAGGTCCAGGCAGAGCGCCGCGCCCACCAGTTCCCCGCCCGCGAACGCAACCGGCGAGAGGGCCGGGGCGAAGCTCGCCCGCTCGATGCTGAGCCGCGCCCACTCCTCGTACGACTTGCGCCGCGGCTGCCACTCGTCGAAGGCGTCCTCGATCAGCTGGTACGCCGCCCGCGCTTCGTCCGGCTGGAACGGCCGGACGGTGAAACCCTCCGGCAGTTCGACGGACACCTCGGCCACGGGCATCTCCAGCTGCCAGTTCTTCGCCAGCACTTCGTACCCGCGCGAGCGCAGCAGCTCGGTCCCGGCCCGGTCCTTGTCGTCGACGTTCTGCGCCAGCCAGTCGGTGCCGACCTCCGCCGCCCTGGCTTCGGTCCAGTCCAGCAGCGCACTGCCGATCCCGTGGCCGCGGAACGCCGGGGCCACGTCGATCTGCGCCCGGCGCCCGCGGTTGATCCAGGCCCACGCAGTCAGCTGTCCGTCGGGGGCGTGCACGACCAGGCTGTCGACCGCCGCGTCCAGGCCGGGCCGGGTCAGCGACGCCTCGATGCCGTCGGCACCGGTCTCGGTCCGTCCGAGGAGCTCACGCTCCACCGCGCCGACCAGTGCGTGCACCGCCGGTACGTCGGCCGTCGTCGCCGGCCGTGCGGTGAACGGCTCCGGCAGTACGAGGTGAGGCGCCATGGACGCGATCCTGCCTGCCTTGATCGAGCGAGGGCAAACCGGTTCGGCGGAGGTTGCCGCTTCCTGCAGCGACCGCGGTTCAGTCCGGGGCGTCGGCGGCTTCGACTTCCTCGCGGGAGATGCCGAGCAGGTAGAGAATGGTGTCCAGGTAGGGCACGCTCAGGTGCGTGTCGGCGGCGTCGCGGACGACCGGCTTGGCGTTGAAGGCGACGCCGAGGCCGGCCGCGGCGAGCATGTCGAGGTCGTTGGCGCCGTCGCCGATCGCGACCGTCTGGGACAACGGCGTACTGGCCGCCGCGGCGAACCGGCGCAGCGCGACCGCCTTGCCGGCCCGGTCGACGATGTCGCCGACGACCTGGCCGGTGAGCTTGCCGTCGACGATCTCCAGCTCGTTGGCCGCCGCGTAGTCGATGCCGAGGTCGGCCGCGATCTGGTCGGTGATCTGGCTGAACCCGCCGCTGACGATGGCGAACTGGTACCCGAGCCGCTTCAAAGTGCGGACCAGCGTCCGGGCGCCGGGCGCGAGCTGGATCGCGGCGTACACCTCGTCCAGCGCGGACGCCGGCAGCCCCTCCAGGGTCGCGACCCGGTGCCGCAGGGACTCGGCGAAGTCGAGCTCACCGCGCATCGCCTGCTCAGTGACCGCGGCGACCTCCTCCAGCCGGCCGGCGTGCGCCGCGAGCATCTCGATCACCTCGCCCTGGATCAGGGTCGAGTCGACGTCCATCACGATCAGTCGCTTGGCCCGCCGGTACAGTCCGCCGGCCTGGACGGCGACGTCGAGGCCGTGCCGGACCCCTTCGAGCGCGAGCACCGGCCGCAGCGCGTCGGTGTCGGCGCCGGACACGGCGATCTCGACCGCGGTCACCGGGTAGCGCGCCATCCGGCTGATCCGGTCGATGTTCGCGCCGGTGTCGGCGATCCGGCCGGCGATGGCGGCGAAGCCCTGCGCGGTCAGCGGACTGCCGATCACGGTGACGTGGGTACGGCCCTTGCGGCGCGGCTCGTTGTCGCCGACACCTTTTTTCACGTCGATGTCGACGCCGAGCACGTCGGCGAGCTCCTTGAGCTCCTTCTTCAACTCCTTGTGGTCCCGTGGCGCGGACAGCAGGACGCCGAGCAGCAGCCGGCCCCGCAGCACGACCTGCTCGGCGTCGATCACCTCGAGCCCGCGGCCGGCGATCGTCGACAGCACGGCGGACGTCAGGCCCGGGCGGTCCGTCCCGGTCAACGTGACCAGCAGGGTCGGGCGGTCCAGCGGGGGCGTCTCGTGCTCAGCCTGTCCAGTCATCGCACCGCAGACGCTACCCAAACCCTCCCGCCGGCTGGACACGCGGTCCACATCCCGGCCCCGCTCCGCCCGACCCCTTCCACCCAGCCCTCGCCCCGGTCTCCGCCGCTGCCGCACTCTGATGGGTTAACCCGCCAAGCGCAGGGTTGGCCCACCAGAATCCGATGGGCCAACCCTGCATCTGGTGGGTTGACCCATCAGAGTGCGCGGGGCGGGGAGGGGCCGACGGGGCAGGGGGCAGGCGACGGGGCGGGGTGGCGGGGCGGGGTGACGGGGAAGGTCAGTGGGGGGCGGGCGGGGCGCAGGCGGCTACCAGGGCTCGGCGGGCGGCGGCGGCGAGTTCGGTGAGGGCGCGGCGGCGGGCGTCGGCCTCGGCGCCGGTGACCGCCGCGCCGTCGTCCTCGAGCGCGGCGTCGGCGATCGCCAGGCAGCGCCGGGCGGTGGCCGCCGCCTTCACCGCGCGGGCTTCGTAGCCGGGGGCAAGGTCGTCGCCGCGACCCTGGCCGATCTTGCGGATGTCGATCAGCGCGTCCGCGACCTCCGGCTTCCACCGCGCGACGTCCAGCGCGGCCAGCGACTCGGCCGCCTCGATCAGCGCCGCCCGCAGGCCTCGGTCGGCCTCGCCGAGGTCGGCCGGCGGCGGGGACTGCGCGGTCAGCACCGACCACTGCACCGCCGGCCCGACGTACGCCGGAACCAGCCCGATCCCCGCGCCGGACAGCACGACCGCCTCGCCCGCTTCCAGCGCGGACTCGTTGAACGCCGGCGGCCCGGCCAGCCCGATCGGATCGCCCGGGACCGGGAGGGCCAGATGGGCCTCGCGAGCACCCGCGGCGCGCAGCAGGTTCAGCGCGACCGGCAGGGTCGCGGGCGACGGGTGTGCCGGCAGACCGGCCACGTGGTGGCCGACGTCGTCGCCGAGAATCTTGTGCGCGGCGGTGTCCGGGTCGCACGCACCGGCGAGCATCGCGTTCGTCCACACGGTGAAACGCACCGAGGCGGCAGTGGTCAGCACGCCGATCAGTGTCCCATCCGGCCCACGGCGCGCCGACACCCCCAGGGTCCTCGCGGGCGGTCCGCGGCCACCCCGTAGGTTTTGCCCCATGACTGCAGTGGTGGAGCTGGCCGGCATCACGATCGTGCGGGGCGGGTCGCGTCTGCTCGACGGGATCGACTGGACCGTCGACGAGACCGACCGCTGGGTGATCATCGGCCCGAACGGCGCCGGCAAGACCACGCTGCTGCAGGTGCTGGCCGCCCAGATGCACCCGACGGCCGGCGTCGCCGGGCTGCTCGGCGAGGTGCTCGGCGCCGTCGACGTGTTCGAGCTGCGGCCGCGGATCGGCCTGACCAGCGCGGCCCTGGCCGACCGGCTGCCGAAGGGTGAGCGGGTCTCCGACGTCGTCGTCTCCGCCTCGTACGCCGTACTCGGTCGCTGGCGCGAGGAGTACGACGAGCTGGACCACCAACGGGCCAAAGAACTACTGACCGAGCTGGGCATCGGCCACCTCGCCGACCGCACCTTCGGCACGCTGTCCGAAGGAGAGCGCAAGCGGGTGCAGATCGCCCGCGCGCTGATGACCGATCCCGAGCTGATGCTGCTCGACGAGCCCGCGGCCGGTCTGGATCTGACCGGGCGCGAGCAGCTGGTCCGGTCGCTCAGCTCGATCGCGACGGCCGAGGGCGCGCCGGCGATGGTGCTGGTGACGCACCACGTCGAGGAGATTCCGCCGGGCTTCACCCACGCGCTGCTGCTCAAGCAGGGCCGGCTGGTCGCGGCCGGCCCCATCGACCAGGCCCTCACCGCGGAAACGCTGAGCGAGACCTTCGACCTCGCACTCACCCTCGAGCACAGCGACGGCCGGTACTCCGCCCGCGCCCTCTGAGCACCGGCCACCACCGCGAGCCGCCGACCACGGTCGCCGGCTGGTGCGATCGCTTTTGCGCGCGCGCCGACGGAGTACTGTCGGAGGTACCTCTCGCGGATAGGCTTGGCAAATGATGGATTGGCTGCGGGACAACGTCTGGGCGGCATGGCTCGGAATCGCCGTCGTGCTCGGCCTCGCGGAGCTGGCGACCCTCGACTTCACCTTGCTGATGCTGGCCGCCGGCGCGCTGGCCGCGACCGGTGCGGCGGCCGTCTTTCCCGGCCTGCTCTGGCTGCAGATCGTCGTCGGTCTGCTGACCGCGGCCGCGATGCTCGGCGCGATCCGTCCGCTGCTGGTGCGCAAGATCCACCACGGTGTGGAGATGAAGACCGGCTCCCAGCACGTGGTCGGGCGGACCGGCGTCGTGGTCAAGGAGATCCACCCCGACAGCGTCGGCTCGATCCGGCTCGGCGGTGAGCTGTGGACCGCGCGGCCGTTCGACGACCTGACCACGATCGCGCCCGGGACGCGGGTCGAGGTGATGCAGATCGACGGCGCGACCGCGGTGGTGTACCCGGTCGGCCTGCCGCTCGGTCACCACCAGGGCGAGCTCGACCGGCCGGACAGCCCGCAGGCGGACGCGAAGCCGGACTCCGACCCGCCGCGCTGAGGCCGGATCGTGAGGGAACCGGACTGGGCAGTGGCCCGTCGGTAGGAAAGACTGTCCGTCCTGAATCGTTCGAGTGGAGGGTCACGTGGAAGCGTTCCTCATCGTGCTGGCACTGGTAGCGCTACTGGTGGTCGTCACGCTGGTCAAGTCCGTCCGGGTCGTGCAGCAGCAGACCGTCGGCATCGTGGAACGGTTCGGGAAGTTCAAGGTCGGCCTGCAGCCCGGCCTGAACCTGCTGACCCCGTTCGTCGACAAGGTGCGCTACACGATCGACATGCGCGAGCAGGTCGTCGCGTTCCCGCCGCAGGGCGTCATCACCGAGGACAACCTGATGGTGTCGATCGACTCGGTCATCTACTTCCAGGTCAACGACCCGGTGCGCGCGACGTACGAGATCTCCAACTACATCCAGGCGATCGAGCAGCTGACGATGACGACGCTGCGCAACATCATCGGTGGCATGGACCTGGAGCAGACGCTGACGTCGCGCGAGGAGATCAACGAGAAGCTGCGGTACGTGCTGGACGAGGCGACCGGCAAGTGGGGCATCCGGGTGAACCGGGTGGAGCTGCGCTCGATCGACCCGCCGCCGTCGATCCAGGACTCGATGGAGAAGCAGATGCGCGCCGACCGCGACAAGCGGGCCGCGATCCTCACCGCCGAAGGTATGCGGCAGTCGGCCGTGCTGTCGGCCGAGGGCCAGAAGCAGTCCGCGATCCTGACCGCCCAGGGTGACAAGGAGTCCCGCATCCTGCGCGCGCAGGCCGAGCGCGAGGCCCGGATCCTCAAGGCGCAGGGTGAGGCGCAGGCCATCACCACGGTCTTCAACGCGATCCACGCCGGCAAGCCGGACCAGGGCCTGCTGGCCTACCAGTACCTGCAGATGCTGCCGTCGATCGCCCAGGGCGACTCGAACAAGCTGTGGATCATCCCGAGCGAGATCGGCAAGGCGATGGAGGGCCTCGGCAGCGCCGTCGGCCAGATCGCCGGCATCCCGCAGAAGGCCGAGGGGCCGTTCCCGGAGCCGGGCGAGGTGCAGCAGGACGAGCCGGCCGCCGAGCTGACGAGTACGCCGGACGCCGCGGTGGCCGAGGCCGACAACGCCGTGCAGGAGGCGATCGCCGCGGCACAGAACGCGGCCGTCAGCTCCCGGGCCGCGCAGCAGAGTCCGGCCGTCACCGCGACCGCCGAGCCGCAGGTCCCGCCGGCGGAGCCGCCGCCGGCCCGCTGACCCCAAGCGCCGAACGGCCCGGCGCCCTAGGGCGCCCGGCCGGCACTGTCCCGGCCCGGCACTCACCCCACGGTGAGTGCCGGGCCGCGTGACGTCACGGCGGCTCGGCGTTCTGCTGGGTGTGACCTTCACGTCAACTGAGCGCTCAGTGACCGGACGGACCAACCGGCACCAGGGTCAGGTGCGTAGAGTCGTGCAGCGATGACATGGTTCGAGGCGCTGTTCGTCCTGGTGGCGGGTGTGGGCGCGGGCACGATCAACGCGGTGGTGGGCTCGGGCACGTTGCTCACCTTCCCCGCGCTGCTGGCCGTCGGCATCCCCCCGGTGCTGGCGAACGTGAGCAACAGCGTCGGCCTGTCACCCGGTACGGCGGCCGGCGCGATCGGGTACCGCCGGGAGCTGGAGGGCCAGCGCGGGCGGATGCTCCGGCTGGTACCGGCCTCGTTGCTCGGCGGCATTCTCGGCGGAGTCCTGCTGCTGACCCTGCCGGACTCCGCGTTCGGCGCCATCGTGCCGATCCTCATCCTGCTCGGCTGCCTGCTGGTCGCCTTCCAGCCCTGGCTGTCGCAGTGGATCAGCGTGCCCGAGCACACCCATCGCGGCGCCTGGTGGGTGATCCCGGCCGTCTTCGCCACCGGCGTGTACGGCGGGTACTTCGGCGCCGCCCAGGGCGTGCTGCTGATGGCCGTGCTGGGACTCGGCCTGGACGCGAACCTGCAACGGATGAACGCGTTGAAGAACGTGCTGGCCACGGCGGTGAACACCGTCGCCGCCATCTTGTTCATCATCGTCGCCGACGTCGACTGGCTCGCAGCCGGCCTGATCGCGGTCGGCTCGACCATCGGCGGCTTCGTCGGCGCCCGCTACGGCCGCAAGCTGCCGCCGGTCGCGCTGCGCGGGCTGATCGTGGTGATCGGCATCGTCGCGATCGTCACCTTGCTGCTCTGACCCGCCGCGTCCGCGTCCGCCGGTCCGGCCCGGTGAATCTCAGCCGGCCGCCTTCGCCGCGAGGCCGGCGAGCAGCAGGTCGAGTCCGTAGTCGAACTGGTCGTCGCCGCCGGTCGTCCTGGCCAGCTCCGGCGCCAGCGCCACCACGACCGGGAACTCGGTCGCCGGCAACGCCTCCATCGTCGTCCGCAGCCGCCGCCAGGCCTCCGGGTCGCGCCGCTCGGCCGCCATTTGGATCTCCCACGAGGTCGCCCCGAGCACGAAGGTGAACAGCGTCGTGTGGGTCCGGGCGGCCGTCTCGTTGTCGAACCCGGCGTCCCGCAGTACGCCGAGCAGGCCCTCGGCGACCCGAGCCGTCTCGTGCCCGCTCAGCGGCCGGCTCGCCAGTAGTTGCGCAAGGCAAGGATGTTCCAGCATCAGCCGGCGTAGTCCCCGGCAGACCGCACGAACCTGGTCCGGCCACGAGGCGCCAGCGGGAACCGGCGGCACCAGCGCCATCAGGTGGTCGCGGACGGCGTCGTACAGGTCGTCCTTGTTGCGGAAGTAGGTGTAGAGCGCCATCGGGCCGACGCCGAGCTCAGCCGCCAGGCCGCGCAAGCTGAACGCGTCGGTGCCGCGGGCCTCCATCAGGTCCAATGCGGTCCGCACGATCAGCTCGGCGTTCAGCGTGTTACGCGGGGTTCTTGTCGCCATCGTCACGTTCTCCTCCGTTAACGTACACTGTATTGTACGGTGTAAGGAGAGCGACCGGACACACCCGGATGCCCGAGAACGACGCGGAGAGGATGCCCAGCGTGCGTGCTGTACAGATCACCGAGTTCGGCGGACCAGAGGTGCTGCGGGTCAGCGAGGTCGACGCGCCGCAGGTGGGCCGGGGGCAGGTGCTGATCACCGTCGACCGGGCCGGCATCAACTACGCCGACACCCACCAGGTGGAGAACAGCTACCTGTCCAAGACCGAGCTGCCGCTGATTCCGGGCGGCGAGGTCGTCGGCCGGACCGCCGACGGCCGCCGAGTTGTCGCGCTGCTCGGCTCGGGCGGTTATGCCGAGCAGGCGGTCGCGCACGCGCCGTACGCGTTCGACGTTCCCGACGGCGTGAGCGACGGTGACGCGCTCGCGCTCGTTCTGCAGGGCACGACGGCTTGGCACCTGTTGAAGACCTCGACTCACCTGCAAGAGGGCGAGTCCGTGCTCGTGCACGCCGGGGCCGGGGGAGTGGGGTCGCTGGCGGTCCAGCTCGCCAAGCTGTGGGGCGCCGGCCGGGTGATCGCGACGGCGTCGTCGGAGGACAAGCGCCAGCAGGTCGTGAAGCTCGGCGCGGACGTCGCCGTCGACGGCAGTCCCGAGGGGCTGAAGGACCGGATCGTCGAGGCGAACGGCGGCCGGCCGGTCGACGTCGTGCTGGAGATGGTCGGTGGCCGCACGTTCGACGAGTCGTTCGACGCGCTGGCCCGGTTCGGCCGGCTGGTCACCTTCGGTGCGGCGTCGCGGGAGTCGGCCGCCGCGATCGCGCCGAGCCGGCTGATGAAGGGTTCGAAGACGATCGCCGGGTTCTGGCTGGCGGACTGCTTCAAGACCCCGGCGCTGCTCGGCGACCCGCTGCGCGAGCTGTTCGACCTGACCGTGGCGGGCCGGTTGCGTCCGCTCGTCGGTGGCGAGTACCCGCTGTCCGAGGTCGCCACCGCGCACGAGGACCTGCGGGCCCGCCGGACCGTCGGCAAGCTCGTGCTCGACCCCACCCGCTGAATCCGCGCCACCCCGAGGAGACGTTCCGCATGACGATCGCAGTCGAGAAGGTCGTGTACACCGCCCGTGCCACCGCCGAAGGGGGCCGGGAGGGGCACACCGCCAGCGACGACGGCAAGCTCGACGTCACCGTCGCGCCGCCGAAGGAGATGGGCGGCAACGGCGAGGGCACGAATCCCGAGCAACTGTTCGCGGCGGGTTTCGCGTCCTGCTTCCACAGCGCGCTGAAGCTGGTCGCCCGCAGGGCCCGCCAGGACAGCGAGGGCTCGACGGTCACCGCCGAGGTCGGCATCGGCCCGGTCAACGGCGGCGCCGCCTACGGGCTGGAGGTCGCGCTGGTGGTCAGCCTGCCCGGCGTCGAGCGCGTGATCGCCGAGGAGCTGGTCGCCAAGGCGCACCAGGTCTGCCCGTACTCGAACGCCACCCGCGGCAACATCAAGGTCGACCTCACCCTCGCCTGAACCCCCCACCCCCGCATGCGCCACGCCCACAAGCTGGAGGGATAACCCTCCACCTTGTGGGTCTGCCGTCGGCATGCGGAGGTAGAACCCACCAGGACCCGGGATATCCCCTTGTCTGGGGAAGCGGAGGCGGGAGAGCGGGGTAGGGGCAGGGCGGCGGGAGCGGTACGCCGGCCGGCTGGGGGCTGCGTATTCTCCGGCGCCGCCGCGCACCCGGGCGAGTGCCTGCCGGGTCGCCGCGTCCTGTCTCAGGCGAGGCGTTCCAGCGCTTCGAGCAGCAGGCGCTCGGTGTCGGCCACCGGGGCCGCCGCGATGCTCAGCGCGTCCATGATCGCGGCGTACTCGTCGAGATCCTCCACCTTGTCCAGGTACAGCGCGCTCGCCGCGTGCTCGATGTACACCACGTCCGGCAGGTCGCCCTCGGGGAAGCGCAGGATGCTGAACGCGCCACCGGCGCCCGGGTAACCGACGCTGCTGAACGGCATCACCTGGAGTGTGACGTTCGGCAGCTTCGCCATCTTGATCAGGTGCTCGACCTGCTCGGCCATCGCCTGCCGGCCCCCGATCGGCCGGTGCAGCACCGCCTCGTCGATGACGACCCACAGCTTGAGCGGGTTCGACCGGGTCAGGATCTGCTGCCGGGTGACCCTCAGCGCGACCCGCTGGTCGATCTCCTCCTGCGGCAGGTAGGACTTGCCGAGCTGGACGACGGCGCGGGCGTAGTTCTCGGTCTGCAGCAGGCCCGGCACGAACAGCACCTCGTAGGTGCGGATCAGCTTGGCGGCGACCTCGAGTCCGACGTAGTTGGCGAACCAGGCCGGCATCACGTCGCCGTACCGGGACCACCAGCCGGGGTTGTTCGCGGCGCGGGCCAGGTCCATCAACCGGTCGCGCTCGCGCGTGTCGGTCAGGCCGTAGAGCTCGAGCAGGTCCTGCACGTCGCGTTCCTTGAAGCCGACCCGGCCGAGCTCCATCCGGCTCACCTTGGACTCCGACGAGCGGATCTGCCAGCCCGCCTCGGCCCGGCTGATGCCGGCGGCCTCGCGCATCCGGCGCAGGTGGCCGCCGAGCATGATGCGCAGAGCGGTCGGTCCGCCGTCGTCCCCGCCGGCCATGGTCACGCCGTCACCCCGCTCTCCCCAGCACTGCCCACGCTCTGCCCCGGGGTGGGCGGCCGCCACCGCTCATCCGGACATCCGATGGTATCGGTCCTGGACCGATCTGGCGCGCAGTTCCGGGTCAGGCCACGGGCGCGGCGAGGGCGAGCACGGTGGCGGCGGGCAGCTTGGCCAGGTCGGCGCCGTCGACCAGCAGCTTCGACCCGCGCACGCCGCTGCCGATGACGACCGGCCCGGCCTGCGCGACCGCCTCGTCGACCAGCACCGGCCAGTCGGCCGGAACGCCGATCGCGGTGATGCCGCCGTACTCCATG
Organism: Kribbella flavida DSM 17836; assembly: GCF_000024345.1. Taxonomy (NCBI): domain Bacteria; kingdom Bacillati; phylum Actinomycetota; class Actinomycetes; order Propionibacteriales; family Kribbellaceae; genus Kribbella; species Kribbella flavida. The sequence goes on along the minus strand of NC_013729.1, from coordinate 3,974,530 downwards.
CCGGTCGAGCCGACGGCGTCGTCCTGCGCCGCGAAGGAGATCTTGCGGACCCCGAGGTGCTTGCGGACCACGCCGTTCACGTCGGCGCGGTGCGTCGCCAGCACCAGCACAGCGGCGTACGTCGACTCGCCGGCGCGCTTGCCGTGCACGACGACGCAGTTCGCGGACGCCGCCAGCGGTACGTCGTACTCGGCGCAGAAGGCGGCGGTGTCGGCCAGCGTCGGATCGATCGGCGCCGCGTACGCCGGCAGGTCGCCGAGCGCCGCGCGGACCGGTTCGGCCAGCAGCTCCGGGACTTCGTGCGCCGGTTGCCAGTCGAGGGTTCCGAGCTGGGGTGCCGGCATCACCGGCCCGCCTCGGCGACCAGGTCGGCGTACTCGGGGTGCTTCTCGAGGTACTGCTGGTAGTACGGGCAGGCGGGCCGGACCTGCAGGCCGGCTTGCCGCGCCTCGTCCAGCGACTGGCTCGCGATCCGGCCGGCGACGCCGTGGCCCTGGTACTCCGGCAGCGTCTCGGCGTGCAGGAAGGTGATCAGCCCTTCGGTCCGCCGGTAGTCCACGAATCCCATCAGGCCGCCGTTCGCGTCCCTGGCCTCGTACCGGTTCTGCTCCTTCGCGTCCACCACGGTGAGCTCGTTGTCCATGCCGCCACTCTATCCAGCGCCGCCGAGGTGACCGCGGGTCGACGGGGGTTTGCACCGTGCGACTGCCGGGGACCTGCCCCGACGGAAAACTGCAGACCGGCCGGGAGGAGAGGCGGGGTATGAGCGAACACGTGCTGGAGGAGGGCAAGGCGATACCGAGCCTGGTCCCGGCCCGGATGGACCGGCTGCCGTGGACCCGGTTCCACTGGATGATCGTCGTCGGTCTGGGCGTCTCCTGGATCCTGGACGGTCTGGAGATCCAGCTGGTCTCGCTGGTCGGCAACGTGCTGAAGGAGGGCGAGACGCTCGGGCTGACCACCGCGCAGGTGGGTCTGCTCGCCTCGATCTACCTGGCCGGCGAGGTGGTCGGCGCGCTGTTCTTCGGCCGGCTGACCGACCGCTGGGGCCGCCGGAACCTGTTCATCATCACCTTGATGGTCTACCTGCTCGCCTCCGGCGCGGCCGGCCTGACCTGGGACTTCTGGTCGATGGCGGTCTGCCGGTTCATCGCCGGCATGGGCATCGGCGGCGAGTACGCCGCGATCAACTCCGCGATCGACGAGCTGATCCCGTCGAAGTACCGCGGCCGGGTCGACATCGGCATCAACGGCACCTACTGGGGCGGTGCCCTGATCGGTTCGGCGATCGGCCTGGTGCTGCTCAACGACGACCTGGTGCCGATCGAGTGGGGCTGGCGGCTGTGCTTCCTGATCGGCCCGGTGCTGGGCCTGATGATCATCTACCTGCGCCGGCACATCCCGGAGAGCCCGCGCTGGCTGATGACGCACGGCCGGGTCGAGGAGGCCGAGGCCACTGTCGACCGGATCGAGCAGACCGTGCGCCGGCAGGGTGGGCAGCTGCGCGAGGTCGGCGACGACGAGGCGATCAACGTGGTCGACTACCCGCCGGTGACGTACCGCGAGATCGCCCGGGTGATGCTGCGCGACTACCGCAGCCGCTCGTTCCTCGGCTTCTCGATGATGGTCACCCAGGCCTTTCTCTACAACGCGATCTTCTTCACCTACGCGCTGGTGCTGAAGGCGTACTTCGGCTTGGACGACTCCAGCATCGCGCTGTACTTCTTCCCGTTCGCGATCGGCAACCTGGCCGGTCCGCTGCTGCTCGGCCACCTGTTCGACACCGTCGGCCGGCGCAAGATGATCCTGGCGACGTACTCGATCTCGGCGGTCGTGCTGTTCGTCACCGCGCTGCTGTTCAACGCGGGCGCGCTGACCGCGGTCACGCTGACCGGGCTGTGGTGCGTCGTGTTCTTTTTCGCCTCCGCCGGCGCCTCCTCGGCGTACCTGACGGTCAGCGAGATCTTCCCGATCGAGCTGCGCGGTCAGGCGATCTCGTTCTTCTTCGCGATCTCGCAGCTCACCGGTGGTGTGGTGGCGCCGTTCCTGTTCGCGTCGCTGATCGGCGAGGGGGAGAACCCGGCCCGCGGCCCGTTGACCGTCGGCTACGTCATCGGCGCGGCCGTGATGCTGATCGGCGGTCTGATCGCGTGGTTCTTCGGTGTCGACGCCGAGCAGCAGTCGCTGGAGAACATCGCCAAGCCGTTGTCGGCCCGCGAGCGTGCCTCGTCCACCCGGTTCCAGGGCTCGTCCCCGCGGCTGCCCAGCACCGACGCCCAGGGCCGCCGGATCACACCGGTCCTGCCGCCGGACGAGCAGGGCGACGACGACCCGGCCGGTCCCGCCGGGCGGGAGGACCGCACCTAAGCTTTGCGGGGTGAACTCGCTGCTGATCGCCGGGACGACCTCCGACGCGGGCAAGACGACCGTGGTGACGGGGTTGTGCCGGTGGTTGGCGCGGCAAGGGGTGCGGGTCGCCCCGTTCAAGGCGCAGAACATGTCGAACAACTCGATGGTCTGCGCGGACGGGGCGGAGATCGGCCGGGCGCAGTGGATCCAGGCGGTCGCGGCCGGCGCGGCGCCGGAGGCCGCGATGAACCCGGTGCTGCTGAAGCCCGGCAGCGACCGGCGCAGCCACGTCGTACTGATGGGGGAGCCGTGGGGCGAGCTGACCGCCCGCGGCTTCCTGACCGAACGGGCCGAACTGGCCAAGGCGGCGTTCGCGGCGTACGACGACCTCGCGTCCCGGTACGACGTGGTGGTCAGCGAGGGGGCGGGCAGTCCGACCGAGATCAACCTGCGGCAGTCCGACTACGTGAACATGGGGCTGGCCCGGCACGCGCAGGCGCCGGTGGTGGTGGTCGGGGACATCGATCGCGGTGGGGTGTTCGCCTCGATGTTCGGCACGGTGGCCTTGCTCTCGACCGACGACCAGCGGCTGGTCAGCGGGTTCGTGGTGAACAAGTTCCGCGGTGACGTCTCGCTGCTGCGGCCCGGCATCGACATGCTCACCGGCGTCACCGGCCGTCCGACGTACGGCGTGCTGCCGTGGCTGCCGGACCTGTGGCTGGACTCCGAGGACGCGCTGGACCTTCCGGCCCGGCGGACGAGCACCGACGGCGACGTGCTGACGATCGCGGTGGTGCGGTTCCCGCGGATCAGCAACTTCACCGACCTGGACGCGCTGGCCGTCGAGCCGACCACCAGTGTCTTCTTCACCGCCGGCCCGGCCGAGGTGCGCGACGCGGACCTGGTCGTGCTGCCGGGCTCGCGGGCGACGACCGCCGACCTGGCCTGGTTGCGGGAGCACGGGCTGGCCGACGCGGTCCAGGCCCGGGTCGCGGCGGGGCGGCCGGTGCTCGGGATCTGCGGTGGCTACCAGATGCTCGGCGGCATGATCGACGACCCGTACGGCGTCGAGAGCGGCGGGCGGCACACCGGGCTGGGGTTGTTGCCGGTAGCCACCGAGTTCGCCGCGGCCAAGGTGCTCGCCCGGCCGGCGCGGACGGCGTACGAGATCCATCACGGGGTGGTGGCGCAGACCGCCGAGGCGGACGACTTCCCGGGCGGGTGCCGCAGCGGGGTGGTGTGGGGCACGATCTGGCACGGGCTGCTGGACGACGACGCGGCCCGGCACCGGTTCCTCGGCGAGATCGCCGCGCTGACCGGCAAGCCGGCGCCGGACGGCACGGTCTCCTTCGCCGGGCTGCGGGAGCGTCGCCTGGACCGGCTGGCCGACGCGATCGACGAGCACCTGGACACCGCTGCGCTGATGACGCTGATCGAGAAGGGTGCTCCGGCCGACCTGCGGTTCGTCCCACCCGGCGCTCCCGGCTGACTTGTCGGTGGGCTGCGTTAGCGTCCCGGGCATGGATCTCAAGGCTGTGCTGCACGAGTACCTGCGGGCGTCCCGGGCGTTGATGCTCACCAAGCTCGAAGGGCTGAGCGAGTACGACATGCGCCGGCCGCTCGTGCCGTCCGCTACCAATCTGCTCGGCCTGGTGAAACACCTCGCCGGCCTCGAGTACACCTATCTCGGCACGAGCCTGGGCCGGCCGCCGGCGGAGAAGCTCGCCTGGGAGGAGGACGGCTCGATCTGGGACGGCGCCGACATGTGGGCCGCGCCGACCGAGTCGAGCGAGTACTTGACCGGTCTGTACCTGCGGGCCTGTGAGCACGGCGACCGCAGCCTCACCGAGCTGGAGCTGGACTCGCCGGCCGAGGTCGCGCACTGGCCCGAGGACCGCCGGCACACGACGCTCGGCGTGCTGCTGGTCCGGATGGTCGACGAGACAGCCCACCACGCCGGGCATGCCGACATCGTTCGCGAACTCATCGACGGCAAGGGCGGCGCGGACGCGGACATGCTCGACGACACCGGCTGGCGGGCATACCACGGCAAGGTCCAGGCGGCGGCCGACGCGTTTCGCTGACGGCTGCCGATGACTTGACGACTGTGACAGTTGAACTGTCACAATGGCGGCATGGGTCCACTCAGCGGGGTGAAGGTCGTCGAGCTGGCTGGGCTGGGCCCGGCGCCGTTCGGCTGCATGCTGCTGGCCGAGCTCGGCGCGGACGTCCTGCGGGTGGAGCGGCCGGGCGGCGGGCTCGCGATGGGGCCGCCTGAGCTGGAGCTGGTCAACCGAGGACGGCGCAGTGTAGCGCTGGATCTGAAGAAGCCTGAGGCTGTTGCCGCCGTGCTGCAGCTGGTCGCCAAGGCCGACGTGCTGGTCGAGGGATTCCGGCCGGGCGTCGCCGAGCGGCTCGGACTGGGCCCGGAGCACTGCCACGCGGTCAACCGGCGGCTGGTCTACGGGCGGATGACCGGGTGGGGCCAGGACGGTCCGCTCGCGCAGGCGGCCGGGCACGACATCGACTACCTTGCGGTGTCGGGTGCGCTGCACGCGATCGGCCGCGCCGGCGGGCCGCCGCAGGTGCCGGCCAATCTGCTCGGGGACTTCGCGGGCGGCTCGCTGTACCTCGTGGTCGGCGTGCTGGCTGCGTTGGTGGAGGCGCGGAGCAGCGGTGAGGGCCAGGTGGTCGACGCGGCGATCGTGGACGGCGCCGCCCACCTCACCACGATGCTGCTCGGCGCTCTCGCGGGCGGCGCGTGGACGCAGGATCGCGGTACGAACCTGCTGGACACCGGGGCGCCGTTCTACGACGTGTACGAGACGTCCGACGGCAAGCACGTGAGCGTCGGCGCGATCGAGCCGCAGTTCTACGACGAACTGGTCCGGTTGCTCGGCGTCGACGCGCCGGACCGGACCGATCCCGCGACGTGGCCCGAGTTGCGCGAGCTCTTCACCAAGACCTTCGCGCAACGGACACAGGCCGAGTGGATCGACATCTTCGACGGCTCGGACGCCTGCGTCGCGCCGGTGCTGCCGTTGGCCGGCGAGCACCCGCACCTGGCGGCCCGGGGGACCTTCGTGGACAAGGACGGCGTACGGCAGGCCGCCCCGGCGCCGCGGTTCTCCCGGACGCCGACCGAGCTCGGTGAACCGCCCGCCCGTCCGGGGCAGCACACCCGCGAGGCGTTGACCGAGTGGGGTCTGGCGAACGTCGACGAACTGCTGCGCTCCGGCGCCGCGGTCCAGGCCGAGACGAACTGAGGAGACCGCCCGTGCGCCGTCAGCTGTTCGACGCCGATCACGACGCCTTCCGGGAGACCGTGCGCGCGTTCTGCGCCCAGGAGATCGTGCCGCACCACGACCGCTGGGAGGAGGCCGGCATCGTGCCGCGCGAGCTGTGGACGGCCGCGGGCGCCGCGGGGCTGCTCGGGTTCATGATGCCGCCCGAGTACGGCGGGGGCGGCGTCCGGGACTTCCGGTTCAACGCCGTGCTGATCGAGGAGCTGACCCGGGCCCGCGCGAGCGGCGTCGGATTCACCATTCACACCGACATCAACTCGGCGTACCTGCTGGACTACGCCTCCGACGAGCAGAAGGCGCGCTGGTTGCCGTCGTTCTGCAGCGGCGAGACGGTGACCGCGATCGCGATGACCGAGCCCGGCGCGGGCAGCGACCTGCAGGGGATCCGGACCACCGCCGTGCGCGACGGCGACCAGTACGTGCTGAACGGGCAGAAGACGTTCATCTCCAACGGCATCCTGGCCGACCTGGTGATCGTGGTCGCCAAGACCGATCCGGAGGCCGGCTACCAGGGCATCTCGCTGCTGGTGGTGGAGCGCGGCATGGCCGGCTTCGAGCGCGGCCGGAACCTGGACAAGATCGGCCTCAAGGCGCAGGACACCGCCGAGCTGTTCTTCGACGACGTCCGGGTGCCGGCCGCGAACCTGCTCGGCGAGCAGGGCCAGGGGTTCGTCTACCTGATGGAGAAGCTGCCGCAGGAACGGCTCACCATCGCCGTCGTCGCCGCGGCCGCCTGCGAGAACGTGCTGGAGTCGACCCTGCAGTACGTCAAGGACCGCAAGGCGTTCGGCCGCCCGATCGGCTCGTTCCAGAACAGCCGCTTCGTGCTGGCCGAGCTGGCCACCGAGACCCAGATCGCCCGCGTCTTCGTCGACCGCTGCATCGAGGAGCTGACCGCCGGCACCCTCACCGTCAGCGAGGCCGCGATGGCCAAGTGGTGGACCACCGAGCTGCAGAAGAAGGTCGTCGACCGCTGCCTGCAGCTGTACGGCGGCTACGGCTTCATGACCGAGTACCCGATCGCCAAGGCCTACCTCGACACCCGCGTCCAGACCATCGACGGCGGCACCACCGAGATCATGAAAGAGATCATCGGGCGCACCCTGGGCGTGTGAGTTAATGTAGATGCAATCTACGTAGACTGCATCTACAGATAGGGGGTGCTGGTGTCCGACTTCATCGGCCGCCGCGACGAACTCGCTGTGCTGGACAAGCGACTCGCGCGCGTGATGACCGACGGCAGAGGCCTCGCGGTCGCGATCCGGGGTCGCCGCCAAGTCGGTAAGTCCCGGCTGGTGCAGGAGTTCTGCGATCGCGCGGCCAGGCCCTACGTCTTTTCGACCGCCACCAAAGGAGCCTCGCCGGTCGAGGCGGCGGACACGTTCCTGGCCGACCTGCGGGATTCGACCCTGCCGACCGATCCAGAACTGGTCCCGCGATCGGCCGCGGGCAGTTGGCCGGACGTGTGGCGCGCGCTCGCGGCGGCCGTTCCGCCGGAGCCCTGCATCGTCGTACTGGACGAAGTGCCCTGGCTCGCGGAGCAGGACGGCCTTTTCGACGGGGCGTTGCAGACCGCCTGGGACCGGTTGTTGTCCACGAAGCCCGTGCTCCTCCTCCTGCTGGGCAGCGATCTGCACATGATGGAGCGATTGACGGCGTACGACAGGCCGTTCCACGGGCGTGCGGACAATCTCGTGCTGGGACCGCTCAATCCGGCCGAGGCCGGTGCGGCGACCGGGCTCACGGGGGCCGACGCGATCGACGCCCAGTTGGTCTCGGGTGGACTGCCCGGCATTCTGCGCAGCTGGCCGGCGGGAACGCCGGCGCTCGAGTTCCTCCGGACCGAGACGGCCGACCCGGCATCCGCGGTCTTCAGCGTCCCGGAGACCGCACTGCTGGCCGAGTTCCCGAACCCGGACCTGTCCCGGCGGGTGATCGAAGCCGTCGGCTTCGGTGAGCGGACGCATCCGAACATTGCCGCGGCTGCCGGGAGCCGGGACGGCGGTCTGGCGTCCGGAACGCTCTCGCCGCTGCTCCAACGCCTGACTCGGGAGAAGCGGGTGCTGGCCGCCGATGAGCCGCTGTCGACGACACCGGGCAAGCCGACGCTCTACCGGATCGCCGACAGCAACCTTCGCCTGTACCTGGGTGTGCTTCGAGCGGCCCACGAACAGGCTCGCCGGGGCCGGCCGGAAGCGGCGTTCCGGCTGATCGAACGGCGCTGGACCAGTTGGCGCGGACGAGCGGTCGAACCAGTCGTCCGGGAAGCCCTCGAGCTGGCCGCCCTCGCCGGGGCGCTGCCCTGGCCCGATGTCGAGAGGGTCGGTGGATGGTGGAACCGCCGGTTCGATCCCGAGCTCGATCTGGTCGGCGCCGACCGTGCGCCGATCGCCCGCCGGGTCGACTTCGCCGGCTCGGTGAAGTGGCTCGGTACGCCGTACGACCGGCACGACCTGCGGGAGCTCACCCACGCGGCGCGTGCTGTTCCGGGGTTCGACGCCGGGGCCGCTGGACTTGTCGTCGTGTCGTTGAGCGGATTGTCCTCCGACCTTCGCCGGGCCGACGTGGATCTCGTCTGGACGGCCGACGACGTCGCCGCCGCGTGGGCTTAGTCGCTGCCGGTGACGTTGTCGGTGTGCTGTGCTGGGCCGCGGGTAGTCGTGCCAGACTGCGGGCAGTACTTCCAGTTCGAGGAGGTTCGCTGATGGGCATCGTGTCGCCGGGGTTCACCGGGCGTCGTCGTGGTGGGTCGGACCTGCCGCCGGGGCAGTACCTGACCCGGGATTTCCCGGTGCTGTCGGCGGGGCCGACGCCGCACGTGCTGCCGGAGCACTGGGAGTTCAGCATCACCACCGAGACCGGTGAGGTGCACAAGTGGGACTGGGCCGCGTTCCAGGCGCTGCCGAGTGAGGAGATCACCCGGGACATCCACTGCGTGACGCGGTGGTCGAAGCTGGAGACGGACTGGAAGGGCGTCTCGCTCGACACCCTGCTCGCGGACGTGGAGACCGGCGCCGACTTCGCGATGGCGCACAGCTACGGCGGCTACACCACGAACCTGCCGCTGGAGGACCTGCTCGACGGGCAGGCCTGGGTGGCGTACGAGTTCGACGGCGAGCCGCTGGGCGCCGAGCACGGTGGCCCGGCCCGGCTGCTGGTGCCGCACCTGTACTTCTGGAAGAGCGCCAAGTGGGTCCGCGGCCTGGTGCTGTCCGACACCGACGACCTCGGGTTCTGGGAGAGCGCGGGCTACCACGAGTACGGAGATCCATGGAAAGAACAGCGCTACGCCGGCGACTGACCTGGCAGACCGGCACCGTCACGCAGGTACGTGAGGAGACCTCGACCGCCCGGACGATCGTGCTCGACCTGCCGGACTGGCCGGGCCACCTGGCCGGGCAGCACCTGGACGTCCGGCTCACCGCGCCGGACGGGTACCGCGCGTCCCGGTCGTACTCGATCGCGTCCGCGTGGACCGGCGAGGGGGTCGAGCTGACCGTCGAGCAGGTCCCGGACGGAGAGGTCTCGCCGTACCTGGTGGAGGTGCTGAAGGTCGGCGACCCGCTGGAGGTCCGCGGTCCGGTCGGCGGCTGGTTCGTCTGGCGGCCCGAGGACACCGGGCCGGTGCAGCTGATCGGTGGCGGCTCGGGCGTCGTCCCGCTGATGGCGATGCTGCGCACCCACGCGCACGCCGCCAGTACGACGCCGGTCCGCCTCCTGTACTCCGTCCGCCGGCCGGCCTCGGTGATCTACCGACCGGACCTGAAGGACCTGGCCGCGTCCGACGACGTCGACGTGACCTTCGTCTACACCCGGGAGGCCCCGCCGGGCGAGCCCCGGGTCGGCCGGATCGACGCCGAGCTGCTCGCCGCGAAGGCGTTCGGGCCGGCCGACGACCCGACCACGTACGTCTGCGGGCCGACGCCGTTCGTCGAGGCGGTCGCCGATCTGCTGGTCGCCGCCGGGCACGACCCGAGCAAGGTGAGAACCGAACGTTTCGGACCGACAGGAGGACCCCGATGAGCGCCGATGTCCCGACCCACCTGGACGGCAACGCGGCCGCGGGTGCGCTGCGCGAGCTGTTCGCCGTCGACGTCACCACGGCGATCGCCCGGTGCGCCGGCTGCGGCCGCACCGGCGTCTTCGCCGAAGCCCGCCTGTACGCCGACGCGCCCGGCCTGGTCGCCCGTTGCCCAGGCTGCGAGGACGTGCTGCTGCGCGTGGTCACCACACCGAGCGACACGTACTTCGACCTGCGCGGGCTGACCTACCTCAGGCTGCCCAACACTCCCTGAGCAGCACCGAAGCGGCCCGGACGATCCTGTCCGGGCCGCTTCGTGCTGTACCGGGACCTTGACAGCTCCGTCACCCATACGCTTGGGTTCTTCACACCTAATCATGGGAAATTAACACGAGCTGGTGAGAGGCGGGCCGCATGAGGTTCCGGGTGATGGCAGCGGCGGCAGCGGTGCTGCTCACAACGACGACCGTGGCCTGCGGGGCCGAGAACGAGCCCGGCGGTGGTGGCGGCGGAGACGCGAAGATCGCCTTCTTGATGCCCGACATCGCCTCGACCCGCTACGAGCAGTTCGACGCCCCACTGTTCAAGGCGAAGATCAAGGAACTCTGTGCGGGCTGCGAGGTGCTCTACCAGAACGCCGGGGCCGACCCGGCCAAGCAGCAGCAGCAGGCCAACTCGATGCTCGCCCAAGGCGTGAAGGCACTCGTGATCGACCCGGTCGACTCCGCCGCCGCGGCCTCGATCGTGCAGGCCGCCCAGGGCCAGGGCGTGCCGGTGATCGCCTACGACCGGCCGATCCCGGACAAGAAGGCCGACTACTACGTCTCGTTCGACAACGAGAAGATCGGTCAGCTGATCGCCCAGTCGCTGGTCGACGAGCTGAAGGCGAGCAAGGCCACCGGCGGCATCCTGCAGGTCAACGGCTCACCCACCGACGCCGCGGCCGGGCTGATCAAGAAGGGCATTCACAGCGCCGTCGACCCGAGCGGGTTCAAGCTGCTGGCCGAGTTCGACACGCCGGGCTGGCAGCCGCCGAAGGCCCAGGAGTGGGTCAGCGGCCAGATCACCCGGTTCCCGCACCAGATCGCCGGCGTGGTCGCCGCCAACGACGGCACCGGCGGCGCGGCGATCGCCGCCTTCAAGGCGGCCGGCGCGAAGGTGCCGCCGGTGACCGGCAACGACGCCGAGCTCGCCGCGATCCAGCGGGTGATCGCCGGCGACCAGTTCAACACCATCTCCAAGCCGATCAAGACCGTCGCCGACGCCGCCGCGGTGGTCGCGCACGAGTTCGCCCAGGGCAAGAAGCCGGCCGGCAAGACCACACTGTTCGACACGCCCTCGGAGCTGTTCACGCCGACCGTGGTGACCCGGGCCACCGTGGCCGACGTGCTCGGGGCGCCGGACTTCGCGCTGAAGGTCGCCGACGTCTGCACGCCGGAGTACAAGGCGGCCTGCGACAAGCTCGGGATCAAGTGATGGCTGTTCTCGAGCTCCGGGGGATCAGCAAGAACTTCGGCGCCGTCGCGGCGCTGACCGACGTCGACCTGAGCGTCGACGCCGGTCAGGTGGTCGCGATCGTCGGCGACAACGGCGCCGGCAAGTCGACGCTGGTCAAGGTGCTGTCCGGCGTGCACGCGCCGGACGCCGGCACGATCCTGTTCGAGGGCCGGGAGGTGACCGTCAACGGGCCGGCCGCGGCGCACAGGCTCGGCATCGCCACCGTCTTCCAGGACCTCGCGCTGTGCGAGAACCTGAGCGTCGTCGAGAACCTCTTCCTCGGCCGCGAGCTCGGTCCGTACCGGCTGGACGACGTGGCGATGGAGGTCCGCTCCTGGGAGCTGCTGCGGCAGTTGTCGGCCAAGCTCCCGGCGGTCCGGATCCCGGTCGCGTCGCTGTCCGGCGGGCAGCGGCAGACCGTCGCGATCGCGCGGTCGCTGCTGGGCGACCCGAAAGTGGTCGTGCTCGACGAGCCGACCGCGGCGCTCGGGGTCGCGCAGACCACCGAGGTGCTCAACCTGATCGAGCGGCTGCGGGAGAACGGGCACGGCGTGGTGATGATCAGCCACAACATGGCCGACGTCCGGGCCGTCGCGGACCAGGTGGCGGTGCTGCGGCTCGGCCGGTCGAACGGCGTGTTCGACGCCCGCACCACCTCGTCGGAGCAGCTGATCGCCGCGATCACCGGTGCGTCGGACAACGTGGTGACACAGCGCGCGGCCCGGCGGCAGGACGGCGTACGGGAAGGAGCGCGGGGATGACCGCGATGGATCTGAGCGACGAGCGCCTGCGGCAACGACCGGGCCTGCGCGGGTACGGCGCGAGCCTGCTCGACCGGATCCGCTCCGGTGAGCTCGGCATGATCCCGGTCGTCGCCGGCCTGGTGGTGATCTGGACGGTGCTGCAGGTCCTCAACCCGATCTTCCTGTCCAGCACCAACCTGGTGAACCTGACGATGGAGTGCGTGCCCGTCGGCATCGTTGCGCTCGGCATCGTCTGTGTGCTGCTGGTCGGCCAGATCGACCTGTCGGTCGGCTCGATCAGCGGGTTGTCGGCGGCGATCATGGCCGTGCTGTTCGTGAACCAGAGCTGGCCGGCCTGGATCGCGGTGCTGACCGCGGTCGCGGCCGGGATCGGGATCGGGCTGCTCTACTCGCTCGTGCACAACCGGGTCGGCATCCCGAGCTTCGTGATCACGCTGGCCGGTCTGCTGTCGTTCCTCGGGCTGCAGCTGAAGGCGCTCGGCACGTCGGGATCGGTCAACCTGCCGTACGACTCGGCGCTGGTGCGGTTCGCCCAGCTCTGGTTCGTGCCGGCCTGGTTGTCGTACGTGCTGGTGGTGGCGGCGGCCGCGGGGCTGTTCGTGGTCGGGTACCTGCACGCGAGCAAGCGGCGCACGGCAGGGCTGTCGGCGCGCTCGTTGCGTTTCCTGCTCGTGCGCAGCGGGCTGCTGCTGGCCGGCCTGGGCTTCGCGGTCTGGTACCTGAACCGCACCCGCGGGGTCGGCTGGATGTTCGTGCTCTTCGTCGCGCTCGCCCTGCTGCTGCACTACGGCCTGACCTCGACCAAGTGGGGCAAGTCCCTGTACGCCGTCGGCGGCAACGTCGAGGCCGCCCGTCGGGCGGGCATCAACGTGAACCTGGTCTACACCTCGGCCTTCGTGCTCTGTACGACGCTCGCCGCGGTCGGCGGCATCCTGGCCGCGGCCCGGCTGGCAGCGGCCAACCAGAGCAGCGGCGGCGGAGACGTCAACCTGAACGCGATCGCCGCCGCGGTGATCGGCGGCACGAGCCTGTTCGGCGGCCGTGGTACGGCGTTCGCCGCGGTGCTCGGCATCCTGGTGATCCAGTCCATCTCCAGCGGCCTGACCCTGCTCAGCCTGGACTCGTCCTACCGGTTCTTCGTCACCGGCGTGGTGCTGCTGCTCGCCGTCGGCGTCGACTCGCTCGCCCGCCGCTCCCGCGCCAGCCACGGCCGGGGCTGACGGCGACCGCGCCGACCGCCGCTGGGGGAGCGGCGGTCAGCGGCGGGGCTTGGTGCGCGAGCGACGGATCGTGTCGCGCTGGGTCTCGCCGACGGCGCGCTCGTAGGCCAGCACCAGCCCCTGGATCGTCACCGGCTTGAAGCGCTCGACCAACTGGCGGATGTGCTCGGGCGGACCGCCGGAGTCGCGGTAGTGCGGCCAGACCTTGGTGCGGAACACCTCGGTCAGTTCCTCGGCGATCGCCCGGCCGTGGTCGGCGAAGATCCGGCCGGCGGCGAGCACCGCGTCGACCGGCAGGTCGAGGTCGAGCAGCTCGACGCCGAGACTGAGGTGCGCGGTCGCGACCTGGAAGACGTCCTCGTCGGGCGTCGGCTCGACCACCCCGAGCGCGACCAGCATCTCGATGTCGTCGTCGGTCAGCTCCCGCCCGGTCCGCCGGACGAGCGCCGCCCGGTCGAGCGTCTCGGGCAGGTCGCGCATCCACGGCGTGAGCAGCGTCCGGTGCAGCGCGATGTCCTGCGGCGAGGCGTCGCTGGGAATGCGGTCCAGGTAGCCCTCGATCGCGGAGAGGGTGAACCCGTGCGCCTGCAGCTCGCGGACGAGGTCCAGCCGGGCGATGTGCTCGGGGCCGTAGTAGCCGACCCGGCCGCGGCGTACCGGCGGCGGGATCAGGCCGCGGCCGGCGTAGAACCGCAGCGTCCGCACGGTCATCCCGACCCGGGCCGACAGTTCGTCGACGGTGAGCGTCGCCTCGTCCGGGCTGAGGTCCGACCTGGATTCCGCGCGTGATTCCGGCATGGCGCAGATCATAGGGGCCGGGCTTGACGATTGTGACACCATCGCTGTCACAATCGGTCTGTCCACCTCAGACGACGGGATGCCCCCATGACCGAAGCCTTCCTGTACGACGCGATCAGGACTCCCCGCGGCAAGGGCAAGCCGTCCGGCGCCCTGCACGAGGTGAAGCCGATCCAGCTGGTCACCGGCCTGCTCACGGAGCTGCGCAGCCGGCATCCCGAGCTGGACCCGGCCGCCGTCGACGACGTTGTGCTCGGTGTCGTCACGCCGATCGGCGACCAGGGCATGGACATCGCCCGAACGGCGGTCCTCGCGGCCGGCTACCCGCAGACCACCGGCGGCGTGCAGCTCAACCGGTTCTGCGCGTCCGGTCTGGAGGCGGTCAACCAGGCGGCCCAGCGGGTCCGGTCCGGCTGGGAGGACTTCATTCTCGCCGGCGGCGTCGAGTCGATGTCGCGGGTGCCGATGGGCTCCGACGGCGGTGCCTGGGCGATGGACCCGGAGACCGCGCTGCAGACCGGTTTCGTCCCGCAGGGCGTCAGTGCCGACCTGATCGCGACCATCGACGGGTTCTCCCGCACCGATGTCGACGCGTACGCCGCCGAGTCGCACGCGCGCGCCGCGAAGGCCTGGGCGAACGGCCACTTCGCCCGCTCGGTGGTCCCGGTCGCCGACCGCAACGGATTGCCGATCCTCGACCACGACCAGCTCGTCCGGCCGGGCACGACGGTCGAGACGCTGGCCGGGCTGCCGCCGTCGTTCGCGGCGATCGGGGAGCACGGCGGCTTCGACGCGGTCGCGCTGGAGAAGTACGTGACGGTGGAGCGGATCGAGCACGTGCACCACGCCGGCAACTCGTCCGGCATCGTGGACGGCGCCGCACTGGTGGCCGTGGGCAACGAGAAGGCCGGTGAGGCGCTCGGTCGGGCGCCGCGTGGACGGGTGGTGGCGACCGGGGTCAGCGGGGCCGATCCCACGATCATGCTGACCGGGCCGGCTCCGGCCGCCCGCAAGGCGCTGGCCAAGGCCGGCCTCGAGGTCGGCGACATCGACCTGTTCGAGATGAACGAGGCGTTCGCGGCGGCGGTGCTGCACTTCATGGCCGACCTGGGCGTGCCGCACGAGGTGGTGAACGTGAACGGTGGCGCGATCGCGCTCGGCCACCCGCTCGGCGCCACCGGCGCGATCCTGATCGGCACCCTGCTGGACGAGCTGGAGCGGCGCGAGCTCCGCTACGGTCTGGCGACCCTGTGCGTCGGCGGCGGGATGGGCGTCGCGACCGTCATCGAGAGGCTGGCGGCATGATCTCCTGGACGGAAGCCGACGGGATCGTCACGCTGACGATGGACGACCCGGACGCCTCGGCGAACACCATGAACGCGGCCTACGTCGCGGCGATGGGTGCCACCGTCGAGCGGCTGCAGGCCGAGAAGGACACGCTGAAGGGCGTCCTGGTCACCAGTGCCAAGCCGACCTTCTTCGCCGGGGGCAACCTGCGGATGCTGTCGCAGGTCCAGCCGGAGGACGCGGCCGAGCTGTTCGAGACGCTGGAGGAGGTCAAGCGCCAGCTCCGGGCGCTGGAGACCCTGGGCGTGCCGGTCGTCGCGGCGATCAACGGCACCGCGCTCGGCGGCGGCCTGGAGATCGCGCTCGCCTGCCACCACCGGATCGTCGCCGACGACCCGCGGATCGAGCTCGGCGTGCCGGAAGTGACACTCGGTCTGCTGCCCGGCGGAGGCGGCGTCACCCGCACGGTCCGGGTGCTCGGGCTGCAGGACGCGCTGACGAAGGTGCTGCTGCAGGGGCAGCGGATGAAGCCGGCGCACGCGCGGTCGGTCGGCGTCGTCGACGAGGTCGTGCCCGTCGACGACCTGCTGCCGGCGGCGTACCGGTTCATCGAGGCGTACGACGGCGACGCCCGGCAGCCCTGGGACCGCGACGGCCACAAGCTTCCCGGCGGTACGCCGTCCTCCCCGAAGCTGGCCGCGTTCCTGCCCGCCTTCCCGGCGAACCTGCGCAAACAGCTCAAGGGCGCGCCCTACCCGGCGCCGCGGGCGATCATGAGCGCGGCCGTCGAGGGCAGCCAGGTCGACTTCGCCACCGCGAGCCGGATCGAGTCGCGGTACTTCGTCTCGCTGGCCACCGGGCAGATCGCCAAGAACATGATCAACGCGTTCTTCTTCGAGCTGCAGGCGATCAACGCCGGCGCGTCCCGCCCGGCCGGCGTACCGCAGTACGGCGCGCGCAAGGTCGGGGTGCTCGGCGCCGGGATGATGGGCGCCGGCATCGCCTACGAGTGCGCTCGCGCCGGCCTCGAGGTGGTGCTCAAGGACGTCACGCTCCAGGCCGCCGAGCAGGGCAAGGCGTACTCCGAGAAGCTGCTCGCCGAGCAGTTGCAGAAGGGCCGCACGACCACCGAGAAGGTGGCGCAGCTGCTGAGCCGGATCACGCCGGCCGCCGACCCGAACGAGCTGGCCGGGTGCGACGTGGTGATCGAGGCGGTGTTCGAGAGCGAGGAGCTGAAGCAGCAGGTCTTCGCCGAGATCGCCGGCGTGGTGGACCCGGACGCGCTGCTGTGCTCGAACACCTCCACGCTGCCGATCACCTCGCTGGCCGGCGGGATCGACCGGCCGGAGGACTTCCTCGGCATGCACTTCTTCTCGCCGGTCGACCGGATGCCGCTGGTCGAGCTGATCGTCGGGCAGCAGACGTCGGACCGCGCGCTGGCCCGGGCGTACGACGTGGTCCGGCAGCTGCGGAAGACGCCGATCGTGGTCAACGACAGCCGCGGCTTCTTCACCTCGCGGGTGTTCGGCACGCTGGTGATGGAGGGCGCCGCGCTGGTCGGTGAAGGTGTCTCCCCGGTCACCGTCGAGCGGGCCGCGACCCAGATGGGCTTCCCGGCGCCGCCGTTGGCGCTGCTGGACGAGGTGACCCTGACGCTGCCGCAGAAGATCCGCGACGCCGCGCGGGCGGCCGGGGACAACGCCGGCGCCTTCGACGACCACCCGGGCATGGCGGTCACCGATCGGCTGGTGAACGAGTTCGACCGGCGCGGCAAGGCCGCCGGCGCGGGCTTCTACGACTACCCGGCCGACGGGCCGAAGCAGCTTTGGCCGGGCCTGCGGCAGCACTTCGGCGGCGGCACCGACGTACCGTTCGCGGACCTGCAGGAGCGGCTGACGTTCGCGATGTCGCTGGAGACGGTGAAGTGCCTCGACGAGGGCGTGCTGCGCTCGGTCGCGGACGCGAACATCGGCTCGATCCTCGGCATTGGCTTCCCGCCGTTGCACGGGGGCGCGCTGCAGTACATCACCGCGTACGCCGGTGGGCTGCCCGGCTTCGTCGCCCGCGCGCGCGAGCTGGCCGCGGCGTACGGGCCCCGCTTCTCGCCGCCCGCA
This sequence comes from Kribbella flavida DSM 17836, assembly GCF_000024345.1. Classification (NCBI taxonomy): domain Bacteria; kingdom Bacillati; phylum Actinomycetota; class Actinomycetes; order Propionibacteriales; family Kribbellaceae; genus Kribbella; species Kribbella flavida. Next base: position 3,957,175 of record NC_013729.1, on the reverse strand, counting down.
CTGCTCGTCCGCAAGGCGGAGGCGGGGGAGACGTTCGGCTGAGCTCGAGCGCCGGGTGCTTGGACAGCAAGCGGGGACCGTGAACAAGTTCTAACCTGTTCACGGTCCCCAGTCGGTGTCCGAGGTCGTCGCTACTCGGCGGTCTGGTAGACCGGTGTGACGATCGCCCGGGCGAGCGTGTGGAAGGCGAGGTTGAAGCTCACCACGGCCGCGCTGGCCTGCTCGTCGACGTCCAGCTTCTCGACGTCCAGGGCGTGCACCACGAAGTAGTACCGGTGCGCCGGGTCGCCGGCCGGCGGGGCCGCGCCGCCGTAGTTCTTGGTGCCGTAGTCGTTGCGGACGTGGAACGCGCCGTTGCTCAGCCGCTCGGTCGCGCCGGCGCCGGCCGGCAGCTCGGTGACGTCGGCGGGCAGGTTGACCAGCACCCAGTGCCAGAAGCCGGACGGCGTCGGCGCGTCGGGGTCGAAGCAGGTCACCACGAAGCCCTTGGTCTCGGCCGGGAAACCGGACCAGCTGAGCTGCGGCGACGTGTTGCCACCGGCAAAGACCTGGGCGTCGTCCAGCGGCTCGCCGGCGGAGAAGTCGGTGCTGGTGACGGTGAACGATCCGACCTGCGGCAGCAGGCTGTACGGGTCCGGTGCGACCGGCCGTTCGAGCGACATCGGTGATCCTCCGGGATCTCGCGTGCGGGTGGGCGGGGTGTGGTGATTCCGACATTACTGTCCACGGTGAGCGGACTCCGGCCGGGGCACCGCCGCGGAGATGCGAAGATCGGAGCTGGCCGGGGTCCAGCCGGCCGCCGACGACACGTGGAGGACCTGCGGTGGAGGAGTACCTGGCCCGGATCGGGCCGGCCGATGAGGCGGCGATGCGCGCCGCCACGCAGCGTCAGCGGCTGCTGACCAAACCGGCCGGATCGCTCGGCGTGCTGGAGGACCTGTCCGTGCGGGTCGCCGGGATGACCGGCGGCGCGGCCGGCGTACCGGCGCCGGCGGTGGTGGCGGTGTTCGCCGCCGACCACGGCGTGCACGCGCAAGGGGTCTCGCCGTGGCCGCAGGAGGTGACCGCCGCCATGCTGGCGAACTTCGCCGCGGGCGGCGCCGCGGTGAACGCGTTCGCCGCGAACAACGGGGTCGACGTCCGGGTGGTCGACGTCGGCGTGGCCACCGACGTGGACGAGCTGGACATCGTGCACGCCAAGGTCCGGGCCGGCACGCGCGACCTGTCCGTCGGTCCGGCGCTGACCGCCGACGAGGTGCTGGCCGCGGTGCGGGTCGGGTTCGAGCTGGCGGACCAGCTGGTCGCCGACGGGTACCGCTGCCTGCTGACCGGCGACATGGGCATCGCAAACACGACCGCCTCGGCCGCGCTGATCGCGACCTTCACCGGCGCCACCGCCGCCGACGTGACCGGGCGGGGGACCGGGATCGACGACGCGACACTGGCGCACAAGACCGAGGTGGTGCGGGCGGCGCTGGATCGGCACGAGGTGCCGGCGTCGGACCCGCTCAGCGCGCTCGCGGCGTACGGCGGGCTGGAGCATGCGGCGCTCGCCGGCTACATCCTGGGCGGCGCGGCGAACAAGGTGCCGGTGATCCTCGACGGCGTGATCGCCGGCGCGGCCGCGCTGGTCGCGCAGGCGCTGCACCCGGCGGTCGTCGAGTACTGCGTGGCGGGTCATCGCTCCGCGGAGCCGGGTCACGCTGTCGCCCTGAAGGCGCTGGGGCTGCAGCCGCTCGTCGACCTCGACCTGCGGCTGGGTGAGGGGACCGGCGCGGTGCTCGCCTACCCGATCCTCACCTGCGCGGTCCGCGCCCTGGCCCAGATGGCCACCTTCGAGTCGGCCGGCATCTCCTCCGGCGACGAAGACGCCGCCGAGGCCGGATCGTCGGCCGCGGAGCGGGAGGGAGACGCGTGAGCGAGCCTGCGCCGTACTTGTCGGGGCTGGTGCTGACCGGCCGTCGGGTGGTTGTCGTCGGCGGTGGCGGCGTGGCGCAGCGGCGGTTGCCGCGGCTGCTGGAGACCGGCGCGCAGATCGACGTGATCTCCCCCGCGATCACCCCGACCATCGAAGGCCTGCTGACCAACCCCGACCTGCGCTGGGTCGAGCGCGGCTACGCACCCGGCGATCTGGAAGGTGCCTGGTACGTCGTGGTCGCCACCGACGACGACGCGGTGAACGACCAGGTCTCGGCCGAGGCGGAGCAGCGGCGGATCTTCTGCGTCCGCTCCGACGACCGCTCCCGCGCGACCGCCTGGACCCCGGCGTCCGGGCAGCACGACCACGTCACCGTCGGTGTGCTCGGCGCGGGCGACCACCGCCGGTCGGCCGCCGTCCGCGACGCGATCCTGGAGGAGCTGCGGACCGGTGCGCTCGGCGCCCGCGACTCGCTGGACAAGAAGCCGGGGGTGTACCTGGTCGGCGGCGGTCCCGGTGATCCCGACCTGATCACTGTGCGCGGCCGCCGGCTGCTCGCCGAGGCGGACGTCGTCGTCGCGGACCGCCTCGCCCCGCAGCAGCTGCTCGACGAACTGCACTCCGACGTCGAGCTGATCGACGCCGCGAAACTGCCGCGCGGACGGTCGGCGCAGCAGGAGGAGATCAACCGGATCCTGGTCGAGCGCGCGCAGCAGGGCAAGCTGGTCGTTCGGCTCAAGGGCGGCGACCCGTACGTCTTCGGCCGCGGCTTCGAGGAAGCGATCGCGTGTGCCGAGGCCGGCGTGCAGTGGACGGTCGTGCCCGGCATCACCAGCTCGATCTCGGTGCCCGCGGTCTCGGGCATCCCGGTCACCCACCGCGGCGTCACCCACGAGTTCACGGTCGTCTCCGGCCACATCCCGCCGGACCACCCCGACTCCCTGGTCAACTGGCCCGCGCTCGCGCAGCTGAACGGCACGCTGGTGCTGCTGATGGCCGTCGAGAACCTGCCGAAGATCGCCGCCACGTTGACCGCTCACGGGCGGGCGTCGACCACTCCCGCCGCGGTCATCGCCGACGGCACACTGCCGGGGCAGCGCATGGTGACGGCCGACCTGGGCACCATCGCCGCGACGGTCGAGCAGGCCGGGATCGGCGCACCGGCGATCGTCGTCATCGGCAACGTCGTCGCGGTCGCGGCGTCGGTCCTGCGGGAGACCGTGGTCGAGGAATCCCGGTGATCGTCGAGGTCGACCAGGCCGACGACCCGCGGCTGGCGGACTACGTGCAGCTGCGGGAGGTCAACCTGCGCCGCCTGCTCGAGGAGGAGCACGGGCTGTTCATCGCCGAGGGCGACAAGGTGATCCGGCGGGCGGCCGACGCGGGGTACGAGCCGCGGTCGTTCCTGCTCGCGCCGCGCTGGCTCGACACGCTGGCCGACGTGCTCGAGAAGTGGCCGGAGGCACCGGTCTACCTGGTCTCGGCGGAGCTGGCCGAGCAGGTCACCGGGTTCCACGTGCACCGCGGCGCTCTGGCGTCGTACCGGCGGCAGGCTCCGGCCGACCTCGACACCCTGCTCGCGGGCGTGACCCACGGCCGGATCGCGATCTTCGACGACATCGTCGACCACACGAACGTCGGCGCGGGCTTCCGGGCCGCCGCCGCGCTGGGGGTGGACGCGGTGCTGGTCAGCCCGACCTGCGCGGATCCGCTCTACCGCCGGTCGGTGAAGGTCTCGATGGGCACGGTCTTCCAGGTGCCGTGGACCAGGGTGGCCAGCTGGCCGGGCGCGCTCGACCAGCTCCGGGAGCACGGCTTCGTCACGGCCGCCTTCGCGCTCACCGACGACTCGATCAGCCTGGACGAGCTGGCCGCCCGGCGCGACGCCAAGCTCGCGCTGATCTTCGGCACCGAAGGCCACGGCCTGAGCCCGCACGTCCTCCGGCAGACCGACCTCACCGTCAAGATCCCGATGGCCGGCGGCGTCGACTCCCTCAACGTGGCCTCGTCGGCAGCGGTAGCCTTTTACGCCACCCGGCCTTGACCCACTGTGAGGGCGCGATGCGTACGACGGACCGTCTGCTGCTGAGACCCTTCCAGGACAGCGACCTGGAGCCGTGGGCCGCCCTCAACACCGACCCCGAGGTCGTGCGCTACCTCGGCGGCGAACCACTGAGCCGGGCCCAGTCCGACCGGATCGCCGAGCAGGTGAACGCCCAGTACGCCGCCGAGGGGATCGGCTTCCTGGCCGTCGAGCGACAGTCCGACGGCGCGTTCGTCGGCGCCTGCGGCCTGACGTTCGAGCAGTGGTACCCGGAGGAACTGCAGATCGGCTGGCGACTGGCCCGGGCGTACTGGGGGCACGGCTACGCGACGGAGGCAGCCGCCGCCTGGCTCGACCACGCCTTCACCGACGTCGGCCGGGACCGGGTGCTCTCCGTCACCGACACCCCGAACGTCCGCAGCATCGCGGTGATGCGCCGCCTCGGGATGACCTTCGACCACACCGCCGTACTGGCGGAGGACGGCGTCGAGTTCGACGCGACGGTCTACTCGATCACCGCGGACGCCTGGCGCACCGCGAACAGGATCAACTGAGCAGGCGGGGCGTGCTCGCGCGGACGACCGGGTACGCCGGCACGGTGCGGCGGGTCGGTTCCGGGTCGGGCGTGGTCGCGCGGTAGACGGCTTCCTCGGCGACGGCGTCGAGGGCGACGTGCACGGTGGTCAACGCCGGTACGACGTCGCGCAGGGTGGTGATGTCGTCGAAGCCGGCGACGCCGATGTCCTCGGGGATCCGCAGGCCGCGTTCGCGCAGACCGGCCAGCGCGCCGAGCGCCATGTCGTCGGTGACGGCGAACACCAGCTGCAGGTCGCGCAGCTCGTCGTTGCTCAGCCCGAGCACGACGTCACGCGCGCCGACCCAGCTGAACTGCGGATGCCGCACCCGCGCCCCCGCGACGCCGGCGTCCGCCAGGCCGTGCACGAATCCCTCCACCCGGCGTCGCATGGACAGCAGGGGAGTGTCGCTGCCGAGCACCAGGCAGCGGCGGTAACCGATCCCCGCCAACTCGCGCGCGAGCTGCCGGGCGCCCTCGTGGTTGTCGAAGTCCACGGTGTCGAAGGGCAGGTCGCTGCGGCTGATCAGCACGACGCGCCCGCCGGTCTCCTCGTACCGGCGCAGCTCGTCGACGAGAGGCTGCTCCGACGGCGGGTCGACGGACCCGCTGCCGGCCAGGATGATCGCCCGGGGCTGCTGGCCGCGCAGCTCGCGGACCAGGTCGAGCTCGCGATCGGCCCGCCGCTCGGTGACCGCGATCGACACGTGCAGCCCGACGGCCTCGGCCTGCTTGAGGATCTCGGCCGCCAGCGCACCGAAGTACGGGTCGGAGATCAGGCTGGTCACCAGCGCGATCGTGCGGGAGGTGCCGCGGGCCATCGCCTGAGCCGGCAGGTTCGGCGTGTAGCCGAGGGCGCGAGCGGCCTCGAGCACCCGTTCGCGGTAGCTCTCGGCGACCTTGCGGGCGCTGCCGTTGAGCACCCGCGAGGCGGTCGGCTGCGACACCCCCGCCGCCCGCGCGACGTCGTCGAGCGTGACCGGCCGCTTGGGCCCGGACTCGCTGCGCATCGACGGCACCCGGGCAGCCTAGCGGCGAAAACGGCTGGACACTCCTGGTGGGATGAACGCATGCGAAAAGTCCTCGCCGCCGCCCCGCCTCCGACCTTGTGCACGGCTCGGCCATCGGCGATGTCGGTATGCGGCTGAACCGTGCACAGAGTCGGCGTGGCAGCGCAGGTGCGCCGAGATCGTGCACGGCTCAGTCGTTCGTACGGGGCGCAGGCGGCTGGACCGTGCTCGAAGTCGCGGCGGCGAGGGGCACCGACGTGATCGGGTTCGGCGAGCGAACGTCCTGCTGTTGGCGACCGGCTACTCGCTGACCGGGTCGTCCTCGTGCGACTCGGCGTTCAGCATGGGGGAGACGGGCCAGTCGGCCGGGTAGTCCGGGGCCAGTTCCTCGGCCTCGGCGAAGAGGCGCTTCTTGTACTTGCGGGAGAGGCGGTCGCCGAACACCATGCCCTGGGTGTGGTCGGTCTCGTGCTGCAGGCACCGGGCCAGCAGGCCGTTGCCCTCGTAGCTGACCGGGTTGCCGTGCTCGTCGACGCCGGTGACCTTCGCGTAGTCCGGCCGGGCGCACTTGGTGAAGGCGCCGGGCAGCGACAGGCAGCCCTCCTCGCCCTCGTCCAGGTGGCGGTCCTTGCCCTCGGGCAGTTCGAGCTTCGGGTTGCAGACCACGCCCTGGTGCCGGACGCCGTCGCGGTCCGGGCAGTCGAACACGAACAGCTGCAGGTCGACCCCGACCTGGTTCGCGGCCAGCCCGACGCCCTCGGCCGCGTTCATCGTCGCGACCATGTCGGCGACGAGCTTGTGCAGGTCGTCGCCGAAGTCGGTGACCGGCTGGTTGACCCGGTGCATGACGTCCTCACCCCAGCGGGTGATGGGCAGCACCGAACCGTTCGTAGGCAGCGTAGGCATGGCCGAAATCCTAGCGAAGCACCCGTTCCACCCAGGCGCCCGGTACGCCGTCCGCGACGACCGCACGGGGCAGCGCCGACCCGGCGGGACAGGCCGCGCCCGGGCCGCTGGAGCAGGTGCTCACGCGGCCCGGGCGGCCAGGTGGTCAGCCCTTGTTGACCTCGTCCCGCCAGGCGACCCACTCGCGGACCAGGCCGAGGTCGTAGTCCGGCCCGGACGTGCTGATCGTGAACAGCCGGGTGCCGACGTCGAGCAGCGACTTGCCGACCTCCTCGGGCGACTTGTCCCCGACCCCGGCCGAGCGCTCGATCTCGCCGGGGTCGCGGCCGATCGTGCGGCAGTGCCCGTCGAGCACCTCGTGCTTGTGCGCGATCGTCTCGGCGTCGCCGAAGCCGTGCCAGATGTTCGCGTGCTGGGCGACCAGCTTCAGCGTCTTCTTCTCGCCGCCGCCGCCGATCAGCACCGGGATGTCGCGGGTCGGTCGCGGGTTGAGCCTGGCCCACCGGCGCTCGATCCGCGGCAGTGCCTCGCCGAGCGCGTCCAGCCGGCCGCCCGCGGTGCCGAACTCGTAGCCGTACTCGTCGTAGTCCTTCTCGAACCAGCCGGACCCGATGCCGAAGATCAGTCGGCCGTCGCTGATGTGGTCGACCGTGCGGGCCATGTCGGCGAGCAGGTCGGGGTTGCGGTAGGAGTTGCAGGTCACCAGCGCGCCGAACTCGATCCGCTCGGTCGCCTCGGCCCAGGCGGCCAGCATCGTCCAGGCCTCGAAGTGCAGGCCCTCGGGCTCACCGGACAGCGGGTAGAAGTGGTCCCAGTTGAACGCCACGTCGACGCCGAGCTCCTCGACCGCGGCGACGGCGCGGCGGATGTCGGCGTACTGCGCGTGCTGGGGCTGGATCTGCACACCGATGCGGACCGGGAAGGCGGCGTAGGGGCGATCGGTGGACTCGGTCGATGTCATGCTGGAAATCCTAACGGCTGTTGCGGAGGACCCTCCGGTACGGCCGCGCTACGGACTGGGGGCCGGCGATGACCGAGCAGGACGACCAGATCTCCGAGTTCGCCCGGTTGTTCCGCGGCTTTCTCGAGCGGATGCAGGGCACCCCGGCCGGCGTCGGCCGGGAGAACCTGTACGACCGGCTCGAGGCGCACCTGGGGGCCGGGCCTCAGGACCTGCCGGTGGTCACCTCCGCGTTCCCGCCGTTCGACTTGCCGAACGTGCACGTCGCGCTGGAGCGGTGGTTCGACGAGTTCGAGGTGATCGGCATGGTCGGCACCGACCGCGGGCACCACTCGCTGGCCGAGTTGCTGGAGCTGGCCACCGCGCACCAGTTGGGCGTCGGCGCCGTGGACTACCAGCGCATCTCGGTCGACGTGGGCGTCGAGATGGACTGCGTCGCCTTCGGCTTCTACCTCGGCCGGCAGGGCGACGACCGGTACGTCGCGTTGCTGCGCGCCGCCAATCCGCAGTACGGGCGGATGACCGTGCAGCTGGAGGTGCTGGCGACGTCCAAGGAGGGGGGCGAGCGGTTCCTGTCGGCACTGCCGGAGCTGATCCGCGAGCACAACGTCTTCCGCGGCAAGGTGGTGTCGTTCGAGGGGCACGACTTCGGGCACGGAGTCGGACCGTTCCGGCTGCATCCGCGACCGGGCGTCTCGCGTGACGACGTGGTGCTGCCGGACGGAGTGCTGGAGCGGGTCGAGCGCGAGGTGATCGGGGTCGCCGAGCACCGGGAGACCCTGCTGAGCCAGGGACAGCACCTGCGTCGGGGAGTGCTGCTGTACGGGCCGCCGGGAACGGGCAAGACCCACACCGTGCGGTACCTGCTGTCCCGGCTGCCGCAGTTCACGGTGGTGCTGCTGGCCGGGCGCAGCATCATGTACATCGGTGACGCTTGCGCCCTGGCGCGCAAGCTGGAACCGGCGCTCGTCGTCCTGGAGGACTGCGACCTGATCGCCGAGTCGCGCGACATCACGCGCGGCGGGGAGAACCCGTTGCTGTTCCAGGTGCTCAACGAGATGGACGGGCTGGCCGAGGACGCGGACGTGGCGTTCCTGCTGACCACCAATCGCGCCGACATCCTGGAACCGGCGCTCGCCCAGCGTCCCGGCCGGGTCGACCTCGCCGTCGAGGTCCCGCTGCCCGACGCACCCGGCCGAAGCCGCCTGCTCGCGCTGTACGGCCCGTCGCTCGAGGTCAGCGCCGGTGTCGTCGACGAGATCGTCAGCCGGACCGAGGGCACCACCGCGTCCTTCGCCAAGGAACTCGTCCGCCGCGCCGTCCTGCTCGCCGCGGAGAACGGCACCACGCCCGGCGACGCCGAGCTGCACGCCGCCGCAACCGAGCTCCTGTCCGCCCGCGACACCCTCACCCGCCGCCTCCTCGGCACGACCGAGGGGTAGAAGGCGCCCCCCGACGCAGCGCGACCGAGGGGTGGGAGGCCGCCACCCGGTGGAGGGTCAGCCGGAGTGCTGTGCCTCCAGCACGGTCGCGGCGTGCCGGTCTGCCCACTCGCCCAACGCCCGGATCGGAACCAGGAGATCCTGGCCGGCGGAGGTCAGCGAGTACTCCACCCGCGGCGGCGCCTCGGCGTACCGGCGGCGCTCGACCACGCGATGCTGCTCGAGCCGCCGGAGCGTCTCGGTGAGCACCTTCGGGCTGATCCCGCCGATCTTCCGCCGCAGCTCGACCGGCCGGGCCGGACCGTAGGACAGCGCGTAGATGACCACCATCGGCCAGGTCCCGCTGAGCAGATCGGCAGCGACCCGCGCCTGGCAGTCTGCGTAGAACTTCACTGCTCCAGTGTGCCCGTTCCGTTCGGCACCTGAAGGTGCCTTTCGCAGTGGCTAGCGTCCATCGCTCCAGATCACCACGACGGGAGTACGACATGCGGATCGGAATTCTGGGCAACGGCCGGATGGCCGAGGCGCTGGGTGGGCAGTGGGCGAGGGCCGGGCACGAGATCGTCATCGGCGGCCGGGCGCCGCGGCGCGCGGCGGAGCTGGCGGAACGGATCGGGGCGGCAGCAGGGACGTTGCAGGAAGCAACGAGATTCGGCGCGCTGACGCTGCTCGCCGTACCGGCCGGTGCGGCGCTCGAAACGCTGCGAGTCGTGGGTGCTGCCGACGGCAGTCTGCGCGGCCGGGTGCTGGTCGACTGCACGAACGCGGTGCTGCACCGCGGCGTGGCGATGACCGTTGACGCGATGGCCGAGACGATCAGCGAGTACGCCGTGGGCGCCCGGGTGGTGAAGGCGTTCAACCTCGCGGCCGACAGCGTCTGGCGGTCGGCGCCGCACGACTTCGACGGCCGCCCACTCGGCGTGCCGCTGTGTGGCGACGACGACGTCGCGGTCGAGCAGGTCGCCGTACTGGCCCGTGACCTGGGGTGCGAGCCGGTGAAGGCGGGTGGGTTGGCACGTGCCCGGTTGCTGGAGGCAACAGCGGCGTTCGCGATCGGCGTCTGGTTCGCCGGGGCAGACACGCGCGCGCTGTTCCCGCCGCTGGAGAACGCCTTCTAGGCTCAGGGCATGAAATCGAGCATCGATCCGGTCCGCTGGACCCCTCCGCCCGCGCCGCCGGCCCGGCAGCCGCGGCACCTCGACGTCCAGACGGTCGCGCTGCCCGGCGCGGGACCCGAGGACACGCTGATCGACGAGGACGGCAGCGTGCTGACCGGTCTGCTCGACGGCCGCATCCTGCGGGTGAGCGCCGACGGCCGGACGATCAGCACGCTTGCCGACACCGGCGGCCGGCCGCTCGGGCTGGAGTGGCTCGCGGACGGCAAGGTGCTGGTCTGCGACGCCAACCGCGGCCTGCTCACGCTCGACCGCGACGGCCGGATCGCCACCTTGCTCGGCGAGGTCGACGGCCGGCCGATGCGGTTCTGCAACAACGCCGACGTCACCGACGACGGCACGATCTACTTCACCGACTCCTCGACCCGGTTCGGCATCGACGAGTGGATGGCCGACCTGCTGGAGCACTCCTGCACCGGCAGCCTCTACCGGCTCACCCCGGACGGCGAGGTGACCCGGCTCGTGTCCGGGCGCGCCTTCCCGAACGGCGTGGCGCTGAGCGGCGACCAGCAGACGCTGTTCTTCGCCGAGACCGGCGGCTACGGGCTCTACAAGCTGGACCTCACCAGCCCCGGCGCAGAGCCCGAGCTGGTGGTGGCGATCCCGGGGCTGCCGGACAACATCGCCCGCGGCTCGGACGGCCTGATCTGGGTCGCGATCGGTTCACCGCGCAACGCCCTGCTCGACCGGCTGCTGCCGAAGCCGCCGATCCTGCGCAAGGCGATCTGGGCCCTGCCGGAGGCGGTCAAACCGAAGGCGGCCGACGTGATCGAGATCCAGGCGTACGACGACGCCGGCCGCCTGGTGCACGACCTGCGCGGCACCCATCCCGACTTCCACATGCCGACCGGCGTCCGCGAACGCGACGGCAAGGTCTGGCTCAGCAGCATCGGCACCACCCGTCTCGCCACCTTCCCCACCCCACCCGTCACCACTTGAGGGGACAACCCGCCAAGTAGTGGGTTCTGCCCCCGCATGCGGAGGTAGAACCCGCCCTTCCCGGGGATATCTCCTCGAACGCCGGGGACATCTCCTCGAACGGGCGAGTACGGCGTACGCGCGCCGCCGGCTCAGCGGTCCTCGGCGGGCGGCTGCGGGCGCGGCGGCGGGACCTGACCGCGCGGCTGCGGCGGCTCGGGAATCCGAGTGCCGGCGGCGTCGTCCGTGGCGCCGGTGACCACCAGGGAGAAGTCGTCGCCGTGCGCGGTCACGCCCTCGATCACCGCCGCCTCGACCGCCTCGGTGCCGATCTCCCGGCGCAGCATCAGCGGGTCGGTGCGCAGGTCCTTGGCCAGCGCGACCGCCAGCCCGACCATCACCAGCGCGAACGGCAGCGCCGCGACGATCGTCAGGTTCTGCAGTCCCTGCAGCGCCTCCGAACCGCCTCCACCGACCAGCAGCATCACCGCCGCGACGGCACCGGTCAGCACGCCCCAGAAGATCACCAGCGGCTTCCTCGGTTCGATCGCGCCGCGCTCGGACAGCGTGCCCATCACGATCGACGCGGCGTCCGCGCCGGAGACGAAGAAGATCGCCACCAGCACGACCACCAGCACGGTGGTCACCGACGGGAGTGGGAACTGCTCAAGCATCCCGAACAGCTGACCCTCCGAGGTCGACTGCCCGGCGATGTCCACCCCGTTGCGCTGGGTGTCGATCGCTGCGCCGCCGAAGACGCAGAACCAGACCAGGCTGACCAGCGACGGGACCAGCAGGACGCCGGTGACGAACTGCCGGATGGTCCGGCCGCGGCTGATCCGGGCGATGAACATGCCGACGAACGGGGTCCAGGAGATCCACCAGGCCCAGTAGAAGACGGTCCAGCCGGACAGCCACTCGGCCATCGCGTCGCCGCCGCTGGCTTCGGTCCGGGCGGCCATGTCGGCCAGGTCGCGGAAGTAGTCGCCGATCGCGGTCGGCACCAGGTTGAGGATCAGCACCGTCGGCCCGACCACGAAGACGAAGGCGGCCAGCACGACCGCGAGCACCATGTTGATGTTCGACAGCCACTGGATGCCCTTGGCAACGCCGGACACCGCCGAGGCGACGAAGGCGGCGGTCAGTACCGCGATCACGCCGACCAGGATGCCGTTGCCGGTCCGGTCCATCCAGCCGAGGATCTGCACGCCGGAGCCGATCTGCAGCGCGCCGAGCCCGAGCGAGGCGGCTGAGCCGAACAGCGTCGCGAAGATGGCCAGGCTGTCGATCACCTTGCCGACCGGTCCCTCGGTCCGCCGTCCGAGCAGCGGCGCGAACGCCGAGCTGATCAGCTGCGAGCGGCCGCGCCGGAAGGTGCCGTAGGCAATCGCTATGCCGACCACCGCGTAGATCGCCCACGGGTGCAGGGTCCAGTGGAACAGCGTCGTCGCCATCGCGGTCTGCAGCGCCGCGGACGAGCCGGCCTGGCTGGTGCCCGGCGGGGGAGCGGTGAAGTGGGACAGCGGTTCGCTGACGCCGTAGAACATCAGGCCGATGCCCATTCCGGCGCTGAACATCATCGCCACCCAGGACACCGTCCGGAACTCGGGCTGCTCGTCGTCCGCGCCGAGCGGGATCCGTCCGTACCGGCCGGCCGCCAGCCAGATCACGTAGACGACGACGCCGGAGGCGAGAAGCACGAACAGCCAGCCGGCGTGGTGCTCGACCCAGGTGAGAGCCGAGCCGGACGCCGTACCGAGGCCGGTCGCGTCGGCGAATCCCCAGGCCACGAAGGCCAGGGCGATCACTGCGGTGACGCCGAAGACGACCCGGTCCAGGCCCGCGCCGCGACTTCGGCTGCCGGGTGGTGGCGGGGTCGCGAGCGCGGGGTGCTCGCTGCTGTGGTCCGAGGATGACTCGGGGGACACGTGCCGGCTGTCGAAATCGATCGCCACGGTTGCTCCACGCCTCGCTGCGGCGCGCCTCCTTCTCAGAGTTCTGGGGGACTGCCGTACGACCGTGCCGAAGATCGGGGCGAAATGCAACTATCGTGTGGTCGGCGCCACAGCACTGCCGGACCGGCTACTGTGCCGTGCATGCGTTTCGGAATCACGATCCTGCCGGAGTACCGCTGGTCCGAGGCGGCGCCGAGATGGCGCGGCGCCGAGCAGCTCGGCTTCGACCACGTCTGGACCTACGACCATCTCACCTGGAGCGGCCTGCAGGACTCACCCTGGTACGGCACGGTGCCCACGCTCACCGCGGCGGCGCTGGTCACCTCCCGGGTGAGGCTCGGCACGTTCGTCACCTCGCCCAACTTCCGCCACCCGCTGACGCTGACCCGGGACATCCTCGCCCTGGACGACGTGTCGGACGGGCGGTTCGTGTGCGGCATCGGCTCCGGCGGCGGCATCGACTCGACCATTCTCGGCGGTCCCGAGCTCACCCCGCGGCAGAAGGTCGACCGGCTGGCCGAGTTCACCGAGCTGCTCGACCGGCTGCTGACCACCGACCGCGTCGACTTCGACGGCGAGTACTTCCGGACCCGCAACGGCCGCACCCTGCCTGGTTGCGTCCAGCAACCGCGCGTCCCGTTCGTGATGGCCGCGAACGGACCGCGCTCCCTGCGCCTGGTGACCCGGTACGGCGCCGGATGGGTGACCACCGGCCGCAAGTCCGACGACCACGAGACCTGGTTCGCCTCGGTCGCCGAGCTCAGCCGGCGGCTGGACGACGTCCTGGCGGGCCGGCCCTTCGACCGCTACCTGTCGCTCGACTCGCACCGGTACGCGCTGAGCAGCGCCGACGCCTTCGAGGACGCGGCCGGCCGGGCCGCGGAGCTCGGCTTCACCGACGTCATCACCCACTGGCCCCGCGCCGACGGCGTCTACGCGGGCAGCGAGGCGGTGCTGGAGAAGGTGGCGAGCGAGGTCATTCCTCGTCTTCGCGCCTAGACCGGCGGACGTAGACCGGCAGCGCGTACCAGAACAGGACGAACAGCCCGAGCACGATCGCGACGGCGACGATCGCGGTCGCCCGGTCCAGCACCACGTCGAGCGCGAGCAGCACACCGCCGCACATGGACAGGATGAGGAACGCCATGCCCGCGCTGGCCAGGTGGTGGGCCATCGGCACCAGCCGGTCGCGCAGCCGTTGCTGGAAGACCATCCGGTGGAACGACACCGGCGCGAGGAACAGGCAGACGGCCAGGGCGCAGGCGAGCAGCGTGCCGGCGAAGACGTCGTGGGTGAACTCGTCGGCGTCCTGGAACCGCGGCTGGAAGGCGATGCTGAGCAGGAACGCGAACAGGATCTGGGTGCCGGTCTGGGCCAGCCGCAGCTCCTGGAGCAGTTCGTTCCAGTGCCGGTCGAGGCGTTCGCCCTCGTCCTCGTGGTCCCGGGAGTAGTTCCCGGTGGCGGTGTCAGGGCGGTTCTGCTGGGTCATCGGTCTCCTCGGACTGCGGCTGCTCCATAGGTACCCCATCCGGAGCGCCGGGGAAACCGCGCCGCACCGGCCGGGCCGGGACGGCAGAAGGGCCGCACACCGGCTGGTGTGCGGCCCTTCCGTCAGTACGAGAAGGGTCTGACCCTGACGGATCAGATCGGGCGGATGTTCTCCGCCTGCAGGCCCTTCTGGCCCTGGGTGATCTCGAACTCGACGCGCTGGTTCTCGTCCAGCGAGCGGAAGCCCGAGGTCTGGATGGCCGAGTAGTGCGCGAACACGTCCGCGCCACCGTCATCCGGGGTGATGAAGCCGAAGCCCTTGTCAGCGTTGAACCACTTGACAGTACCGACAGCCATTTGTGTCTATCTCCTTGATGGCTTGTAACAAACCGCGACCCACACCTCATGAGCCACGTGTCGCCGAAAGGCCCCAGACGACAAAACCGGCCATGCAGCACAGCGAAAGTCAATGGGAGTCCAAAACTGCAACGCGACAACTGTAGCCGATTCGGGGCCCTGGGGAAGGGGTGACCAGGAACACGTGTCGCGTAAAGTTGCCGCCTGCCACACTGCGTGACCGGACCCTGACGGCGCTGTGACGGCTCGTTGCCGGATCGTCGCGGGGCCGTGCGGCCGACGAAGCCCCCGGCGACCTGCTGATTCGTGCCTCGACCCGTTTCCGTGCGCGTTTCCGGTCCCCGGCCGGCGACGGTCCGGCCGCCTGTACGCCGGGTGATGGCGGCCGGGACGCCGTTGTTTTCTTCGGCGTGTCGCGCAGACCTGGACAGGACCGGCCGGACCGGTCAAGGTTTGGGCAGACGTCCACCCGGGGAGTGTTCGGTGTTTCTCAAAGTCAGTCGCAGCGGTGGTTTCGCCGGCATCCTGGCCGCCGGCGAGCTCGACACCACGGCCGAGCCCGACGCCGTCCGGCTGGAGCAGGTCGCGGCGCGGCTGGCCGGCCGGCCGCCAGGCACCGGACGTCCCCAGCCCGACCGGTACGTGTACCGGCTGGAGCTGCGTGAGCACGCCGAGGCCGAGCCAACCGAGTTGACGGTCGCCGAGCAGGACCTCGACCAGGACGCGGCCTGGCTGCTGGACCGGGTGCTGACGCAGGAGTAGGCCCCGGAACGCGGAGACGCGTCCGGGGCCTGATCCTGCGGCCTGTCAGGTGAGGTCAGCGCCAGGCGATCTCCGGCGCCCGGAAGAAGTTCACGCTGAGGGTGTCCCACCGCGAGCCCTGACCTGCCAGGCGGTCCTTGTAGCTGGTCCAGTCCAGCGCGGAGGCCGGCGACCAGCCGAGTTCGGCGATGCCCGGCAGCCGGGGGAACGCCATGTACTCGAGCTTGTCCAGGTCGTCCAGCGTCTCGGTCCAGATCGGCGCCTCGACGCCGGCGATCGCGCTCTCCGGCAGGTTGGGGATCAGCGTCGACGGGTTCCACTCGTACGACTTCTGCACGCTGACCAGCCCGGCCCAGGACAGCCCGTACGGCGTACTGGCGTCGTACTTCATGTCCAGGTACGCCCGGTTCGCCGGGGACAGCACGACCTGGGCGCCCTGGGCCGCGGCCTTGCGGGCGAGTTCCCGCGAGCGGGCGTCGTCGGTGCCCCAGTACTGCGCGATGCTGCCGGCCGGGAGCGGTGTCTCGGCGATCTCCTGCCAGCCCATCACCCGCTTGCCCTGCTGGGTGACCAGCGCCGCCGCCTTCGGCACGAACGTGAGGTAGTCCGAGTGCGGGGTCGAGTGCGCCTCGTCACCGCCGAGGTGCAGCACGTCACCGGGGTTCTGCTCGGCCACCTCGCGGAACACGTCGCCCAGGAAGTCGTAGGTGAGGTCCTTGCCGACGCACAGCGAGCTGAAGCCGACACTGGTCCCGGTGTAGAGCGGGGGAGCGACGCCGTCGCAGTTCAGTTCGGCGTACGAGGCTAGGGCCGCGTTGGTGTGGCCAGGGGTGTCGATCTCGGGGATGACGGTCATGTAGTGGTCGGCGGCGTACTGGACCAGGCTGGCGTACTCCGCCTTGCTGTAGGAGCCGCCGGGTGTGCCACCGACCTCCAGGCTACCGCCGTACGTCGTGAGCCGGGGCCAGCTGTCCACCTGGATCCGCCAGCCCTGGTCGTCCGACAGGTGCAGGTGGAGCTTGTTCAGCTTGTAGAGCGAGGCGAGGTCGATGTAGCGCTTCACCTCCGCCACGGAGAAGAAATGCCGGGACACGTCGAGCATCGCTCCGCGGTAGCTGTAGCGGGGCGAGTCGGCGATCGACGTGCCGCTGATCCGCCAGGGGCCGGCCTGCCGGGTCTTCGCGTCGGCCTTGGCGGGCAGGAGCTGGCGCAGGGTGGTCACGCCCCGGTAGAGACCCTCAGGAGTCGCCGCCACCACGCTCAGGACCGAGCGGTCGGCGCGCAGCCGGTAGCCCTCGGCCCCCAGTGAGGCTGGGCCGTTGGTGGAGAGCTTCACGTCGGTCAGCCCGGGCAATGCGGGCAGGACCGGCAATCGGTAGCCGGTGGAACGGCGTAGCTGAGTGGTGAGGCCGTCGGCGATCTTCTTGGCTGCTCGGCTCTCGGCGGCGCTCGACTCGAGGCCGACAACGCTCCAGGGCTGCAGTGCGAAGGTCTGACCCGGCAGAGCGTGCTGAGTGGCGGGCTTTGGAATCAGAGCGGGAGCAGAGGGCGCTCCTGCCTGCTGGCTGACGGTGGGCAGGGCTGATGCCGAGCTCGGGGCGGTGAATGGAGTCGCCAGCAGGGCGGCTGCGGCAAGACCGGCCAGGATGACCTGACGACGGGGGCGGGCGAGTCGTGTCATGACCGGAAGTGTTCGCGTGCTCACTGTCCGAGTCAAGATTTCAGACAGCACTCTGCATTAGTAGTGGTGGGCGACTGCGAGCGCCCGGGGTACGTACGCGGCGCCGAACATCACCACATGGGTCAGCAGCGGGTGGAGCCGGTGGAGGTCGACGCGCTCTCGCCAGCCGTCCGTGAGGGGGTGAACCTCGTTGTAGGCGCGCAAGACGCGCTCAAGCTGCGGCATGCCGAACAGGCCGAGCATGGCGAGGTCGGTCTCGCGGTGGCCGCCGTGGGCCGCCGGGTCGATCAGGTGGACGCCGTCGGGGCACCAGACCACGTTGCCGGACCACAGGTCGCCGTGGAGCCGGCTCGGCCGCTCCGACGCGTCGTCGTACGCGCCGCTCTCCAGCTTGGCGCACAGCCGCTCGAACACTTTCAGGCGGCGGTCGTCGATCGTGCCCGCGTCGTACGCCGACCGCAGGTACGGCCGCAGCCGCAGGTTCGCGTAGAACTCGCCCCACGCCTCCAGCGGCCGCAGGCTGTGCGGCAGCTCGATCGTGCCGATGTAGCCGTCGGTCTGCCAGCCGTCCGGCGGTACGCCGTACCAGCGGGCGCCGGCGTCGTGGGTGACCGCCAGCAGGCGACCGAACTCGTCCGCGGCCCTGCCGGTCGGTGGCACGGTCTCCAGCCGTGGCGTGGCCAGGTGGGTGGCGGAGACCTCCAGCGGCTGCACCACCGTGACGCCGCCGGGAACCGAGAGCCAGCGCAGTCCGGCGGCCTCGAAGAAGCCCGGGGGTGCGTCGAACCGTTGCTTCACGAACGCGGCGGGCGGCACGGTCATGACGGCACTCTGCCAGGTTCGGCCCGTCACCGCCGCCCGGACCCCGAGCCGGAGTCGGGTGGGAGCCGGGCGGCGGCCGGGCGGACGGGATGCGGTCCGCCGGGGCGATCGGCCTGACGCGTCAACGAGGCGTGTCGCAAGATGCGCGCGGCACCCTGGACCTGTCATCGTTGGCGGCCGGGCCTCCGACCAGGACGGGCCCGATGGCCGGGAGTTACTCCGGACAAAGGAAGCTGGAGGACAGATGACGCAGGTGGCAGAGCAGCCGGGCAGTACTGCCGGGCGGCTCGGCTCGGTGGTGCTGGACTGCCCGGACCCACTCGAGCTCGCCCGGTTCTACTCGACGCTGTTCGGTCTGGAGATCGACGAGCACGGTGACGACGACTGGCGCAGCCTCAGCACGCCCGGGTCGACGTTGGGCTTCCCGACGCTCTCCTTCCGGCGCTCGGAGGACTACGTCCCGGCCACCTGGCCGGGGACCGACGCGCAGGAGCTGCATCTCGACCTGATCGTCGAGGACCTGTCCAGCGGGCACGCGGCCGTGGTCGCGCTCGGCGCGGAGCCGCTCGACCCGGTCGACGCCCCGCCGGCGGAGAACGAGCGCGGCTGGCGGGTCTACGCCGACCCGGCGGGACACCCGTTTCGGATCTGCCTGGAGTGAGCCTGCTCCGGTGCGGCTGACCACCGCGCCACAAGCACCGCGACCGGCCGGCGTACCCCCCACGGGAACGCCGGCCGGTCGCTGTTCGGCGCGCGGCCGAGGGACGGCGTCAGATCCACTCGGAGCGCCCGGCGAAGGGGTAGTGGCGCCCTTCGACGTAGCGGGGGCGGGGCTGGTAGCTGTTGACGCCCGGCGCGCCCTGCAGATGGAAGGCGCTCGGGTACGGCACCTCCGGATCGGTGATCCGGGTCGAGGTCGGGATGTAGCGGATGGTCAACCCGCAGCGCCGGTCCGGCGAGGTGTTGGCGTTGCTGCCGTGCACGATGTTCGGGTGGTGCACCTCGACGTCGCCGGGCGCGAGCACGATGTCGACCGCCTGCGACTCGTCCACCTCGACCGCGATCTCCTTGCCGAGCACGCTCTCCACACTGGTGTTGTCGCGCATCTGCGCGACCGGGCCGAGGTGGCTGCCGGGAATCACCCGGACGCACCCGTTGCGCGGAGTCGAGTGGTCGACCGCCAGCCAGAGCGTCACCACGCTCATCGGGTCCAGCGGCCAGAACGCCGCGTCCTGGTGCCAGAGCACGGGCTGCCCGGAGTACGGCGGCTTCGAGATGTAGTGCGACGCGAACAGCGCCAGGTCGGGGCCGACGAACAGCGCGGCGATCTCCAGCAGTCGCGGATCGCTCACCAGCCGGACCCAGAACGGGTCGTCGCGCAGGAAGACGTGCCCGAGCTGCTCCGGCCGGACATCGGGATGGCGCGCCTGCAGCCAGTCCACGTGGTCGTTCACCTCGTTGATCAGGTTCCGGTCGAGCACGTCCCGGAACACGACGTACCCGTCGCGCTGGTACGCCGCCAGGGCTTGCTCGCCGACCTGCTGCTCCGCTGTTGAAGTCATCGGGATTCCCTTCGCCTGGTCCTGCCTAGATCGTCGGCGGACCGGGGGTTTCGGCACTAGCAGCTGACTGACGCGAACTTGTACTCTCTTGAGGTGGCTCAGACCCTGCGGTTCGAGTGGTCGGCGCTCGGCCGGCCGTACCACGCGGCCCGGGTCCGGTTCGCCGCGCGGGCGCGGGACTCCGAGCTGCACACCCATGCCGACTTCCACGAGCTGATGGGCGTCGTCTCCGGGCGCGGCGAGCACCTGTTGCCGACCGGCACACTGCCGTTGGACGCCGGCGACGTCGTTCTGGTTCGGCCGCGGGACCGGCACGCGATCCGCGGTGCGGCCCCGGACGGGCTGGAGTTCGTCAACGTCGCGTTCCCGAGCTCGGCGTGGCAGGGTTTTCTCAATCTGACCCGCACCAACCCGACCGGCAGCTGGGACGCCGCCCGGCAGCCGGTCACGTTTCGCCCGCACGACTCGGCGGCGGCGATCGCGGTGTTCGAGAGCGCGCTCTCCCGTTTCCAGGCCGAGCCCGCGGCCTTCGACCTGCTGCGGTTCTGGATCGACCTGCTGCCGCTGGTGTCGCCCGAGGAGTTGCCGGCTCGCCCCGGCAACGCCGCTCCCGGCTGGCTCACCGCGGCCTGCACGGCGATGCGCGCCGAGGAGAACCTGCGCGGGGGAGTGCCGCGCCTGCTGGAGCTCGCGGGGGTGAGCGCGGCCCACCTGTCCCGCTCGCTGCGCGCGGCGTACGGGACGACGCCGACCGCCTTCGTCACCGACCTCCGGCTCGAGCAGGCGGCGGCATTGCTGGCGGCAACCACCGACCCGATCGCCGAGATCGCCGCCCGGTGCGGGTTCAGCAGCCAGTCGTACTTCACCCGCTGCTTCACCGCCGCCCACCAGGTCTCCCCGCGGACCTTCCGCCACCGGGCCCAGCGCGCCTTCGTCCCGTAGCTGTTTTGCTGTTGTGGCGGCCGCTGATCCAGGGGTCGCGCCGGCCCGCTGACGCGGCCGACCCGCCGCCGCGCCGACCCGCTCACCCCCCGATCCGCTGGCCCGCTGACGCCCCGACCCGCTGACAGCCGACCCGCTGGCCCGCCGCCGCGCCGCCGTGCCGGCCCCCCGAACCCCCCGAATCCCCGACCTGCTGGCCCGCCGCCGCGCCGACCCGCTGACCCGCCGACGACCGGGCAGGCCGACTCGTCGGCGAGTTCCGGAACCACGCTCAGGGAACGTTCCCTTGACACCGCGTCCCGAGCGGTTCACTCTCTCAGAGAGCGCTCTCTCACCCCTGCAGGAAGTCAGCCCGCCGCGGTCGATCACCGCGGTGCGCGGATGCCGCCCCGTCCACTTCTTGATTGGTCACGCCATGATCTTCAGCTCGCGCGCTGGTGCGCGCTCTCCGGTGCTGCTGCGCCGGTCCCTTGCCCTTGCCTCGGCCGGTCTGCTGCTGGCCGGCGCCGTCGTCGCCTCTGGTGAAGCCGACACCGCCGAAGCCGCCACCCCGCCGACCACCCACGTCCCGACCCAGCAGCGGGCCGCCGCGGCCTGCGGTACGACGAACCTCGCCCAGGGCCGCCCGGCCACCGCCTCTTCCACCGAGAACGCCGGCCTGCCCGCCTCCGCCGCGGTCGACGGCAACCCCGGAACGCGCTGGGGGAGCGCGTTCTCGGATCCGCAGTGGCTGCAGATCGACCTCGGCGCGAGCACGCCGATCTGCCAGCTCGTGCTCAGCTGGGAGGCGGCGTACGGGCGGGCGTTCCGGGTGGAGGTCTCGGACAACGCGTCCACCTGGAGCCAGGTGTACGCGACCACTTCCGGCGCCGGCGGCACGCAGACCCTCGACGTGACCGGCACCGGCCGCTACGTCCGGATCACCGGCACCCAGCGTGGGACCGGTTACGGCTACTCGTTGTGGGAGGTCACCGTGCGCGGTTCCGACGGAGGCACCGGCCCGGTGGTGCCGCCGACCGATCCGCGGAACCCCGACTTCGGGCCGAACGTCTCGGTCTTCAGCCCGAGCACGCCGCAGGCGGAGATGCAGAACCGGCTGAACCAGATCGCCGCCGAGATGCACACCAACCAGTTCGGCACCCAGCGGTACGCCGCGCTCTGGAAGCCCGGCACCTACACCGCCGACGTGAACCTCGGCTTCTACACCCAGGTCGCCGGCCTCGGCCTGTCCCCGGACGACGTCAACCTGAACGGCCACGTGCGGGTCGAGGCCGACTGGCTGCAGCAGGGCGACAACCCGAACAACTTGGGCAACGCCACGCAGAACTTCTGGCGGTCCGCCGAGAACCTGGCCGTCACCACGCCGCCCGGCCAGATCGAGCGCTGGGCCGTTTCGCAGGCGGCGCCGTACCGGCGCATGCACCTCAAGGGCGCGCCGGAGATCCAGCTCTGGAACGGCGGCGACGGCTGGGCCAGCGGCGGCCTGTTCGCCGACACCAAGATCGACGGCCGGGTGGTCTCCGGCTCCCAGCAGCAGTGGCTGTCGCGCAACTCCGAGTTCGGCAACGGCTGGGCCGGCTCGGTCTGGAACATGGTCTTCGTCGGCACCAGGGGTGCACCGCCGCACAACTTCCCGAACCCCTCGCACACCGTGATCGGCCAGACCCCGCAGATGCGGGAGAAGCCGTTTCTGTACTTCGATGCGGCCGGCAACTACAACGTGTTCGTTCCCGCGCTGCGCAGCAACACCGTCGGTACCAGCTGGTCCAACGGCCCGGCCGCCGGCTCGTCGATCAGCCTGAGCCAGTTCTACGTGGTCAAGCCCGGCGCCTCGGTCGCCACGATCAACGCCGCGCTCGACCAGGGCAAGCACCTGCTGTTCACGCCGGGCGTGTACCACCTGAACGACACGATCCGGGTCACCCGCGCCGACACCGTCGTCCTGGGACTCGGCCTGGCCACGCTGGTTCCCGACACCGGCAAGGCGGCGATCACCGTCGCCGACGTCGGCGGCGTGAAGCTGGCCGGCGTGCTGGTCGACGCCGGCGCGGTCAACTCGCCGGTCCTGATCCAGGTCGGCCCGCGCGGCTCGTCGGCCAACCACGCCGCGAACCCGACCTCGCTGCACGACGTGTACGCCCGGATCGGCGGCGCCCACGTCGGCAGGGCGACCGTGAGCGTGGAGGTGAACAGCAACAACGTGATCGGTGACCACCTCTGGCTGTGGCGCGGCGACCACGGCGAGGGCATCGGCTGGGACCTCAACACCGCCGCCAACGGACTCGTCGTCAACGGCAACAACGTCACGATGCACGGCCTGTTCGTCGAGCACTACCAGGAGTACGAGGTGTTGTGGAACGGCAACCACGGCCGCACGTACTTCTTCCAGAACGAGTTCCCGTACGACGTCCCGAACCAGGCCTCCTGGTCGAGTGGGCCCGGCACCCAGGGCTGGGCGGCGTACAAGGTCGCGAACCACGTCACCAACCACGAGGCGTGGGGTGTCGGCAGCTACTCGTTCTTCAACACGAACCCGTCGATCGTGGCGTCTCGTTCCTTCGAGGTCCCGGACACCCCGGGGGTCCGCTTCCACAGTCTGGTCTCGGTCTCCCTCGGCGGCGTCGGCACGATCGCCAACGTCATCAACAACACCGGCGGCACCGCGAACGCCGCCACCCAGCAGCGGTACGTCACGAACTACCCGTGACGAGCGGTGGCCCGCCGGCTCGACCGGCGGGCCACGTCCGAGCAGGTCACGCCGTAGCGAGCGCCTTGCGGATCCGCTTCTCCGAGACCGGGTACGGCGTACCGATGGTCTGGGCGAACAGGCTGATCCGCAGCTCCTCGAGCATCCAGCGCACCTCGAGCAGCTCCGGGCTCGGGTACTTGCCGGCCGGTACGGCGCGCAGCCGGGCCTGGTACTCGTCGGTGAGGGTCTGCACGATCGCCATCCCGGACCGGTCGCGCATCGCGTTCGCGGCGATCTTGTCCAGCCGCTGCTCGATCCCGCGCAGGTAGCGGATCAGGTCAGGCAGCCGCTGGGCGCCGGTCTCGGTGATGAAGCCGCGGTGCACCAGCGACTCCAGCTGGCCACGCACGTCGGAGAGCGCGGCCAGCAACGCCGGGCTGGACGACCGCGAGATCTGCTTGTCGACCGTGCGCGCGTGCGCGAGCACCTGCTCGACCTGCCGCAGGATCGCCAGCACCGTGTCGGCGAGCTCGGACCGGACCGCGTCGCGCAGGATCGAGAACGCGGTCAGGTTCCATGCCGGGCCGCCGGCCGCCGCCATCAGCTGATCGATCGCCGCGGAGACGGCGTCGTCGAGCAGGTCGCCGACGTTGCGGTGCGGGCCGGCCATCAGCGTCATCTTCTGCTGGTTCGTCAGGTGGCGCTGGACCACGTCGATGACCGAGGGCATGGTGAGCAGCAGCAGCTTGCGGGTACCGTTCCACATCGCCGCGGCCTGGTCGCGTTCGGTCTCCTGCAACCGGATGGCCACCGTCTTGCCCTCGTCGACCAGCGCCGGGTAGCCGGCCACGGTGAGACCGTTGCGGTGCTCGGAGAAGCTGCGCGGCAGGTCGCCGAAGGTCCAGTCGGTCAGCCCGGCGCGTTCCAGCCCGCTGACCGCCGTGGCCGCGACCTTCGAGATCGCCGCCGTCGTCCTCGGCTTCAGCCGTTCCTTGAGCCGCGCAAGATCCTTGCCCTCGGCCACCGCCTTGCCGTGGTCGTCGACCACCCGGAAGGTCATCCGCAGGTGCTCGGGCACCCGGCTCCAGTCCCAGTCCGACGGTTCGATCACCACGTCGCGCAGGTTACGCAGCTCGCGGGCGAGCGCGTCGGTGAGCGGGCCGGACGACGGATCCAGGTGCGGCAGCACCTGGCGGGCGTGGTCCGGGGCCGGCACGATGTTGCGCCGGATGGCCTTCGGCAACGACTTGATCAGCGTGGTGACCAGTTCCTCGCGGAAGCCAGGAACGCTCCACTCGAAGCCGTCGGCGGTCACCTGGTTCAGCACCAGCAGCGGGATGTGCACGGTGACACCGTCCGCGTCGGTGCCGGGCTCGAACGCGTAGGTGAGGTCGAAGGTCATCCCGTTCTGCGTCCACCGCAGCGGGAACTCCTCCTCCTTGACCTCCGCGCCCTCGCGGACCACCAGCGACCGCTCGAAGTCGAGCAGGTCGGGGTCGCGCTGCCGCGCCTTTTTCCACCAGGTGTCGAAGTGCCGGCCGGTGACCACCTCGGCGCCGATCCGCTCGTCGTAGAACGCGAACAGCGTCTCGTCGTCGACCAGCAGGTCACGCCGCCGGGTGCGTTCCTCCAGCTCCTCGACCTCCGCGATCAGCCGGCGGTTCTCGTGCCAGAACTTGTGGTGGGTGTCCCAGTCACCCTCGACCAGCGCGTTGCGGATGAACAGCTCGCGCGACACCTCGGGATCGACCGAGCCGTAGTTGATCTTGCGCCGGGCCACGATCGGTACGCCGTACAGGGTGACCTTCTCGTAGGCCATCACCGCGCCGGCCTTGCGTTCCCAGTGCGGCTCCGAGTAGCTGCGCTTGATCAGGTGACCGGCCAGGTCCTCGGCCCACTCGGGCTCGATCTTGGCGTTCACCCGGGCCCACAGCCGCGACGTCTCGACCAACTCGGCGGCCATCACGAACTGCGGCGGCTTCTTGAACAGCCCCGAGCCGGGAAAGATCGCGAACTTGGTGCCGCGGGCCCCGAGGTACTGGTGCTGGTTGGCCGGGTCCTTCATGCCGAGGTGGGACAGCAGGCCGGCCAGCAGCGAGACGTGCACGCTCTGCGGGTCGGCCGGCTCGCCGGAGTTCAGCGTGACGCCGATCTGCCCGGCGACCTGGCGCAGCTGGGCGAAGATGTCCTGCCACTCGCGCACCCGCAGGTAGTTCAGGTACTCCGCGCGGCACATCCGGCGGAACTGGTTGCCGGACAGCTCCTTCTGCTGCTTCTTGAGGTAGTTCCAGAGGTTGAGGAAACCGAGGAAGTCCGACGTCGGGTCGCGGAAGCGGGCGTGCTGCTGGGTGGCCTGCGCCTCGGCGTCGGTCGGCCGCTCGCGCGGGTCCTGGATGGACAGCGCGGCGGCGATCACCATCACCTCGCGCACGCAGCCGTGCTTGTCCGCCTCGACCACCATCCGGGCCAGCCGCGGGTCGAGCGGGATCTGCGCCAGCTGCCGGCCGACGTCGGTGAGCCGTCGGTTGCGGTCGGTCCTGCGGGTGCTGTCGATCGCGCCGAGCTCGGTCAGCAGCTGCACGCCGTCGGTGATGCTGCGCCGGTCCGGCTCGTCGATGAACGGGAACGCGGCGATGTCGCCGAGCCCGATCGAGGTCATCTGCAGGATCACCGAGGCCAGGTTGGTGCGCAGGATCTCCGGATCGGTGAACTCCGGCCGGCTGTCGAAGTGCTCCTCGGAGTACAGCCGGATGCAGATGCCGTCGCTGGTCCGGCCGCAGCGGCCCTTGCGCTGGTTGGCGCTGGCCTGGGAGACCGGCTCGATCGGCAGGTGCTGGACCTTGGTGCGATGGCTGTAGCGGGAGATCCGGGCGGTGCCGGGATCGATCACGTACTTGATGCCGGGAACCGTCAGCGAGGTCTCGGCGACGTTCGTGGCCAGCACGATCCGGCGGTTGCCGTGCGGCTGGAAGACCCGGTGCTGCTCGGCGTTGGACAGCCGGGCGTACAGCGGCAGCACCTCCACCGCGCCGGGCCGGCCGCGCTGCTGGGCGAACTTGTCGTTCAGCGCGTCGGCGGTGTCGCGGATCTCCCGCTCACCGCTGAGGAACACCAGGATGTCGCCGGGCGCCTCGACCATCAGCTCGTCGACGGCGTCCAGGATCGCCTGGGTCTGGTCGCGGTCGAGGGTGGCCGGGTCGTCGGGGTCGTTGACCGGGCGGTACCGGACCTCGACCGGGTAGGTGCGCCCGGACACCTCGACGATCGGCGCCGGCTTGCCCTCGGCATCGCTGAAGTGCTCGGCGAAGCGCTCGGGGTCGATCGTCGCCGAGGTGATGACCACCTTGAGGTCGGGCCGGCGGGGGAGCAGCTGCTTGAGGTAGCCCAGGATGAAGTCGATGTTCAGGCTGCGCTCGTGCGCCTCGTCGATGATCAGGGTGTCGTACCGGCTGAGGTCGCGGTCGCGCTGCAGCTCGTTGAGCAGGATGCCGTCGGTCATCAGCTTCACCAGAGAGCGCTCACTGACCTTGTCGGTGAAGCGCACCGCGTAGCCGATCGTGTCGCCCAGCTCGGTACCGAGCTCTTCCGCGATCCGCTCCGCGACGGTCCGCGCCGCGAGCCGGCGGGGCTGGGTGTGCCCGATCAGGCCCTGCACCCCGCGGCCGAGCTCGAGGCAGATCTTCGGGATCTGGGTGGTCTTGCCGGAGCCGGTCTCGCCGGCGATCACGACGACCTGGTGGTCACGGATCGCGGCGGCGATGTCGTCCTTGAGCTGGCTGACCGGCAGCTCCTCGGGATAGCTGATCTCCGGTACGGCGAGCCGGCGCAACTCGACCCGGTGCTCGGCCTGCTCGATCGCGGCGAGCATGCCCTGGAGAGCCTGAGAGCGCTTCCCGGGCTCGCGCGCCGTCCGCACTCGCTCCAGCCGGCGGCCCAGCTGCTCTCGGTCGTGGACCGTCAACTGCTCCAGCCGCGGCAGCAACTCGGCCACGGTCACGCCGGCCTCGTTCTCATCCGCCTCGGGCCGTCCGCTCGACGGCCGCCCGCCCCGCCGGCGCGGTCGCCGTCGGCGAGCAGCGTCCTGGCCGGGACCGGCGGACGCAGCAGGGTTCTGGCCGGGACCGGTGGAAGCAGCGGGGTCCTGGACGGGACCGGTGGAAGTGTCAGCGGCTGGGGAAGGACTCGGGGACTCGGTCCGGGCATCAGGCATGGCACCGACCAGTTTAGGCGGCCCGCCCCACCCGCTCACGCGGATTTCGCCCGCGCCCCGCCGCCGGCCCGGTCAGGGTGCCGGCACGCCGTCACGTCAACGGTGGTAACGGTCACGGAAAGACACGCCCGGCCCGGTTGTGAAGTTGCCCTGAGCACCGCTCTACTGGGTCCCCGGCGAAGGGAGCTGGCGATGGCCACGCAGGGGATGACAGGGGACAGCGTCGGCGATCAACCGCCGACGCCGGCCGACAAGTTCGAGCAGACGCTGCTGCGGGCCGCGGCGGTCGTGCTCGGCGTGGGACTGCTGGCGGCGGTGCTGTACGCCGTACCGCGCAGTCCGGGCAGCGCGTTCGGCGTCATCGGCGCCGCGGTCGCGACGGCCGGCGCGGCCGCGGCGTGCGGCGGCGTGCTGGGCTTCCTCTTCGGAATCCCGAAAACGCTGCAGTCCGACCAGCTGGACGGCAAGGCGGTGCGCTACCTGGCCAACACCAACCTGGAGGAGATCTCCGACTGGCTGACCAAGATCATCGTCGGCGTCGGACTGATCCAGATCGCGACCCTGCCGGCCGCGCTCCGCCGGCTCGGCAACTGGCTCGGCCCGCTGTTCGGCGGCGAACCGCACAGCCCGGCCTTCGCGATCGTGTACGCCGGGTACTTCGCGGTGAGCGCGTTCCTGCTGCTCTACCTGTGGACGCGGTCGCGGCTGCGCGGTGTGCTGCAGGCCGCGGACGCCGACCTGACCGAGAAGATCGAGGGAGTGCTGACCCAGCGCGGGGACGCCAACGCGGACGCGCTCTCTCTGGTCGAGCGCCAGCTCACCGGGCAGAACCCGCCCTCGCAGCAGGAGCTCGACCAGGCGATCCGCAGGGCGACGCCGGAATGGCTGGTGCAGATCTTCCGGCTCGCCGAGGACCAGCGGCACACCACCTGGCGCAGCGACAAGGCCGCGATGGAACGCACGATCCCGGTGTTCCGTGCGCTCATCGCCCGGGACACGGCGCAGCAGTTCCCCCGGCACTTCGCCTCGCTCGGCTACGCGCTGAAGGACTCCCCGATGCCGCGGTACGCGGAGGCCGAGCAGGCGCTGAGCACGGCGATCTCGGTCCGGGACCGGCGCGGACGGTTCGGCGGGACCGGCATGATGGAGTGGAACCGCGCCGTCTGCCGGATCCTGCTCGACCCGGCGTACGCCGTCGGCAGGCCGTCGGCACCTGACGTGCAGGCCGCGATCGGCGCCGATCTGCGGGTCGCGGCCGACCGGTTGCCGAGGCACTTCCTCACCACGTCCACCGAGGCGAACGATCACCGGGCCGCCGTCAGCCGGTGGATCGAGCTGAACGGGCTGGAGGTCGCGCCCACCGGCTGATCGCGGGGCCGCGTCGTCGGTCGCGGTCCTGACCCGGCGCGGCGTTGCCCCGACAGGTCAGTCGCGGGGGCTGGGCACCTTGACGGCGAGCACGGGGACGGGGGACTCGAGCAGGACGCGTTGGGCGGTGCTGCCGAGAATGAGTTTGCCGACCGGGCTGCGGCGGCGCAGGCCGAGCACGATCAGCGCGACGTCGTCGGCCGCGGCCGCCTTCAGCAGTTCGGCCGCGACATCGCCGGAGCCGACCGCCTGCTGGATGGTCACCTCGACGCCGCGCTCCCGCAGCTTCGCCTCTGCCGCGGCCAGCTCGTCGGCGTTGGCGTACCGGTTGTCGACGTAGGCGTCGCCGCGGCTGGTGTTCAGCAGCAGCACCCCCGCCCCGCGCAGCTCGGCTTCGGCAGCGGCCGCGGTCAGCGCGGCCTCTCCTTCGGGGGTGGGCACGTAGCCGACGAGGATCTTCACAGCTCACACTCTCCCATCAGTCGGACCTGCACCACTCACCAAGCACCCGCCGGCCGTGCGAGTTCCGCTCGGTCGGCCTGACCGGACCCAGGTGAAGGGCGGTTGGTGAGTGGTGCAGGTGCGGCATCAGTCGTCCTCGCCGAAGGTGAGCCGGTCCCGGGTCGGCTGGGTGCCGCGCACCCGCGCCACCAGCCGCGGCAGGTACGGCACGAACAGCGCGAGCACGGTCAGCAGGATGATGATCAGGCTGAGCGGCCGGGTGAAGAAGACGCCGGCGTCGCCGTTGGAGATGACCAGCGCGCGCCGGAACTGCTCCTCCATCGTCGGGCCGAGGATCACCCCGAGAATGACCGGCGCGATCGGGAAGTCGAGCTTGCGCATGAAGAAGCCGGCCACCCCGATCAGCAGCGCCATCAGCACCTCGTAGCCCGACCCGGACAGCGAGTAGACGCCGAGGCAGGCGAAGACCAGGATTCCGGCGTACAGCAGCGGGCGCGGCACCTTGAGCACCTGGACCCAGATCTGGATCAGCGGCAGGTTCATGATCAGCAGGATCAGGTTGCCGATGTAGAGCGAGGCGATCAGCGTCCAGACCAGCGTGCCCTCGTCCTCGAACAGCTGCGGACCCGGCTGCACGTTGAAGATCTGGAACGCCGCGAGCATCACGGCCGCCGTCGCCGAGGTCGGCAGACCCAGCGTCAGCAGTGGCACCAGCACGCCGGAGAACGACGCGTTGTTGGCCGCCTCCGGTCCCGCGACGCCCTCGATCGCGCCGTCGCCGAACTCGTCGGGGTGCTGCCGGCCGGCCCGTCGCGCTCGCTTCCGGGCCCGCCGCCGCTCGATCGTGTACGACAGGAACGTCGGGACCTCGGCGCCGCCGGACGGGATCGCGCCGAACGGGAAGCCCAGCGCCGTACCGCGCAGCCAGGGAGCCCAGGACCGGGACCAGTCGGCCTTGTTCAGGTATCCGGTGCGCAGCCGGCCCTTCTCCAGCACGGCCGGGCGGTCCGGCGTACTGCGCAGCTTCGACGCGACGTGCAGCGTTTCCCCGATCGCGAAGAGCCCGACGATCACGATCACCACGTCGACACCGTCGAGCAGGCGCAGGGTGCCGAAGGTGTAGCGCTGGGCGCCGGACAGGCTGTCCAGACCGATCAGCCCGATGAACAGCCCGACCGTCAGCGACAGCAGGCCGCGGACCAGCGAACTGCCGACCAGCGCGGTCACCGCGACCATCGCCAGCAACGTGATCGCGAAGTAGTCGGTGGCCTGGAAGTTGCTCGCCAGGCTGCCGATCGGCTTGGCCACGAACGTCAGCAGCACGGTGGAGATGGTGCCGGCGATGAAGGACCCGATCGCCGCGGTCGCGAGTGCGGCCCGGGCCCGGCCCTTGAGCGCCATCTTGTGGCCCTCGATCGCGGTCGCCACCGAGGCCGACTCACCGGGGGTGTTGATCAGGATCGAGGTGGTCGAGCCGCCGTACATCGCGCCGTAGTAGATGCCGGCGAACATGATGAAGGCGCCGATCGGGTCGGTGAAGTTGAACGTGATCGGCAGCAGCAGCGCGATGGTCAGCGCCGGGCCGATCCCGGGCAGGATGCCGACCAGCATGCCGAGGGTGACGCCGAGCACGGCCCAGAGCAGGTTCATCGGGTCGAGCACGGTGCCGAAGCCGTTCAGCAGGTCGTTGATCACGGCGTGCGGGATCACAGGCCGAGCACCCCCTCCGGCAGCGAGATGTCGAGGAACTGGGTGAACGCGACGTAGACGACGACCGTCAGCACCACCGCGACGATCGCGTCCCGGGGCACCTGGCGGCTGCCGAGCACGCGGGCGGTGGCGAAGAACAGCAGCGCGGTCGCGATCAGGTAGCCGAGCGGGACGACGAGGAACGCGTAGAGCACGAGCAGGGCCGAGACGGCGACCGGTTCGAACCAGCTGCGCTCGGTCACCCCGGCGGTGGCCGGGTCGGCCTTGGGCACCTCGGCCGACGTTGCTTCCAGGGACTCGGCCGAGACCGGGTCGGCGGCCGGCGTACGCCGCGGCGTCCGGGGAGCGCGCAGGCCTTCGACCAGGTAGCCGATCGACAGCAGCAGCCAGGCGGACGTGACCAGCAGCGGGAAGAATCGCGGGCCCTGCGGGTCGAGTCCCTTCGGGCTGCGGATGTCGAACACGCCCACCAGGAACGTGCCGGCCAGGACGATCAGGACGACGGCCGCGACGATCCGGACCAGCCGGGACGCCTCGACCTCGACGTCGGCGGTGCGGACCGGCTCGGAAACCTGCTCGTCGTCCTGGTCGGTCCGGATCGGTTCGGACTCGGCGGCGGTGCTCATACGATCCCCAGTTCTCGCAGCAGGGCCTCGACCCGGGTGGTCTCGTCGGCGATGAACTGCTTCGCCTCGTCGCCGGTCCGAAAGAAGTCGGTCCAGCCCTGCTTCTTGCGGATCTCGGCCCACTCGGGGGAGGAGTTGACCTTGGTGACGAACTCGATCAGCCGTTGCCGGTCGGCCTCCGGGATGTCCGGCGGCGCGACGATCGCGCGCCAGTTCAGCACCTCGGTGTCGTAGCCCTCGGACTTCAGCGTCGGCAGCTGCTTGCCGCCGACCGTCATCGGCTCGGTCCCGGTGGTGGCCAGCACCCGCATCTTGCCGGCGGCGATCTGCTCCTCGAACTCGCTCAGGCCGGACACACCGACGGTGACGTCGCCGGACAGGATCGCCGCGGTCGCCTCGCCGCCGCCGGAGTAGCTGATGTACTTGACCTTCGACGGGTCCCCGCCGGCGGTCTTCACCAGGACCCCCGCGGCGATGTGGTCGGTGCCGCCGATGGTGCCGCCGCCCCAGGAGACCGAGGCGGGATCGGCCTGGTACTTCGCGACCAGATCCTTGAGCGACCTGATCGGCGAGTCGGCCTTCACCACGAAGACCTCCTGCTCGGCCGTCAGGGTGGCGATCGGCGTGGTCTCGGAGATCGTGATCTGGGACTGGTTCAGGGTCAGCGCGCCGACCATCACCAGGCCGGTGATCATCAGCGTGTGCGGGTCCTTGCGGTTCTTGGTGACCAGCCTGGAAATGCCGACGGCACCGCCGGCTCCGGTCACGTTCACCACCGACACCGAGCGGTCGGGCAGGAAGTTGTCCTCCTGGATCACGTGCTGGAACTGCCGGGCGGTCAGGTCCCAGCCGCCGCCGGGAGCGGCCGGCACCATGATCTCGACGTTGCGGGACGGGAAGTCGCCGGCCACGCTGCCGCCTTCCAGGGCGGAGCAGCCGGACAGCAGCAAGCTCACGGTCAGCCCGGTGGCGACGAGTGCCTTTCGCGACATGGGGTACCTCCTTCAGGCGCGCGGGGTGGGGTGGCCTGGATCACTGGACCGTAGCAGCATTCCACCAGGAGGTACAGAGATTCCGTTCTGCGGACCAGCGGGTTATCGTCGTGGTCAGGGCGACGACCTGCGAGAGGGGCGGCATGACGGACGCGGACGGTGTGCCTTCTCGGCGCGTCGACGACGAGGCGGGTGTCGAGCGCGACCAGCGCGAAGAAGCGGTGCGGGAGCTGCCGGGAGTCCGCAGCGTGCACCGGGCGCTGGACCTGCTGGAGCGCTTCGACGACGAGCACCCGACCTGGACGCTGGCGGAGCTGACCAACGCCAGCAAGTTGCCCAAGACAACGGTGCTGCGGCTGGTGTCGACGCTGGAGCAGCGGGGGCTGGTGGCCGCGATCGGGCCCGGGCGCTACGCGATCGGTCCTGGCTTCCTGCGCTGGTCCCGGCTGAGCAGCGCCAGCATGGAGATCCCGCCGTCCGTCCGCTCCGCAATGGGCAAGCTGGCCGCCGACACGGGGGAGACGGCCAACCTGTACATCCGGGTCGGGCGGACACGGGTCTGCCTGGCGCAGGCACCGGGCTCGTTGAGCGTGCGGCACTCGATCGCGGTCGGGTCGGCGCTGCCGCTGTGGGGCGGTGCCGCGTCGAAGGTGCTGCTCAGCGACCCGCCGGTGCTGGCGGCCGACCCGTCGGTGATCGACGAGGTGGCCGCGGAGTCGCCGTACGGCAGTGACTTCCCGAAGAAGCTGCGCGCTGCCGCGGCCGCGACCGGGGAACGCGGCTTCGCGATCACGCACGGAGAGCGCGAGCTCGGCGCGTCCGGGGTGTCCGCCCCGGTGCTGCGGCCGGACGGGCGGGTGGTCGGGGCGGTCGGGGTCGGCGGGCCGACGACGCGGTTCAACGAGGAGCGGCTGCCGGCGTACGTGCAGGCTGTCCGGCGGTGCGCACGGACCATCGCAGCCACCGGATGGAGCGGTTTCAGTGCCTCCTGAGGATGCGGAGCACGGGTGCTCAGGGGTTGCGGCCGATCTGCTCGCGGGAGTACGGGTGCTGGATCTGACGAACGTGCTCGCCGGGCCGTTCGCGGGGTATCAGCTGGGCCTCATGGGCGCCGACGTGGTGAAGGTGGAGGTGCCGGCCGGCGGTGACCTGGCCCGCAGTCTCGGCGCGGATCCGGAGCTGAGCGCGCGCGGGCTGGGCATCTCGTTCCTCGCGCAGAACGGCGGGAAGCGCTCCCTCACCCTGGATTTGAAGAAGCCGGCCGGGCGCGAGGTGTTCGAACGTCTGGTCCGCGATGCCGACGTGCTGCTGGAGAACTTCCGGCCGGGGGTGCTGTCCCGCCTCGGCTTCGGCTGGGACGTGCTGCACGCACTGAACGAGCAGCTCGTGTACTGCGCGGTGTCCGGGTTCGGGCAGACCGGGCCGATGCGCGGGCGGCCGGCGTACGACCAGATCATCCAGGGCCTGTCCGGAATCATGAGCGTGACCGGGACGCCGGAGACCGCCCCGACGCGGACCGGCTTCCCGATCGCCGACACGCTCGGTGGCTACGCGGCGGCCTTCGCGATCTCGGCGGCGCTGGTGAAACGCAGCCGGACCGGTGTCGGCAGCTACCTGGACGTGTCGATGCTGGAGACGGCCGTCGCCGCGATGGGCTGGGTGGTGTCCGACTACCTCGTCGGCGGCCGGGAACCGCGGGCCATGGGCAACGAGAACGCGACCTCGGCCCCGTCCGGCACCTTCGCCACCGCCGACGGCGAGCTCAACATCGCGGCGAACAAGCAGGAGCAGTACGTCGAGCTGTGCGGGGTCCTCGGCCGGCCGGAGCTGATCGCCGACGAACGCTTCGCGACCCGGGAGTCCCGCAAGCAGCATCGGGCCGTCCTGAAGGCCGAGCTGGAGAAGACGCTGAGAGAGCGCTCTGCCGCCGAGTGGGACGAGCTGCTGGCGACCACCGGCGTACCGGTGGCTCCGGTGCTGACCGTGCCCGCAGCCCTCGCCCTGGACCAGCTGACCGAACGCCAACTCCTGCATGAAGTTCCGATGCCACCGGCAACAAAGGTCGCCGCCAGTCCGGGACCGCCGGATCGCGCTGATCGCCAGGGCCGCGAGCGGGGGAGTGGGACGCTGGGCAGTGGTGTGCCGGGTGGCGCCGGGCGGGCCGACTCCCGGCACGAACCCGCCGAGACGGAGACGCAGCCCCGAGAGAGCGGGGAGCGCTCTCTGAGGGTGCTCGGGAGCAGTGTGCACGTGGACGGACGGCCGGTTGGGCCTGCGGGGCGGCCGCCGGCGTTGGGCGAGCACGTCGACGAGGTGCTCGGGGGCCTCGGCTACTCGGCGGAGGAGATCGCAGAGCTGCGGGTGGAAGGAGTCGTATGAACGAGTCAGTGGGGGACTGGTGGTCCACCGGCATCACCGACATTCAGCCGGGTTCCATCCGATTGCGCGGTTACCCGATCCAGGACCTGATCGGGTCGGTCAGCTACCCGCAGATGGTGTGGCTCATGGTCCGCGGCGAGCTCCCGTCCGCCGCCGAGGCCGAACTCCTGGAGCTCACCCTTGTAGCTGCCGTTGACCACGGCCCCCAAGCGCCTTCGATCGCTGCCGCCCGTATGGCCGCCTCCTGCGGTCTCGACCTCAACAACGCGATGGCCACCGGCGTGAATTTGCTCGGCGATGTCCACGGTGGTGCGGGCCAGCAGTGCCTGGAGGTCCTCCACCGACTCCGGGCCGAGGTCGAGTCCGGCGAGTCTCCGGAGTCGGCGGCCCGCGCCCTCGTCACGGAGTACAAGGCCCGCAAGGCGTTCATCCCCGGCTTCGGCCACCGCTGGCACCCCCACGACCCGCGCCGCGACCCCCTGATCACCGCCCTGGGCAGAGCAGTAGAAGCCGGCACCGTCTCCGGCACCTACCTGACCCTCGCCCTGGCCCTCGAGACGGTCCTGGCCGAAGGTTCCAAGCCCGTCCCGATGAACGTCGACGGCGCCACCGCCGCCATCTACGCCGAGCTCGGCTTCGCCCCCGAACTCGCCCGCGGCCTGTTCGTCCTGTCTCGTTCCGTAGGCCTGCTCGCCCACGCCTGGGAACAACACAACGAACCCACCCGCATCAAAGGCCCCCTGCCCAAGGGCATCAATCCGACCTACACCGGCCCGGGCCCCCGCTCCCTGCCCGAGAACTGACCAGCCACCAGCCCGCCTCGGAGCTGTCATCTGCTCGGATCTGCGGCAGAGTGTGCTGATGCCGGTCACCGAGCATCTCCAGCACGTGCTCGACGAGCTCATCGCGGCCGGCGCCGCCGGAGCCCTGCTGCACTACCGCGACCAGGACGGCTGCTGGTACGGGTCGAGCGGAGTGGCCGAACTGGGCACCGGACGTCAGGTCGACCCGGCGGGCCACTTCCGGATCGGGAGCGTCACCAAGACCTTCACCGCGACCGTCGTGCTGCAGTTGGTCGGTGAGGGCGTTCTCTCGGTGGACGACCCGATCGATCGATGGCTGCCCGGCCTGGTGCCGGATGGGGACGAAATCACCCTTGGCCAGCTCCTGAACCACACGAGCGGCATTCAACATCCTGTTCGGCCTCGTGATCGAGGCAGCCGCCCGTCAGTCGTACGGGACGGAGCTGCAGCAGCGCATCCTCGCTCCGCTTGAGCTGCGTCAGACCTACCTCCCCAACGGTGAGATGGAGCTACCCGAGCCGCACGCCCGCGGCTACCTGCCGGTCAACGGCGAGCTCGTGGACATCACCAACTTCGACCCATCCCAGGCCTGGGCAGCAGGTGCGATCGTGTCGACCGCAGCGGATCTCAACCGCTTCTACGCCGCGCTTCTCACCGGTGTGCTGCTCAGCCCGGCAGAGCTCGAAACGCTGCAGTCGACAGTGCCAACGGACGCTGCCTATCACCGTGGCGGTTGCGGTGTCAGCCGGCTGGAACTGCCTGATCTGACGGTCTGGGGACACTCCGGCGGGATCTTCGGCTATCGCACGTGGAGCTATCACTCCGGTGACGCAGCGCGGCAGCTGACGCTGTCGTTGGCGTGCGCCCACGGTGCGCCTCCCGAGACCTACGCCTTGCTCGGAGACGTTTTCCGGTGAATCAAGGCTGGGGCAGGTCGCGCTTGAGGACCTTGCCGGTGGCGGTGCGAGGGAGGCTGTCGACGACCACGATCTCGCGGGGTGCCTTGAAGCGGGCGAGGTTCCTGCGGACGTGGTCGATGAGGTCGTCGGCGATGGCCGGCGTCGGTGTGCGAAGCACGACGTACGCGATCAGGCGCTGGCCGAACTGCTCGTCCGGTACGCCGACGGCGGCGGCGTCCTCGACGGCCGGGTGGGCGAGCAGGCAGTGCTCGACCTCGGCGGGATACACGTTCTCGCCGCCGGAGACGATCATGTCGTCCTCGCGGCCGTCGACGAACAGCCGGCCGGTGGTGTCCAGATGACCGAGGTCGCCGGTGCTCATCCGGCCGTCGACCACGACTTTGCTGGTGCCGTCGGAGTAGCCGCCGAAGACCAGTCCGCCGCCGGCGAAGATTCGCCCGGTCCGGCCGGCCGGCAGCGGGCGGTTGTCGGGGTCGAGGATGCGGATGGAGCTGCCGAGACACGGCCGGCCGACGGTTCCCGGCGCTTCGAGCAGATCCGCGGACGACGCGATGGTGGCGATGCCGATCTCGCTCGACCCGTACGCGTCGCACAGCACCGGGCCGAACCGTGCGATGAACTGCCCGGCCAGCGTCGGCGGCAACGCGGAAGCGCCGGACACGACGGACCGCAGCGACGTCAGGTCGTGCTGCGCGACCTCGTCCGCGGGGATGTCGAGCATGCGTTGCAGCATCACCGGTACGGCGATCACCGAGCCGGCCCGGTTCGCGGCGACGGCGGCGAGCACCGCCGTGGCGTCGTACCGGCGGGTGAGCACGAGGGGTGAGCCGAGGAACAGCGCGAGCATCGAGTTCAGCAGTCCGAGACCGTGGAAGAGCGGCGGGCAGATCACCATCGGCTCACCCGCACGCAGGCCGAAGCGTTGCAGAGCGGTCACCGTCAGCCCGGCGAGCCCGAGCGCGGTCGGAGCGCGCGGCGCGGCCTTCGGCGTACCGGTGGTGCCGGAGGTGAGGATCGTGATGTGCCCCGGCCGATCCGGAGGCGGCGGCTCCGGAGCGTCGGGCGCGGCCAGCGCGTCGAGCCCGCTCTCGCCATCGCTCCACGCCACGACCCGCGGCACGTCGAAGTCGACGGCGAACTCCTCGTCGTGCACCAGCAGGTCCGGCCGGTGCTTGTCCAGTACGGCGGCCAGCTGCGGCCGCGCGAACTCGGTGTTCACGAACAGCACGTCCGCGCCCAGCCGGGACGCCGCCAGCGTCGCGGCCAGGAAGTACCGGTGGTTCCGGCACAGCACCGCGACCTTGCCCCCGGCAACGATCCCGTACTCCGCCCGCAGGCCGGCCGCGATCCCGGCGACCCAGCGATCCAGCTCGCGGTAGGTCAGCCGGCCCTGCTCGTCGATCACCCCCGCCCGGTCGGGGAAGCGGATCGCTGCGATCGCCCCGAGCGCGGCCATCGACTGGCCCCAGCGCCGCAGCGCCCGCTCGATCCCGGGCAGCCGCCCCGGACCGACCGACCGCCAGACCCCGGACCGGATCAACGCCGCCGACACCCCGCCTACCTCGACCGCACCCCGCACCAGCGCCTCCGGCGGTCGCCAAGGCCCGATCGGCCGGACCGGCGGCCTCACGACGGTGGCTTCCGCGTCGACGTGCGCCGGAAGTACGCCTCGAACAGGCGGTCCGTCGGCACCCGCAGGAGGTTGCCCAGCGCCTCGGCCGGCCGCACGAACGGCGGTGTGATGTTGTTCGGCCGGTCTGCGACCGCGCGGCAGACCTGGTCGGCCGCCTGCTCCGGGGTCAGCCCCGGCATCCTGTTCAGCAACGGCGTCGGCTCGCTCATCCGCGTGTG
Organism: Kribbella flavida DSM 17836; assembly: GCF_000024345.1. NCBI lineage: Bacteria > Bacillati > Actinomycetota > Actinomycetes > Propionibacteriales > Kribbellaceae > Kribbella > Kribbella flavida. The sequence goes on along the minus strand of NC_013729.1, from coordinate 3,918,648 downwards.
CACCAACCCCATGTACACCGTCGACGTCGTCACCCCGTCGTGCCGCAGCTCCTGCGAGATGCACCGCAACCACACGTCGAACGCGCTCTTGGACGCCAGGTACGCCGACCACCTGGCCAGCGGCGGCGTGCGCACCCCGGCGGTCGACACGTTCACGATGTGCCCCGTCCGGCGCTCGCGCATCGACGGCAGCAGTTCGAGCACGAGCTTGGCCGGGCCCAGGTAGTTGACCGAGTTCGTCCGCTCGATGTCGTGGAACCGCTGGTACGAGTCTGCGACCGACCGCCGGATCGACTTCCCGGCGTTGCTGACCAGCACGTCGACACCGCCGTGATCCCTGAGCACCTCGGTGACCAGCCGCTCGATCGCGGCCGGATCGGCCAAGTTCGCCGGGTGGACCCGCGCCCGGCCGCCCGCCGTACGGATCTCCGTCGCGACAGCCTGCAACTGAGCGGCCGTGCGCGCCACCAGCAGCACGGTCGCACCGGCCGCGGCCAACCGCTTGGCCGTCGCCTCGCCGATCCCGTACGACGCCCCGGTGACCAGGACGACCTTGTCCCGGACGGCCGTCGTGAGCCGGTCGTCGGTGACCCCGCCGCAGCCGTTGACCAGCGCGACGAGCAGTGGCCATCCCGGCGGGCGTTTGTCCATGGCACCGACATTACCGGCTGGTAGATTCCAGCGATACCCTGCGCAGCCAGTCGCGCAGCAGAACCGCGAACAGCTCCGGCTGCTCGATCTGCAAGTTGTGCCCGGCCGCGTCCAGGACGGCGTACGTCGCGCGCGGGTAGTGCGGCAGCAGCGGCCACTGGTCCTCGTACCCGGTGGAGGAGTCCTGGCGTCCGCACAGGATCAGCGTCGGCCGCTCGTACGCCGGACCGCTCTCCGGCGGCGTCGTCAGCGTCCAGTTCTGGCGGATCCTGCCCATCGCCTCGGTGTCGGCCAGCTCCAGCCCGGGCAGCACGTCGTCGAGGAAGGCGCGCAGAGTCTCCGCGGTCTGGACGACGGTGATCTCGGTGAAGTCGGCCGCGACCTGCTCGGTCAACCCGTCCAGCAACGACGCATCGGATCGCAGGACGACGTGGTCGGGCACCGTGCGCTCGGCGTGCTCGACGGCCACCCCGATCGGGCAGATCAGCCCGAGACCCAGCACCTGCTCCGGCCGGCGGGCCACCAGACCGCGCGCGAGGTAGCCGCCGTACGACTCGCCCAGCAGGAGGAACGGCTCGGTGCCGATTTCGTCGTCCACGAAAGACAGCAGCGCGTCGAGCATCCCGTCGGAGCTGTCGATCGATCCCGCCGGGCTGCGGCCCATGCCCGGTAGATCAGGGTAGATCCGCCGGTAGCCGGGCAGATCGGTGAAGACCGGCTCCAGGCATCCGCTCATCAGGCGGTGGTCGGGGGTCCAGCCGTGCACGGCCAGTACCGGCACGCCCTCGCCGCAGCTGAGGTGGTGAAGGGTCATCGCGGCCTCCTGAGATCGACGGGCTGCAGTTCTAACAGGCGGCGGGGACAGTTCCGGCGCGGCGACGGCGAAGCCGGTCCGACGGCGGCGCTGACCTAGAGTCGGTTGCATGTCACGACGCTCTCTGCACCAGAACGCTCCCGCGCCTGCCGTTCTTCGCGCCCGCCTGGACCGTGCCCGCGAGGTCGCTGCCGGGACCGGGCTGGTGATCGCGCCCGGTTCCGACCTGCGGTACCTGCTCGGCCAGGGCGGCGGTTCGTTCGAGCGGCTCACCGCGCTGGTGCTGCCGGCCGACGGCGTGCCCGCGCTCGTCGTACCGAAGCTCGAGGGTCCCGGGTACGCCGATGTGCCGCTGGCCGAGCTGGGCGTGGAAGTGCTTACCTGGGTCGACGGCGACAACGCGTACGCCCTGGTCGCCGACCGGCTGGGCAGGCCCGAGCGGGTGGCGGTCAGCGACTTCGCTCCCGCCCTGCACGTGCTGGCGTTGCGTGACGCGCTGCCGGCGGCCGAGCAGGTGCTGGCCGGTCCGATCGTCCGGGAGCTGCGGATGCGCAAGGACGCGACCGAGATCGCGGAACTCCGCGCGGCCGGCGCAGCGATCGACCGGGTGCACGCCCGCGTTCCCGAGTTTCTCCGGGCCGGCCGCACCGAGGCGGAGGTCGGCGCGGACCTCGCGGCGGCGATCGTCGAGGAAGGGCACGTGGTGGCGGACTTCGTGATCGTCGGCTCCGGGCCGAACGGCGCCAGCCCGCACCACGACGTGTCCGACCGGGTGATCGAGACCGGCGACGTGGTCGTGGTCGACATCGGGGGACCACTGGACTCCGGCTACAACTCCGACTCCACCCGGACCTACGCGGTCGGCGAGCCGCGGGACCCGGACGTGGCCGCGACGTACGCCGTACTGCAGGAAGCGCAGCAGGCGGCGGTCACCGCCGTGCGGCCCGGAGTCACGGCCGAGTCCATCGACCGGGCCGCCCGTGAGGTGATCGAGCAGGCCGGGTTCGGGCAGTACTTCATCCACCGGACCGGTCACGGCATCGGCCTCGACGTGCACGAGGAGCCGTACGTTGTCGCGGGCAACGAACTCGTGCTGGAGCCGGGCATGGCGTTCAGCGTCGAGCCCGGCATCTACCAGCCCGGGCGGTGGGGCGCGCGGATCGAGGACATCGTCATCGTCACCGACGACGGCGTGGAGTCGGTCAACCAGCGCCCGCACGACCTGGCCGTCGTCTAAGTGGCTCGGAAGGTCTTGCGGTAGGCGAGCGGCGAGACGCCCAGGTCGTTGCGCAGGTGATGGCGCAGCGAGGCGGCGGTGCCAAGTCCGGCGACCTGGGCGACCCGGTCCACGGACAGATCGGTCGTCTCCAGCAGTTGGCAGGCGTGCCGGACCCGCTGCTGGAGCAGCCAGGTGCCGGGGGACTGGCCGGTCTCGGCCTTGAAGCGACGGCTGAAGGTGCGCACGCTCATCCGCGCATAGGACGCCATCGCGCCCAGGGTGAGCTCCTCGCCGAGCCGGTCCAGTGCCCACGCCCGGGTCGGCGCGGTGCCGTCGGAGCCCTCGTCCGGTACGACGCGCTCGATGAATTGCGACTGGCCGCCGTCACGCCACGGCGGCACGACGCAGTGCCGCGCGGCGCGGTTCGCGGCCTCGCTGCCGAAGTCGCTGCGGATCAGGTGCAGGCAGAGGTCGACGCCCGCGGCCAGACCGGCCGAGGTGATCACGTCGCCGTCGTCGATGAACAGCAGGTCCTCGTCGAGCTTGACCTGAGGATAGAGGTCCCGGAACAACGCAGCGCGACACCAGTGCGTGGTGGCCGGCCGACCGTCCAGCAGACCGGCCGCGGCCAGCACGAACGCGCCCGTGCAGATCGAGGCCATCCTGGTCCCTGGACGGATCAGCGCGAGCGCCTGGGCGACGTCGGCCGGCAGGGTGCCCTCGCGCCGCGGCTGGGGGATGTACGTGCCCGGGATGATCACGGTGTCCGCCCACGCGAGCGCCTCGGCGCCGTGGTCGGGAACGAGCGTGTAGCCCGCGCTGGACCGGACCGGTTCCGGCCGGACACCGCACACCCGGACGTCGTACAGCGGCTTGCCGTCGGCCCGGCGCGCGGCGCCGAGCACGGTCGACGGGATGGTCAGGTCGAAGCCGACCACCGGTTCGAGAGCCAGGACGGCGACGCGGTGCGGAATGCTGGAAACGGCCATGGCCAGATCTTGTCACATGGTGGCAATCAGGCCACTGTTTCGGTGGTGCCGGGTCCTGCACACTCGCTGGGTGACCGAGATCCTGGAGAAGAAGACGGTCGGGCTGCACCGCGCCTGGGCCGTCGCCGCTGTCGGCTTCGTCACCCTGATCGGTGCCGCTGGATTCCGCTCGGTGCCCAGCGTGCTGCTCGACCCGCTGCACGAGGAGTTCGGCTGGTCGCACGCCACGATCTCGGCCGCGATCTCGATCAACCTGCTGCTCTACGGGCTGATCTCGCCGTTCGCGGCCGCGCTGATGGACCGGCTCGGTCTGCGGAAGGTGGTCAGCGGCGCGCTGGTGCTGATCGCGCTCGGCAGCGGGCTGACCGTGTTCATGTCGTCGTCCTGGCAACTGCTGCTGTGCTGGGGGTTTCTGGTCGGCATCGGCACCGGGTCGATGTCGCTGGCGTTCGTGGCGACGATCACCGGCCGCTGGTTCGTCCGCCGCCGCGGTCTGGTCACCGGGCTGCTGACTGCCGCGGGCGCGACCGGCCAACTGGTGTTCCTGCCGCTCATCGCGATGCTGGCCACGTCGTACGGGTGGCGGGTGCCGGCGCTGGTGGCTGCGGCGGCCGCGCTTGCGGTGGTGCCGCTGGTGCTGCTGTTCCTGCGCGACTACCCGAGTGACGTGGGACTGACGGCGTACGGGGCGCCGGAGGGGAGTACGGCCGGCCAGCGGGTCGTTGCGACCGGGAGCAGCGCGCTGCGGGCGTTGACGGCTCTTCGAACGGCGGCGCGGCGGCCGGCGTTCTGGCTGCTCGCGGGCGGCTTCGCGATCTGCGGCGCCTCGACGAACGGACTGGTCGGCACGCACTTCGTCACCGCCGCGCACGACCACGGCATGCCGGTGACCACGGCGGCGTCGCTGCTGGCGCTCGTCGGTGTCTTCGACGTCGGCGGAACGATCATCTCGGGCTGGCTGACGGACCGGTGGGACCCGCGCTTCCTGCTGATCGCGTACTACTCGCTGCGCGGGCTGTCGTTGCTGGTGCTGCCGTCGCTGCTCGGGCCGACCGCGCAGCCGAGTGTCTGGGTGTTCATCATCTTCTACGGCCTGGACTGGGTGGCGACGGTGCCGCCGACGGTCGCGCTGTGCCGCGAGTGGTTCGGGGTGGACGGGCCGATCGTGTTCGGCTGGGTGTTCGCCTCCCACCAGGTCGGGGCGGCGATCGCGGCCACCGGCGCGGGAGCGATCCGGGACGCACAGGGCGACTACAACCTGGCCTGGTACCTGGCCGGTGGGCTGTGCGCGGCGGCGGCGCTGATGTCGGCGAGCATCGGGCGCCGGCTGGAACCGGCGGTCTGAGGGACGGACCCGCTGGAGCCGGGAGCCGGTTCTCCGCTAGCCTCGACCATGGTTGAGGTAAGGAGCGGGCGTGGACATCGAACCGGGTGAGCTGACCGTCGGGCAGCTGTCCGAGCGCAGCGGCGTCGCGATCTCGGCGCTGCACTTCTACGAGCGCCAGAACCTGATCGTCAGCCGCCGCACCTCGGGCAACCAGCGGCGGTACAAGCGCGACACCTTGCGGCGGGTGGCGCTGATCCGGATCGCGCAGCGGGTCGGCATCCCGCTCGCCGAGGTGGCGGCGATCCTCGCGCTGCTGCCGGACAACCGCACGCCCACGCGGCAGGACTGGGAGCGCATCTCCGAGTGCTGGCAGGCCGAGCTGGACCGGCGGATCGTGCAACTCGAGCAGCTCCGCGACGACTTCAAGGACTGCGTCGGCTGCGGCTGCCTGTCCCTCGACCGCTGCGGCCTGGCCAACCCGTACGACGCACTTGCGGCAGCCGGAGCCGGACCCCGGCGGTTGCTCGACACGTCGGGTCAGCCGTGCCACCCGGGTGAGTCCTGTACCCCGCCGAACGGCGCCTCGCCCGACGGCGTCTGCCAGGCCAGCGCCTGACTGCTGCTTCGCCGAGCCGTCGGCCGGTTTTCCACAGCTCGGGCGTCGCCGTCGGCGCAGTGGGGGTGCGGCGGTCTAGGGTCGTCGACATGGGTGATGCGCTGAAACTGTCGGACGACCGGGCCACAACCGCCGCGCGAGTGATTCACGCGATCGCGGGCGAGGGCGCCCGGCTGCGGGACGACCAGGAGACGGCGGTCGCCGCGCTCTGCGAGCCGAACGCGCGCGTCCTCGTCGTCCAGGCGACCGGTTGGGGCAAGTCCGCGGTCTACTGGGCCGCGACCGCGATCCGCCGCTCCGAGGGCGCCGGCCCGACGCTGGTCGTCTCGCCGTTGCTCTCGCTGATGCGCGACCAGGTCGCCGCCGCGGCCCGCGCCGGGCTCCGGGGCGCCACCCTGAACTCGTCGAACGTCGACGAGTGGTCCTCGATCGAGAACGATCTGCGCACCGGCGCGATCGACGTGCTGCTCGTCTCCCCGGAGCGCCTCGCCAACCCGGGCTTCGGCCGTCGCGTGCTCGACGGACTGGCCGGCCAGATCGGCCTGCTGGTGATCGACGAGGCGCACGCGGTCTCGGACTGGGGTCACGACTTCCGGCCGGACTACCGCCGCGTGTCCGACGTACTGCAGAAGCTGAATCCGCAGACCCCGGTCCTCGCGACGACAGCGACGGCCAACGCCCGCGTGACCGACGACGTGGCTCACCAGCTCGGCGCCTCGACCCTCGTGCTGCGCGGACCGCTCGCGCGCTCGAGCCTGCAGCTGGCCGTGGTCGACGCGCTGTCGCCGCTGGACCGCTTCGCCTGGGTGGTCGACCACCTGCCGAAGCTGCCGGGCTCGGGCATCGTCTACACGCTGACCGTGTCCGACGCGCAGCGCCTGGCCGCCGCGATCCAGGAGGTGCACGGACCGACGACGCCGGTCGCGGCGTACACGGGTGGACTGGAGGCGGGGGAGCGGGAGAGCCTGGAGGACGCGCTCCGGGAGAACCGGCTGAAGGCACTGGTCGCGACCTCCGCGCTCGGCATGGGGTACGACAAGCCCGACCTCGGATTCGTCGTGCATGTGGGGTCGCCGCCGTCGCCGGTGTCGTACTACCAGCAGGTCGGCCGTGCGGGCCGAGGCATCGACCACGCGGTCGTCGCGCTGCTGCCGTCGGACGCCGACGCGGGGGTGTGGGACTACTTCGCGACCGCGACGATCCCGGTGCCGGAGCAGGTGAACCGGCTGCTCGCCGGGCTCGCGGTGTACGGGCCGGACCAGCCCGCGACCGTGCCGTCGTTGGAGGCCGAGACCGGGCTGCGCCGCGGCCGGGTGGAGCTGATGCTGAAGCAGCTGGCCGTGGACGGCGCGGTCGAGCGGGTCGAGCGCGGCTGGCTGCGGACGGAGGCCGAGTGGAGCTTCGACGCCGAGCACTACGACGGCATCGTCGCGGTACGCCGCCGGGAGGCCGACATCATGCGCGCCTACACCCGCGGCGAGCGTTGCCTGATGCAACTTCTCCAGGAGTCGCTGGACGACCCGACGGCCGAACCGTGCGGACGCTGCTCGGTGTGTCTCGGGCTGCTGCCGGAGCCGCTGACGGCCCGCCCGGACGCGGAGACCGTGCAGGCGATCACCCGGTTGCTGCGCGGGGAGACGCACGTGCTGGAGCCGCGGAAGATGTGGCCCGGCGGTGCGTTCGGTGCCAAGGGCAAGATCCCGCCCGCGCTGCTGGCCGACCCGGGCCGCACGATCGTGTACGCCGACGCGCCGGAGTGGCGCGAGGTGCTCCGGGCGACGTTCGGCGGCGATGCGCCGGACCCGGCCGCTCTGGACGCGTTGAAGGCGGGGTGTGTCGCGGCGCTGTCCCGCTGGAAGGACGCGTGGTCGCGACGGCCCGAGGTCGTGGTGCCGCTGGCGGCGGCCGGCCACCGGGAGCTCACCACCTCGGTCGCGGACCACCTCGCGGAGATCGGCCGCCTGGACCGGACCGAGCTGGCGGTGAATCCGGCCGGCTTCCGCGACGACCTGTCGTCGGCCGAGGAAGCGAAGGTCTGGCGCGATGCGATCGAGGTGGAAGGAGCGACGGCGCAGGCGGTCGCAGGCCGGTCGGTCCTGCTGGTGGTCGACGCGTCGTCCTCGCAGTGGCCGATCACCGTCGCCGCCGCCAAGCTCCGCGAGGCCGGCGCCGCCGCCGTCCTGCCGCTGCTGATCCACCGAAGGCCGTAAGTCGGGGTCCGCCCGCACCACGAAGCGGCTCCTGGTCAGCCGGGATCGGTGAACGAGATCGGCTTGCCGGTGGCGTGGGCATAGGCGATCTCCTTGCGCGTGGACTCGCCGAGGTACCCGCCGGGGTTGACGACCAGGACCCGGTCAGCCAGGTCGATCTTGCGCAGGTGGAGGGCGCCCAGCGCGGTCTTCTGCTCGTCGGTGATCTCGTGATCGTCGGCGCGCGGGAAGACGCCCGGCGCGACGACGATGACGCCTGCGAAGGTCAGATCACGGTTCGCCGCATCCATCTCGACCGCGAACCGGGTTGAGCCGCAGATGCAGACGATCTCAGGTCGGTCGGTCACGGCTCAGTGCTTCGGGTCGACCGGGAAACCGTCAGTCTGCGGTTCGGGCTTGGCCTCCAGGAGGGACTTGAGGTCGGACAGCAGCTGGGGCCAGCCCTCGTCGATCATCGCGCGGAGCTTGCTGCCGGGCTCGAAACCGGTGTGGATCACCGTCAGCTTCACCTGCTCGCCCACCGGTTCCAGGTCGAAGCTCACCTGCGACAGCGGCTCCGCACTGGTGGCTGCGAAGTCCTCGTCGCTGAGCTCGACAGCCTTCGCGAACTCCGGTGTGATCACGTGCCAGGTGTAGGCGAGTCGCCGGTACGGATCGTGCTCCAGCACTCTTTGGCCCTCGCCGGCCATCGTCACGTCGCCCATCCGCCAGGTGATCGGTGAGCCGACCCGCCAGTCGGTCTCGTGCTGCACTCCCCAGTACTGCTGGGTGAACTCCGGATCGGTCAGCGCCTGCCACAACCGCTCGGGCGTCGTCCGGATGTAGGTGGTGTAGACGAAGTCGTTGTCGCTCATGCTGCTGTGCTCCAATGCGCTCTTGAGGTCGGCGAACAGCTGGACCCGCCGACGGTCGTACCGGGTGATCCAGCGGTCGGCGATGGCGTTGATCGGCTCGGCGTTGAGGTGGTGCAACTTCTCCCGGCCGCGCCGGACGGTGGTGACGAGGTTCGCGGCCTCCAGCACGGCCAGGTGCTTGCTGACCGACTGACGGGTCATCTCCAGGCCTGCGCACAGCTCGCGCAGGGTCTGTCCGTTGCGTTCGTTGAGCCCGTCCAGCAGGCGCCGGCGACTCGGATCTGCGAGAGCCCGGAACACGTCGTCCATCGCGCTGTCCATCCTGATCATGCAACCGTGTGGCTGCATGAATGACAATAGGCAGCCGCGCGGCTGCCTGTCAAAGGCCGAGGTCGGCATGATCTCGGCGCGAACGGGCACCGCTGAGGGGTGACCCCACCGCCGCCCGCCACCGGGCCCTCCCGCTCCGCGCAACCCAAGGCCGACCCCGGTCAGAAACTCGCGCTCGTCACCGGGGTGACCGGCTACATCGGAGGACGGCTGGTGCCGGAGTTGCTGACGGCGGGTTACCGGGTCCGCGCGATGGCGCGCAATCCCCGCCGGCTGGAGGACCGCGACTGGTACGACGAGGTCGAGATCGTCGAGGCCGACGCCGGCGAGCGGTACCAGGTGCAGGCCGCGCTCGAAGGCGTCGACGTCGCGTTCTACCTGATCCACGCGCTCGGTACCGGCAAGAAGTTCGAGGCGCGTGACCGGCACACCGCGCGGACGTTCGGAGCGGCTGCCCGCCGGGCGGGCGTCGGACGGATCGTCTACCTCGGCGGCCTTTATCCCGACGGCGAGGAACTGTCGCCGCACCTGGGGTCGCGGCGCGAGGTGGGAGAGATCCTGCTCGCCTCGGGCGTTCCGACGACCGTGCTGCGGGCGGCGGTGATTCTCGGGTCGGGCTCCGCGTCGTTCGAGATGCTGCGGTACCTGACCGATCGGCTGCCGGTGATGGTGACGCCGCGCTGGCTCGCCACCCGGATCCAGCCGATCGCCGTACGGGACGTGCTGCACTACCTGGTCGGCAGCGCGTCGATGCCGACCGAGGTCAACCGCGGCTTCGACATCGGCGGACCGGACGTGCTCACCTACCGCGACATGATGCAGCGGTACGCCCACCTCGCCGGCCTCAAGCCGCGGCGAATCGTCACGCTGCCGCTGCTCACTCCGTCGCTGTCCAGCCACTGGGTCGGCCTGGTCACGCCGGTGCCGAACAGCATCGCCCGGCCGCTGGTCGACAGTCTGATCCACGAGGTGATCTGCAAGGAGCACGACATCGCGGAGTACGTGCCTGATCCGGCGCCGGGGCTGATCGGCTTCGACCAGGCCGTCGAGCTGGCGCTGAAGCGGGTGCAGGAACTCGATGTCACCACCAGTTGGGCCTCGGCGGCGATGCCGGGTGCGCCCAGTGACCCGCTGCCGAGTGATCCGGACTGGGCCGGCGGCTCCTTGTTCGTCGACGAACGGGAGAGCGTGGTCGCGGCGAGTCCGGAACGGCTCTGGACCGTGATCGAGGGCATCGGCGGCGGCAACGGCTGGTACTCGTGGCGGCTGGGCTGGTGGGCTCGGGGACTGCTCGACCGGCTCTTCGGCGGGCCGGGGCTGCGGCGTGGCCGGCGCAATCCGCGGGACCTGTCGGTGGGCGATCCGCTCGACTGGTGGCGGGTCGAGGAGCTGGTGGAGCCGAGGCTGCTGCGGCTGCGCGCGGAGATGCGGCTGCCCGGGCTCGCCTGGCTGGAGCTGATCGTGGACGAGGACGACGAGGGCCGCACGGTCTTCCGGCAGAGAGCGCTCTTCCACCCTCGCGGGTTGCCGGGCCAGCTGTACTGGTGGGCGATCAAGCCGTTCCACGGCATCGTGTTCGGCGGCATGCAGCGCAACGTCGCCCAGGCGGCGGAGCAGCCCTCGCCGGGACAGCCCTCGGCCGGGCAGCCCTCGGCGGAGCCGGCCCCGGGCGGACGGAAATCGCCTTGACGCGGTGCCGACGATGGAGACGTGCAGATCAAGAGCCTGGGCTACCGGACCGACCTGCTGCTGCTTCGGCTGAGCGGCAGCGAGCTGACCGATGCCGGCGACCACGTGGTGGTCCGGACGCCGGCCAACCCGACGTTCTGGTGGGGCAACTACCTGCTCTTCCGGTCGCCGTTCGCGCCGGGTGACCTGAGCCGCCGCCTGGAAACCTTCGAGACAGCGTTCCCCGAGGCCCGCCATGTTGCCTTCGGCATCGACTCGGTGGACGGGGTGGTCGGCGCCGACAACGAGCTGCGCGAGGCGGGGTTCGAGATCGAGCGGAGCACGGTGATGACCGCGCAGGCGGTGCTGCCTCCCGCACGGCCGAACACGACCTCGGCGTACCGGTTCCTCGACCGCGACGACGACTGGGAGCAGCTGGTCGGGCTGACGCTGGCCTGCTCGCCGATGGAGATCGAGGGGTACGAGCAGTTCAACCGGCGCAAGGTCGCGGCGGAACGGCGGTTGGTGCAGGACGGGCACGGCCAGTGGTTCGGCGCGTTCGACGGGGACCGGTTGCAGGCGTCGCTCGGGCTGGTCACGGACGGGTCCGGGGTGGCGCGGTTCCAGAACGTGCAGACGCACCCCGACGACCGCAGCCGCGGGATCGCGAGCACGCTGGTCCACCGCGCGTCGACGTACGGGCTGACGGCGCTCGGGGCCGAGACGCTGGTGATGGTGGCCGATCCGGAGTACCTGGCGATCGGTCTCTACCGCGCGCTCGGCTTCGAGGACACCGAGCAGCAGGTCCAGCTCACCCGGCCGGCTCCGTGAGCGCGCTCTTGCAGGTCCCGCCGAGACGGTCCGCGGGCGTGAAAGGGTAGGGGCATGACTGCTGCTGATGCGCGCGGGGTCGCGCTGGTGACGGGTGGAAGCCGGGGGATCGGAGCTGCCACCGCGATCGGCCTGGCCGAGGACGGCTGGGACGTCGGCATCAGCTACCGCACCCGCGCGGACGAGGCCGCCCAGGTGGTCGCGAAGTGCGAGGCTCTCGGCCGCCGGGCCGTCGCTGTTCAGGCCGACGTCGCCGAAGCCGCGGACATCGAGCGCCTCTTCGAGACGGTCGGAGCCGAGCTCGGCCCGATCGGCGCGGTGATCAACAACGCCGGCGTGGTCTCGCCGGCCGCCCGGGTCGACCAGTACGACGTGCAGCGGCTGGAGCGGGTGTTCCGCATCAATGCCATCGGCGCGTTCCTGGTCGCCGGTGCCGCCGTACGCCGGATGTCCACCGCTCACGGCGGCGCGGGCGGGGTGATCGTCAACGTCTCCTCGCGTGGCGCGGTGCTCGGCTCCGCCAACGAGTACGTCGACTACGCCGCCAGCAAGGCCGCCGTCGACACGATGACCGTCGGCCTGGCCAACGAGGTCGCCAAGGAAGGCATCCGCGTCCTCGGCATCCGCCCCGGCCTGATCGAGACCGACATCCACGAGCCCGGCCGGCTCGACCGCCTCGGCGCCACCCCGCCCCTCGGCCGCCCCGGCACGGCCGAGGAGGTCGCCGCCTTGATCGTCTTCGCCGCCTCCGACCGGGCCTCCTACCTGACCGCCTCCATGCTCGACGTCGCCGGCGGCCGCTGAACCCGAGCAGCCCCGCGACGTCGAGGTGACTGGTCGCCAGTCGTTCAGTCGGTGGGGTGGGCCAGGCGGGTGGGGGTGGGGCGGCCTCGGACGGTGACGTCCTCGCCGGGGTGCCAGTGGGTGGCTTCGGTCCGGGCTGCCTGGTCGACGGCGGTCATCGAGGCGACCAGGCGGGCGGGGGTGACCTTGGCGAGCTCGGTCAGCCGGGCCGCCTCGTTGACCGGGTCGCCGATGACGGTGTACTCGTGCCGGCGGACGTCACCGACGGTACCGGCCACGACGATGCCGGCTGTCACCCCGATCCCGGCGGTTGCCTCGGGCAACTCCTCGGCGAGCCGGCGGGCCAGCGTGCGCCCGGTGCGGAGAGCGCTCCCTGCCGCGTCCGGCAGCTCGGTCGGCGCCCCGAAGACCGCCAGCACCGCGTCCCCGGCGAACTTGTTCACGAAGCCGCCGTTGCGGTCGACCTCGTCGACGACGATGCCGAAGAACCGGTTGAGCAGCTGCACCACCTCGGCCGGCGCCCGGGTCGCCGCCAGTTCGGTGGAGCCGACCAGGTCCACGAACAGCACGGCCGTGAACCTCTCCTCACCGCCGAGGGCGTCACTGGTCAACGCCTCGCGCACCACGTCCGCCCCGACGTACCGGCCGAACAGGTCGCGGATCCGCTCGCGTTCGCGCAGCCCGGCCGCCATCTGGTTGAAGCCGGACTGCAGCGAACCCAGCTCGGTGCCGTCGAAGACCGGGATGCTGACGTCCAGGTCGCCGCCGCCGATCACGGTGAGCGCGTTCCGTACCGATCGGACCGGGGCGACGACCGACCTGGCGGAGAGCAGGGTCAGGATCCAGCCGCAGACCAGCACGATGCCGCCCAGCACGAGAATGATCACCGACAGCCGGGTCGCGGAGACGTCGCCCTCGATCAGCGCGATCACGGCGGTCAGCATCAGCCCGAGCACCGGGACCGCCGAGCCGGCCGCCCAGAAGAACACGGTGCGCGCTTTCAGCCCGGCAGCCAGCAGCCGGCGCGGCGGTGCCTGGTCGGCGAGCGCGCGAGCGGCGATCGGGCGCAGCGCGAACTCGGCGAACAGGTACGACGCGGCGCAGGTGACGACGCCGCCGTCCAGGGTGGTGACCAGAACGCGGAGAACGCTCTCTGGTTCCAGAACGAGAGTGAGCGCGGTGAAGACGATCGTCGCCAGCAGCCAGAGCAGGACCTGGATCATGGTCAGCCGCAGCGGCAGCTGCAGGGTGGCGATCTGCTCCTTCCGGGTGGCCGGCCGTTCCTCCAACACCCAGTTGGTCACCCGCAGCGCGAACCGCGTGCTCCAGACCGCGCCGACCAGCAGCGCGAGCACGAAGTACGCCGGGAACGCGATCCAGCGCACCGGCGCCAGCCCGTCGGTGGTCGCCGAGCCGTCGGTGCTCGCCGGCCCGGGCAGCACCCAGACGGCCAGCACGAACACCACCAGGGCACCGATCACGTTCGTGCCGATGGAGAAAAAGGTCAGCAGGATCTGGGCCCGCACCCGCAGCATCCGCGGGCTTTGATCGGCAGGGCCCAGCAACCAGGACCCGAACGGTCTGCGCTGCAGCACCAGCTCAGGACGACTCTCCGGCACCATGGCGACCAGTGTCCTAGGTCAGTGCCTTCCACAACCACTCACCCGCACCTCTCGGCGCGCCCGAGCCAGCCGGCTCGCGAGCGCAGGGGGCGGTTTGGCACGGTGCTGCCCGTGGCTCTAATCGGCCGCGTTGCGGGCAGCCGGCTGGGTAATGTCGTGCGGACGGCCGTCCGCGCAGCACCGCCACGGCGAACGATTCCCTGCTTCAGGAGCCCTCTGTGACCCACGACCGCCACTCCTACGCCGAACCGGGTCTGGTCCGCACCACCCATCTCGCGCTGGAGCTCGACCTCGACTTCACCGCGAAGGTGCTGGCCGGCACCGCGACCCACACACTGGCCTGGAGCGGGCCGGGCGACCGGCTGGTGCTCGACACGCGCGACCTGACCGTGCTCTCGGTCGAGGGCTCGACCGGAGTTGGTTGGGAGCCGCTGGAGCACAGCCTCGGCTACCCGGATGAGGAACTCGGCTCCGCCCTGACCATTCGGACCGCTGCGCACGAGCAGGTGCGGATCAGCTACCGGACCGCTCCGACCGCCACCGGTCTGCAGTGGCTGGAGCCGGAGATGACGGCGGGTGGAGTGCTGCCGTTCATGTTCAGCCAGTCGCAGGCGATCCACGCGCGCAGCTGGGTGCCGGTGCAGGACACTCCCGGTGTCCGGTTCAGCTATGCCGCGCACGTGACCGCTCCGCCCGAGCTGATGGTGCTGATGAGCGCCGACAACGGCACCACGTCACGCCGTACGGGCTCGTACGACGTGGTGATGCCGGAGCCGATTCCGTCGTACCTGCTGGCCATCGCTGCGGGAGACCTGGTGTTCGAGCCGATCGGTGAGCGCTCCGGGGTGTGGGCCGAGCCGGAGATGGCGAAGCGGGCGGCGACCGAGTTCGCCGATACCGAGCAGATGATGCTGGTCACCGAGGCACTGTTCGGCCCGTACCGGTGGGGCCGCTACGACATCCTCGTGCTGCCGCCCTCGTTCCCGTACGGCGGGATGGAGAACCCGCGGATGACGTTCGCGACCCCGACGGTGGTGATCGGCGACAAGTCGCTGGTGAGCGTGGTCGCGCACGAGCTGGCGCACAGCTGGTCCGGCAACCTGGTCACCCAGGACAGCTGGGACGACATCTGGCTGAACGAGGGCTTCACGTCGTACGTCGAGAACCGGATCGTCGAGGCGGTCTACGGGACCGAGCTGGCGGTGATGGAGACCGCGATCAAGCAGCACTCGACGGCGACGCTGGACCCACTCACGCCGGCCGAGCTGGCCGTCGAGCTGCCTGGACTGAACCACGGCGGTGAAGTACCGCGGCACGACCGGGCTGGGGCCGCTGAAGGGCTGCTGGTTCCTGTCCTGGCTGGAAGGGCGGTTCGGGCGTGAGGTGTTCGACCCGTTCCTGCGGGAGTACTTCGACCGGTTCGCGTTCCGCAGCATCAACTCCGCTGATTTCGTGGCGTACCTGCAGGAACGGCTGCTGGGCGTCCTGCCCGGTGTCGTGACGGCGGACGAGGTGGGTGCCTGGCTGGACGCGCCGGGCATTCCGGAGTTCGCCGAGCGCGCGGTGTCGGCCCGCTTCCAGGTCGTCGACCGGCTCAGGGACACCTGGCTGGCCACCGGCGAGGTGCCGGCGGGTGGGAAGAGTTGGACGACGCAGGAGTGGCTGCGCTTCCTCGAACCCGCTCCCGACGTGCTGAGCGTGGATCAGCTGCGGCAGCTGGATCGTGAGTTCGGCCTGACCGGTACGGCGAACGGCGAGATCGCCCGCCGCTGGTACTCGATCGTTGCCGCCAGCGCCTACACCCCGGCGTACGACGAGCTGGCCACGTTCCTGACCCGGGTGGGCCGGATGAAGCTTGTCCTGCCGGTCTATCGTGCGCTCAGCCGGACCGAAGCCGGCCGAGCCTTCGCCACCCAGGTCTTCGCGACCGCCCGCCCCGGCTACCACCCGATCACCACGGCTGCCGTCGAGAAGGTGCTCGCCACGATCTGACTCCTTGGCCCGTGCCCCGCATTCGGCCTACCCTGGTCCTCGATCCAGCTACCGGCGTCCACGACGCCGCCGTCGATGGCCGGGGTGCGCCGCGAAGCACCCGCAACGATGAAGACTTCCGGGAGGACTGTTCCCGTCCGGCGATGAGCGGGCCGCAGGTGCGGACCCGCACCCCGAAGGACCTGCGCCGGCAACGCCGACGCCGCTCGCACACCTGCTGGGACCATCTGCTGGTCGCGCCGCTGTGGCCGATGCACGACGTGAACCTCGGCACTCTGCTGCGCACCTGTGACGCCACCGGCGCCTGTCTGGCGGTGCCGAAGCTGCCGTGGGTTCCCGAGGCGCTGGCCCGCGGCAACACGCTGCGCCGCCGCGCCTGCGTGCACTGGACCGGCCACAACCCGGTGCAGTGGCTGGCCGACCAGCGCAAGCGCGACGACACCACCGTGCTCGGCATCGAGCTGGCCGAGGAGGCCGTGCGGCTGGCGGATCTGCCGCCTGCCCGCCACCGGACGGTCGCTGTGCTGGGACATGAGCGAACGGGCATCCCGCCGGAGGCGCTGGACGAGCTGGACCTGGTGGTGGAGATTCCCATGATCGGCACGGGGGCCAGCCTCAACGTTGCCGTGGCCGGGTCGCTGGTGCTCTATCGGCTGGCCGGGCTCATGTAGACGTCAGGCTGAGGTGGTGCCGGTGGATGCGGTGGATTTCTTGGTAGCCGAGATCGGTGTTCACCTGGCGCATCGCGTGATTGGTGGCGGCGGTGTCGGTGAGCAGGCCCGCGAGGTCCGGGTGGCGGACCATGGTCTGGCGGACCTGCTCGGCCTTGACCCAGCGAGCCAGTCCGTGGCCGCGGTGGCCGGACAAGACCGCCGTGCCGTAGTGCTGGGCGTCGCCGGTACGGTCACCCGGTACGACGAGCTCGGTGAACGCCACCACGTCGCCGGCCGGGTCGACTGCCGCGACGGTCTCCAAGTGATCGCCGCGCTGGGCAACCACGTCGGCGACGTACTTGGTGCGCTCGACGTCCCAGCTCTCCGGCCCGTACGAGATGTCGCCCGTCGGCGCGTCGTTCATCGCGGCGCGAGCGTGGGTGAACGACTCGAGCAGCTCGTCCGGCGGCGGGCCGACCCACGACGTCAGCCGGTACCCGGTGTACGGCCGGGCCAGCACGTCACGCAGTACGGCGCTGTCGATCTCGGCCAGCGACAGCCGCGTGTAGACCAGCTCCAGCCCGACGGTGAACCCCCGTACGGCGAGGAAGTGGTCGCCGGGTGAACCGGCCGCCGCGTCGGCCAGCACAGTCGTGGCCTCGTTCTCGCGGGCACCTCGCACGGCGGCGGCGAGCAGACCCGTGCCGACGCCCTGACGGCGTTCGGCCGGGTGCACCGCGATCTCCAGCTCGGCGAGATGCTGCTGCGTCGGCTTGCTGTTGAGCCGCAGGTACGCCGTACCGAGCGGGTGGTCGCCGGGCCCGGACGCGACCCAGGCGATGCGCCGGCTGAACGGGCGGTAGTCGGGATCGGTCAACGGCGTGATCGTGATGGACAAGGCGTCAACGTATCCAGCCGGACTGCCCTCGGCAACCGGGTTGTCCGCCCGGTCGAGGACCGAGGGGTTCGGTCGGTCACCGGCCGACGGCGTACCCCTGCATGCCGCGGGGGTTCGCTGCGGCCGACAGGACTCCACCGGGTTCACGTGCGACCGCGCACAGGCGGCCGAGGCTCCACGCGTCGGACTCCGTGACGACGTGCCCGCGACCGGCGAGCTCGTCGCGGACAGCTGCTCCGAGCCGGTTCTCGATCACCAGACCCCCCGGCTCGGTCGCTCGCGGGTAGAACGACGAGGGGAAGCCGGTGGTGTGCCAGGCGGGCGCGTCGATCGCCTCCTGCAGCTCCTGACCTCCGGTGAGGTGCCGCAGCAGGAACAGCAACTGCCACTGGTCCTGCTGGTCCCCACCCGGCGACCCACACGCCAGCACCGGTACGCCGTCCCGCAGCACCAGCGTCGGCGTCAACGTCGTGCGCGGCCGGATCCCCGGCGCGAGCGACGACGCGAGCCCTTCTTCCAGCCAGAACATCTGCAGCCGGCTGCCCAGGCAGAACCCGAGCGACGGGATTGTCGGCGACGACTGCAGCCACCCACCGCTGGGAGTGGCCGAGATGACGTTGCCCCACCGGTCGGCCACGTCGACGTGGCAGGTGTCGCCGCGGGTGCCGCCGTCCGCCGCGACGGTCGGTTCCCCGGTCGTCGCGTCGCCCAGCTCCTTGCCCGTGGCAACCGAGGCCAGGGATGGCCTGCGGCCGTCGGGGGATCCCGGCCGCAGCTCCAGCGACGCCTCCGCGCCGATCAGCGCGGCTCGGGAGGCGGCGTACGTGGGGGAGAGCAGGGTCTTGAGCGGTACGTCGGCGGCGTCGCCGTACCAGGCCTCGCGGTCGGCGTACGACAGCTTCATCACCTCGACCGTGGTGTGCACCGCCTCCGCGCTGGTCAGGTCCAGATCGGCGGGGTCGCCCAGCTCGGCCAGGACGGCGAGGGACTGGAGCAGAGCCGGGCCCTGGCCCCATGGACCCGTCTTCGCGACCGTGTGGCCGTGCCAGTCGAGCGTCGCGGCGTCCTCCCAGCTGGCGGTGAAGCCGGCCACGTCCGCGCCGGTGATCAACCCCGCGTGATCCTCTCCGC
Organism: Kribbella flavida DSM 17836; assembly: GCF_000024345.1. NCBI lineage: Bacteria > Bacillati > Actinomycetota > Actinomycetes > Propionibacteriales > Kribbellaceae > Kribbella > Kribbella flavida. Next base: position 3,900,039 of record NC_013729.1, on the reverse strand, counting down.
TGGAGTCGCGGTGCGGCAGCCGGGAGAACTCGTCGATCGCCTCGGCCACGAAGCCCTCACGCCAGGTCACCCGGGCCCGCTCGACCTGAGCGACCAGGTCAGGGCCGGCCCCTTCCGCCGACAGGACCAGACGCTCCAGCGTGTCAGCGTAGGCAGGGTTCTTGATCAGCTCGTTCGGCGCCGGCGGACGGCCGTTCTGCAGCCAAAGCGCGGCGGAGGTCGGCCAGTACTCGGTGAACAGCTCTTGCACGGTCGCCACGGTGTCACCGACCCGGCCGACGGCAGGGTGGCCGTTGCGCGCGTAGTCGATCGCAGGCTCGAGCACTGTGCGCAGTGGCAGAGTCCCGTGATCCCTGAGCAGCAGCAGCCACGCGTCAACCGCTCCCGGTACGGCGGCTGCCAGTGGGCCGGAGCCCGGGATGAGCGAGAGCCCCAGATCGCGGAAGTGCTGGATGGTCGCCCCGGCCGGCGCGACACCCTGTCCGCACAGCACCCGAGGCGTCGGGTCCTCCGCGGTGGCGACGATCGCCGGCACCTCGCCGCCCGGGCCGTTGAGGTGCGGTTCGACCACGTGGAGCACGAAGCCGGCACAGGCGGCCGCGTCGAACGCGTTGCCGCCGAGCTCCAGCATCCGCATCGCCGACTGCGACGCGAGCCAGTGCGTGGACGAGACCATCCCGAACGTGCCGCGCAGCGTGGGCCGGGTGGTGAACGTCATCGAGCAGCTCCTCTGTCCGTGATGCGGCCGGCGGGCCTCGTGCGTGGCGTCCCGCCGAGTGTTCCCTCCCCGACTGTTTCACGCCGACAGCTGCTCGCGTCAGCGCTCGGCGCGTTCGCGACGACGGCCTACTTGCGCATCCGCGGGTCCTGGGTCGGGTCGGCGTACATCCGCGGGCAGCCCCCATCGATCGCCTCGGTGCGCAGCTCGTAGTGCCAGGGTTCGTTCCGGTAGATCTGGCACAGTCCGTACTTCGCGCCGTGCTCGGACAGCCACGCCGTCGCGGCCGCAGGACCGAGGTCGATCGCGTGCCCGGCGACGTGCGGGGAGGTTTCCGGCGTGGCCACCCACCGGGCCGCTTTCTCCTCCGAGCCGTACTTCGCGACCGCGTCCCGCAGCAACTGCTTCTGGTACTCCGGGGACCGCCAGCCGCTGTTGACGGAGAATCTGACCCCGTCGTCCGCGGCGTCCGTCGCCGCGTCGCGCACCGCCCGGAGCAGGCCCGGGTCGAGGTTGGCCACGCCGGGGTACTGGTCGTCGAAGACGCCGGCGCCGTCGGGAAGGGCGCCGTCGTCCGTTGCCGACCCGCCACCGTGGTCGCCGGGACCGGCGTCCCTGAACAGGGGAGCGGCCGACTGGTAGCCGAGGGTGCCGATGATCGCGGCGATGGCGACGATCACACCGACGGAGTACGGTCGGAGCACCCTTCGGGACCTGGTTCCAGCTGCTGCGTGATTCATGCCGCCAGTCAAGGCAACGCGGTGTTGCCGGCCCGTATGTGGTTTTCGATACGCCGCCGATAGGTGCCGGACCGTAGCATCGGGAGCATGCGTGTGCTGGTGGTCGAGGACGAGCAGTATCTGGCAGAGGCCATCCGCGACGGGCTCCGGCTGGAAGCGATCGCGGCCGACATCGCGGGGGACGGCGACACCGCGCTGGAGCTGCTGAGCGTCAACGCCTACGACATCGCCGTGCTGGACCGCGACATTCCCGGCCCCTCCGGCGATGAGGTGGCCGCGAGCATCGTTGCCTCCGGCAGCGGAACCCCCATTCTGATGCTGACCGCCGCGGACCGGCTCGACGACAAGGTGACCGGGTTCGAGCTCGGCGCCGACGACTACCTCACCAAGCCGTTCGAGCTGCAGGAGCTCGTGCTCAGGCTCCGGGCGCTCGACCGCCGGCGGACACACAACAGGCCGCCGGTGCGGGAGATCGCGGGCCTGCGGCTGGACCCGTTCCGCCGGGAGGTCTACCGCGACGGCCGCTACGTCGCGCTGACCCGCAAGCAGTTCGCCGTGCTCGAGGTTCTGGTCGCGGCCGAGGGCGGGGTGATCAGCGCCGAGGAGTTGCTGGAGCGAGCCTGGGACGAGAACGCCGACCCGTTCACCAACGCCGTCCGCATCACGGTCTCCGCACTGCGCAAACGGCTCGGCGAACCCTGGATCATCGCCACCGTGCCCGGCGTCGGCTACCGCATCGCCACCGCACCCGGTGCGGACCGTCCAGGAGCCGAGCGTGGATAGGGAGCCGGGGTGGAGCGTTCGGCTCAAGCTCACCCTCAGCTACGCCGGGTTCCTGATGGTCGCCGGGACCTTGCTGCTCGCGACCGTCTGGGTGTTCCTGCTGCGCTACGTCCCCGAGGTGACGACGCTCTCGCCCGGCGTCCGGCGAACACCTGGTCCCTTGCCCCACATGCCGGACCGCTCGGACCTGTTCGACGCCTTCGTCTGGAAGGCCGCCGCGGCGATGGGATTCCTGCTCGTCTTCGGCCTGCTGGGCGGGTGGATCCTGGCCGGCAGCATGCTCGCGCCGTTGACCCGCATCACCGCCGCCACCCGCCAGGCGGCGAACGGTTCGCTGTCGCACCGGATCCACCTGGAAGGCCAGCAGGACGAGTTCCGCGAGCTCGCCGACGCCTTCGACACCATGCTCGCGCGGCTGGAGGCTCATGACGCCGAGCAGCGCAGGTTCGCCGCCAATGCCTCCCACGAACTGCGCACCCCGCTGGCGATCACGCAGACCTTGCTCGAGGTCGCTCGCAACGACCCCGACCGCGACACCGGCGAGCTGGTCGAACGCCTGCACCTGGTCAACAGCCGGGCGATCGACCTCACCGAAGCGATGCTGCTGCTGAGCCGTGCCAACCAGCGGTCGTTCGCGCCGGAGCACGTCGACCTGTCGCTCGCAGCGGAACAAGCCACCGAAACCCTGCTGCCGCTCGCGGAGGAACGGGGCGTCGCGCTGGAGACCTCCGGCGACATCGCCCCCACCAGCGGCTCGAAGGCGCTGCTGCTGCAGCTGACGACGAATCTCGTGCACAACGCGATCGTGCACAACCTGCCCGAGCACGGCACCGTGTGGGTGACGACCAGCGTTCGGCCCAGGACCGTGGTGCTCACCGTCGAGAACACCGGCGAAACGCTGACCCGGCAGCTGGTCTCCACCCTCACCGAACCGTTCCAGCGCGGCACCGGCCGCGTCCGCGGCGACCACGCGGGCGTCGGCCTCGGTCTGGCGATCGTCAAGAGCATCGCCGAGGCCCACAACGGGGCGCTGACCCTCGATCCCCGTCCCGGCGGCGGTCTCCGCGTCACGGTGGAACTCCCCGCCCGCCGCCGGCGGGCGACCAGCTCCGGCCTGGACCCGCGGCGAGCGGCCGGCGACGGTCGCGCGTCAACGCCGCGGCGGCAGTCGCTCTCCCCGGCGGCCGGTGCCGACGAGATCGCGGAGAAACCGCGATGAGCTGCCCACCTGGTCGAGGTAGCCCAAACGTCGGTAGAACGCGCGCGCGTCCTGGCGGCGGTCGGCGCTGGTGACCTCCATGCGCACGCAGCCACGGCGTACCGCGAAGGCTTCTGCCGCTGCGATCAGGTGACGGCCGATGCCCTGGCCGCGCGCTCGTTCGGAGACGACCAGTGCGGTGATCCGGCCCCAAGAGCCGGGGTGCTCGAAGAACGGGCAGGCGTGGATCGCGACGAGGCCGAGAAGGTTGCCGCGCGCATCGGCTGCGTAGACCGCGCTGGTGGGGTCGTCGTGCCAGATCTGGAGGCGGGCTGCTGTTGTGGCGGGATCGTCCTGGGGATAGCCCAGCTGGTGCAGCAGCTCGTTGACGGACTCGGCGTCGTCGGGCTGTGCCGGTCGGATCTGCATGCGTTCTCCTGCCCCGTCGCAGCTGGTGGGGGTGGTTGTCATGAGGCGGAGCTCCGTCGGTCGGCGATCGTGGTGAGCACGTGGCGTGCCAGCACGTTGTCGGCGTCGGGTGCGCCCGCAGCGGAGGCGCGGGCGGACATGGCCGTGAGCTGCTGAGGATCGTTCAGCAGGGGAATCAGGGTGGTCCCGATCCAGGCCGGGTCGAGGTCTGCGTCGTCGACGAGCAGTGCGCCGCCGGCGCCGACGACCGGTTCGGCGTTGAGCCGCTGCTCCCCGCCGCGCAGCGGCAGCGGGACGTACGCGGCCGGTAAGCCGACGGCGGCCAGCTCGGCGCAGGTCATCGCCCCGGAGCGGCAGATCACGAAGTCTGCCGCGGCGTAGGCGTACTGCATCTCGTCGACGTAGGGAGTCACGACGTACGGCGGCTCAGCCGGATCACCGTCCGGGACCTCGACCACGTGCTGCGACCCGGTGATGTGCAGCACCTGGATGCCGGCCGCGCGCAGCGCCGGGGCCGCGTCGGACACCGCGGCGTTGATCGTCCGCGCGCCTTGCGAACCACCGGTGACCATCAGGACCGGCCCGTCCGGGCGCAGGCCGAACCGCCGCCGAGCCGCGTCCCGCAACGCGCCCCGGTCGAGCCCGGTGATCGCAGGCCGCAGTGGGATCCCGATCGCGGTGGCGTGCGCCAGCCGGACCCCCGGCGCCGCGGTGAACACGTGCGTCGTCATCCGGGCCGCCAGCCGGTTCGCCACTCCGGGCCGGGCGTTCGCCTCGTGGACGACGATCGGCAGACCTTGCCTGCGGGCGGCCAGGTAGGCCGGTGCGGCGACGTAGCCGCCGAAACCCACCACGACCTCGGCCCGCACCCGCTCGAGCACGGCCTCGGCCGCCAGCACCGACTCGCGCAGCTTCCCCGGCGTCTGCAGCAGAGCCGGGCTCAGCGTCCGCGGTAGCGGCACCGGCGGAATGAGCTCCAGCGGGTAGCCGCGGGCCGGAATGAGCGTGGTGTCCAGACCGCGAACGGTGCCGAGGGCGGTGATCTCGGCCGTGGGCTCCAGCCGCCGCAGCGCGTCGGCGAGGTTCATCGCGGGCTCGATGTGCCCGGCCGAGTGGCCGCCGACGACCACGACGCGCGGTGCGGTCACGCCGTGCCGGGCGAGTTCTGCCTCCGCACCGGCGAAGCCGGCCGGATCGGGATGCTGTCGCGCCATGTGTCCTCAGCCGATGCGAAAGTCGAAGTAGTCGTTCGGGTACGGCTCGTCCCTGAGGGTGTAGTGCCACCACTCGGCTGCGTACGCAGCGAAGCCGCAGGACTCCATGACCGAGCGCAGGGACTCCCGGTTCTGCGCTTCGGCCGCGGTGAGGCCCGGAGCGCCGTGGTGCGAGATCGGATCCATCAGGTCGTGGTCACCGCCCATGGCGGCGAGTTCACCGGTGTTTAGGTGGTAGAGCGTCAGGTCGACGCTGCTGCCGCGGCTGTGACCCGACCGGACCGACACGTATCCCTTCGCGAACATCTCGGTCCTGTCGATGTTCGGGTAGTGCCGGAGCTTGGTCCGGCCGTCCTCCGGCTGCCTCGACCAGCGCAGAAAACAGTTCACGGCGCGTTGGGGGCGATATCCGTCCCAGAGCAACAGCCCGAAACCCAGGGACTGCGCCTTGTCCCGTGCGGTGTCCAGGGCCTCGCACAGAGCGTTCGTACCGACAATCCGATTGACCAGGTAGCCGTCGACCGGCTTGCCGGTGAAATTGTCCCAGGTCGCGTACTTGGCGTCCCAGCGCAGTCCGGGCACCACCTCGTCGACGAAAGCGAAACCGGCTCTCATCGCTTGTTGCCCGTCAGTGCCAGCGAGACGACGCGGTCGATCACTTCGCCCATCGACAGTCCTGCGGCGGCCATCATTCTCGGGTAGCGGCTGTACGACGTCAGCCCCGGCAAGGTGTTCACCTCGTTGAGCACGACCGCGCCGTCCTCGGTGAGGAACAGGTCGACGCGCGCCAGGCCGCCGCACCCGAGCGCCCGGTACACGGCCTTGGCGGTGTCCCGAACAAGCGTGCGCGACGCGGCCGGGATGTCGGCGGGAACGATGGCCGTCGAGTTGTCGGAACCGCTCTCGGGCTCACTCTCCTGATGAATCCGGAAGAAGCCGTGCGACAGCGCGATGTGGTCCACCTCGCCGACGACCAGGTCACCACCGTTGCCCAGGACCGCACAGCCGATCTCGCGGCCCACGACAGCTTGCTCGATCAGGACCTTCGAGTCGTACTGGCTCGCCACTTCGACAGCACTCGGCAGGTCGTCCGCCTGGGTCACCTTGCTGACGCCGAACGACGACCCTGACCGGGCCGGCTTCACGAAAACCGGATAGGTCAGGTCGGCGTCGGGGAGTTCCTTGGCCGCGACGGTCCAGAAGTTCGGCGTGGCGATTCCCGCGCTCCGGGCGACGACGTAAGCCAGGGACTTGTCCATGCACAGCGCGGAACTCGGGATGTCGCAGCCGACGTAGGGGATACCGGAGAGCTCCAGCAGGCCCTGGATCGCACCGTCCTCGCCGAGCCTGCCGTGCAGAACGGGCAGCACCACGTCGAGCCTGATCGTCTCGTACCGGCCCTGCTCCAGCACGAGCAGTCCGTGCACGGTGCGGTCCGGTGACAGTACGGCGGGGCGGCCCGTGCCGTTCTCCCAGTCGTCGTCCGGGCCGTCGCAGAGCATCCAGGCGCCGCCTCGGGTGATCCCGACGTAGTACGGCTCGTACCTTTCGGGGTCGAGGCTGCGGGCGACCTCGCGCGCGGACTTGAGCGAGATGGGGTGTTCCTCGGAGACGCCCCCGAACAGAATTCCGATCTTCATATCCACTGCTGCTTTCTGCTCTGGAATTTCACACAGTTGCCGAGGGAGTTCTCCACGGCGTCACTGAGGGCATGGTCGGTGTAGTAGGCGGTGTGCGGACTGATCAGCACGTTGGGCAGGCGCTGCAGCCGCAGCAACAGGTCATGGTCGATGCGGCGGCCGCTGCAGTCGGCGTAGAAGATTCCTTCTTCGCCTTCGAGCACGTCCAGGGCCGCGCCGCCCAACCTGCCGCTTTCCAAGGCCGACAGCAGCGCCTCGGTGTCGAGCAGCGCGCCGCGTCCGGTGTTGACGACGTACGCGCCTTGCTTCAGCTGCTCGATCCGCTGCCGATGCAGGAGGTGGTGGGTCTCGGCTGTCAGCGGGGTGTGCAGCGTGACGATGTCGCTGCGGTGCAGCAGGTCATCGAGAGGTACGTACTCCGCGGCGACCCCCGGGCAGTTGTCGTGGGCAAGGACCAGGCAGCCGAAGCCGCGCAGCCTGTCCACCACGGCGGCGCCGATGCGTCCCGTTCCGACGACCCCGACGGTCAGGTCGCGCAGCTCTTTCCCGCGGACGTCGTTCAACCGGTAGTCGTGGGCGTCCGCCCGGCGGATGGTGGACTTGGCGTGACGCACCGCCATCAGCATCAGCATCAGCGTGTAGTCGGCCACGCTGTCCGGCGAGTACGCGACGTTCTCGACGGTGATGCCGACGCTCTCGGCGTACGTCACGTCGAGGTGGTTGTAGCCGATGCTTCTGGTGGAGATGTAGGTCACGCCGGCCTGGCTGAGCGCATCCAGGATCCGGTGGGTGATGGGTGTCTTGTGGCCGACACTGATGCACCGGTTTCCGGCCGCCAGTTCCACCGTGGCCTCCGACACCGCCGCCTCGGTGATCGTCGGCGCGACGCCGAAGCGAGGCGCCAGTTGCCGGAACAGGACGGCCTCGTCCGGCCCGCATCCGTAGACCGTGACGCCGGTTCCGGGTACGGCCGAGGAGAGCCAGGATGCCAGCGATCGGGTGCGGCGGACCGCTGGTGCTGGTTCGCTGGAGGTCATGCCTCCAGTCAACGCAGCGGGTCGTTGCCGCTCTGTATGGGATTTTCGATATGCCGGCGATATGCCTGCGGTCGCCTATCGGCGGCGTATGGAAAACCGGATACGCGCCGGCAACATCGCGCCTCGTTGACTGCAAGCGTGATCTACTCCGTGTGCCTGCTCGTGCTCGCCGCCGTGTTCGTGATTCGCGTGCTCCGCATCCGGGCACGGCGGCGACGCGCCGACCTAGCTGGTCAGTCGGCGACTCGTTGACGGCACGCTCACTGCTGCCAGGCCGCGGGGTATCGGATCGTGCCGCGGGGGAGTGGCCGGTCCGGAACCAGACCGAGCGCCATGAAGTACGGACCGTCGTACTGGCTGTGGATGCCGAAGGTGGTCGCGGTCCGGAAGCCGAAGCGCGGGTAGTACTCGGCGTGCCCGAGCACGACGACCGTGTGCTCGCCCGCGGCCCGGCCTGCGTCGAGCACCGCCCGGACGACGGCGCCTCCGGCACCCGAGCGCTGGTACTCGGGCAGTACGGCGCAGGGACCGAGGGCGAGCACGGGCGCGTCGTCGACGTGGCAGCGGGTCAGCAGGGCGTGCGCGACGACCTCGCCGGTCGCCGTGGTGGCGACGTACGAGAGACCGGGCAGCCAGGCGACGGGGTCGCGCCGCAGGCGGCTGACGATCGCCGCCTCGTCGGGCCGGCCGAAAGCGCGCAGGTTGACCGCCTCGACAGCCGCGAGGTCAGCGGCGGTCTCGGCGCGGGGGTACCAGGAACTGGACAACGAAGAACCCTTTCGAGCAGGGGGAGTGGGGGTCGATGGAAGGCAGCACGCTGCGCACGGCAGCCGCCGACGGCGCGGTCATCAACCCAACTCCTTGCCCTGATCGAGGTCCGAGCGTCACCGTACCGCGCACCCCTGCTCGCGAGCGCGGGGTTTTCAGGAGCCGTTCGCATCCCGGCTCGTGGTCTCCAGTGCCGGTTCGGTGGCGAAGGCAACCGTCGGGTCGCGATCGGCGGGACCGGCGGGCAGCCATCTGTCGCCGACGAGGTGGTACGGATGCCACCGACCGACCCGGTCGAGCCGCAACTGCCGGCGTACTGCGGCAGCGGTGAGCTGGTTGCCGGAGATCTCCAGCTCGAGCGGCTCGTCGGCCGCCGCCTGCAGCTCCGCCCGGGCCCGCACGAGCTCGCCGCCTTCCGGGATCCACGGGTGCTCCAGGACATCGAGACCCGGCGCGCCGCCGTACCTCCACGCCTGGACGCCGACGCCGAGCTCTTCGGCCCGTCCCGTCGCGTCCACCAGTCGCGGCCGGAGCTCGGGATACTCCGCGGCGAGGCGGACGGCGTCGTGCCACTCGTCGAGGGCCCACGGCACCGGCGCACCGGACAGCAGAGCGCCGAGCTCGGCCCGCGCCCGGCGAGCAGCGTCCAACGCAAGCAGCGGTAGGGAGACCTCGCTCAGCGGCGTCGTGCCGCTCACCACCAGCTCGTCGATCCCGATCCGGCTCGGGACCTCCGGCGGCTCCGGCAGCGACGCGACCGGAGCAACGAACACCTCCGCGGCGAGCTCACCCGCTGCCGACAGCGCGCCGGCCGCATCAGCCGTCGCACCCCCAGCAGCCGCGCCCTCTGTTGTCGCACCCTCGGCCGACACGTCCTGGGCCGTCATCTGGGTCGTCCGCCGCTGCAGGTCGTCGAGCAGGTCCTCACGGGACCGGCCACGCATCAGCAGCAGGATGAACGGGTCGTCGTCGAGCAGCCACGCGACCTGGTAGCAGAGCCCGGCGGCATGCTGGCAGGGCAGCTCCCACGCGTCGCAGCTGCACGACGGGTCGAGGTCACCGATGCCGGGCAGCAGCGGTACGCCGGCATCCTCGGCCGCGGTCACCAGGTCGTGCGGCATGTCGCCGTCGAGCAGCGCGGCGATGTGACCTGCGCGCGCCCCGACCTGGTCGAGGAACCGCGTCCACTCGTCGTCGCTCAACCGGTCGACCAGCACCACCGCCTCGTACCGGTCCTCAGGTGCCTCGACGCTCGCCGCGATCCGACCCGGGCTGACCGTGATCGTGCCGACCTGCCCGGAGTTGGCGAACCGGCGGCCCTTGCGCAGCTGGTCGGAGTCCAGCGAGGTGTCCTCCATCGCCTGCACCCAGGCCTGGGCCCACCACGACCGCCCTCGCGTACTACGCCCACGCTGCGCCGGGAACGGCGCGAATCCTCTGGCGTCGCTCATCGCACCCCACCTCGCAGCTCGACCAGATCGGCCAGCTCGGCGTCGGTCAGCTCGGTGAGCGCGGCCTCGCCGGCGGTGAGCACCGAGTCCGCGAGCGCTCGCTTGCCGGCCAGCATCGCCGCGATCCGGTCCTCGATGGTGCCCTCGGCAATCAACCGGTGGACCTGGACCGGCCGGATCTGGCCGATCCGGTACGCCCGGTCGGTGGCCTGGTCCTCGACCGCCGGGTTCCACCAGCGGTCGTAGTGCACGACGTGGTCGGCCCGGGTCAGGTTCAGCCCGGTGCCGGCGGCCTTGAGCGACAGCAGGAACACCGGGATCTCGCCCGCCTGGAACCGCTCGACCATCTCCTCCCGCTTGCGGACCGGCGTTCCGCCGTGCAACAGCTGGGTCGGGACACCCCGGTCGGCCAGGTGACGTTCGAGCAGCCGCGCCATCTCGACGTACTGGGTGAACACGAGCACGGCGCCGTCCTCGGCGAGGATCGTGCCGAGCAGTTCGTCGAGCAGTTCGAGCTTGCCGGAGCGGCCGGTGAGCTTCGCGCCGGCGGGCTCTTTCAGGTACTGGACCGGGTGGTTGCAGATCTGTTTGAGGCCGGTCAGCAGCTTCACGATCAGGCCGCGGCGGGCCATCGCGTCGCTGGCCCGGACGGCGTCCATCAGCTCGCGCACGGTCGCCTCGTACAGGACCGCCTGCTCGCGGGTGAGGGAGACGGCCTGGTCGGTCTCGGTCTTCGGCGGCAGTTCGGGCGCGATGCCCGGGTCGGACTTGCGCCGGCGGAGCAGGAACGGCCGCACCAGCGTGGCCAGCCGCTCGGCGACCTCCTGGTCCTTGTCGGCCTCGATCGGTATGGCCCACCGGCTGCGGAACGTGCCGAGCCGGCCGAGCAGGCCCGGCGTCGTCCAGTCGAGAATCGCCCAGAGCTCGGACAGGTTGTTCTCGACCGGGGTGCCGGTGAGCGCGACGCGAGCCCGCGCGGGCACGGTCCGCAGCGCTTTGGCCGTGCCGGAGGCCGGGTTCTTGACGTGCTGCGCCTCGTCGGCGACCAGCAGCCCCCACTGGTGCCCGGCCAGCTTCTTCGCGTCCCGGCGCAACGTCCCGTACGTCGTGAGCACGAAGCCGGTGTCGGCGCCGTCCAGGGACCGGCTGGTGCCGTGGAACCGGCGGACCGGCGTACCGGGGGCGAATCGGTGCACCTCGCGCTCCCAGTTGCCGAGCAGGGACGCGGGGCAGACGACGAGCGTCGGGCCGGACGTCTGCTCGGCGGTCTGGCGGTGAAGGTGCAACGAGATCAGCGTGATCGTCTTGCCGAGGCCCATGTCGTCGGCGAGGCAGCCGCCGAGACCGAGCGAGGTCATCCGGACCAGCCACTGCAGGCCGCGCAGCTGGTAGTCGCGCAGGGTGGCTTGCAGGGCGGCGGGTGCCTCCAGCGGCTCGTCGGTGCGGTCGGGATCGGCGATCCGCGCGCGCAGCTCGTCCAGCCACTTGGTCGGTGTGACGGCCACCTGACGGCCGTCGATCTCGGCGGTGCCGGTGAGCGCGGCGCCGAGGGCTTCGATCGCGGTGACCGGCTTGAGGATGCGCTCCCGGGCCTTGCGGGCGAGCTCGGGATCGACCAGCATCCACTGGTCGCGCAGCCGGACCACCGGGCGGGTCGCCTCGGCCAGCTGGTCCATCTCCTGCGCGGTCAGCGGATCGTTGCCGAGGGCCACCTGCCAGCTGAAGTCGAGCGTGGCGCCGCCGCCGAAGAAGCCCGGCAGGTCCGACGGAGCGGTGTCGGGCGTGGTGGTGATCGCAGCGCGAGCGGTGAGCGCGCGACCGAGGCTGCGCGGCCAGTGCAGGTCGATGCCGGCCGCGGCGAGCCGCTGCGCACCGGTGGCGAGCAGGTCGGCGACCTCCTCGTCGGCCAGCTCCATCCGGTCCGGCACCGCCGCGTCGAGCAGCCGGTGCAACGGTGCCCACACCCGCGCCGCGCGCCGGATCGCGAGTGTCGCGTCGATCCGGGCCCGCGGCCCGAAACCCGGGACGTCCCGAGCCCACACGTCCGCGGCGTCCGCCATCACGGTCGGGTCCTTCAAGCTGTGCAACTGCACTGCGGCACGGAACGCCAACCCCTGATCGAGCCCGGTGCCCGCCCGCTGCTCGTCCGCCGGACGGCCGGTGCTCGCGTCCAGCAGATCGATCCGCAGCGAGATCCGTACGCCGGTGTCGAGTCCGGCCGACACCTCGCCGGCCCACGAACGCAATCGCGTCGCCGGCTGCGGCGCCTTCGCCGCGAACAGGCCCGTCCCGTGCGCCTTGGCAGCGGCCGGAGACCGGGGCATGCCGTCGGCCACCGCGTCCAGGAAGGCCCGGACCAGATCCTCGGCGACCGGCAACCGGAACCCGTTCGCGCCCTGGTCCGGCGAAGCGGCTGCTGGTTCGAGCGGGAGCGCCCGGGCCTCAGGCGGCATTGCCTCGGCCAGCTGCACGACGCGGTCGACGTCGGCGGGGTCGAACGGCCCGACCCGCCACGCGTCGTGGCCGGCGGGGGACACACCCGGCAGGAGCCGCCCCCGCGCGACCAGTTGCAGGGCGACGAGCGCGGCCCCGCCCCAGAACGCCGCGGCGGGGTGGGCGCCCGGGCTCTTCCGCGCCCGCCCGAGGACGGCGACCGCATCGCCCACCGGCAGCTCGATCGCGCGGACGACCTGAGCCGCGACTTGGCCGTCGACCGCCGTCACCAGCTCCAGGTCGACGTGCTCACCGACCCCCAGCGGCAACGGCCCTTGCTCCGGATCCCAGAACGCGACCACCCCGTCGCGCGGCGGGTCGGCCGGTCTGAAAACCGCCGCGTACCCCGTCAGCTCGGCCGACACCCCGCCCGCTACCACCGCTGCCAAAGCGGCACCTTCCTATCCGGGAACACCTCCGGTGCGCGGCCGCGCACCGGAGGGACTGACCTCGCTCGACGATGTACCTCAGGACGCGCCGAGCACCACCTCCGGCTCCGCGGCCGGCTGGTCGAACTGAGTCCGGTAGAGCTCCTCGTACCGCCCGCCCGCGGCGAGCAGCTCGGTGTGCGTGCCCTGCTCGACGATGCGGCCGGCCTCGATCACGAGAATCTGGTCCGCGGCCCGGATCGTCGACAACCGGTGCGCGATCACGACCGCGGTCCGGCCCGCCAGCGCCTCGGCCAGCGCCGCCTGGACCGCGGCCTCCGAGGTCGAGTCCAGCGCGGCGGTCGCCTCGTCGAGAATGACCACGCGCGGATGAGCCAGCAGCAGCCGGGCGATCGTCAGCCGTTGCCGCTCACCGCCGGACAGCCGGTAGCCGCGCTCGCCGACCACGGTGTCCAGCTCGTCCGGCAGCGACCGGATGAGGTCGCCCAGCCGGGCCCGGGTGAGCGCGTCCCACAGCTCCTCCTCGGTCGCTTCCGGACGGGCGAGCAGCAGGTTCTCCCGGATCGAGTCGTGGAAGAGGTGGCCGTCCTGGGTGACCATGCCGAGGGTTTCCCGCAGCGACTCCGCCGTCACGTCGCGGACGTCGACGCCGGCCAGCCGGACGGCGCCGGAGTCCACGTCGTACAGGCGGGGGATGAGCTGGGCGATGGTCGACTTGCCGGCGCCGGACGAACCGACCAGAGCGACCATCTGCCCGGGCTCGGCCCGGAACGACACGCCGTGGAGGACCTCCTCGCCGCCCCGGGTGTCGAGCTTGGCGACCTCTTCCAGGGAGGCCAGCGACACCTTGTCGGCCGACGGGTAGGCGAACCGGACGTCGTCGAACTCGACCGAGACCGGGCCGTCCGGCACCCTGCGGGCGTCCGGCTTGTCCTGGATCAGCGGCTTGAGGTCGAGCACCTCGAAGACCCGGTCGAAGCTGACCAGCGCGGTCATCACCTCGAGCCGGGCACTGGCCAGCGCGGTGAGCGGCGAGTACAGCCGGGTGAGCAGCAGAGCCATCGAGACGACCGCGCCGGCGTCCAGCTGACCGCGCAGCGCGTAGAAACCGCCGAGCGCGTAGACGACGGCCAGCGCGAGCGCCGACACCAAGGTGAGCGAGGTGACGAAGAGCCACTGCACCATCGCGGTCCGGACGCCGATGTCGCGCACCCGCTCGGCCCGGACGGCGAACTCGCGCGACTCGCGCACCGGCCGGCCGAACAGCTTGACCAGCGTCGCGCCCGGCGCGGAGAACCGCTCGGTCATCTGGGTGCTCATGGTGGCGTTGTAGTTCGCCGCCTCGCGTTCCAGGGCGGCCAGTTTGTTGCCCATCCGGCGGGCCGGGATCACGAACACCGGCAGCAGCACGAGCGCGAGCAGCGTGATCTGCCAGGACACGCGCAGCATCACCACGAGCGTGAGCACCAGCATGACCAGGTTGCTCACGACCCCGGACAGGGTGTCGCTGAACGCGCGCTGCGCGCCGATGACGTCGTTGTTCAGCCGGGACACCAGCGCGCCGGTCCTGGTCCGGGTGAAGAAGGCGATCGGCATCTTCTGGATGTGGTCGAACACCGCCGTGCGCAGGTCGAGGATCAGCCCCTCACCGATCCGCGCCGACAGCCAGCGGGTGAACAGGCCGATGCCCGCCTCGGCGACCGCGATCAGCGCGATCAGCCCGGCCAGCCACAGCACCGTGCTCACGGCGTTGCCGTCGACGATCGCGTTGACCACCTCACCGGCCAGCACCGGCGTGGCGACCGCGAGCACCGCCGCCACGACGCTGAGCGCGAGGAACGCGATCAGCTGCGACTTGTGCGGCCGGGCGAAGGCGAGGATGCGCCGGAGCGTCTCCTTGGAGAAGGGCCGCTTCTCGTCCTGGGCGTGCATCGCGTGGTACAGCGAGGTCCACGCGGTCATTTCCATGCTCACGGCTGTGCTCCGCAGGTCTGGTCGGAAGGTACGAGGTGTGCCGATGGTCCCGCGGACCACCGACAGTTTCCGACGGTAGAACCTCGACTTTGCTTGAGGTCAACCCGCCGGCGCCGCCGAGGCCCTACTGGGTACGCTGTACGAGGTAACCGCTGGAGTGTAGTCACCGCGGGAGGATTGCGCACATGAATTCGGACTACAGCGGGGGCGGCGACCCGGCCAAAAGCCTCGAACTGCTCTGGGGACTGCAGTCCCGGCCGACCCGCGGCCCCAAGCCCGCGCTCACCGTCGAGCGCGTGGTCGAAGCGGCGGTCCGGATCGCCGACACCGAAGGGCTCGGCGCGACGTCGATGCGCCGGGTCGCCGACGAGCTCGGCGTCGGCGCGATGACGCTGTACCGGTACGTGCCCGGCAAGGGTGAGCTGCTCGACGTGATGCTGGACAGCGTCTACGCCGAGTTCCCGCGCCGTCCGGTGGAGGGGAACTGGCGGGCCAAGCTGGAGGAGGTCGCGCTGGAGAACCGCGAGCTCTACCTGCGCCACCCGTGGATGCTGTACGTCGCGACCAGCCGGCCGCCGCTCGGTCCGGGGCTGATGGCGAAGTACGAGTACGAGCTCGAAGCGGTCGAGGGGATCGGCCTGACCGACGTCGAGATGGACGCCGCGGTCGCGCTCGTGAACGGCTACGTGCACGGCGCCGTACGGAGCGCCGTCGACGCCCAGCGAGTGATCCAGTCGTCCGGCATCACCGACAAGGAGTGGTGGCTGGCGCACGAGCCGCTGCTGGACAAGATCGGCGACGTGCACACGTTCCCGCTCGCCAGCCGGGTCGGCACGACGGTCGGGCAGGAGTTCGACGCGCCGTACGACTCCGACCACGGGTTCGCCTTCGGTCTGGCTCGTGTCCTGGACGGCATCGCGGCGCTGCTCGCGGACCGGTAGGGGCGCACCTGCAGGAAACCTGCTTGTGAGTGAGTGCTCACTCAGTTAGTGTCGCCCGGGTGAGCCCACGAGCGACCCCGATGCCTCCCGACGCCCGCCGCGCGGCGATCGTCGCTGCGGTGCTGCCGCTGCTGGAGGAGCACGGCCCTGACGTCAGCACGCGCCGGCTCGCCGCGGCGGCCGGTGTTGCCGAAGGCACGATCTTCCGTGCGTTCGGCAACAAGGACGCGCTGGTCCAGGCAGTGATGCAGACCGTCTTCGACGCGGGCCCGCTGCTGGCCCTGCTGCGCGACATCGACCCGGGCCTGCCGCTGCGGGAGCGGATGATCGCCGGGGTCGAGATCAGCCAGCGCCGGTTGCGCGCCGTCTTCAAGCTGATGTTCGCGATGCGGCTGCAGCGACCGCCCCAGCTCAAGGGCGCCGATCCCGAGGACGCCGCCCGGCGCAAGGCCGACGCCGAGGAGGTCGACCGGATCTTCGCCGACCTGCTGCGGCCGGACGCCGACCAGCTCCGGTTCACGCCCGAGGAGGTCGTGCACCGGCTCCGGCTGCTCACCTTCTCCGCCACCCACCCACTGATTTCGGACGGTCGGCCGATGACCGCCGAGGAGATCGTCGACTTCACCCTCGACGGTGTCCGCCACCACGAACCCGGGGACCACTGATGCTTCTTCGCCTGTTGCGTACGCACCTGCGTCCGTACGCCGGCAACCTGACCCTGGTGGTCGTCCTGCAGCTGATCGGGACGATCGCCTCCCTCTACCTGCCCAGCCTGAACGCCGACATCATCGACAACGGCGTGGCCAGGGGCGACACCGGCTACATCGTCGGGACCGGTGGCTGGATGCTCGGCGTCAGCCTGGTGCAGATCCTGTGCACCGTGTTCGCCGTCTACTTCGGCGCCAAGACCGCCGCGCTGTTCGGCCGCGACGTCCGGGCCGCGGTCTTCCACCAGGTCGGCAGCTTCTCCGCCCGCGAGGTGAACCAGTTCGGCGCGCCGACGCTGATCTCGCGCAGCACCAACGACGTCACCCAGGTCCAAATGCTGGTGGTCACCACCTGCACGATGCTGGTCTCCGCGCCGATCACGATGGTCGGCGGCATCGTGATGGCGGTCCGCGAGGACGTCGGGCTGTCCTGGCTGGTGGCCGTCGCCGTCCCGTTGCTGGCGGTCTCGATCGGGCTGATCGCCAGCCGGATGGTGCCGCAGTTCCGCGCGATGCAGGTCAACATCGACGGCGTGAACCGGGTGCTGCGCGAGCAGATCACCGGGATCCGGGTGGTGCGCGCGTTCGTCCGCGAGCCGCACGAGATCGAGCGGTTCGGCGCGGCGAACGCGGCGCTCACCGACACCGCCGTACGGGCCGGGCGGCTGATGGCGCTGGTCTTCCCGGTGGTGATGCTGATCCTGAACGCGTCCAGCGTGGCCGTGCTCTGGTTCGGCGCGTCCCGGGTGCAGAGCGGCGCGATGCAGGTCGGTGCCCTGACCGCGTTCATCAGCTACCTGATCCAGATCCTGTTCTCGGTGATGATGGCGACGTTCGTGATGATCATGGTGCCGCGCGCCGCGGTCTGCGCCGACCGGATCAGCGAGGTGCTGAACACCAAGTCGTCGGTCAGCCCGCCGGTCACCCCGATCACCGCCTTCACCGGCCGCGGCGAACTCGTCTTCGAGAACGCCGGCTTCCGGTACCCCGGCGCCGCCGAGCCCGTACTGCGGGATCTCAGCTTCTCCGCGTCGCCGGGGCAGACGACGGCCGTCATCGGCAGCACCGGCGCGGGCAAGACCACGCTGCTGTCGCTGGTGCCGCGCCTGATCGACGCCACTGCCGGCCGGGTCCTGGTGGACGGGGTCGATGTGCGCGACATCGAGCCCGACGCGCTGTGGCGGCGGATCGGCCTGGTGCCGCAACGGCCTTACCTGTTCTCCGGGACGGTCGCCAGCAACCTGCGGTACGGGAATCCGGACGCGACCGACGAGGAGCTGTGGCACGCGCTCGAGATCGCCCAGGGCAAGGACTTCGTCGAGGCGATGCCGGAGCAGCTGAACGCGCCGATCGCCCAGGGCGGCACCAACGTGTCCGGCGGTCAGCGGCAGCGGCTGGCGATCGCCCGGGCGCTGGTGCGCAAGCCGGAGATCTACCTGTTCGACGACTCGTTCTCGGCGCTCGACCTGTCGACCGACGCCAGGCTGCGCGCCGCCTTGGCGCCGGTCACGGCCGACGCGTGCGTGGTGATCGTGGCCCAGCGGGTGTCCACGATCATCGGCGCCGACCAGATCGTCGTTCTCGAGGACGGCGCGATCGTCGGCAAGGGCACGCACGACGAACTGCTCCGCAGCTGTCCGACGTACGTCGAGATCGTGGAGTCCCAGCGTTCCGCGGAGGAGGCAGCATGAGCGAGCAGAAGCCGCCGCCGGTGACCACCGCGGCCGCCGGCCCTACCGAGGAACAGTCCGGCGCGGCGACGGTCAAGGCGACCGAGCGGCCGGTGGCGAACCGGGGATTCGGCCCGCCGGGAGGAATCCCCGGCGACAAGTCGATGAACTTCGGGCCGTCGGCGAAGCGCCTGCTGCGCCGGCTCCGGCCGCACCGGGTGCAGGTGTTCGGCGTCATCCTGCTGGCGATCGGCAGCGTCGGCCTGTCCGTGCTCGGGCCGAAGCTGCTCGGCCGCGCGACCGACATCATCTTCGCCGGCGCCATCGGCAAGACGCTGCCGAGCGGCGCCAGCAAGCAGCAGGTCATCGACGGTCTGCGGGCCCAGGGCAACCACCGGTACGCCGACCTGCTCAGCGGCATCGACCTGATCCCCGGCGTCGGCATCGACTTCGATGCCCTGCGCAACGTGCTGCTGCTGGTGCTCGGCCTGTACGTCGGCGCCTTCCTGCTGTCCTGGCTGCAGGGCTACATCCTGAACGGCGTGGTCCAGCGCACCGTCTTCGAACTGCGGTCCGAGGTCGAGGACAAGCTGAACCGGCTGCCGCTCAGCTACTTCGACGGCGCACCGCGCGGTGAGCTGCTCAGCCGCGTCACCAACGACATCGACAACGTCTCGACCAGCCTGCAGCAGACGCTCAGCCAGCTGCTCACCTCGCTGCTGACGGTGATCGGCGTCGTCACGCTGATGTTCGTGGTGTCGCCGCTGCTGGCGCTGATCGCGCTGGTCACGATCCCGATCTCGATGATCCTCACCGCGGTCATCGCGAAGCGCTCGCAGGCCCGGTTCGTCGCCCAGTGGCGGCACACCGGCGCGCTCAACGCCCAGATCGAGGAGGCTTTCACCGGGCACGAACTGGTCAAGGTGTTCGGCCGGCAGCGCGAGATCGAGGCGAGCTTCGCGCGGAAGAACGAGGAGCTGTACCAGGCAGCGTTCGGCGCGCAGTTCATCTCCGGGCTGATCATGCCGTCGATGATGTTCATCGGAAACCTGAACTACGTGGTGATCGCGGTGGTCGGCGGCCTGCGGGTCGCCTCCGGCACCATGTCGCTGGGTGACGTGCAGGCGTTCATCCAGTACTCCCGGCAGTTCACCCAGCCGCTCACCCAGGTCGCCTCGATGGCGAACCTGCTGCAGTCCGGGGTCGCCTCGGCCGAGCGGGTCTTCGAAGTACTGGACGCCGAGGAGCAGGTGCCGGACGACGCCACCCCGGCGAAGGTGACGCAGGCGCGCGGGCGGGTCGAGTTCGAGCACGTGTCGTTCTCGTACACGCCGGACAGATCGCTGATCAGCGATCTGTCGCTGGTCGCGGAGCCGGGGATGACGGTCGCGATCGTCGGGCCGACCGGGGCCGGCAAGACCACGCTGGTCAACCTCATCATGCGGTTCTACGAGCTCAACGGCGGCCGGATCACCCTGGACGGCGTCGACATCACCGAGCTCACCCGGCACGACCTGCGCTCGCGGATCGGGATGGTGCTGCAGGACACCTGGCTGTTCGGCGGCACCATCCGGGACAACATCCTGTACGGCAACCTGGACGCGACCGAGCAGGACATGCTGGCGGCCGCCAAGGCGACGTACGTGGATCGGTTCGTGCACAGCCTGCCGGACGGGTACGACACGGTGATCGACGAGGAAGGCAGCAACGTCAGCGCCGGCGAGAAGCAGCTGCTCACGATCGCGCGGGCCTTCCTGGCGGATCCGCAACTGCTGATTCTGGACGAGGCGACCAGCTCGGTCGACACCCGCACCGAGGTGCTCGTGCAGCGCGCGATGGCGGCGCTGCGGTCGGACCGGACCAGCTTCGTGATCGCGCACCGGTTGTCGACGATCCGGGACGCGGACCTGATCCTGGTGATGGAGAGCGGCTCGATCGTCGAGCAGGGCACGCATCTGGAGCTGCTGGCTGCGGACGGGGCGTACGCCCGGCTCTACAACGCGCAGTTCGCGGGGGCGATCGTGGACGTGGACCAGGAGGTTGAGGCGGCTCCGGTGGCGGGGGTTCGGGCTTGAGCTTGGCCGGAGGGCGCCGAGGTGGATGGCGCCCTCCGGCTGCTTGCCGCGTGGCCGTCGTTCGCTGCGGGAAGTGCACCGCGATCCCGCGTGATCTGTCTCACGCTGTGTCACAATTCGCTGGTTCCTGGTGTCTTGAGAATGCCTCCGGTGTCGTGAGCCGAGGCGGACAACGCGGCTGAGGAGCCAGAGATGAGCGACGCCACCACCCCGGCGACCGACACGTTTGTTGCCCATCGCAACCTGCTGTTCACGGTCGCCTACGAGATGCTCGGGTCGGCGGCCGACGCCGAGGACGTGTTGCAGGAGACCTGGCTGCGGTGGATCGACGTCGATTTGGACCAGGTACGCGACGAGCGCGCGTACCTGGTCCGGATCACCACCCGGCAGGCGCTCAACCGGCTGCGTACGTTGAAGCGGCGCAAGGAGGCGTACGTCGGGCCGTGGTTGCCCGAACCGCTGCTCACCTCGCCGGACGTGGCCGAGGACGTGGAACTGGCCGAGAGCATGTCGATGGCGCTGCTGCTGGTCCTCGAAACGCTGACGCCGACGGAGCGCGCGGTGTTCGTCCTGCGGGAGGCGTTCGACGTCAGCTACGCGGAGATCGCCGCTGCGGTCGGCAAGACGCCGGCCGCGGTTCGGCAGATCGCGCATCGGGCGCGGCGGCACGTCGAGGCCCGGCGGCCGCGGGCGGCGGTGCCGGCGAGCAGGACCCGGGCGGCGCTGAAGTCGATGCAGCGCGCGCTCGAAACCGGGGACCTGCAGGGGCTGCTCGACGTGCTCGCACCGGACGTCGTGCTGATCGGCGACGGTGGTGGCGTGAAGCAGGCGGCGCTGCGGCCGGTGGTCGGCGCCGACCGGGTGGTCCGGCTGCTGGCCGGTGGTCTCGGCAAGGATCCGGGCGTCATCACGACCGGCCTCACCGAGGTGAACGGCAATCCGGCCCTGCTTCTCCGGCTGGACGGCGAGATCGACGGCATCCTGGCGCTCCGCGTCGAGGACACCGGCGTCACCGGCCTGTACTACGTCCGCAACCCCGCGAAGCTGACCCGGATCGAAACCGAGACCACCCTCACCCTGCGCTGAACCCCGCCGGCCGCGCTCAGCCGCGGGCGATCCGGCGTACGGCGAGCTCGGCGAGCAGGGCCGCACCGTCGGGCAGGACCGAGTCGTCGAAGTCGGCCAAGGGGGAGTGGTTGTCGGCGGCGGCCTCGGGGTCGGTCGCGCCGCAGGCGCTCAGGTTCAGGTAGACGCCGGGGACCTCGTTGAGCACGTAGGACATGTCCTCGGCGCCGCACCGCGGGTTGGCGCGTTCGTGGAAGCGGTCGGCGCCGAACAGGTCGACGATCGTGCCGCGGGCGAACTCGTACTCCGCCGCGTTGTTGACCGTCACCGGGTAGCCGATGTCGTAGCGGACCTCGGCGGTCAGTCCGTGCGCGGCGGCCATCGCCTCGACCAGCCGCGTCGACGTCTCCTGCACCTTCGCCCGGGTCTGCTCGGAGAAGGTCCGGACCGTCGCGTCGAAGACCGCGTCGTCGGGAATGATGTTCTCCTTCGTGCCGCCCGCGATCCGCCCGACGGTGAGCACCACCGGGTCGAACACGTCGAACTGCCGGGTGATCATCGTCTGCAGCGCGGTCACCATCTCGCAGGCCACCGGGATCGGATCCTTGCCCCGGTACGGCGTCGACCCGTGGGTGCCGGCGCCGACGACCCGCACGTGCAGCTGGTCGGCGGCGGCCATGAAGGAGCCGGGCTTGCTGCTCCACCTTCCCAACGGCTCGCGAGCCGCCCCGACGTGCAGACCGTACGCCGCGTCCGCCCGCCGCCCGGCCGCGTCGAGCACGCCCTCGCGGATCATGATCGGGGCGCCGCCGGTGGTCTCCTCACCCGGCTGGAACATGAACACCACGTCGCCGGCGAGCTCGTCGCGCAGCTCGTGCAGGATCTTCGCCGCGCCGACCAAGCCGGCCACGTGCAGATCGTGGCCGCAGGCATGCATCATGCCGAGGTGCCGGGACCTGAACGGCACGTCCACGCGCTCGCTGACCGGCAGCGCGTCCATGTCCCCGCGCAGCAGGACGACCGGACGCGGGCCGGCCGCCGGCGCACGGCCGCGCAGGACGGCGGTGACCGACGTCAGCTCCTTGCCGACGGTGATCTCGAGGTCGAGCCCGTCCAGCGCCTCGAGCACGAGTGCCTGCGTCTTCGGCAGCTCCAGGTCGTACTCCGGGACCTGGTGCAGCGCGCGGCGCAGCTGCACGATGTCGGAACGGAAACGCTCGGCCAGTTCGAGGGTGCGGCTCACTCGGAGGTCCTCCAGGAGTAGGTGATCGGTGCTGTCGGCGCCGTGGTGCTCAGCCGGTGGTTTTCGGCCCGAGGTTCAGCGCGGCCATCACCCGCTGGGCGCTGCCGCCGAGCTCGAGCAGCTCGACCAGGTCGAGCCAGCGCTGCGGGTCGGCCACCTCGGTCGGCAGGTCGGGGTCGAACGCGCTGACCGGCGCGTCGGTCGCCACCGCGACCACCTTCGGTGCGACGTCGAGGTAGTCGGCCGCGTCGAGGATCTTGCGCTTCACCGACGGCGACATCGGCGTCGCCGGGTCGGCCGCGGCCGCCCGGATCTCGGCCAGCCCGCCGTACGCCGTGACCAGTGAGGCGGCGGTCTTCTCGCCGATGCCCTTGACGCCGGGCAGGCCGTCGGAGGCGTCGCCGCGCAGGGTGGCGAAGT
Organism: Kribbella flavida DSM 17836; assembly: GCF_000024345.1. NCBI lineage: Bacteria > Bacillati > Actinomycetota > Actinomycetes > Propionibacteriales > Kribbellaceae > Kribbella > Kribbella flavida. The sequence goes on along the minus strand of NC_013729.1, from coordinate 3,877,084 downwards.
CGGCGTACCGGCCGGCCGGGACCTGGTACTTGGCCAGCAGCGCCTTCTCGTCGTACACCTCGGCCCGGCCCACGCCCTTGGCGGCGGTGTAGATCACCCGGACGCCGCGGGTGTCGTCGATCAGCTGGAACAGGTCGCGGTCACCGGTGACCACGTCGACCGGAGTGGTCGCGCGGTGGGACAGGGTGCCGATCACGTCGTCGGCCTCGTGGTCGGGGGCGCCGGCGATGGCGATGCCGAGCGAGTCCAGGCAGGCCCGGATGTAGGGCACCTGGACCTCGAGCCGGTCCGGCACGTCCTCGACCTGCTCGCCGCCGGTGGCGACGTACTCGACCCGCTGCGCCTTGTACGACGGGATCAGCGCGACCCGCCAGGACGGCCGCCAGTTGTCGTCCCAGCACGCCACCAGCTGGGTCGGCCGGTGGTTCTCGACCAGCCGGGCGATGAAGTCGAGCAGCCCGCGGACCGCGTTGGTCGGCGTACCGTCGGCGGCCTTCATCGTGTCCGGCACCCCGAAGAAGGCGCGGAAGTACAGCGAGGCGGTGTCGAGCAGCATCAGCCGCTGGGGCGTCGGCGAAGAGTTCACTGGCATGGGTGGATGCTTTCATGCCGACGGGCGAGGGCAGTAGGGTCTCCAGCGTGGAGGACCTGGATCGCAAGATCGTGCAGTTGCTGGCGTCGGACGGGCGGATGAGCTTCACCGACCTGGGCAAGGCGACCGGCCTGTCCACGTCGGCCGTGCACCAGCGGGTGAAGCGGCTGGAGCAGCGCGGCATCATCCTGGGGTACGCGGCAACCATCGACCACAGCGCGCTGGACCTTCCGCTGACCGCGCTGATCTCGATCCGGCCGATCGACCCGTCGCAGCCCGACGACTCGCCGGAGCGGCTGCGCGACGTGCGCGAGATCGAGTCCTGCTACTCGGTGGCCGGGGACTCCAGCTACGTGCTGATCGTCCGGGTTGCCACGCCCGGCGCGCTGGAGGAGCTGCTGGCCGTGATCCGCGCCCGCGCGAACGTCTCCACCACGACCACGATCGTGCTCAGTACGCCGTACGAACGCCGCCCGCCGGCGCTCTAGCCGCCCGCCGCCTGATCCGCGGCCGGCTCGGCGGTCGTTTTCGCCGCCGGTGCCTCGGTGCTGCTCTTCTGCGCGAAGAACGCCGCGTACCCGCGCCCCGGCCGGTTGCCGGGCTCGGTGAGCTGCGCGGTGACGGTAAGCCCGGCCTTCTCCAGCGCCTCGGTGATCACCTCGGGCCGGTACAGGTAGGCCGTGTAGCTGACCGGCAGCCCGTACGCCTTCTGCGGCTGCAGCGTCTCGTCCTGGCCCGAGTGCGTCCCGATCAGGACCCGCCCGCCCGGCCGCAGGACCCGCGCGAACTCACCGAACAGCCCGGGCAGCTCGGCCCGCGGGATGTGGAACGTCGAGTACCAGGCCAGGACGCCGCCCAGCTCGCCGTCCTTGAACGCCAGGTCGGTCATCGAGCCGATCTCGAACCGCACGCCCGGGCAGTTCTTCCGGGCCAGCTCGACCATCTTCGGCGACAGGTCGATGCCCGACACGTCGCAGCCGACGGCCTTCAGGTAGGCGGTCGTCCGCCCGGCGCCGCAGCCGAGGTCCGCGATCGGGTCGCCGGTCAGCTCGGCGAACGCGGTCAGCATCGCGCGTTCCATCGGGTTGCCGGCCATCCGGTCCTTGACCAGCTCGTGGTAGGCGTCCGCGACGTTGTCGTACGACGACCTCGTGGCGGCAAGGTGTTCGGTCACCAGCGGAGCGTAATCGGCGCCCGGCCGGACGCGACATCCGGGCCGGTCGTCCCGTCGCTGCCGACGACCCCTGCACGCCGGCAGCGACGAGATGCCCCGGATCAGCCGATCTGCAGCAGCTTCTGGGACTCGGCGGCCGAGCGGGAAGCGGCGGCCTGCGCGGTAGCCGCGGCGATCGAGTCGCCGGCGTGGGTGCGCCACCACTCCTGGCCCTCGGCGGGCAGGGTGTCGATCGGGTCGTAGTACTCGTAGGTGCGGTTCAGCGCCTCGGGATCCTGCTGCTCGATGCCGGTGCGGTAGTTCTTCTTCCAGTACGAGATGCCGCGGACCTCGTCGTAGTCGGACAGCTGGTGGACCCAGCGCTTGCCGACGTACGGGACGTCGCAGACGATGCGCGGGGTGGCGAAGCCGGGCAGGTAGCCGAGGATGCCGTGCTGCAGGTGCTGGGCGTCCTTCACCGAGACCCGCCAGTGTTCCGAGAACGGGATCATGTCGCACATGTAGAAGTAGTACGGCGTGATCGTGGCGCCGTCGAGCAGCGCGAAGCACAGGTCGAGCAGCTGCGGGACCGAGTCGTTCACGCCGCGCATCAGCACGCCCTGGTTGCGGACGTCGCGCAGACCCGCGTCGAACATCGCCTTGGTTGCCTCGGCCACCAGCGGCGTGACCGACTGGGCTGCGTTCACGTGGGTGTGCATCGCGACCATCACGCCGCGCTGCCGGGCGATGGTGGCGACCCGCTCGACGCCGGCCCGGACGTCGTCGGACAGCCAGTGCTGCGGCATGCCCATCAGCGCCTTCGTGGCCAGCCGGATGTCACGGATGTTCTCGATCTCCAGCAGGCTGGTCAGGAACGCCTCCAGCCGCGGCCAGGGCATGTTCGCCACGTCGCCGCCGGAGACGACGACGTCGCGCACACCCGGTGTCCGCCGCAGGTAGTCGAGCATGTCGTCCAGCCGCTGCTGCGGCTTGATGGTGAACTTCAGCTTGTCGATCACCGGCGTCGAGTTGCCGACCAGGTCCATCCGGGTGCAGTGCCCGCAGTACTGCGGGCAGGTGGGCAGCACCTCGGCCAGCACCTTCGTCGGGTAGCGGTGGGTCAACCCCTCCGTGGCCCACATCTCGTGCTCGTGCAGCGAGTCCCGGGTCGCGTGCGGGTGCGACGGCCAGTCCGTGCGCCGGTCGGTGAACATCGGCAGCATGTACCGCCGGACCGGATCGGCGTAGAACGCCTCGGTGTAGTCCGCCGCGCCCTGGGGAACGATCGTGTTCAGCATCTGCGGCGGCAGCAGCATCGACATCGTCGCGCGCTCGGCCTGGTCGCGGGTGAGGTCCTCGTAGACGCGTTCCTCGAGCAGGTCGCCCATCACGTCGCGCAGCTGCTTCACGTTCTTCACGCAGTGCGAGCGCTGCCACTGCACCGAACGCCACTCCTCCGCGGTGACGTCCTTCCAGCCGGGCAGCCGGGTCCAGTCCGGCTCGACCAGGTCGGCCCGCCGGTACGCGTACGGCTGGCCGTTTTCCGGTCCTCCGTCGCTGCCGATCAGGTCGGACGGGCTGAGCAGATCGGTCACGAGTCCTCCGGGGGCTCCTCTGGCGATACGGTCATCTGCGAGGATAGCGATAGAACTTCCTCCAGATCCATCAGTATGCCGCAAGATTTCCGTTCAGGATGGTTATCGCTAGTATTTTGCCCGGCCCGTCCGGGCCGCGACCCTTGGAGGTTCCGTGTCGTCGAGTCCCGTCGGACTGCATCGCGTGATCGAACCGGCCGGCGTGCTGCCCCAGGCGGCGGCCCGGCTGGACGCGCATCCCGAGCTCTGGCCGGACGAGGTCCGGATCGCGGTCGAGCGACTCAACCTGGACGCCGCGTCGTACCGCCAGCTGGCCGAGGCGCACGGGCACGACGGCGAGGCGGTCAAGCAGGCCGTGCTCGGCATCGTCGAGCAGCGCGGCAAGATGCAGAACCCGGTCACCGGCTCCGGCGGCATGCTGGTCGGCGTCGTCGACGAGGTCGGCCCGGAGTCGCCGCTCGGCGTCCGGCCGGGGGACCGGGTCGCCACGCTGGTCTCGCTGACCCTGACCCCGTTGCGGATCACCGACGGCCTGCGGCGCTGGGACGGTCGCAGCGAGCAGGTTCCGGCCGAAGGGCACGCGATCCTGTTCGCGCGGTCGATCGTGGCGAAGCTGCCGGACGACCTGGCTCCGGAGCTGTCGCTGGCCGTGATGGACGTGTGCGGCGCCCCCGCGCTGACCGCGCGCGTGGTCGCTCAGTATGTCGACAAAGGCATAAAGCCTGTCGTGTCAGTAGTTGGCGGCGCAGGCAAAAGCGGCTCGCTCTCGCTGGCCGCCGCCCGGCGCGCCGGCGCGTCCCGGACGATCGGCATCGTGCCGGTCGAGGCGGAGCGGGAGCGGCTCGATGCCGCCGGCCTGGCTGACGTGGTCGCGCTGGCCGACGCCCGGGACCCGGTCGCGCTCGCGGCCGCGGTGGAGGCGGCCGGGGGACCGGCGGACCTCACCGTGGTCTGCGTGGACGTGCCGGGCTGCGAGCACGGGGCGGTGCTCGCGACGGCGTCCGGCGGCACGGTGATCTTCTTCTCGATGGCGACCTCGTTCTCCGCCGCCGCGCTCGGCGCCGAAGGGCTGGCGGCCGACGTGACGATGCTGGTCGGCAACGGGTACGTGCCCGGCCACGCCGACTACGCGCTCGAGCTGCTGCGCTCCGAACCAGGTGTCCGGCGGCTCTTCGAGGGCAGGCTGCAGGCGGAGGGGCAGGATTAGCCCGTGCGCACACTTCTGACGAACGGTTCCGTCTACTCACCCGCCGACCCCCACGCGACCGCGATCGCCTTCGACGACGGCGTGGTCAGCTGGCTCGGCGACGACACCGGCGCGGTCTCGTACGCGAGCGGCGCGGACGAGGTGATCGACCTGCGCGGCAAGCTCGTCACGCCGGCGTTCGTCGACGCCCACGTCCATACCGCCCAGACCGGCGCGCTGCTGACCGGCCTCGACCTGGTCGGCGCCACCAGCCTGACCGAGGCTCTCGACCGGCTGTCCAGCTTCGCTGCCACGCTCGGCCCGGACGCCGTGATCGACGGCGCCGGCTGGGACGAGACCCGCTGGCCCGAGGGTCGCCCGCCGGCGGCCGAGGAGCTGGATCGCGCCGCCGGGGGCCGCAAGGTCTACCTGTCCCGCGTCGACGGTCACTCCGGCGTCATCTCCTCCGCACTCGCCGCTGCCGTCGACGGACTGGCCGGGCACGCCGGGTACGACGCGAGCGGCCGGGTGGAACGCGACGCCCACCACGCCGTACGGGATGCGTTGAGTGAGCTGATCGGCCCCGAGCAGCGGCTGGTCGATGCCCGGGCCGCCGTCAAGGCGATGGCCGAGCGGGGGATCGGGGCGTTCCACGAGATGGCGGCGCCGCACATCGGGCCGCTGTGGGAGCTTCCGCTGGTCCGCCAGGCGGCCGAGGAGCTCGGTCTGTCGGCGACCCTCTACTGGGGTGAGCCCGGCGTCTTCGGCAACGTGACGGAGTACGGGCTGGCCGGGCTGGCCGGTGATTTGAACGCCGACGGCGCCCTCGGTTCACGCACCGCCGCGCTGCGGGCGCCGTACGCCGATCGCCCCGACCACCGCGGGCACGCGTACCTGACGGCCGAGCAGATCGCCGAGCACGTCGTCGCGTGCACCGGGAAGGGCGTACAGGCGGGCTTCCACTGCATCGGGGACCTTGCCCTCGACAACATCGCCCGCGGGTTCGAGCTGGCCGCGGAGAAGGTCGGCGTACCGGCCCTGGTCGCCGCCCGGCACCGGCTCGAGCACGTCGAGATGCCGGACGAGGCGGCCATCGCCACCCTCGCCCGATGCGGTGTGGTGGCCAGCGTGCAGCCGATGTTCGACGGTCACTGGGGCGGACCGGACGGCATGTACGCCGAGCGCGTCGGCGACCGCTGGCAGGGCATGAACCCGTTCGGCTCGCTCGCGCGGGCCGGGGTGGTGCTCGCCTTCGGGTCCGACGCGCCGGTGACGGCGTTCGGTGGCTGGCAGGCCGTCCGGGCGGCCGCGTTCCACCACACCGAGAGCGAGCGGATCACCGTGCGGGCCGCCTTCCAGGCGCACACCCGGGGTGGCTGGCGCGCCGCGGGCATCGACGACGCGGGCGTGCTCGCACCAGGCGCCGCCGCGACGTACGCGGTGTGGCAGAGCGACGCGGAGCTGGTCGTGCAGACGCCGGACCAGCGGGTCGCCGCCTGGTCGACCGACCCGCGGGCCGGCGTACCGGTGCTGCCGGACCTCAGTGACGAAGCAGCTGTTCCCAGCTGTCTGCGGACCGCCGTCGGTGGTCGGCCGGTGTACGAATCCGAAGGATGGTCGTCGTGACGCGTGCCGTGAAGAAGCTCGACCTCGACCCGGTCACCGTGCGCAAGGCCCGCAGCCTGGCCCGCAAGGCCGGGCGGCCGATCGTGAACATCGCCCGGCAGCACACGACCGTGTCGGTCGAGCGCGCCGTCCTGCGGCTGGCGGGGCTGGCCGGGGCCGATACCGAGGGCATCCCGTGGGTGAACCGGCTCGCCGACACCGTCCGGGCCGACGTCGGGCTCGAGCACGGGCTGGCGCTGCCGGTCTGGGACGCGCTGGTCCGCGGCGAGGCCGAGGACCTGTCCGTGCTGGCGCAGAAGGCGGCGTCGGGCTCGGTGACGTTCCGGCTGCCGGAGGGACGGGACGCCGTCCGGGCGCGGGCGGCGGCGCGTAAGGCGGCAGCCGCCGGGCTCAAGCGGGTCGACGCGCGGCGGCGGGAGCGGGACCGGCTGATCAAGCGGCACGGTGATCCGGAGCAGCGGCCGTGGATCTACCTGATCGTCGCGACCGGCGACATCTACGAGGACATTCCGCAGGCGCAGGCGGCCGCCCGGGCCGGCGCGGACATCATCGCGGTGATCCGCTCGACCGGGCAGTCGCTGCTCGACTACGTGCCGGAGGGCGCGACCCGGGAGGGCTTCGCCGGGACGTACGCGACGCAGGAGAACTTCCGGCTGATGCGCGCGGCGCTCGACGAGTCGTCGCGCGAGCTGGGCCGCTACATCCGGCTGACCAACTACGCCTCCGGGCTGTGCATGCCGGAGATCGCGACGCTGGCCGGGCTGGAGCGGCTGGACATGATGCTGAACGACTCGATGTACGGCATCCTGTTCCGCGACATCAACCCGATCCGGACCTTCGTCGACCAGCGCTTCAGCCGGCAGATCCACGCCCGCGCCGGAATCATCATCAACACCGGCGAGGACAACTACCTGACCACCGCGGACGCCGTCGAGGCCGCGCACACGGTGACGGTGTCGCAGCTGCTGAACGAGTACTTCGCCAAGGAGGCCGGGCTGCAGGACTGGCAGCTCGGTCTCGGCCACGCCTTCGAGATCACCCCGGAGATCCCGGACTCGTTCCGGCTCGAGCTGGCGCACGCGATGCTGGCCCGACAGCTGTTCCCGGACGCGCCGCTGAAGTGGATGCCGCCGACCCGGCACATGACCGGCGATGTGTTCCGCGGCTACCTGCTGGACGGGTTCTTCAACCTGGCCGGCGCGATGACCGGGCAGGGCATCCTGCTGGTCGGCATGATGACCGAAGCCGTGGTCACCCCGTGGATCTCCGACCGGGACCTGGCGCTGCAGAACGTCCGCTACGTGTTAGGTGCCGCGGGCAACCTTCACGAGGACTTCCACCCGGCGCCTGACGGCTTCATCGCCAACCGGGCCCGGCAGGTGCTGGCGGAGTCGGTGGAGCTGCTGGACACGATCGTCGACGACGGCCTGCTGAACGCGATCGGCGACGGCACCTTCGGGCTGATGAAGCGCCCGCAGGACGCCGGCCGCGGCCTGGACGGCGTGGCGCGGCGCTCCGCGGCGTACTACAACCCGGCGATCGAGCTGCTCGAGGAGGCGCAGTGAGCATCATCAGGCCGTACGGCGACACCACCGGCGACGGCATGGTGCAGCTGTCGTTCACGCTGCCGATCCCGCACGACAAGCGGGCCGAGGGCGCGGCGGTGCAGCTGGCCAACAAGATGGGCATGGACCCGGCACTGGTCGTGCACGCCAAGGCGATGGGCCCGGACTTCACCTTCTTCGTCGTCTACGGCCCGGTGAACCACCTGGTCGACACCGACCAGGTCGAGGTGATCGAGCGCGACTATCCGTTGCTGTCGCCCAAGGACGCCAATCTCGCGATTCGCAAGGGCCTGCGCCGCCGGCTGACCGTGGTCGGCGCCTGCATCGGCACCGACGCGCACACCGTCGGCATCGACGCGATCATGAACATCAAGGGCTTCGCGGGGGAGAAGGGCCTGGAGTACTACCGGGAGCTGAAGGTGGTCAACCTCGGCGCCCAGGTCGCCGTGCCGGAGCTGGTCCGCCGCGCCAAGGCGGAGAAGGCCGACGCGATCCTGGTCTCGCAGGTGGTCACCCAGCGGGAGGCGCACGTGCTGAACACCAAGGAGATGTCGGCCGCCTTCCGGGAGGCCTACCCCGAGGACTCCCGTCCCGTGCTGGTTGCCGGCGGCCCCCGTTTCACCGAGCAGATGGCCGCCGAGCTGGGCGTCGACCGCGTCTTCGGCCGCGGCACCACGCCGGGCGAGGTGGCCAGCTACCTGGTCGACACCCTGGTCACCCGCCGGGTCCGCACCCCGAACAGGAGAAGCGCATGAGCAAGGCCGAGGTCGGCCTGACCGTCACCCACCGCCGCTACGTGCCCTACGGCCACGCGCACTACGCCGGCCACCTGGTCGACGGGGCGTACGTGCTCGGCCTGTTCGGCGACGTCGCGACCGAGCTGTGCATCCGGGCCGACGGCGACGAGGGATTGTTCGCGTCGTACTCCGACGTGCAGTTCCTGCAGCCGCTGCGGGCCGGCGACGTGGTCGAGGTGACCGCGACGATCTCCCGGGTCGGCACCCGGAGCCGCGAGCTCCAGTTCGCCGCGAGCGTGGTGTGCCGGGGGCGGCCGGACAAGTCCGCGTCGGCCGCCGAGGTGCTGGCCGAGCCGTTGCCGATCACCCGCGCGACCGGGACGGTCGTCGTACCGGTCGGGTGACGATTGGTTGCCGTAGGTAACGATCACCTTGCGTGCCGAGACCGCTCTGTAACGTGACCCGGCCGGGCCTGGGCTCGTTGATTCACCGAGCACGGCCAATAGTGTTACAACGCCTTGAAGAGGCGGCGCAGAGGTTGACAGCGCCGCCGCGAGCGAGCATCGTTTTGGGAGTCGTCAGAACACGTTCCCGCAACGGACACACGAAGTTCGGCCACCGGATGATCCCGCGACGCTGACCACGCCAGTGCCAGGCTTGAGTCGACGGGGGCTGAGATCGCCGGTGGACAGCCCCCCGCGGGGCAGAGGTGGAAGAGGCTCGGTACCCAGTAGACAACAGCCGGGCGGCTCGCATCCAGCGGGTCCGCCGGTTGGTCCGAAGGGTCACCGAGCCTCTTTCCTCTCGTTCGGGCCCCGGTTCCTGACTTCGGCCGTAACTGCTCCGGCCCTGGCTTGGCGTGAGCGCTACCGTGGAGTCGCGGTCGGCTCGTCGTGCTCGTGGACACCTCTGCGTCACCGACCGGATCCTTCCGGGTCCGCCGCACGTTGTACCGTCGTGCGACCGGCACGGGCCGGACGGTGAGGCGAGGGGGTACCCGAGAGTGGAGCGGCTGAGGGCTCTGGTGCGGCTGGTGCCGCGGATCCTGGTGGCGGTGGGCGCCGGTGCGTTGCTCGGGCTGGCGTTCGAGCCGCACGACTACCCCTGGCTCGCTGTGGTCGCCGTGCCGCTGTTCCTGGCCGCGCTGAACGGGGTGTCGGTCAAGGGCGGCATCCTGGTCGGTGCCGGGTTCGGCATCACCTACTACGCCGTCCTGGTCCCGTGGCTGAGCGTGATCGGCGGGGACGCCGCGATCGCGCTGGCGATCCTGGAGGGCCTGTTCTACGCCGTCTTCGGCGCGCTGGCGTCCCAGGTGCTCAAGCACAAGCTGTGGATGCTGTGGATCCCGTGCCTGTGGGTCGCCACCGAGTTCGCCACCGCGTCGGTGCCGTTCGGCGGATTCCCGTGGGGGCGGCTGGCCTGGGCGTTCACCGACTCGCCGCTCGGCAGGCTCGCCGCGGTGGTGGGCATCGCCGGCCTGAGCTTCGTCGTCGCGCTGCTCGGCGTGCTGGCCTACGCCGCCGTCCTGCGCCGCCGCAGCGGCTTCGGGCTGCGCGCGGTCGCGCTGGTCGCCGGCCTCGCGATCGTCGGCGTGAGCTTCCTGATCTCGCTGCCCACCGACGGCAACGGCAAGTCGGTCACGGCGGCGATGGTGCAGGGCAACGTGCCGGGCAAGGGCCTGGAGTTCCTCGGCCGCGCCCGGACCGTGACCAAGAACCACGTGACCGCGACGCTGGACCTGCAGAAGCAGGTCGAGGCCGGCTCGCAGGTCAAGCCGGACCTGGTGATCTGGCCGGAGAACTCGACCGACATCGACCCGTACAAGGATCCCGAGACCCGCCGCGACATCGAAACCGCCGTCCAGGCCGTGAAGGTGCCGATCCTGGTCGGCGCGGTGACCGAGGGCCCCGGCCCGAACGAACGCCAGACCACCGGCATCGTCTGGGACCCGGCCACCGGTCCGGGCCAGCGCTACGCGAAGCGGCACCCGGTGCCGTTCGGGGAGTACATCCCGTTCCGCGACCAGCTGCTGCCGTACATCAAGCGGCTGGAGATGGTCGGCCGGCAGACCGCGCCCGGGGTGGGGCCCGGGCTGATGCCGATCAACGGGGTGCTGTACGGCGACCTGATCTGCTTCGAGCTCGCGTACGACAGCGTGGTCTCCGACCTGGCCAAGGGCGGGGCCCAGATCCTCGTCGTGCAGACCAACAACGCGACGTACGGCGGCACCGGGCAGCCGGAGCAGCAGTTCGCGATCACCCGGATGCGGGCGATCGAGACCGGCCGGACGGTGCTGATCGCGTCGACGTCCGGGATCTCCGGCGTGGTCCGCCCGGACGGTACCGTCGAGCACAAGTCGGGGCAGTTCGTGCCCGACGTGTACGTCGCCTCGGTGCCGGTCCGGGACGCGCAGACCCTGGCCACCCGGCTCGGTGGCTGGCCGCAGTGGATCTTGACCGGTCTGGGCATCATCGGAGCGGTGCTGGCGCTGGCCGCTCGCCGTAACCGCCGTCCGGCGGATCCGGGGACTCCGCCGGTCGCGACCCCCAGCGCTGAGAAGGTACCGGTCTGACGTGGTCGGCGCGGAGAGTGGGAGAGGTGCAGCGTGAGCAAGGTGTCCGGTAGTCCCGCGCGGAAGACCCGCGGTCTGCCCTGGTTCGTCGCGGTCGCGCTGCTGGTGGTGCCGATCGTCGAGATCTACGTGCTCATCCAGGTCGGTCAGGTGATCGGTGGCTGGCCCACGGTCGCGCTGCTGCTGGTGGAGAGCGCGCTCGGCGCCTGGCTGATCAAGCGCGAGGGCCGCCGTGCGTGGAACGCCCTGCGCGGGGCGACCGAGACCGGCCGGATGCCCGGCAAGGAGCTCGCCGACGCCGCGCTGCTGCTGGTCGGCGGCACGTTGCTGCTCACGCCCGGCTTCGTCACCGACGTCGTCGGCTTCTTCTTCGTGCTGCCGTTCACCCGCCCGCTGGCTCGCCGGGCGCTGTCGGCGTTCCTGGGCCGCCGGATCGTCGCCCAGCTCGGCGGCAACCCGATCACCGGCTTCATGCCCGGCACCTACCGCCCGCCGACGCCCGACCAGGCCGAGGCCCAGCGCCGCCGCAACGACGACGTCGTCCAGGGCGAGGTCATCGACCCCGACACCCCGCCCCGCCCGACGCCCTGACCCCGGGACAGCCCGTCCGGCCGTCACCAGCCCCACCGATCCGACTTTGAGCACCCGCCAGCCACCGGATCGGCGTACGGGTGGCTGGTGGGTGCTCAAGGTCGTCGTGTGGTTCGTGTCGACTCGGGTGTTGCGACTTTGGGCGCCGGGCAGGCACGGGATCGGCGTACGGGTGGCTGGTGGGTGCTCAAGGTCGTCGTGTGGTCCGTGTCGACTCGGGTGTTGCGACTTTGGGCGCCGGGCAGGCACGGGATCGGCGTACGGGTGGCTGGCGGGTGCTCAAGGTCGGGGGTGGCGCCGGCAGCGTTCGGCCGGACACGGCGAACGGGCCGGACCGCGGGTGCGGTCCGGCCCGTTCTGGGTCGTGCGGGGGTCAGGCGGTGCGCTTGCCCGAGGTGTTGCGGGCCCGGTGCAGGTGCGCCGGGCCGATCTCGCCGTTGCGGAGGAGCTGGACGCGCTCGGCGAGCAGTTCCTCCAGTTCGGAGATGCTCCGGCGCTCACGCAGCATGTCCCAGTGCGTCCGGGCGGGCTTCTCCTGCTTCGGCTCCGGCTTCTCTCCGGTCGACCGAGCGGCTTCGCTGCCGCAGTGTGGGCACTCCCAGACAGCGGGCACCTCGGCGTCGTGCGCCATCGTGACCTCGACCACGTGCCCCCGCGGGCAGTCGTAGCTGATCATCTGGCGCGGCGCGAACTCGACGCCACGGTCGTCCTCGAAGCTGACCCCACCCAGCCCCGAACCACGCAGAACGCGATTAGACATGTCAAACCTCCGAGATTTCGTCATCCGTGCCAACGGTCGGCCGGCTCGGATCATTCCCATTTTGGCATGCCCGAGCCATATGTTCGCACCTGACGAGCGGGGCGTGACCCGCTGTCATCGACCGTTCACGGATCACTGTGTGTCGCGGACCACACTCAGCCGGGCGGCGGCCGCTCACCGTCGGTGGCGACAAGCCTCTATCTCAAGTTCAGGTCGAGGTTCACACGATGGTGGGTTGAGTGTTGCCGGCCTCGGCGATGCCGCGGCGCATGTCGACGCGGGACAGCAGGACCAGGCCGACGACGAAGAACAGCCCGAGTGCGACGATCGCCGGCCGGTAGGAGCCGGTCAGCTGGTGGACCAGCCCGAAGACCAGCGTGCCGAGCCAGGAGGTGCCCCGCTCGCCGGCCTGGTACAGGCTGAAGTACTCCGCCTCGCGGCCCTTCGGGATCAGCTGGCTGTACGCCGACCGGGACAGCGCCTGGGTACCGCCGAGCACGATGCCGATCGCGACGCCCATCGCCAGGAACGGCACGATCTGCCGCTCGGGCAGACCGAAGCCGGCGACCACGATCGCCATCCAGACCACCAGGCCGCCCATGATCGTGCGGTGCGACCCGTACCGGCGGGCGAACCGGCCGAAGCCGATCGCGCCGAAGAACGCGACGAACTGGACCAGCAGGATCGTCGCGATCAGCACCTGGGTCTCGAAGCCGAGCTGCTTCTCGCCGTACGTCGACGAGACCGAGATGACGGTCTGGATGCCGTCGTTGAAGAACAGGTACGCGACCAGGAACAGCAGCGTCATCGGGTACGAGCGCAGGTGCCGCAAGGTCGCGCCGAGCTGGCCGAAGCTCTGCCGGACCATCGAGCCGCCGCCGACCGGGACGACCCCGGCCGGCGGCCGGTTCCGCAGCTTCACGAACGGGACGAAGGTGAAGAACCCCCACCACAGGCCCGCGCTGAGCAGGCTGAGCCGGACGGCGTCGCCCTGGCTCAGGCCGAGCGCGTCGTGCGCGGTGACCACGGCCAGGTTGATCGCGAGCAGGATGAACCCGCCGAGATAGCCGAACGCCCAGGCCCGCGACGACACGTCGTCGCGGTCGTCGGGCGGTGCGATGTCGACCAGGATCGAGTCGTACACCACCATCGACGAGCCCAGACACAGGTTGCCGATGAACAGCAGCAGCGCGCCGAGCGCCCACCGCCCGTCGGTGACGAACACCATGCAGCTGGCCGCGAGCGCGCCGGTCCACGCGAACCCGCACATCAGCACCTTCTTGCGGGGCGACCGGTCCGCGATCGCGCCGACCACCGGCAGGAACAGCGCCGACACCAGCGTCGCCACGGTCACGACGTAGAAGGCGAGCGAGCCGGGCGCGATGCCGAGGCCGAGGATCTCCAGGTTGGTCCGGCACGGGTCGTCCGTCGTCCCGACCCGGCCGCAGGCGGCGGTCTCGGCCACCGAGGTCAGGTACGGCGCGAACAGCACCGTGCCGGTGGTGGTGACGTAGCCGGAGTTCGCCCAGTCGTAGAGACTGAAGCCCCAGTACTCGCGCTTGTCGACGGCCGCCGGGGCGGACAGGAATCCCATGCGGAGGAGTTTGTCAGGAACGGGTTCCTCGCGGTGACGACGCGGATAACACTTCAGCTCCACTGACCTCTGGCCAGCAGAACATCGCGCAGTACGTCGGTGCGGTCGGTGATGATGCCGTCGACGCCGGCGTCGAGCAGCCGGTGCATCGCGGCCGGGTCGTCCACCGTCCAGACGTGCACCTGCTTGCCCAGGGCATGGGCCCGGCGCAGCAACCCCGGCGTCAGCACCCGGATCCGGCCGTAGACCTCGGGAATCTGCAGGCACGCGCCGGGCGAGTCGAGCCGGAACGGCGCGAACCGCAGCCGGGCGATCTCCTGCTGGCCGAACCCGGTCGCCAGCCGCGGACCGAGCTCGCGCCGGATCCGCCGGACCCGGGCCTGGGAGAACGACGAGACGCAGACCCGGTCCACCGTGCCGGTGTCGCGCAGCACGGCGGCGGCCGGACCGACCCCGTTGTCGGCCTTGACGTCCAGGTTGAGCCGGACGCCGGGGAACTGCTCCAGTACGTCGGTCAGCAGCGGGATCGGCTCGTGCCCGTTGATCCGGGCCTTGCGCACCTCCGACCAGGGCAGCTCGGCGATCACGCCGGTCCGGTCGGTGACCCGGTCCAGCCGGTGGTCGTGGAAGGCGACCACGACGCCGTCGCGGGTGGCGTGCAGGTCCGTCTCGAGGTACCGGTAGCCGAGCTGCACCGCGTGCCCGAAGGCCCGCAGCGAGTTCTCGTAGCCGACGTTGTCGGGGTGCAACGCGCCGCCGCGGTGGGCCATCGCGATCGGCCCCTCGTGGTCGAGGTAGGGGTACACACGCGAAAGTATGTACCGTTTGGACGGTGACGGATCTTCGCCCCCGCCCCGACCTGTGGTCCCTCGACCCCGACGTCCTGCACCTGAACCACGGCTCGTTCGGCGCCGTCCCGCGCCGGACCCAGGAGCTGCTGGCCACGCTGCGGGCCGAGACCGAGGCCAATCCGATGCGCTGGTTCCGGTCGGTGGCCGAGCGGCTGGCCGTGAGCCGGCTGGAGCTGGCCCGCTTCCTGCGCACCGACCCGGCCGGCTTCGCGCTGGTGCCGAACGCGAGCGCCGGGGTGACGGCCGCGCTGGCGACCATCCCGATCCGGCCCGGCAGCCGGATCGTGCTGACCAACCACACGTACGGCGCGGTGCTGTTCGCGGCGGAGCGGTTCGCCCGGGCGTTCCAGGCCGAGGTGGTGGTCGTCGACGTGCCGCTGGAGGCCGACGACGACGCGGTGGTGGCGGCGATCGGCGCCGAGCTGGACGAGCGGACCGCGGCGCTGGTGGTCGACCAGATCAGCTCGGCGACCGCGATGGTGTTCCCGATCCGCCGGCTGGTCGAGGTTTGCGACGGCATCCCGGTGATCGTCGACGGCGCGCACGCGCCGGCCCTGCTGGACGCGCCGGCCCAGGACGGCGCCGACTTCTGGACCGGCAACTTCCACAAGTGGCCGGCCGCGCCGCGGGCCACCGCCGGGCTGGTGGTGGCGGAGAAGTGGCGGTCCACGACGCTGCCGCTGATCGTGTCCTGGTCCGAGAACGACGAGCGCCTGCCCGAGCGGTTCGACATGGTCGGCACCGCCGACTACGCCCCGTGGATCGCCGCGCCGGAGTCCCTGCGGGTGCTGGACGAACTGGACTGGCCGGTACGCCGGGCGCAGCTGTCGACGCTGATCGACGAGGCCGCGCAGGTCGTCGCCAAGGCGCTCGGCACCGACCTGCCGGACGTCGTGCACCCGGCCGCGACGATGCGGCTGGTCGAGCTGCCGTTCGCGGACGACCGGTCGCCGAGCGCGGGCGAGGCCTTCAAGGCCCGGGTGTCGCGGGAGCTGAAGGCGGAGATCACGCTGACCGCCTTCGACCAGCGGGTCTTCGTCCGGCTGTCGGCCCACGCCTACAACAGCGCGCGCGACTACGAACTGCTGGCCGAGCGGTTGCCGACGTTGCTCTGAATCTCGCTGAACGACCGCTCGCCGTGCACGGCCAACTCGGCGAGCACCGCAGCCGGGTCGCCGGCCTCGACCAGGTCGAGCAGCTTGCGGTGCCGGGCGACGTGCTCGCTGAGGTCCTCGTAGAAGTGCTCCCGGGCGTACAGGTTGCGCGCCATGCAGAGCAGTAGCTGCTGCTGCACCGATGCGTAGGCCTCATCCAGCCGGCGATGCCCGGCGAGCGCGACCAGCGAGGAGTGGAACCGGTACCCGGCCTGGACGAGGCTGCCGCGGTCCTCCGCGGTGGCGCAGCGCTCCATCTCCAGCAGTGCGTCCCGCGCGGCCTCGAGCCGGGCGGGGGAGCGGACCGGGACGCCGAGCTCGACGGCGAGCCGCTCCAGCGCCGACCGCAGGGTGAGGATCTCGAAGACGTCCTGGTCGGTCAGCGTGGCGACCGTCGAGCCCCGCCGCGGCCGGGTGACGATCAAGCCCTCCTGCTCCAGGACCCGCAGCGCCTCGCGCAGGGGAGGGCGGCTGATCCCGAGCTGCTCGGTGAGGCGCTCCTCGATCAGCCGCTCGCCCTCGGCCAGCTCTCCCGCGAGGATCATCCGCCGGATCGCGTCGGCCGCAAGCTGGACCAGGCTCGGCGACTGCAGCTGCTCTGTCATGAGGCTCATTCTTCCCCGTCGTCTTGTCAGCGTCGATTATCTATTGTAGACAATAGTTCATAGACGGTCTCGCAGAGCATGCGCCGGGCGAACTGGAGGCGTTCGTGGCCCCACCCATCGATCGAACCATCACCGTTGGCTTCGCCGGCCTGGGCAACCTGGGCCGCCCGATGACCGAGGCCCTGGGCCGCGACGGCTGGCAGCTGAAGGTGTACGACCAGGAGCCGGCCAAGGGCGAGGGCCTGGAGCTCGTCGAAGGACCCGCCGAGCTGGCCGGTTGCGCGGTGATCGCGTTGGCCGTGCCGGACGACGAGGCGGTCACCGCGATCCTGACCGAGCTGCTTCCGCTCCTGGCGGCGGAATCAGTGGTGCTGATCCACAGCACGGTCCTGCCGGCGACCGCGCAGCGGCTGGCCCGGCAGGCCGAGGAACACGGCATCGGTCTGCTCGACGTACCGGTCAGCGGGGGAGCGGAGAGAGCGCTCACCGGTTCTCTGACCGTGATGGCCGGTGGCCGGGCCGAGGTGCTGGAGCAGGCGCGGCCGGTGCTCGAATCAGTGGCGGACACCGTGCTGCACGTCGGGCCCGCGGGCGCCGGGGCCGCGGTGAAGCTGGCGAACCAGTTGATGATGTTCGCGGCGCTCGCCGGGGCGCAGGAGGCGCTCGACCTGGCCGGCGCGTACGGCGTACCGGAGCAGACGGTGCTGGACGCGGTCGCCACCAGCACCGGGGATTCGTGGGTCTCCCGGAACTGGGGCTTCTTCGACCGGGTGGCCGCGGCCTACGACACGGCCGGTACGCCGGTCCGGAACCGGCCGTGGAGCAAGGACCTGTGGGACGTGGTCGCCGCGGCCCGGGAGGCCGATGTCCAGGTCCCGCTGGCCGGCCTGCTCGCCCAGCACCTGGCTGACCAGGTCGAGGCGCACGCCCGGAAGGGCAGCGCTTCGTGAGCGCCGCCGTCACGAAGAGCTCGCGGACCGGCCGGGAGGGCCTGACGGCGTACCTGTTCCTGAGTCCGTGGCTGATCGGGATCGTGCTGCTCACGCTCGGCCCGATGCTGTACTCGGCGTACCTGGCGTTCACCAGCTACGACCTGCTCAGCGCGCCGCGGTGGATCGGGCTGGACAACTTCCGCCGGATGTTCACCGCCGACCCGCGCTACCTGTCCTCGGTCAAGGTCACGCTGGTGTACGTCGTGGTGTCGGTGCCGCTGCTGCTGGTCGTGTCGATGGTGCTGGCGCTGCTGCTGAACAAAGGCATCAAGTTCCTGTCCGGCTACCGCGCGCTGTTCTACCTGCCGTCGCTGATGGGCGCCAGCGTCGCGATCGCCGTCCTGTGGCGGCAGATCTTCGGCAGCACCGGGCTGGTGAACCAGGTGCTGAGCCTGTTCGGTATCACCCACGGCAGCTGGGTCGGCAGCCCGGGGACGGCGCTGTGGACGATCGTGACGCTGAACCTGTGGGCCTTCGGCGCGACGATGATCATCTTTCTCGCCGGTCTGCGCCAGGTGCCGGCCGAGTTGCACGAGGCGGCCGCGGTCGACGGCGCCGGGCCGATCCGCCGGTTCTTCAGCGTCACGCTGCCGCTGATGACGCCGCTGATCTTCTTCAACCTGCTGCTCGACACGATCCACGCGTTCCAGGTCTTCACCGGCGCGTTCGTGGTCAGCCGCGGCACCGGCGGCCCGGCCGACTCGACGCTGTTCTACACGTTGTACCTGTACCAGCAGGGCTTCGCCGAGCTGAAGATGGGCTACGCCTCCGCGATGGCCTGGGTGCTGGTGATCGTGCTGGCCGCCTTCACCGGCTTCCTCTTCCTCACCGCCCGCCGGTGGGTCTACTACGGGGACGAGCGATGACGGCCGTGACGGTCGGCGCCCGGCCGCTGTTCGGCCGGCGCCGCAGCCGCAACCCGCTGGTGCTCGCCCTGATCCGGCACGCCGTCCTGATCGCCGTCCTGGTGCTGATGCTCTACCCGGTGGTCTGGATGGTCGCCGCGTCGTTCCGCCCCTCCGCCGAGGTGATGAACAGCCTCGGCCTGTTCTCGAAGAACTACACGCTGGACAACTACCAACAGGGCTGGAGCGCCGGCCAGCTCGACTTCTCCCGCTACTTCCTCAACTCGGTCGCGATCACCGTGCTGTCGATCGCCGGCAACCTGTTCTCCTGCTCGCTGACCGCGTACGCGTTCGCCCGGCTGGAGTTCCCGTTCAAGCGGGTGCTGTTCGGGTTGCTGCTGGCAACGATGCTGCTGCCGTACCACGTCACCCTGGTCCCGCAGTACATCCTGTTCAACGAACTGGCCTGGATGAACACCTACCTGCCGCTGGTGGTGCCCAAGTGGCTCGGTGTGGAGGCGTTTTTCATCTTCCTGATGGTGCAGTTCATCCGCACCCTGCCGCGGGAGCTCGACGACGCGGCCCGGATCGACGGCTGCGGGCACTGGCGCACCTTCAGCCGGATCATCCTGCCGCTGGCCCTGCCGGCCATCGGCACCACCGCGCTGTTCACCTTCATCAACAGCTGGAACGACTTCCTCGGCCCGCTGCTGTACCTGAACCGGCCCGAGCTGTGGACGGTCTCGCTCGGCCTGAACTCGTTCCTCGACGTCACCGGCGAGTCGGCGTACGGGGCGCTGTTCGCCATGTCCACCCTCGCGCTGGCCCCCATCGTCGGCTTCTTCCTCGGTGCGCAGAAGCTGCTGATCGAGGGCGTCGCGACCACCGGCCTCAAATGACCTCTGGAGAACCCATGACACGACGACTCGGTACCGCGGCGCTCGCGTGCGCGGCCCTGCTGGTGGCGGCCGGCTGCAACGGAACATCGGTCGGTAACGGCGCGACCGGCGGCGCGGCCGGCGGGCAGGACGGCAAGGGCGACGTCACCGGCAGCCTGCAGCTGACCTTCTGGGGCGGCGCGAACCGGGCGGCCAAGACCAACGCGGTCGCCGACCTGTTCGTCAAGGCCCACCCCGGCGTCACCATCGACCGGCAGAACGCCGATTTCGGCAGCTACTTCAACAAGCTGAACATCCAGGCGTCCAGCAAGACGCTGCCCTGCGTGATGCAGCTGCAGGGCCGCCAGCTGAACGACTACACCAAGCGCAAGGTGCTGCTGCCGCTGGACCCGATGATCGAGTCCGGCGTGATCAAGGTCGACGACATTCCCCAGGAGGTCGTCGACACCGGCCGCGGCCCGGACGGCAAGCTCTACTTCCTGCCGTACGGCGCGGCGTACGACGCCGTCGGCGTGAACGAGACCCTCGCCCGGCAGGCCGGGATCGGGCTGCCGCCGGACAAGTACGACTGGAAGCAGTACACGGACTGGATCGCGTCGGCCAAGGGCAAGCTGCCCGACGGTGTCTTCGCGGCCGGTGCCCGTGGCGGGCTGCCGAACTACTTCATCGCCTACCAGCTCGCCAACGGCAAGCAGCTGTTCACCGACGACGGCAAGCTCGGGTTCGGCAAGGAGTCGCTGATCGAGTACTGGGAGATGTGGGAGCGGCTGCGCAAGTCCGGCGTGACGATGAGTGCCGACGCCCAGGCCGACGAGCCGCAGGGTGCGGAGCAGAACTTCGTCGCCCAGGGCCGGCTGATGACCGACAGCATGCCGGGCAACGCGCTCACCCCGGCCTCGGCGACGCTGGCCGGCCGGGCCGGCGGCCAGAAGCTGGTCACGCTGCCGATGCCGTCCGGCCCGAGCGGCTCGGGCAACGCGATGTTCACCTCCGGCTTCGCGATCCCGGTGAACTGCGACAACGTGCCGACCGCCGCGGCGTTCATCGACTTCTTCACCAACGACCTGGAGGCGGGCAAGATCTTCAAGTCCGACAACGGCGCGGCCACCAACCGCAAGGTGCTGCAGGCCCAGATCGACGACCCGCAGCTGCCGGCGCTGAAGAAGCACGAGCTGGAGCTGTTCGCGAAGATCGCGGCGAACAAGCCGCCGACGATCCTCTACCCGCCGGGCTACCAGGCCACCTTCGAGAACGCCTTCAGCCGGGCCTACGAGGAGATCGCCTTCGGCAAGAAGACCGTGCAGCAGGCGGCTGACTCGTTCTTCACCGAGGCGAACGCCGGACTGGGTGGCTGATGACCGAGACGCCAGGCGCGCTGGACGGTCTGCGGGTGCTGGACCTGACCCAGGTGATGGCCGGACCGTTCTGCACGATGCTGCTGGCCGACCTGGGCGCGGACGTGATCAAGATCGAGAACCCGGCTGCCGGCGACCAGACCCGCCGGTCCTGGGGCTACGCGGTGCAGGGCGAGGACAGTCGCGCCTTCCTCGCCCTGAACCGCAACAAGCGCAGCGTCTGCCTGGACCTCAAGGCGCCCGGCGACCTGGCGTCGTTCCACCGGCTGGTCACCACCGCCGACGTCGTGGTGGAGAACTTCCGGCCCGGCGTGACCAAGCGCCTCGGGGTGGACTACGAGACGCTGGCCGCGATCAACCCGCGGCTGATCTACGCCAGCGTCTCCGGGTTCGGCCAGACCGGTCCGTACGCCGACCGGCCGGGCTACGACCTGATCGCGCAGGCGATGTCGGGGGTGATGAGCATCACCGGCGCCCCGGGCGGTGAGCCGATGAAGTCCGGGCTGCCGGTCGGCGATCTCGGGGCCGGGCTGTTCTGTGCCTTCGGCATCGTCGCGGCGGTGCACGCCCGGGAGCGCACCGGGGCGGGCCAGTGCGTCGAGACCTCGTTGTTCGAGGCGGCGCTGGCGATGTCGGTCTGGGAGTCGACCGAGTACTGGGCGACCGGCGAGGTGCCGCAGCCGCTCGGATCGGCGAACCGGATGTCGGCGCCGTACCAGGCGCTGCGGACCAAGGACGGCCATCTCACCCTCGGGGCGAACAACGAGCGCCTCTGGCAACGACTCTGCACGGCGCTGGACGTCGCCGACCTGCTCGCCGATCCCCGGTTCGCCACCAACACCGACCGGATGGCGCATCGCGACGAGCTCGCCGCGGCGCTGGAGCAGCGCCTCGCCGCGGCGACCACCGACGAGTGGGTCGCCCGGTTGCTGGCGGCCGGCGTACCGGCCGGGCCGATCCAGGACTACCGGCAGGTCCTGGACGACGACCCGCACGTCAAGGCACGCGGCATGGTCCAGGAGATCGACCACCCGGTCGAGGGCCGGGTCCGGGTGCTGGGGTCGGCGGTCCGGCTGAGTGGGACGCCGGCGCGGATCCGTCGGCATCCACCGTTGCTGGGCGAGCACACCGCGGAGGTGCTCGGCGAATGAGTTCACTGGACGTCGAGCGCGACGGGCCGGTCCTGCGGCTGACGCTGTCGAACCCGGAACGCCGCAACGCGATCACCTGGCCGATGTACGACGGTCTGGCGGCGGTCGAGCCGATGGTCGCCACTGATCCCGGCATCCGGGTCGTGGTCCTGCGCGGAGCCGGTGGCGAGGCGTTCGCGGCCGGCACCGACATCCGGCAGTTCGCGGACTTCGTGACCGGCGAGCAGGGCGTCGAGTACGAGCGACGGATCGCGGCGGTGCTGCGCGGGCTGTTGCGGATCCGGGTGCCGGTGGTCGGCGTGGTCGAGGGGCCGGCGGTCGGTGCCGGTCTCGCGCTCGCGGCTTGCTGCGACCTGGTGGTCGCGACACCCGACGCGGTCTTCGGTGCACCCGTCGCGCGCACCCTCGGCAACACGCTGCCGCCGTTGGTCATCGCGCGGCTCCAGCAGCGGCTGGGTGCGGGCCGGACGATGGCGATGCTGCTCACCGCCCGGTTGCTACCGGCAACCGAAGCGCTGACCGCGGGGTTCGTCACCGAGCTGGTCGCGCGGGACGCTCTGGACCAGCACGTCGAGGACCTGCTGCAGGTCATCTGCGCGAACGCGCCGCTGACGCTGGCGTCGCTGAAGGAGTTCGAACGCCGGATCCTGCGCGACGGCCCGGCCGCGGAGGCGGACGACCTGCTGGCCGAGGTCTACGGCAGCCGCGACTTCCGCGCCGGGGTGCAAGCGTTCCTCGCGCACGAACCGATCGAGTGGGAGGGCCGATGACCGTCGACGCGCACCACCACTTCTGGCAGGTCGCCGCGCAGGAACAACCCTGGCGCGACGAGCGGCACGGCGCTATCGCCCGCGACTACTCGCCCGACGACCTCGCCGCCGAGCTCGCGGTCGCGGGGGTGGAGCGGACGGTGCTGATCCAGTCGGTCGACGAGCCGGCCGAGAACGACCGGCTGCTGCGGTACGCGGCGCAGGCGCCGTACGTCGGCGCGGTCGTCGGCTGGCTTCCACTCGCGGAGCCGCGGACAGCTCGCCGCGAGATCGCCCGGGTGGCGGACGATCTCGGCGGCTTCGCCGGCCGGTTCTCGGGGGTGCGATGCCTGGTGGGCCGGGATCCGCTGGAGTGGCTGAGCAAGCCTGCTGCGGTCGAGCTTTTCCGGGAGCTGGCCGCGGCCGGGATCAGCTGGGACGTCGTACCGGTGACGGCTGAGCAGACGAAGGCGGTGCTCGGGCTCGCGGACGCCGTACCGGAGCTGCGGATCGTGGTCGATCACCTCGGGCGGCCACCGATCGACACCGGCGGCTGGGAGCCGTGGGCCGGTCAGGTGCGGCAGCTGGCTGAGTGCCGCCAGGTGGCGATGAAGGTGTCGCTCGGCATCGACCTGCTCACCGAGCTGCGGCAGTGGCCCGACCTGGAGCGGTACCTGGACCGGGTGGTCGAGTGCTTCGGCGCCCGGCGGCTGATGCTCGCCAGCAACTGGCCCGTCGTCCTGCTGCGCGCCTCGTACGCCGAGGCGTGGTCTCGCCTGCGGACCGCCGTGGAGCACTGCCTGCACGACCCCGACGAACGCACAGCCGTCCTCGGAGGGACGGCTGCCGACTACTACCGGATCAACGGAAAGGTCTCCAGATGACTGTGACCGAGACAGCCGACGCCAACGACCTCGCCAGCCTGTACCGGCACCTGCGAGTGGTGGACGTCGCCGACGCGCTCGACGGCATCGGGTATTTCGACATCGGGTTGATGGCGCCGGACGTGCGGCCGTTGTGGCTGGGCATGAAGTTCTGGGGCCAGGCGGCGACGATCCGCGCGGTGCCGTCGAACCGGCCGATGTGGAAGCTGGACAGCACCCAGGACATCGTCGAGGCGCACCGGATCTGGTTCGAGCAGACCGGCAACGTGAAGCTGCCCGACGACCTGGCGCCGGGGCACGTGGTGGTGATGGACTCCGGCGGCGGCAAGGAGGTCGGCTTCTGGGGGTCGGAGAACGGCATGGGCGCGGTGCACCGCGGCGCGGCCGGCATCGTCACCGACGGGTACTGCCGCGACACCGCCGAGATCGTCGCGCAGCGCACGCCGATCTGCTCGCGAGCCCGCGGCCGGACCATCATCCCGGGCCGGATCAAGGTGGTGGAGACGCAGACCACCATCGCGTGCGGCGGGACGCAGGTCAGCCCGGGGGACATGATCGGCTGCGACGACGACGGCGTCATCGTGGTGCCGGCCGAGGTCGCCGAGGAGGTCGCCGTGCACGCCCGGGCGATCCTGCTCGCCGACATGCGCGCGCGGGCCAAGCACTACCAGGCACTCGGGATCAAGCCCGACAGCTCGATCGATCACGAGGCGGTCGAGCGGTACTACGCGGGGGCCTGAGTCCCGTGCGCGTGCGCCGCCTGGCGGCGGCGCACGCGTGTCGGTGGCGGCTACTAGGGTCTGGCGCCATGAGTTCCTACCTCGACACCACCCGGGCCTCCTACGACACCGTTGCCGCGGACTACCACACGCTGGTGGCGCCGCGGTTCGACGATCCGTTCCACCGGGCGGTGATCGGGCTGCTCGGTGATCTGCTCGCCGCTGGGCAGGGCGGGCCGGTCGGCGATCTGGGCTGCGGGCCCGGCCACGTCACGGCGTACCTGGCGGAGCTCGGGATGGACGCGTTCGGGGTGGACCTGTCGCCGGAGATGGTCGCGGTGGCGCGGACGGAGTACCCGGGGCTGCGGTTCGAGACCGGGTCGCTGCTCGGGCTCGACCTGCCCGACGGTGAGTTGGCCGGCGCTCTGGCGTTCTACTCGCTCGTGCACACCCCGGCCGAGGATCTGCCGACGGCGTTCGCCGAGATCCACCGCGTGCTGGCGCCGGGCGGCCTGTTCCTGTACGCGTTCAAGTCCGGCAACGACCGCTACCACCTGACCCAGGGGTACGGGCACCCGCTGGAGCTCGACGTCTACTGCTACGAGCCGGCCCGGATCCACGAGTTGCTGGCGGCCGCGGGGTTCGGCGAGGTGGCGACGCTGACGCGGCCGGCGCTGGACGGGGAGAAGACAGCGCAGGCGTTCTTGATCGTCCGCAAGCCCCAGTGAACGGGCGGGACCGGTGATCCCGGCCCCGCCCAGCGGCGGCTCAGCCCTTGATGGCGCCGGACGTCATGCCGGCGACGATCTGGCGGTTGAAGAACAGGAACATGATCAGCGGCGGGATCGTGATCAGCAGGATGTTCATGAACAGCAGGTTGTACTGCGTGGTGAACTGACCGGAGAAGTTGTACAGGGTCAGCTGCACGGTCGCGTTCTGGTCGCCGGGCAGGAAGTACAGCGGGTTGACGAAGTCGTTGAACACCGTCACCGACTGCACCACCACGACCGTCACGATCACCGACTTCAGCAGCGGGAAGATCACCTGGAAGAACAGCCGCAACGGGCCGGCGCCGTCGATCACCGCCGCCTCGTCGAGCTCGCGGGGGATGGTCGCGACAAAAGCCCGGAACAGCAGCACGCAGAACGACAGCCCGAACGCGATCTCGATCAGGATCAGCCCGCTCATGGTCCGGAACAGGCCGAACTGCTGCAGCACCCAGATCGTCGGCACCACGGCCGGCGGGATGATCAGCCCGGACAGCACCAGGAAGTTGATGAACGGGTTCCACCGGCTGCGGCGGCGCTGCAGCACGAACCCGGCCATCGCCGCCAGCACGACCATGCCGGTCACGCTGGCCACGGTCAGCACGGTGCTGTTGATGAAGGCGATCACCAGCATGTAGTCGCGGGCCTCGATCACCTCGACGAAGTTCTGCGCGAACCGGAGTTGGTGCGGCCAGGAGAAGTCGAGCAGCGCGGCCTGCTGGCGGTCCTTCACCGCGGTCAGCACGATGAACGCGAACGGCACGACGAACACCACGATGGAGGCCAGGATCGCGACCGCACTGAGCAGGTAGTTGCGGCCCGGTCTGTGGTTGACGAGTTCTGCGGTCACCGGGCCTCCCGGTCTGGACTGAGGAGCGCAGCGACGAGGGAAGACCGGGAGCTGAAGCCCCGGGACCACGCCGGTGCCGGAGGCCCGGCCAAAAGCACGGTGCTCACAGGTCTACCTCCTTGCGGTTGAGGAACCACGACAACGGCAGGACGACCGCCGTGACCACCAAGAACAGCACCACGTTGCCGGCCGTCGACAGGCCGTAGAACCCGGCCTGGTACTGCTTGTAGATCACCGACGCGATCACGTCGGAGGTGAAGCCCGGTCCGCCTCGCGTCATCGCCCAGATCAGGTCGAACGACCGCAGCCCGCCGATCAGCGACAAGATGATCACCGTGACGGTGGCCGGCCGGGACAGCGGCAGCACGATCCGGCGGAACGTGTGCCAGGCCCCGGCCCCGTCGACCCGGGCCGCCTCCAGGTACTCGCGCGGGATCGACACGATGCCCGCGATGTAGATCAGGGTGGCCAGGCCGACGCCCTTCCAGACGTCGACGACCGCCACCGACAGCAGCGCGTACCGCGGGTCGGTCAGCCAGCCGGGCCCGTCGATGCCGATCACGCCCAGCGCGCCGTTGATCAGCCCGCGTTCGGGATTCATCAGCACGGTGAAGGTGAGACCGACGCCGATCGTGCTGACCAGCACCGGGAAGAAGACCACCGACCGCAGGTAGCTGCGGCCGATGACGCGGGAGGTGAGCAGGACGGCGAGCAGCAGCCCGAGCACGACCTTCGAGCCCGACGTGACGACCGCGAAGATCAGCGTGTTGGTGAAACCCTTGACCAGCTGAGGCTCCTGGAAGAACAGCCGGAAGTTCTCCAGCCCGATGAACTTCGACTCGAACAGCGTCCAGCGGGTCAGGCTGAAGTAGAGCGAGGCGAAGGTCGGTACGACGAACAGCACGCCGTAGATGACGGCCGACGGCAGGTAGAACCAGTTCGGGTAGGGGCTGTAGACCTTGCCTCCGGCCGCGCGTGCGGCCCGGGGTGCCTCGGTGCGGGACCGTGGACGGGTGGACGTGATCGCCACTCGCCTCACCAACCCGCCAGTCCGAGTTGCTGGGCCTGCTTCTTGACGTCGTCGTCGTACCGGGCGGCGCCGTCCTTCGCCTTGCGGATGCCCGAGCCGACCTCGACGGTGATCTGCTCCAGCGACGGGCCCTTGACCGGTGAGAGGAACTCCAGCGCGAGGCTCGAGCCGCCGTCCTTGTCCAGGTACGGCTGCATGTCCTTGATCGACCGCGGGACGTCGGACGGAAGTTCGCAGCCGTTGACGGCGTACGGGCCGGTGGGCGAGCCCACGGCGGCCAGCGCTTTGCAGCCGTCCGGGCTGGCGACGAAGGCGAGGAACTTCTTCGCCGCCTCGAGCTTGTCGCCGGTGGTGGTGCTCGGGATGTAGATGCCGGCCGGCGTCCACACGGTCAGGCCGTTCTTGCTCGCGTCGTCACCAGGCAGCGCGAACAGGCCGACGTCCTTGGCCGCGTTCGGGTTGGTCGCGATCATGTCGTTGACCACGCCGGTCAGGATCGGGTAGTGCGCCCCCTTGCCCTGGGCGAGCTGGCGCAGCCCGTCGGGCAGCTTGGCCGAGGCGAAGTCCTTGTTCTGGTAGCCGGCGTCGTGCACCTGCTGGGTGTGCTCGAAGCCCTTCAGAGCCGCCGGCGAGGTGGCGTACTTCGCCTGGTTCTTGGTGTACCGGTCGGCGAAGTCGGGCTCGGCGGCCGCGACGTTGTGGAAGTCGCCGAGCACGAACAGCTGGGAGGTCCAGGTCTCGCCGTAGGTCTGCACCACCGGGGCCACCCCGGAGGCCTTGATCTTGGCGTTGTTGGCCATGAACTCGGCCCAGGTCCGGGGCACCTTCAGCCCGAGCTTGCTGTAGATCGGGATGTTGTAGAGCACCGCCCCGCCCATGAACCCGCCCGACGGTACCCCGTACACCTGGTCGCCGGCGGTCACCGTCTTGGTGAAGTTCTCGTCCAGGTCGCCGATGTAGGGCTGGTCGCTGATCGGCACGAGGTTCTTCTGCGGGGCGATGGCCTGGAACAGCGACCCGGTGTTGTAGAGGAACACGTCGGTCATGTCGCCGGTGGACAGCCGGGTCTTGACGATGTTGTCGCCCTCGGTGCCGCCGGGCCGGCTCTCCACCTTGACGGTGATGTCCGGGTTCTTCGCGGTGAAGTCCTTGCTGAGCTGTTCGGCCTCCTTGATGTCCTGCTCCTGGTTGCCGGTCAGGTAGGTGAGCGTGACCGAGCCGGCGCCGCCTTCGTCGCTCGACCCGAGGCTGCCCGCGCTGCACGCGGTCAAAGCGAGCGTGCAGACCGCGACGACGGCCGGTCCTGTCGTGCCTGGGCGAAATCTCATCATGACCTCCAAGGATGGTGCTGCGTGCTGGTCAGGGGCGGGAAGTCCGGTTCCGTGCGGTGGTCATCGGCCGAGCACGGAGTCGAGCTCGGCCTGCAGGGCTTCGGCGCTGGGGGAGAAGCCACGGGGACTGACGGCGTCGACCAGTTCGGTCGCGGGGTGGTCGAGGTAGCGCTCCAGCCGCCCGGCGAGCTCGGCGTCGTCGGCGACGATCCCGGTCCGGGTCGCCGCGGCGGCGAGCGTCGTCCAGCTCGGCTCGTGGTCAATCAGCTGCCGGATGGTGGCGTCGGCGGGCAGTGGCGGCGTCTCGCCGTACACGTCGTCGGCCGTCCACTCGTGCGTGCCGTGCCCGACCTCGACCGGCGCGCTCTCACCCGGTACGGCGACCCGGGCCCGGGCACCCACCGGCACGGTCACCTCGAGCCGGACCCGGCCGCCGGAGCGGCTCCACGCGACGGCCGCTTCGCCGTACGGCGTGAGGTGGCGGGCCGACGCCTTGGTGAGGTGCGCGGTGAACAGCGGATCGACGACGATCCTGCGGTAGCCGGGATCGCCGGGAGCCAGGCCCGCGACCCGACGGTGCATCCAGTCCGCGACCGCGCCGAGGGCGTAGTGGTTGAACGACGTCATCTGGCCGGGATTGATGCTGCCGTCGGGCAGCATGCTGTCCCAGCGTTCCCACACCGTCGTGGCGTCCATCGTCACGGCGTACAGCCAGGACGGGCAGCCGGTCTCCAGCAGCAGGCGGTACGCCAGGTCGGGATGTCCGGAATCGGCCAGCGCGTCGGCCATCAGCGGCGTACCGACGAAGCCGGTGCTGATCCGGAAGCCGGCGGTCCGGACGAGATCGGCGAGGCGTTCGCCGGCCCGCTTCCGCTGTGCTTCGGTGGGCAGCAGCGCCCACTGCAGCGCCAGCGCGTAGTTGGTCGCGGCATCGCTGAGCACCCGGCCGCTCCCGGTCGTGTACTCCGCGGCGAAGGCCTGCCGGACGCGGGCCGCCAGCTCGGCGTACTCGCGGGCGAGCTCGCCGGCGCCGACCACCTCGGCCGCGAGGGCGACGACCTCCGCGGAGCGGGCCAGGTGGGCGGTGGCCAGTACGTCCGGGTCGGCCTTCGCGCGGAACGGGTCGTCCGGCGGCGCGGTCGGGTCGAGCCAGTCGCCGAACTGGAAGCCGCCCACCCACAGCAGGTCGTCGCCGGCGAGCCCGGCCATCCGGTCCACCCAGGCCCGCATGCTCGGCAGCTGACGGGCCAGCAGACCGGCGTCCCCGGTGCGCTCGTAGAGCACCCAGGGCACGATCGTTGCCGCGTCACCCCAAGCCGCGGTCGCCGGACCGGGCTGCCGGAGCACGTCGGGGACGACGAACGGCACCGACCCGTCCTTGTGCTGCTCGGCGATCAGGTCCGCCAGCCAGTTGGTGAGAAAGCCCGCGGTGTCGAACAGGAAGCTCGCGGTGGGGGAGAAGACCTGGATGTCGCCGGTCCAGCCGAGCCGCTCGTCGCGCTGCGGACAGTCGGTCGGCACGTCGAGGAAGTTGCCGCGCATGCCCCAGACGACGTTCTCGTGGAACCGGTCCAGCAGCGGGTGCGACGACTCGAACCAGCCCGTCCGCCGCAGGTCCGAGCCGACCACGACGGCCTCGACGTCCTCGGCCCGCAGGTCCGGGACGCCGGTGATCTCGGCGTAGCGGAAACCGTGGAACGTCAGCGTCGGCTCCAGCGTGACCTCGTCCGGGCCGGCCAGGACGAAGCTGTCGGTCGCCTTGGCCGTGCGTAGCGGCCGGACCCCGAGCTCGCCGTCCTCGAGCACCTCCGCGTGGCGCAGCACGATCTCGTCACCGGCCGCGCCGCCCCGGACCCGCAACCGCAGCCGGCCGACGACGTTCTGGCCGAAATCGACCAAAGTCTTGCCGGCGGGGGAGGTGGTGACCGCCTTGGCGGGCAGGACGTCGGTGACGCGGACGGGTGGGCCGTCGGGCGCGACCAGCAGACTCAGGTCGGCGTCCAGGACGTCCACCGGTCCCGGCTCGCCGAGCGTGCGGCGCAGGTCGACGTGCTGACCGTCGTACAGGTCGTCGGCCAGCACGTTGGTCTCGCGGGTGGTCCACGTTCCGTCGCTGGCGAGAACCTTCACCTCGCCGGTCGCGGTGGTGACCTCGAGCTGGGCCAGGACGGCCAGCCGGTCGCCGTAGAGGGAGTGTTTGCCGTGGAAGCCGAGCCGGCCGCGGTACCAGCCGTTGCCGACCAGGAGTTCCAGCCGGTTCTCACCCGGCGCGACGAGATCCGTCACGTCGTAGGTCTGGTAGCGCAGCCGTTGCTCGTACGCCGTCCAGCCGGGCGCGAGTTGCTCGTCGCCGACCCGGGTGCCGTTGAGAGTGGGCTCGTAGATCCCGTGCGCGGTCGCGTAGAGCCGGGCCTGCGCGATGTCCGCGGGGAGATCGATCACGCCGCCGATCAGGGGAGCGGGCGCCTCGTGTCCGGCGTTCTCGCGTGGACTGACGAAACGCGCCGTCCAGTCGTCGGCGCTGAGCAGCCCGGCTTCCACGGTGGCCGGGTCGCTCCACTGGCTCCAGTCGCCGTCGCCGCGGACGCGAACCCGCACGGTCGCCGACTCCCGCGCCGCCAGCGGCGTACCGGGCCAGGGCACCAGGACCTGGTCGGCGGAGTCGACGGTGTACTGCTCAGGTGCGGCGTCACCGCGGGCGATCTCCACTTCGTAGCCGGCCTGCCGGTAGTCGTCGGGGGCGGTGGGAACCTGCCAGGACAACCGGGGCGTCGCCGTGCCGATCCCCAGCACCGGGCCGGGGTCGGTGCGGTGCTCGAAGCGGAGACGGGCGGGAGCTGCGGGAAACGACATCGGCACTCCATTCCGGACTGAAACGATTCATCGACGGCGATGACTGAGCGGGGTCGGTTGCGGTACGGGAGGGGGGCGGGAGGTTTCGCCTGTTCCCCGATCTTGGGGCCGGCGCTGGGCCCGGCATAGCCCGCAGTGCACTCGTGGTAGCACAAAATGCACATCGGCTCGTATGTTGGAGCATGCACGAACCGCCGGTCCGGGCGACCCGGACGCTGCTGCACTTCGTCGACGGCACGCTGGCGTACGCGGGCCGCTACCTGCACGAGGACAGCCACGCGGTGCACACCCACAGCTTCTTCGAGGTGGCCGTCGTGATCGGCGGCGACGGCGTGCATCTCAGTCTCGCCGGGCGGCAGCGGTTGACCACGGGCGACGTGGTCCTGCTCCGGCCGGGCGTGTGGCACGGGTACGAGGACTGCCACGATCTGCGGCTCTACAACTGCTGCTTCTCCGCCGACCTGATGCAGCGCGAGCTGGCCTGGACCCGTGAGGACCCGCTGCTCGGCTACCTGCTGTGGACCGGTCCGTTCTCCGCGCAGCGGCGAGGCATGCTCACCACCCACCTCGACGCGGGCACCCTCGCCGAGCTGCTCGACCATCTCGACGGACTGGAGCAGCTGCGCGACCATCCGGTGAGCCTGCACCGCGGTGACATCGTCGGCCGCCTCTCGCTGGTGCTGAGCTGTCTGGCGCGCGCTGTCGCCGACGCCGGCGACAGCCGGGGTGACGGGCACACGCATCCGGCGGTGCTCGACGCGATGCGCAGGATGGAGGCCCGGCCGGCGTACCAGTGGACGCTGACCGAGCTGGCCGACGAGCTGCACCTGGCCCCGGGGTACCTGGTCCGGTTGTTCAAGTCGGCCACCGGTCTACCGCCGATGGCCTACCTGTCACGTCACCGGGTCGAGCTGGCGGCCCATCGCCTGCTGCACACCGACGAGCCGATCAGCCGGATCGGTGAGGCGGTGGGGTGGCCCGACCAGAACTACTTCGCCCGCCGGTTCAAGTCGCACTTCGGCTTGAGCGCGTCCAACTACCGCGCCCTGTTCAGTCACGCGGGCGGCCCGCGGATCGCCCGATCAGCACCTCGAGACCGTCCAGAATCCGCTGCAGGCCGAAGGTGAATCCCGCATTGTGCTGATCGCCGGGGTCGCGCAGCGCCGCCGCCAGGCCCGGAAACCGCTCCGGCTGCTCGGTGACGGCCCGGACCAGAGCTGCGGTGATGTCCTGCTCGGTCACTCCGGTGCTGACGCCGGGAATGGTCAGGGTCTGCTGGGCCGTCGTGCGGACGTGTCCGCTGAGCACGAGGATCATGTCGAGCTGCTCGGTGCCGGAGAGTCCGGTACCGGCCAGGGCAGTCAGGCCGCGGTCGGTCCAGGTCAGCTCGTTCGGACCGATCGGGCGCCGGCCAATCGTTGACTGAAGCAACCATGGGTGCCGCTCGAAGGCCCGGTAGAGGTCGTGCGTCCAGTTCGACAGTGCCTCCCGCCATCCGCTGGCCGGACGCTCGGGCGGCACCCCGACGGCCAGGTCGCTCATCACGGCGACCAGTTCGGCCTTGCCCGGCAGGTAGCGGTAGAGCGCCATCTTGGTGAGGCCGAGCTCGCCGGCCACCCGCTGCATCGACACCGCCTCCAGGCCCTCGGCGTCGGCGACCGCCACCGCGGCCTCGGCGATGCCGGTCAGTGTGGTCGCCGGTTTCGGGCCGCGGCGCGGCGCCGGCTTGCGGTTCCACAGCAGATCGCTCACGCCGGCTCCTCCGGTTGTCATTCCAGCGGAACTGTGTCTACCATACACTTTACTGTGTCCGATGGATACAGTTCCACGTTTCCCGGGAGGTTCCATGCGTAGAGTTCTGATTTCCGGCGCCAGCGTCGCCGGTCCCGCGCTCGCGCTGTGGCTCGGGCGCGCCGGGTACGCCGTGACCGTGGTCGAGCTGGCTCCGGCCCTGCGATCCGGCGGGTACGCGGTCGACTTCCGCGGCGAGTCGCAGCTGCGGGTGCTGCAACGGATGGGTGTGCTGGCCGAGCTGCGTGAGCGGCAGACCGGGGGAAGCCCGATGCGCTTCGTGGACGAGGGTGGCCGGACGTTGCTGCGGCTGCCGCCCGAGTTCGCCGGGGGAGCGCTGGAGGTGTTGCGGTCGGATCTGGCTCAGGTGCTGTACGAGCACAGCCGCGAGCGAGCGGCGTACCGGTTCGGTGACTCGGTGGCGAAGCTGGAGCAGCACGCGAAGGGCGTCGACGTCACGTTCGAGAGTGGCATCGAGGAGACCTACGACCTGGTCGTCGGCGCGGACGGTCTGCACTCGGCGGTACGCCGGATCGCCTTCGGCCCGGAGCGGGACTACGTCCGGCATCTCGGCTACTACGTCGCCGGGTGGGACCTGCCCAACGTCTTCGGCGCGGAGCCGGAGCCGCTGATGTACAACGTGCCGGGCCGGATGGCGAGCTTCGGTGTCAACGCCCGGGATCCGGCCCGGGCCGGCGCCTGGGTGGTCTTCAAGTCGGCTGAGCTGAGCTACGACCGGCGCGATCCAGAGCAGCACAAGCAGCTGGTGCGGGACCACTTCGCCGACCTGGGGTGGCGAGTTCCGGAGCTGCTCGGCGGCCTCGACGCCACGACCGACCTGTACTTCGACTCGATCAGCCGGGTGGACGTGCAACGGTGGTCGACCGGCCGGATCGTGCTGCTGGGCGACGCCGGGTACGGCGCGACCGTCGGCGGGATGGGGACCGGGACCGCGATCCTCGCTGCCTACGTGCTGGCCGGGGAGCTGGCGACCCAGCCGGATCAGGGCGCCGCGTTCTCGGCGTACGAGCGGTTGCTGCGCAAGCCGGTCCGCAGTACCCAGCAGGGCGGCGACCGGACCGGCAAGTTCCTCGCGCCGGGGACTCGCTTCGGCATCGCCGCTCGCAACCGGCTGATGAGCACGCCGCTGCTGCTGAACAGCATGCTGAAAGTCGGCGAGAAGATCAGCGGGGGGATCCCGGTCCCGCAGTATCCGCTCGCTGCTGCGAATCCGCGTCCCAGCCCCGGCCGATCGAGCGCAGGAGGTCGGGGTAGACCCACAGGTAGCGGAACGGCTTGATCAATCTCATGTACGCCGCGCCGAGCGGGCCGTTCGGTTTCACCAGGACCGCCATCTGCCCGCGGTAGCCGCCGGTGCCGTCGGGGACCCATCCCAGGTGCAGCACACCGTGCACCGTCGCGTTCGCGAGCTCGGCCGCCCACTCGTCGTGGGTACGGAACACCGAGCTGAACGGCCCGTCCTCCGTCTCCGGCCCACGAGGACCGGCCAGCAGGTCGGCCGGCAGCCGGTCCCGCAACGTCGGGACCCGCTTTCCGAGACTGGCCTTGTCCTTGTCCCACCCGAACAGAGCTCCGAGCTTCCACCGCAACGCCATCAGGAAGCGGGCCGGCGGCGACGAGAGCAGGAACGGCTCGCCGGGGCGCGGCTCGGAGAACCGGGCCAGCAGCCGCTCGAAGTCGTCCGGGCCACCAGGGGTCGGCAGCGCCCAGACGTCCTCGAGCGCGAAGTCGGGGGTGATCTCGTGCACGCGCCACGGGCGCTCGGTGTGTTCGGTCGGCGGAAGTCTCATCGGTGGGCCCTTCGCAGCAGTCGGCTATACGATGCCGTACACAACGACCGTAGACCGGTCTGTACGGTGGCGTACAGATCGGCGCGATGTGAGAGGAGACACAGCGTGGGTGCGACCCGGACACCGCGCGGCCGCTGGATCGAGCAGGGGCTGCGGATGCTCGCGGCCGGCGGCCCGGAAGCCGTCCGGATCGAGCCGATCGCCCAGGCGCTCGGCGTCACCAAGGGCGGCTTCTACGGCTACTTCAAGAACCGCGACGCGCTGCTCACCGAGATCCTCGACACCTGGGAGCGGGAGACCACCGAGGCGCTCATCGAGCGGGTCGAGAGCGAGGGCGGCGACGCCCGGACCCGGCTGGACCGGCTGTTCACCCTGGTCGCGGCACCGGACGTGCCGGTGACCGGTACCGCCGCCGACCTGGCGATCCGCGACTGGGCCCGGCGCGACGAGCAGGTCGCACGCCGGCTCCAGCGGGTGGACGACCGCCGGATGGACTACCTGCGGCTGCTGTTCGGCGGCATCTGCGAGGACGAGGAGGACGTCGAGGTGCGCAGCCTGCTCGCCTTCACGCTGCGGATCGGCAACTCGTTGGTGGCCGCGCGCCACGGTGAGCGCACGCGCGCGGACGTGCTCGAGCTGACCAGGCAGTGGTTGCTGAGGTAGTCCTACTTCAGCAGCGGAAGCTTGTGCAGGAACGACTCCCAGCTGTCCGGCAGCCAGCCGGGCACGCCCAGCACGGCCAGGTAGAGCCAGATTCCCACCAGGACGCAGACGAACAGCGCGAGCGTCCCGAGCGCCTTCAGCCAGGCCGGCTGCTTGCCCGTCCAGGCGGTGAGCTCCTGGACCCAGCCCTTCACCCGGTACAGCAGCCGCTGGGCCCACTCGAACTCGCTGGCCAGCACGGCCAGACCCGCGATGAACAAGGGAATGCCGCCCGGTCCCGGCAGCCAGCCGGTCAGCGGGGCGGCGATGATCAGCACGCCACCGACCACGCC
This sequence comes from Kribbella flavida DSM 17836, assembly GCF_000024345.1. Lineage (NCBI taxonomy): Bacteria > Bacillati > Actinomycetota > Actinomycetes > Propionibacteriales > Kribbellaceae > Kribbella > Kribbella flavida. The sequence goes on along the minus strand of NC_013729.1, from coordinate 3,841,481 downwards.
CACGCCGATCCGGTAGATCGCGTGCTTGCGCGGATCAGCACGGATCCTGCGCCGCCACTCCCAGCGGTCGTCCTGGGCGTCCAGCGTGATGTTGTCGTCCGTGCGGTCCGGACTGGTCTGCTCGGCCACCACCACAGCGTACGTGCTGCAGGGGCTCGTTCCTGGCAACTGTGACCCCTGACTCGGCCCTGAATTCCACCCTGGTCAGGCAGTGTTCACCCGCTGCTCAAACCATGGTCACGCACTGGCAGGGCGGCCGAACTCCCAGTGCCACGGCTCCTCGCGGTTGCCGCCCTGCTTGGCCCACTCCGGGTGCACCCAGCCGTACGCCGCGGCGTTCTGCACCATCCACTGGTGCTGGGCGGTGCCGAACCGGTCGACGCCGCCGCACAGGTCGATGGCGACGCCCCAGCCGTGGTTCGACGTACCGGGCAGGGCGGCGAGCGACGGCTTGCGGCCGTACAGGTCGACCTGGGAGGCGTAGGAGCGGTAGGAGTCGGTGATGCACAGCGCCTTGCCGAAGCGGTTCCGGTAGGCCGTGGCCAGCTGCGAGTAGGCCGCCGCGGCGTCGCAGCGCAGCGAGTGACCGTTGCCGACGGCACAGAGCTTGGACAGCGGGATCATGCCGTTGCTGTAGCCACCCCAGCCCAGACTCGTGCTGCCGGTCGCCAGGAACGACATCGGGTTGACCGGGTCGCCGCCGAGCCGGACCTCGAAGTGCAGGTGCGGGCCGGTCGAGTTGCCTTCATTGCCGACCGCACCGATCTGCTGGCCGGCGGCGACCCGGCTGCCGTCGGCGACAGTGATCGAGCTGAGGTGCGCGTACAGCGTCTCCAGGCCGTTGCCGTGATCGATCCGGACCAGGTTGCCGGCCCAGGCCGGGTGCTCGACCCGGATCGTGCCCGCGGTGACCGCCCGGACCGGCGTACCGGTGGCGGCGGGGAAGTCCTGACCGGTGTGCACGCCGCTGGACCACAGCGCGCCGGACTGGCCGTACGGCGTGCCGATCTCGTACCTGCCGTCGGCCAGCGGCCAGGTCCACGCGCCGCTGCCGACGTCGTACGACGTGGCGGTGTTGCCGCAGCGGAACGCGTACGCCTCGGAGGTCGCGGCCGGGGCAACCTGGGGCTTGACCGGCTTGCCCAGCGTCGGCCGGAGCGCGGCGTACAGGCTGTCCGGGACGGCGGTGACCACGACCGAGCCCTTGCCTTCGTCGGCGGCGATCATCTCGCCACCGTCGAGCGCGATGCCGATGTGGAACAGGCCGACCGAGCGGCTGCCCATCACCAACAGGTCGCCCGGCTGGACCGAGGCGCCCGGCACCTGCTGGTAGTTCGGGTAGACCTTGCCGATCAGGTTCGGCAGCGTCGTGTAGGGCTGCCAGGCGGTCCGGGCGGCGCCGAGGCAGCCGTATTTTTCCGGGCCGGTGGCGGCGACGCCGTACGGCTTGCCGAGCAGGGCGAACGCCTGGTTGACCGCGTGGATCGTCTCGGCCGGCAGCACCCGGACCGCGCGGCCACCGTCGACGACGGAGGCGGCGCCGGGCACCGGCTTGCCGGCGGCGGTCAACGGCTTCAGACCGGCCGGCAGCTTCCCCGGGTTGCGCAGAGCGCTCGCGGCGGGCGCCTTCACCCCGGCGGCCGCGAGCTCGGCCAGATAGGTCTGCCAGCGGGACTTGGCCTGCTGGTTGCGGGTCGACTGCAGCTGCTGCGAGAGCTGGGTGGCGCCGGCCAGGTCGGCGAGCTGGCCCTGCATCGTCATCGCGGCGTTCGCCGCCTTCTGCTGCACCTCCTGGCTCAGCTGACGGGCCTTCGTGGCCGCGGCGTCGGCGGCCTTGCGTTTGGTGGTCGCGTCGTTGGCGGCCGTCCCGGCTGCGTTCTCCGCGGCGCTGGCCGCGTTGTACTGCGCGACCTGGTTGCTGCTGAGCTGCTTGATGGCGGTCTGCCGGTCGGCGATCTCCTGCAGGTTCTCCGCGACGGGGGCCAGGGACCAGAGCATCGACTCGGCGCCCAGCGCGGTCGGGATGCCCAGCTGGTAAGCCTGGGCGGTGAGCAGCCCGAGCTTGCGCCGCTCGGCCTCGGAGCGTGTCTTCTTAGTGGCGGCGAACTGTTCGGCCCGCTTGGCGGCGGCCTCGGTGGCCTGGGCGGTCCGCAGCGCGTTGGTGTAGGCGATGGTGGCCTTGGCGAAGTCGGCCTGCACGGCGGCGGCCTCGGCCTGCAGCTGCTCCAGCGACCGGTTCACGTCGGTCACCGAGGCCGGCGGCGGCGTGGGGTCGTCGGCGTACGCGGGCAGGGCGAAGCCGGCCAGCAGCGTGCCCAGTGCGGCGAACCGCAGCCCGCGCCTGTTCCTCATCCGGCCCCCATCGGCTTCTCGCCCCACGCGCACGAAGGAGGACGGCCCCCGTGCGAGGCCAGCGTAGGCGTCGGCGGGGCCGGGCGGAAGCCCTGCTCACCGATCGTGACCACCACCCGGCCGGGCGCGGGGCGGCCCACCGGCACGGGCAGCTGGCGCGAGGCACTAAAGTTCATCGCATGGCCTCGCACTTTGACGTTGTTGTCCTCGGCGCCGGCCCGGGTGGGTACGTCGCGGCGATCCGCGCCGCCCAGCTCGGGCTCAAGACCGCCATCATCGAGAAGAAGTACTGGGGCGGTGTCTGCCTGAACGTGGGCTGCATCCCGTCCAAGGCGCTGCTGCGCAACGCCGAGCTGGCGCACATCTTCGGCAAGGAGGCGAAGACCTTCGGCATCAGCGGCGAGGTGAGCTTCGACTTCCCGACGGCCGTGCAGCGCAGCCGGAAGGTGGCCGACGGCCGCGTCAAGGGCGTGCACTTCCTGATGAAGAAGAACGGCATCACCGAGTTCGACGGCTGGGGCAGCTTCGTCGACGCCAACACCCTCGACGTCGCGCTGAACGACGGCGCCTCGGAGACCGTCACCTTCGACCACTGCATCATCGCGACCGGCGCGACCACCAAGCTGCTGCCCGGCACCCAGCTGAGCGACCGGGTGGTGACCTACGAGGAGCAGATCCTCACCGAGGAGCTGCCCGGCAGCATCGTGATCGCCGGCGCCGGTGCGATCGGCGTCGAGTTCGCGTACGTGCTGGCCAACTACGGCGTCAAGGTGACGATCGTGGAGTTCCTGGACCGGATCGTCCCGCTGGAGGACGTCGAGGTCTCCAAGGAGCTCGCGAAGGCGTACAAGAAGCTCGGCGTCGACGTGCTCACCTCGACCCGGGTCGACACGATCGACGACTCCGGCGACAAGGTGAAGGTCACCGTCACCGGCAAGGACGGCAACCAGCAGACGCTGGAGGCCGACAAGGTGATGCAGGCGATCGGCTTCCAGCCGCGCGTCGACGGCTACGGCCTGGACAAGATCGGCGTGAAGCTGACCGAGCGCGGCGCGATCGACGTCGACGGCTTCCTGCGCACGAACGTGCCGAACATCTTCGCCATCGGCGACGTGAACGCGAAGCTGATGCTCGCCCACGCCGCCGAGGCGATGGGCGTGATCGCGGCCGAGACCATCGCCGGGCACGAGACGATGGAGCTGGACTACGTGATGATCCCGCGGGCCACCTTCTGCCAGCCCCAGGTCGCCAGCTTCGGCTACACCGAGGAGCAGGCCAAGGAGAAGGGCTACGACGTCAAGGTCGCCAAGTTCCCCTTCACCGCCAACGGCAAGGCGCACGGCCTGGGCGACGCCACCGGTTTCGTCAAGGTGATCAGCGACGCCAAGTACGGCGAGCTGCTGGGCGCCCACCTGATCGGCCCCGAGGTCACCGAGCTGCTGCCCGAGCTCACGCTGGCCCAGAAGTGGGACCTGACCACCAAGGAACTCGCCCGCAACGTGCACGCCCACCCGACCCTGAGCGAAGCCCTGCAGGAGGCCTTCCACGGCCTCGAGGGCCACATGATCAACTTCTGACGCCAGGCTCCGCGCTCACCACGGCGGCGACCACGGGAAGCACACTTCCTGGTGGTCGCCGCCGTTGTCGTGCGGGCCTGCTACGGCAGGTGGACGAACTTGGTGACCACGGCGGCGTCCGGCGTGTGGAGGTGGAGGGCCAGGCCCGGGGGAGCGGTCGGGTCGAGCAAGCCCTGGGCGGCCGCGGGTTCGAACGGCAGCGGGACGGCTGAGCGGATCCCCGGCGCCAGCAGGAGCGGGAGATCGGCGAAGGTCGTGGCGACGCCGTTGTGCAGGTGACCGGCGAACAAGGCGGTGACGGGGTGCCGGCGCAGGACGGCGGCGAACGGCGCGGCGTCCCGCAGCAGCCACTGGTCGATCGCCGGGGCGTGCAGACCGACGGGCGGGTGGTGGAACGCGACAAAAACCGGCCCGTCAGTGGGCTCGGACAGTACCCCGTCCAGCCAGCCGAGGGATTCCGCGGCGAGCTCGCCGTGGTCCTCGCCGGGCACGGTGGTGTCGAGCAGCACGAACCGGGCGCCGCCGACGTCCCGGACCTGGTGCACGGGATGACCGGCGCCGGGGGAGTCGACGTACGCCGTGAGACCGGCGCGGAACGGCTCACTGAGGTCGTGGTTGCCGGGGAGCACGAGCACCGGGACGTCGAAGGCGGCCAGCTCCGCGGCGACCTCGGCGTACTCCGTGCCGTGGTCGGCCAGGTCGCCGGTGACCAGGACGACGTCAACCGGCCGGGTGAACGACCGCACGTACGCCGTCACGCGGCGCAGCCGGTCCTGTGCCTCGGGCGTTCCGTCCAGGTGCGGGTCACTCAAGTGAGCGATCACGAACAATTCTGCTGCCTCCTCGGATAGACCAGCAGGCTAGCCGCCGGCCGGCGCGTCCACCTGGACCCGGTGGACGCGCCGTTGTCGCCGGGACCGGAGGAATTCGCCGCCAGCGCCCCGTGCCGTTGCGGGGGCGACAGGGTAGGCAGCGTGGGTGAACCCGGTGCTGACGCGCCGGTGACCGGCGAGCGATTGTTGCGATCCGGTCGCAGGTGCCTCAAGAATGTGCGCATGCACGTTCCTGACGGGTTCTTCGACGCACCGACGTCGCTGGCGACCGGACTGATCGCGGCCGGTGCCGTCGGGGTCAGCCTGCGGCGCGCCAACCAAGAGATCCGCGAGACCGGGCCGGCGCTGGCCGGGCTGACCGCGGCCTTCGTCTTCGCCGTGCAGATGGTGAACTTCCCGGTCGGCGCCGGCACCAGCGGGCACCTGCTCGGCGGAGTGCTCGCCGCCGCACTGGTCGGTCCGTGGACGGCGGTGCTGGTGATGTCGACCGTGCTGCTCGTGCAGGGACTGCTGTTCGCCGACGGCGGCCTGACCGCGCTCGGCACCAACATCACACTGATGGGACTGGTCACGGTCCTGGTCGGCTACTTCGTCACCCGCGCCCTGATCCAGGTGCTGCCGAAGCGGGTGGGCACCATCGTCCCGTCGGCAGCGCTCGGCGCACTGGTCTCCGTCCCGGCCGCGGCACTCGCCTTCACCGGCCTGTACGCCGCCGGGGGCGCGGTCGAGATCCCGCTCGGCCAACTGATGACCGCGATGGTCGGCTGGCACGTCCTGATCGGGCTCGGTGAGGCGGTGATCACCGCGGCCGTGCTGAGTGCGGTGGTCGCGACCCGTCCCGACCTCGTGTACGCTGCCCGGCACCTGCGCTCCGACCTCGTCCTGGTCGGCGCCGACGGCAACTCCACGACCGTGTCGCCGGACCGGCTGATCGCGGCCAAGCCTGCCGGGCGCAGCCTCGGCGTCGGCGTCGCGGTCACCCTGCTCATCGCCGGCTTCGTCAGCCTGTTCGCGAGCGCGCACCCCGACGGTCTGGAGTTCGTCGGCGGCAAGCTCGGCTTCGAGAGCGCCGCGAAGGACTCCGCGGTGGCCGGCAGCCCGCTCGCCGACTACGGCGTGAGCGGCATCGGCAACGGTCAGGTCTCCGGCGCGCTGGCCGGCATCATCGGCGTGCTGGTCACGATCGCGGTCGGCCTGGCGGTCGCCAAGCTCGCCTCCCTGCGCTCCGCGGCCCGCGCCGACAAGGTCGTTTGATGCCGCCGGCGGTCCGGCTGAGGTCGTCGTGAGCGCTGCCGCCGGGGACGGCCTGCTCGTGCTCACCGGCAGCCGGATCCACCGGTTGCCGGCGCAGGTGAAGATCGTCGCCCTGCTGCTGTTCGTGCTCGCCGTGGTCTCCACCCCGGCCGCCGTCTTCTGGGCCTTCGCGCTGTACGCCGTGCTGCTGGCCGGCTGTGTCGCCATCGCCAAGCTCCCGCTCACGACCGTGCTGCGGCGCCTCGCGGTGGAGACGCCGTTCATCGTGTTCGCGCTGCTGCTGCCGTTCGTGGCGACCGGTCCGAGCGTCGAGGTGCTCGGGGTGTCGCTGTCGCAGTCCGGCGTGCTCGGCGCCTGGAACGTGCTCGCCAAGGGCACACTCGGCGTACTGGCGGCGATCGTGCTGTCGGCGACGACGAGTCCGCGTGACCTGCTCGCCGGGCTCGAGCGGTTGCGGCTGCCGCCGACGCTGGTGGCGATCCTGTCGTTCATGGTCCGCTACCTCGGTGTGGTGTCTGACGACCTGCACCGGATGCGGATCGCCCGCGAGTCGCGCGGGTACGCCGGCGGTCGCGCGGGTCAGCTGACGGCGGTCGCCGGCGGTGTCGGTGCGCTGTTCGTGCGCAGCTTCGAGCGCGGCGAGCGGGTGCACCTGGCGATGCAGTCCCGCGGCTACACCGGGCGGATGCCGCAACTCGCCGTCGGTGGTGCGGGGCGGGCGCAGTGGCTGGAAGGGCTGGCGATGTCCCTGGCGGCGGTGGCCGTGGCGGTCGCGGCTAGGGTGGTCGGCTTGTGAGCGGTCCTTCGATCCACGTCGAGCGTCTGGTCTTCGCCTACCCCGACGGCCGGCAGGCGTTGTTCGGGGTGGACTTCACCGTGCAGCGCGGGGAGCGGGTCGCTTTGCTCGGTCCGAACGGCGCGGGCAAGACGACGTTGGTCCTGCACCTGAACGGCATTCTCGGTTCGGTGGCCGGTGGCACCGGCAGCGGGCGCATCCAGGTCGGGGGCACCGACCTGCACCGCGAGCACCTGCCCGCGATCCGGCGCAAGGTCGGGCTGGTGTTCCAGGATCCCGACGACCAGCTGTTCATGCCGACCGTGCGCGACGACGTCGCCTTCGGGCCGGCGAACCTCGGGCTGCGTGGCGCGGAACTGCGGGACCGGGTGCACGAGGCACTGGTCCAGGTCGGCATGCAGGACCACGCGGACGTCGCACCGCATCATCTGTCGTTCGGTCAGCGTCGCCGGGTCGCCGTCGCCACCGTGCTCGCGATGCGCCCGGAGGTGCTCGTGCTCGACGAGCCGTCGAGCAACCTCGACCCGGCCAGCCGGCGCGAGCTCGCCGACATCCTGTCCGGCCTGGACGTCACGCTGCTGATGATCACCCACGACCTGCCGTACGCCCTGCAGTTGTGCGAGCGCAGCCTGCTGATGGACGACGGCCGCATCGTCGCCGACGGCAAGACCCGCGACCTGCTGGCCGACCAGGCGCTGATGGCCGCTCACCGCCTCGAACTGCCCTACGGCTTCGACCCGCTCTCGGTCCCTGGCCCCGAGCGCTGACGATTTCCCTCCCGGTGTCGATCCCGGCCGCATCCGTCCGACGCGTTGGTGAAACCACCACCCGGAAGGACAGGCCGATGAACACCACCACCGCAGGCTTCCCCACCCCGTCGACCGCCGGTGCTGCGCACGCCGCGGGGTCAGCACAGCCGTCGCCGGCCAGGACGTTGCTCGGACTCGGCGTGCTCGCCGGGCCGCTGAACCTCGTGGTCGTGACCGCCCAGGCGCTCACCCGCGACGGGTTCGACCCCCGCAAGCACGCCGGCAGCATGCTGACGCTCGGCGATCTCGGCTGGATCCAGAGCGCCAACTTCGTCGTCACCGGCGTCCTTGTCGTCCTCGGCGCGCTCGGGCTGCGGCGCAGTGGCGCGCTGGGCAGCACGTGGGCACCTCGGCTGCTGACGGTCTTCGGTCTCGGCACAGTGGCGGCCGGCCTTCTCCTGCCGGACCCGGCGCTCGGCTTCCCGGCCGGAACCCCCGACGGTCAGCCCGTCGCGATGAGCTGGCACGGCGTCGCCCACTTCGCCGCCGGTGGGATCGGCTTCCTCGCCTTCGTGATCGCCTGCGTCGCGATCGGCCGCCGCTTCGCCGCGACCTGCCGGCGCGGTCGGGCAGTCGCCTCGTACGCCACCGGTGTGCTGTTCCTGGCCGCGTTCGCCGGCATCGCGTCCGGTTCCGCGGGCGCCGGGGTCACACTCGCCTTCTGGGCTGCGATCGTGCTCGCCTGGACCTGGCTCGCGGCGACGCTGCAGCACGTCCGGCGTACGGCGTGAGGACGGAAAGCCACCGGAGTTACCGAACTGCCGAACTCATGGTGAATATCCAACCGAAGGCTTGCTTGTCACCGTGTGCTGGGAGATCGTGACTGTCAGTGCTTCTGCGCTCACCCTTCCAGTGCAAAGGCGGTCCGCCCCATGAAGTCCCTCGCCGCTGTGCTCAGTGCCGCCGTCGTCGGCGCGACGGCCCTGTTCAGCCCCACCGTCGCCCAGGCGGCGGCTCCCGACTACGTCGCGCTCGGCGACTCCTACGCCTCCGGTGTCGGCACCCGCACCTACCTGGCCGACAGCGGTGCCTGCCAGCGCTCAACCAAGGCCTACCCGTACGTCGACGCCGCCCGGATCGGCGCCAACCTCACCTTCGTCGCGTGCTCCGGTGCCCGGGTCGCCGACGTCACCGCGAACCAGCTCGGCCCGCTGAACAGCGGCATCGAGTTCGTCACCCTGCAGGTCGGCGGCAACGACGCGGGCTTCTCGTCGGTGATCACCGAGTGCGCCAAGCCGGCCTGGCTGGCCAACTGCGACGGGGCGATCAACACCGCGCAGGCCACCATCAACAACACGCTGCCCGGCCGGCTGACCACGCTCTACGCGACGGTCCGCAGCCGGGCCACCGCCGCGAAGATCGTCGTGGTCGGCTACCCCCGGCTGTTCAACGGCACCGACTGCAACGCCGGCACCTTCTTCAGCGCCGCCGAGATGACCCGGCTGAACCAGACCGCCGACCTGCTCAACGCCAAGATCGGCGCTGCCGCGGGCGCGGCCGGATTCCCGTTCGTGAACCCGACCTCGGCGTTCATCGGCCATGCCGTCTGCGGTAGCCCGGAGTGGATCAACGGCCTGTCGAACCCGGTCAGCGAGTCCTACCACCCGAACACCGCCGGCCAGGCCGGGTACGCCAACCTGGTCGGCCCGCAGCTGACTTGAGCCGGCGCGGACACCGGAAAACCTGCGCGGCACCTCTGATCGTGATGTGATGCAGAGGTGCCGCAGTGGCCTGTCCCAGGGCGTCTCCCCACGCACTCGGGCCACTGGCTTCGACCGTCCGGTGTCCGAGGCCGGCCCCGGAGGGGTGGCCGACGTCGTACGCCGGACGGCCGGCCCGCAGCCGAGGAGCCCGGGCGACCGCGGCTTGCGCCGCACCCCGCTGAGTGCTGAAAAACCCTTACGGCGTTGGCGTTTCGGTGCCGCGACCCAGTTGTGCCAGCACGCTCGGTAGGCAGCCCCGAGCGTGCACGCCCGGGTCGGAAATGACCCTCTGTGAAGCACCGAATCCGTTGGTGTGACATGGGTCACGAGAGGTCGCGAGGCGTCATCGGCGGATGACAGGGTGCAGCCGTCACCCGCATCCGGCCGCGGCATCCCGCGCCGAGGCGGTCGTTACCGGCCGAGGCGAGCTTGGGGCGTGGGGTTCTCCGGCGACACGTAGTACTGGGAGGAAATGCCTGTGAAAGCTCGCACCTGGCTGACCGGCTTAGCAGTCGGCGCAGTCTCACTCAGCCTCACGGTGCCGGGAGTGGCCAACAGCGCCCCGGCTCAGGACCAGGCCACCGCCGCGAGTCCCGAGGTTCGCACCGTCGGGACGCCGAAGGCCGGCGGCGCCGGTCTGGTCACCAAGCGCGACGCCACCGGCCGCGCCCACTCCGTCCGTCCGGCCACTCCACTGAAGGCGCCCGCGTCGGTGAGCACGAAGGCCGGCCGGTCCGCCACCAGCAAGCCCGACGCCGTGGCTGTCGCCAAGGCCCAGGTCACCCAGGTCGCACCGTACTTCGGCGCCCGCCCGGCCGACCTGGTGCCGGACACGAGCACCCTGAACGAGTACGGCTCGCAGGTCCGTTTCCAGCAGGTCATCGACGGCGTCGAGGTGTTCGGCGGGGAGATCGTCACCACCCTGGACAAGTCCGGCGCCCTGGAAGCCGCGAACGGTGAGGTCGCGCTCGCGACGTACGGCAACTTCCCGGCCGCCGACAAGGCCGACGCGGCCAGGACCACCGCGCAGGCGGCCGCCCTCAAGGCTGTCGCGACCCGCGGCAAGCTGGATGCCGGCAAGCTGACCGCGAAGCTGAAGGGTCCGCGCTGGTTCGACCTCAGCCTGATGACCCGCCAGCCGGGCTCGGTCGCCATCCCGGTCTACCTGTACGACGTGACCGGCCCGGGCGACACCCGGTGGCAGGCGATGGTGCACGCGTCGGCCGGTCAGGCGCTGCTCGCCTGGGACCTGACCGAGCACATCAACCGGGTGGTCTGTGACGCGAACCGCGCGATCATCCAGACCGGCGGCGAGGACGTCCGCTGCGGCAAGGCCTTCGCGCCCACCCGCACCGAGGGCCAGGCGCCGTCCGGCGTCGTGGACGTCGACCAGATCTACGAGTACTTCGGCGACACCTCCGACACCTTCGCCTCGATCGGCACGGATCTGACCGAGCTGATCGGCGTCGACTACGGCGACGGCCAGGGCAAGGCGCTGCGCGGCACGGTCCGGATCTGCGTCGACGGCGCGTGCCCGTTCGCCAACGCGTTCTGGAACGGCGAGCAGATGGCCTTCGGCGAGGGGGTCAGCACCGACGACATCACCGGTCACGAACTGGCGCACGGTGTCACCCAGCACACCTCGGCCCTGGCCTACCTGTGGGAGGCGGGCGCGATCAACGAGGCGTTCTCCGACATCTTCGGCGAGTTCGTCGACCTGACCAACGGCAGCAAGGACGACACCGCGGCGAACCGCTGGCAGATGGGCGAGGGCTCCAGCCTCGGCGTGATCCGCAGCATGTCCGACCCGACCCAGTTCGGTCACCCGGACCGGATGCGCAGCGCCCACTGGTTCGACGACGAGTTCTTCCAGGACAACGGCGGCGTGCACCTGAACTCCGGCGTCGGCAACAAGGCGGCGTACCTGATCGCCGACGGCGGTGCCTTCAACGGGCAGAAGCTGCTCGGCATCGGCCTGGCCCGCTCGCAGGTGCTGTGGCACGAGACCCAGAAGGTGCTCACCAGCGGAGCCGACTACGGCGACCTGGCCGAAGGCCTGCGCGCCAGCTGCGCCAAGCTCGCCAAGAAAAAGAAGTCGGGCATGACCAAGGCCGACTGCGCCCAGGTCGAGCTCGCGATCAAGGCCACCGAGATGGACTTCGAGCCGGCCATCGGCAAGCCCGCGCAGGCCCCGGTCTGCGACACCGTTGGCGCGAAGACGAAGAACCTGTTCAAGACCAGCTTCGCGTCGTACCCCGACGGCAAGATCGTGCGCGGTGAGGGCTGGGTGCTCGGCAAGGCCGAGGGCCTCGAGGGCTCGATGGTCGACACGTCGTACTCGCAGGACGGCGACGACTCGATGCTCGGCGTGGTGACCGACCCGGAGGGCTCGATCAGTCTGCAGACCGCGAACGGCACCAAGATCAAGAAGCCGAAGACGTACCTGCGGTTCACCCACGCGTACAACTTCTACAACGTGTTCATCATCTTCGGCGTCCGGACCGGCACGGCCACCCTGGAGTACTCCGACAACGGTGGCGCGACCTGGAAGGACAGCGCTGGGCTGAGCTGGAAGAACGGGCCGACCGTCGACCCGAACTTCGCCGGCGAGCCGGCCGCCTGGCACGGCAACTCCGGGGGCTGGGAGACCAGCCGGCTGGACCTGTCGGAGTTCACCGGCAAGCAGCTGAAGTTCCGCTGGACCGGGCACGGCAAGGACTTCGCCGACCTGATCCCGGGCAACTGGTGGCTGGACAACGCCACTGTCTACACCTGCTCGAAGTGAGCTGACGAAGGCCCGGTGGACCGCGGTTCACCGGGCCTTCTGCTTGTCCCGTATATGCCTTATACGGTATATAAACGGTATGAGTGAAACGCTGACGACCGAGAACGGCCGGACCGTGCTGCGGATGGAGCGCCGGCTGGCGCATCCGCCGGAGAAGGTCTGGCGCGCCCTGACCGATCCGGCCGAGCTGGCGCACTGGTACCCGGCGCTGGTGGAGGCTGACCTGCGGCTCGACGGGCGGATCGTGTTCACCTTCGCCGACGGCGAGGACGACTTCGTCGACGATCCGGACAACACCGGCGTGATCCGCGCCTACGATCCGCCGCGGCTGCTGGAGTTCACCTGGGGGAGCGAGGTGCAGCGCTGGGAAGTGACGCCGACGGCCGAGGGCTGCGTGCTCGCGCTGACCTCGACCTACGACGACCGCGCGAGCTCGGCCAGCCTCACCAGCGGCTGGATCCTGTGCCTGGACGCGCTCGACAAGGCACTCGGCGGAAGTGCGGTACCGCGTGAGCACTACTCCGTTCTGCACGAGCACTTCGTGAAGCAGTTCGGGCTGGACGACGGCGAGCTGCGCGACGACGGCTCGCTGCGCTTCGAGCGGCAACTGACCGCGCCGAAGGAGGAAGTCTGGTCCCGGCTGGCCGGCGGCGCCGAGCCGGCTGCCGGATCACTCCCGCCGGTGGGGTTTGTTGCCAAGGGCATTGATCCGGGGCCGGCGACCGAGGCGGCCGAACCGGCCCGGCTGAGCTATCCGTGGCAGCACGGCACGGTCACCTGGAAGCTGCGCGACGGCAACGGCGGAGCTCGGCTGGTCGTGACCCTGACCGGACCTGCCGCGGAGCACCGTGCCGCGTGGCGCGAGCTGATCGAGTCGCTGGCGGCCGAGGTGGTCACCAGGAGCTGATCGGGCAGCGGCCCGGCGCAGGCGAGCTCGATCAGGCCGGGACCGGCTGGTCGACCGCCGGTGGCGGATCCGGGAACGTCCGCAGCCGGACCACCGGAGACAGCAGCAGCGCCGGCACGACCAGGGCCGAGGCGATGGCGGCGACCGTCAACGCGCCTCGGCCGCCGAGCGCCGCGGACAGCAGACCCGCGGCCAGTCCGCCGAGCGCGCCGCCACCGAACAGCAACGTACGGAACACCGCGGTCATCCGGCCCATGAGCGCCTGCGGAGTCGTCGTCTGGCGCAGGCTCACGATGATCACGCCGGCCACTCCGAGACCGAGGTAGGTCAGGGAGAACGAGACGATGATCGTGGCGATCAGCAACGGCCTCGGCCCGGCAGCCAGGGGGATCAGCGCCGGCCCGAGCAGCAACGTCGACTGCGCGACCAGGTACACCCGGCCGAGCGGGAACCGGGCGATCACCCGTTGCGCGACGACCGCCCCGACCAGGCCGCCGACCGAGGCACAGGCGAACACGAAGCCGAGGGTCCGGGCGCTGAGCCGCAGGTCCTGGCTGCCGTAGAGCAGGAACATCGTCCAGACCGTGACCATCGAGAAGTTGCAGCAGAACCCGATCAGCGCGAGCGCCCGCAGCAGCGGCCGCCCGAACACCCAGCGCACCCCCTCGCGCAGTTCACGACCGGCGTGCCGGCGCTGCTTCGCCGGGACCGGCTCCGGCGTACGGATCAGCAGCAGCGTCACCACCGACACGGCGTACGAGCAGGCGTCGACGACGAGCGCGACCGGCGCGGTCAGCCAGCCGATCAGCAGACCGGCCAGGCCGGGACCGGCGACGTCCGTCGCGGACGAGCTCATGCCGAGCTTCGCGCTCGCCTCGACGTACTGCTTCGGCTCCCGCACCAGCACCGGCACGTACGCCATCCAGCTCACGTCGAACAGCACCGACGCAACGCCGACGGCGGTGGCCATCAGCAACAGAGTGGGCAGGGTCAGCAGGTCGAGCCAGTGCAGCACCGGAATCGCGGCGAGCAGGACCAGCCGGGTGAGATTGGCGCCGAGCATCACTCGCCGGCGCCGCGCCCGGTCCACCCAGACGCCGAAGATCAGCGCGAGCCCGAGATAGGGCAGCAGTTGCAGGAACCGCAGCAGGCCGACCTCCTCGTCGGAGGCGCCGAAGACCTGCAGTGCGGTCAGCGGCAGTGCGAGCGTGGTGACCTGGTTCCCGAGCAGCGACAGCGTCTCGCCGCACCAGAACCGGCGGAAGTCCCGGTTGGCCCACAGCGTCGGCGGGGCAGTGGTTGCCCCGGCGGTTCGTGCGGTCATCGGGTCAGCTCGCGGAACGCGGCGACCACCTGCTCGACCTCGTCCTCGGTGTTGTAGTAGTGCGGTGAGAGCCGCACGCACCAGTCGACGTCCTTGTCCCCGAAGTCGTACTGCGCGAATTCTCGAAAGCTCAGCGCGGAGTTGATGCGCCGGGCGTCCAGCGCCGCCTTGAACTCCTGCGGCTGCCGTCCCTCGACGGCGACGGTGACGAGCGCGCCGAGCCGCCGGCCCCGATCCAGCGCCCGTACGCCGGGCAGCGCGTCCAGCTGGTTCCGCAGCCGCGCCGCCAGATCCGGAGTACGGCGGGAGATCGGGTCCAGGCCGACCCGGCGGGCGTACCGAACGGCTTCCGCGCTGCCGATCACCGCGGCGTACGGGAACTCCCACTCCTCGAAGCGGCTGGCCGTCGGGCTCGGGGTGTAGTTCCCGGGCGTGGTCCAGCGAGCGCCGTGCATGTCGATGAACAGCGGCTCGTACCCGGCCGCGAGCACACGGTCGGAGACGAACAGGAACCCGGTGGCCCGTGGTCCTCGCAGGAACTTGCGGCAGGTCCCGGTGAGAAAGTCGCAGCCGATCCGGGCCACGTCGAGCGGGAGCTGGCCGACCGACTGGCAGGCGTCGACGAGGTACAGCAGCTCCAGCTCGCGGCAGTGCCGCCCGATCTGCTCGATCGGCTGAACGAGCCCGGAGTTGGTCGGGATGTGGGTGGCCGCGACCAGCCGGGGGCGGCGGGAACGCATCAGCGCCGCCATCGCCTCGACGTCGACGCCGCCTTCCGGCAGATCCGGCGCGTGCACGATCTCGACCCCGAACCGGCGGCGCAGCGACAGGAACGCGAGCTGGTTGGAGATGAAGTCGTTCCGGGTGGCGAGGATGACGTCGCCCCGCTCGAACGGGATCGCGGACAGCGCGGTCGCGTACGCGTGGGTGGCACTGCCGGCGAAGGCGACGTTGCCGGGAGCGCAGTTGAGCAGCTCCGCGAGTTCGGTGTAGAAGCTCCGGACCTGGTCGGTCCGCGCGGCCGCCGCCTCGTAGCCGCCGATCTGTGCCTCCAGCTCGAGGTGCTGCAGGACGGCGTTCAGGACCGGGGTGGCGAGCAGCCCGCAGCCGGCGTTGTTGAAGTGAACGACCTGAGCTGTACCAGGAGTGTCGGCGCGCAGAGCTTCCAGGTCCAGTAGCGGTTCCGGAGTGGTCGCAGTAGCGCTAGTGTTCTCTCTCATGAACGAGCGTAGCACTACTGACCGGCTGATCGACGGGCTGCGCGCCGTCGTTCAGCGCTCGGCGCCCGGAGAGAAGCTGCCGAGCAGCCGGGAACTGGTCGACCGGTACCGGGTCGGGCCGGGCACGGTCGCCAGAGTGATCGCTCAGCTCGCGGCGGAAGGCGTCGTCGAGACGCGGCCAGGCAGCGGCACCTTCGTCGCCACGCCGGCCCGGCACGCAGCAGCGCTTCCCGACTTCGGCTGGCAGACCGTTGCCCTGGCCGACCGGGCCGTCGACCCCGGACGGCCGCTCGACAACGCCTGGCCGCCCGGCACGATCCGCCTCGACGGCGGTTACCTGCACCAGTCCTTGCAGCCGGTCCGCGCCCTCAGCAGTGCCCTCGCCCGCGCCGCGCGCCGGCCCGATGCCTGGGACCGTGCGCCGGTGAACGGGTTGCAGTCGTTGCGAGCCGTCTTCGCCGCCTGGTGCGGACCGAGCGTCGCGCCGGACGACGTACTGGTCACCGGCGGCGGTCAGAGTGCGCTGTCGATCGCCTTCCGCGCGATCGCCGCTCCGGGCAGTCCGGTGCTCGTCGAGTCACCGACCTACCCCGGCGCACTCGCCGCCGCTCGCGCCGCCGGTCTGCGCCCGGTGCCGGTGCCGACCGACGCCGAGGGCCTGCGACCCGACCTGCTCGCGGAGGCATTCGCCCGGTCCGGCGCCCGGGTGCTCTACTGCCAGCCGACGTACCAGAACCCGACCGGCGCGGTGCTGTCGGCGGATCGCCGGCGTCAGGTGGTGGAGGTCGCCCGGGCGGCGGGCGCGTTCGTGATCGAGGACGACTTCGCCCGTTTCCTCGGCCACGGTGGTCCGGTCGCCCCACCCGGCCCGCTGCTCAGCGACGATCGCGACGGAACCGTGGTCCTGGTGACCTCGTTGACCAAACCGGCCGCACCGAGCCTGCGGATCGGCGCACTGGTCGCCCGCGGTCCGGTGCGCGAGCGACTGCGTGCCATCCGGCAGGTCGACGACTTCTTCGTCCCCCGCCCGTTGCAGGAAGCGGCTCTCGAACTGATCAGCTCGCCGGCCTGGGAGCGCCACCTGAAAACCCTCGCGACCGCGCTACGTCAACGCTGCCACACGGTCGTCACCGCCTTGGCCGAGCAGCGGCCGGACTGGGCCGTCGACCACCTCCCGGCCGGCGGCCTGCACATCTGGGTGCGGATCCAGACCGACGACCCAGCGGTGGCCGAGGCGGCGCGCGATCTCGGCGTCGCCGTGAGCGCCGGCAGCCGGTACTTCGCCGCCGAGCGCCCCGGCTCCTGGCTGCGCCTCAACTTCGCCGCCACCGCCGACCTCACCGACCTCGTCACCGCCGCCCACCGCCTGGCCCCAGCCAGCCCGTTGCGATGAATCACCCGCGTCAGCGGGCGGCGGGGCGCAGCGCGGCCGCGGTCCGAGTCGCGACGCTGAGCGAGTCGGTGAGTGGTCGACCGAGCAGGTGCGCCAGGTCGGAACTGGTGTTGCTGAGGAACCCGTGGCGAACGCTGGTCGCGATCGAGGCGAGCATCGGCGGCTGGAACGGCAGCAGAGAGTCGTCGGCGAGCAGCCGGGCACGGTACTCGCCCAGCCCGACAGCTCGGTGCTCGACTCCCAACTTCTCGGCGACGTCGGCCGCGGTGATCGGTTCACCCACCAGGTCGTAGGTCTTGCCGGCGTGCGCGGCCGGATCGCCGGCCACGGCGGCTGCGGCCGCGGCCAGGTCCGCCCGCGCCACGGCAGCGAGCGCTCCGTCGCCGAACGCTGATTCCAGGCCGTCGGTGGTCCACCCCAGCAGCGCTCCGAACAGTTCGGCATAGAGCCCGTTGCGCAGGATCGTCCACCCGAGCCCGCTGGCCTTGATCAGCAGCTCGGTCGCCCGGTGGGCGGGCGCGATGGCGAGGTGGTCACCGTCACCGACCAGGCTCGTGTAGACGACGTGACCGACACGGTCGCGCACCGCAGCGTCGAGAACGGCGCGGTGGCGGGCGACCACCTGGTCATCCTCGGCGTACCCCGCCGAGACCAGGACCAGCGTCGAAACACCGGCGAGGTCGAGGCTCGCGGGGTCGTCGAAGTCGAGGCGTCGCTGCCCGTCAGCCGGCGATCGGCTCCCACCCACGGCGGGGATGTGGCGCTCGGCCAACGCGTGCAGCGTGAGGGAGGCGAGCTGTCCGTTCGCGCCGGTGACCATGATCATTGGGGTGCTGTCTCCTACCGTGGTTCTGGTCAGTACCTACGATGAGAGCTTCGACCGGCCCGGGCCGGCCCACAAGGAGGCAGTTTCGTGTCAGTGACGCACACTGGTGTAACCGCTGGAGCCGCCGAGCTCGAGCCGTGCGGACAGCCCGACCACCCCGACTGCGGGATCCGTGACGTGCTCGACCGGGTCGGCGACAAGTGGTCGGTGCTCGTCGTGGTCGAGCTCGCCAACGGGCCGCGGCGCTTCCGGGAGCTCCAGCGCGCCATTGACGGGATCTCCCAGCGCATGCTGACCCTGACGGTGCGCCGCCTCGAGCGAGACGGCCTCGTCCACCGGACCGTCTACCCGACCGTGCCGGCTCAGGTCGACTATCGGCTCACCGAGACCGGCGTCAGCCTGACTCACCTGGTCAAAGCACTCGCCGATTGGTCGCTCGAGCACCGCGCCGACATCGCGCGGGCCCGCGAGTCCTACGACCTCGACCACCCGGACACCGAGATCCGCTGACCGTCGCAGCGTCGACAACCTCCCGCCCCGCAACACCCTCGCCCCACCACCACCACCGGAGCGGTTGCGCGACCTTGAGCACGGCTCGGCCGTTTCCAGCCGCCGAAGACGGCTGAGCCGTGCTCAAGGTCGATGGGTCAGTCGGTCGCGCCGACGTACGCGCGCAGGTGCTCGGCGGTGAGGGAGCCGCTGCTCTCGACCAGGTCGGCCGGGATGCCGGTGAACACGATGCGGCCGCCGTCGTGGCCGGCGCCCGGTCCGAGGTCGATCAGCCAGTCGGCGTGCGCCATCACCGCTTGGTGGTGCTCGATCACGATCACCGTGTTGCCGTCGTCCACCAGCTCGTCGAGCATGCCGAGCAGCTGGTCCACGTCGGCCAGGTGCAGGCCGGTCGTCGGCTCGTCCAGGATGTAGATCGAGCCGCTCTTGCTCATGTTGATCGCCAGCTTCATCCGCTGCCGCTCTCCGCCGGACAAGGTGGTCAGCGGCTGGCCGAGGCTCAGGTAGCCCAGGCCGACCCTCGAGAGCCGGTCCAGGATCGCCCGCGCCGGGCCGGCCGGGAAGAACTCGCGCGCCTCGGTCACCGTCATCCGCAGGACCTCGTTGATGTTCTTCCCGCGCAGCCGGTACGCCAGCACCTCCGGGGTGAACCGGGCCCCGTTGCACTGCTCGCACACCGACGACACCTCGGCCATCATGCCGAGATCGGTGTACACCAGCCCGAGCCCCTTGCAGGTCGTGCAGGCGCCGACCGAGTTCGCGCTGAACAGCCCGGGCTTCACCTTGTTGGCCTTCGCGAACTCCGCCCGGATCGGGTCGAGCAGCCCGGTGTACGTCGCGGGGTTGCTGCGCCGGGAACCGCGGATCGGCTCCTGCCCGGCGACGATCACGCCGTCCCGGCCGGCCAGCGACCCGTGCACCAGCGAGCTCTTGCCCGACCCGGCGACCCCGGTGACGACCGTGAGCACGCCGAGCGGAATGTCGACGCTGACGTCCTGCAAGTTGTGCAGCGAGGCGCCCTCGATCCGCAGGCTGCCCTTAGGCGTCCGGACGTTCTCCCGCAGCGTCACCTTGTGGTCCAGGTACCGGCCGGTCAGCGTGCCGGACCTGGTCAGGCCCTCCAGGTCGCCCGCGTAGCAGAGCCGGCCGCCGGCCAGCCCGGCGCCGGGACCGAGGTCGACGACGTGGTCAGCGATCCGGATCGTCTCCGGTTTGTGCTCGACGACAAGCACGGTGTTGCCCTTGTCCCGCAGCTGCAGCAGCAGGTCGTTCATGCGCTGGATGTCGTGCGGGTGCAGCCCGACCGTCGGCTCGTCGAACACGTAGGTGACATCGGTGAGCGCGGACCCGAGGTGCCGGACCAGCTTCACCCGTTGCGCCTCGCCGCCGGACAGCGTCGACGACTCGCGGTCCAGGCTGAGGTAGCCCAGCCCGATCTCGACCATCGACTGCAGCGTCTCGCGCAGGTTGTCGAGCAACGGACCGACCGACGGATCGGTGATGCCGCGGACGAACTCGGCCAGGTCGCTGATCTGCATCGCGGAGCACTCGGCGATGCCGACGCCGTTGATCCGGACCGCCCGGGCAGCTTCGTTCAGCCGGCTGCCGCCACAGTCCGGGCACTCGGCCAGCTTCAGCGCCCGGTCGGCGAAGGCGCGGGCCTGACTCTGCAGTGCGTCGAGATCCTTGCTGAGGTACTGCCGCTTCACCTTCACCACGAGGCCCTCGAAGGTGAGGTTGCTGGTGCCGACCTTCACCTTGGTCGACGGCTGGTACAGGAACTGCTGCCACTGCTCGGCCGGGTAGTCCCGCAGCGGCAGGTCCGGATCGAACAGCCCGGACTGCGCGAACAGCTGCCAGTACCAGGTGCCGACGCCGAACCCCGGCGCCTTGATCGCGTCCTCGTTCAGCGTACGGTCCCGGTCGACGAGCTCGTCGAGGTCGATCTCGGTGGACTTGCCGAGACCTTCGCAGCCCGGGCACATGCCCTCGGCGCGGTTGAAGCTGAAGGCCGACGGCGGCCCGGCCGGCGGCGTACCGATCCGGCTGAACAGGATCCGCAGCATGGTGTGCGCGTCGGTCGCGGTGCCGACGGTCGAGCGGGCGTTCGCCCCGATCCGCTCCTGGTCGACGATGATCGCCGCGCTCAGGTTGCGCAGCGCGTCGACGTCGGGCCGGGACAGGCTGGGCATGAAGTTCTGGACGAAGGCGGTGTAGGTCTCGTTGATCAGCCGCTGGGACTCCGCGGCGATCGTGTCGAACACCAGGGAGGACTTGCCGGAGCCGGAGACCCCGGTGAAGACGGTCAGGCGGCGCTTGGGGATGTCCAGCGAGACGCCGCTGAGATTGTTCTCCCGGGCGCCCCGCACCTGGATGACGTCGTGGCTGTCGGCGGCCGCGAAGGCGGCCGGCGCGGTCAACTTCGAAGCAGGCATGCCTTCAATCGTCTCATTGAAGCACCCATGAAAGCTTTCCAGCGAGCTGAGCCAAGTTCGCGGTGACGGCCAAGACTCAACCTTCTACGACGTGGTGAAGGCCCAGGTTCACCTCACCTGGCTGCGAACGGCCTCGAGCAGCTCCTCCAAATGGTCGGCGAGCAGGTCGCGTCGCTGTGGTGTCAGCGACGACACCAGCTCCGCCTCCCGGGTCAGGACCTGGTCGACTGTTCGCTCGATCAGGTCGTGCCCGTGCGGAGTGAGCGACACGGTGACGAGCCGGGAGCCGTCCTGCTCGGTGCGTCGGCTGACCAGCCCGGCCTCCTCGGCCCGGCTGACCCGTTGGGAGATCGCGCCGGCCGTGACCAGCGTCCGCGCGGTGAGCTCCCGCGTGCTCAGCTCGTACGGCGGGCCGCTGCGCCGCAGCACGCTGAGCAGGTCCAGCGTGGCCGGGTCGACGCCGAGCTCGGCGAGCAGTCGCCGGCGGTCGTCGGCGAACAACTTGGCCAGCCGCCACAGGGGAGTGACGATGCCGATCGAGTCGGTCGGCACCCCGGGCCGTTCGCGCTGCCAGGCGCGGGCGATCTCCGCCGCCGGATAGTCGCTGGGGGCGTCGAACGGGTACGCGTCGGCCGGCGGCCGGGAGGACTTGTCGGGCATACGGCCATGGTACGTTTAGACCTAAACGTTTAGGCCTAAACGAAAGGGACCCGAGATGGCCAGGACGATCGTGGTGACCGGGGGAGCGACCGGCATCGGCCGGGCCACCGCGGAGCGGTTCCGCGCCGACGGTGACGACGTGGTGATCACCGGCCGCCGCGGCGACGTACTGACCCGGACGGCGGACGAGCTCGGCGCCAAGGCGATCGTCTGCGACGCGGCCGATCCCGCACAGGTCGCCGCGTTCGCCGAGCAGTTGCCGGGGCGGATCGACGTACTGGTGAACAACGCGGGCGGCAACACCGACCTGGAGACTCCGGCCGCGGGGGACGACCTGCAGCGGCTTCGGCGGAACTGGCTGGCCAATTACGAGGCGAACGTGCTGTCGGCGGTTCTCACCACCAGCGCGCTGGCTGCGCGACTCACCACCGCGGTGATCCACCTGGGATCGATCGCCGGGACCCGCGGCGGCGGTTCGTACGGCGCCGCCAAGTCGGCCCTGGCCACCTGGAGCCTGGAGGTCGCGGCCGAGCTCGGTCCGCGCGGAGTCACCTCCAACGTGGTGGCGCCGGGCTACACCGCCGACACCGAGTTCTTCCGCGACCAGCTGACCGACGAGCGCCGCACCTGGTTGCTCGATTCAACGATGACGAAGCGGGCCGGAACGCCGGCCGACGTGGCGGCGGTGATCCACTTCGTCGCCTCCCCGCAGGCCGGCCACGTGACCGGCCAGGTGCTGCACGTCAACGGCGGCGCGCTCACGACGCGGTGAGTTGCCGGCCGCCGTACGGATGACAACGATGGCATCCCCGGCCCGGCCCGAGGGTCGGTGAGAATGGCCCCATGCGTGCCACCGTCAAGGACGTCGCCAAGCTGGCCGGCGTGTCGCCGAAGACGGTGTCGAACGTCATCAACGGCGTGGTGTTCGTCCGCCCGGAGACCCGCGCGCGGGTCGAGAAGGCGCTCAGCGAGCTCGACTACGTGCCCAACCTGAGTGCTCGCGGCCTGCGCAACGGCCGGTCCGGCATGATCGGCCTGGCCCTGCCGGACCTGCTCCGGCCGTACTCCGCCGAGATCACCCACCTGGTCGTCGAGCTGGCGCACGACCGCGGGTGGGGAGTCCAGATCGAGCAGACCGCGGCCGAACCGGACCGCGAGTTCGACCTGCTCTCCAAGGCTCGCGCGCACCAGATCGACGGGCTGGTCCTCAACCCGGTCAACCTCGACGACAGCGCGGTGATGTCGGCCGGTCCGCTGCCGCCGGTCGTGCTGATCGGCGACGTCGAGCAGGACGTGGTCAGCCAGGTTTGCATCGACAACATCGGCGCCGCCCGCGACATGACGCAGCACCTGGTCGACCAGGGCTGCCGCCGCATCGCCGCCGTCGGCACTCCCGAAGCCCCTGGTGGCGCGACCGGGACCGGGCGCGTCGGCGGTCGCACGGACTCCGCCGGTACGGCGGCCGCCAGGCTGCGCGTCATCGGCTACCGCGAGGTCCTCACCCGGGCCGGCCTGCACGACCCGACGCTGGAGATCGCGCTGGACCGGTGGAGCCCGGAAGGCGCGGCGACGGTCGTGGGTCGCTACCTCCAGGCGCACGAACCACCCGACGCGTTCTTCTGCTTCACCGACACGATCGCGACCGGCGCGCTGTCGGCCCTGTGGACCGCCGGCGTGGCCGTGCCCACGGACTGCGCGGTGGCCGGCTTCGACAACATCCTGGAGAGCCGCTACACCGTGCCGCCGCTGACCACCGTCGACTTCGACCGGCGTGCCTTCGTCGGGAGCGCGCTCGACCTGCTCGCCGAGCGGATGGCCGATCCGGCCGCGGCACCCCGGCGGATCGTCGTCCCGCACCGGGTGATCCGGCGGGATAGCACCGCGCAGTAGGTAACGCAAATCAACACAAACCATTACGGTCAGGTCTTGTCAGCGCATTGCAACGATGTAATGATCGGTGCCGCCTGCGAAGGAGACGATCTGATGACAGTGTTCGACCGTCCGCTCTCCCGGCGCCGCCTGCTCTCCGGAGCCGCCGCGCTGGCCGGCGGAGGCCTGCTGCTCGGCTGTACGCCGGGTGCCGGTGACTCCGCGAGCGACCTCAGCTACTGGCACCTGATGAGCGGCGGCGACGGCATCGTGATGGCCGGCCTGGTCGACGCCGTGAACGCGATGAACGCCGGCTTCCGCGCCGAGCAGACCGTGCTCGCCTGGGGTCCGCCGTACTACACCAAGCTCGCGATGGCCTCCGCCGGCGGCCGCGCCCCGGACCTCGCGGTGATGCACGCGTCCCGGATCGCCGGCTACGCGCCCGGCGGCCTGCTGGAGCCGTGGGACGTCGACCTGCTCGCCGAGGTCGGGGTCCGGGAGAGCGACTTCCCGCCGCTGGTCTGGCAGAAGGGCGTGTACGACGGCAAGCTCTACTCGATCGCGCTCGACACCCATCCCTTCGTGCTCTACTACAACACCCAGCACGCGGAGAAGGCCGGCGTCACCGACGCGATCCAGGCGATGAACAGCCCCGAGGCGTTCGTCGAGGTCGCGGCCAAGCTGCAGCGAGTCACCGGCAAGCACGGCCTGTCGTACGGCTACCTCGGTGACGGCTCGCAGATGTGGCGGCTGTTCTACACCCTGTACCGCCAGACCGGCGCCGAGATGAAGCTCGTGCCCGGATCACCGGCGCAGGTCGACGAGGCCGCCGCGGTGAAGGTGCTCGGCTTCGTCCGCTCGCTGCTGAACGACACCATCGCGACCCGCAGCGGCGACGGCGGCACGGCGACCAGCGAGTTCCTGCACGGCGAGAGCGGCCTGTTCTTCGGCGGCGTCTGGGAGCTGCCGGTGCTGAAGGAGTCGAAGCTGCCGTTCGACGCCCGGCCGATCCCCACCCTGTTCGGGCAGCAGGCCGCGTACGCCGACTCGCACACCTTTGTGCTGCCCCGGCAGTCGACGGTGTCGCCGGAACGCCGCCGGCACACCTACCAGCTGGTCGCCGAGCTGCTGAAGCGCTCCGTCACCTGGGCCGGCGCCGGCCACATCCCGGCGTACCAGCCGGTGGTCACGAGCACGGAGTACCAGCAGCTGAAGCCGCAGTCGCACTACGTCGGCATCCCGGCGTACGTGAACTACGACCCGGACGTGTGGTTCAGCGGCGCCGGCAGCGACTTCCACAAGTACTTCGCGGAGAACGTGCAGAACGTCTACCTCGGCAGCGGGGACCCGGCGGCCGGTTTCGACGGGTTCGTCCAGCGGCTGAACAAGCTGCTCGACCGCCCGCAACCGGTCTGAGTGAGGAGAAGGGAGATCGGGATGCCGACAGCTGTCGACAGCCCCGCCACGGCCGGCCTGGTCGTTGCCGGAGGCAACCGGATGGGTGCGGCCCGGGCACGGCGTGACGAATCGCTGACCGGCTGGGCCTTCGCAGCGCCGTTCGCGCTGCTGTTCGTGCTGTTCCTGGTGGTGCCCGCCGTCTACGGCCTGTACCTGAGCTTCACCGGGGAGACGTTGACCGGCGCGAACGGCAAGCTGATCGGGCTGGCCAACTACAGCGAGGCGCTGCAGGACCCCGACATGTGGCGTTCGCTCGGCAACACCTTGTGGTTCACCCTGCTCAGCACGGTCCCGCTGGTGCTGCTGTCGCTGGCGTTCGCGCTGCTGGTGAACCTCGGACTGCCGGGTCGCTGGCTGTGGCGCCTCTCCTTCTTTCTGCCCTACCTGCTCGCCTCCACCGTCGTGGTGCTGTTCTGGAGCTGGATGTACAACCCGAAGCTCGGGCTGATCAACGGCGTGCTCGCCGAGCTGGGCATCGCACCGGTCGCCTGGCTGCAGGACCCGAACGTCGCGATGATCTCGGTCGTGGTGACCACGCTGTGGTGGACCATCGGGTTCAACTTCCTGCTCTACCTCGCCGCGCTGCAGAACATCCCCGAGCAGCAGTTCGAGGCGGCCGCGATCGACGGCGCCGGCAAGTGGCGGCAGCTGTTCTCGATCGTCGTTCCGCAGCTCGCGCCGACCACGGCGCTGATCCTGACCCTGCAGGTGCTGGCCTCGCTGAAGGTGTTCGACCAGATCTACATGCTGACCAACGGCGGCCCGGCCGGATCGACCCGCTCGATCGTGCAGTACATCTACGAGGCCGGCTTCACCGGTTACCGGTTCGGCTACTCCTCGGCGATCTCCTACCTCTTCTTCGCGATCATCGTGCTGGTGTCGATCGCGCAGTACAAGCTGATCAACCGCAGGAGTGCGCCATGAGCGAGCGTAGCGAGTTCATCATCGAGCACAGGGTACGTCGTGTCTCGTCGGCGCCCGGAGCGAAGCGAGGACGCCGATGAGCACGTACACCTTGTCCCGGGGGATCCAGCGCGCCGGGCGGACGGCGTACAAGCAGGGCCACAAACCGGGGGAGAACCCGTGGAGCCTGTCGCGCATGGTGGCGCTGCTGGTGTTGGCGTTCCTGGCCGCGACCTGGCTGGTGCCGTTCGCGTGGGCGGTGCTCACGTCGCTGAAGAGCGAGGCGGACGCCGGCGCGTCGACGCTCAGCCTGTCACCGCCCGACGGCTTCGGCTTCGACGCCTACCGCAAGGTGCTGTCGGCCGGTGAGCTGCCGCTGTGGGCGTGGAACAGCCTGCTGACCTCGGCGGCGATCACCCTGGTCACGGTCGCGACGTCGGCGCTGGCCGGCTACGCCTTCTCCCGGGTCGCCTTCCGCGGCCGGCGCTGGCTGTACGGCGCGATCATCGCCGCCATCATCATCCCGCCGCAGCTGCTGATCGTGCCGTTGTTCCGGCAGATGCTGGCCTTCGACCTGGTCGACACCTACTGGGGCATCATTCTCCCGCAGGCGTTCGCGCCCGCGATGGTGCTGATCCTGAAACGCTTCTTCGACCAGATCCCGGTCGAGCTCGAGGACGCCGCCCGGGTCGACGGCGCGCACCGGCTGCGGGTGTTCTGGTCGATCGTGCTGCCGTTGTCGCGGCCGATCCTGGCCGCGGTCGCGATCTTCGTGTTCATCGGCGCCTGGAACAATTTTCTGTGGCCGTTCATCGTCACCACCGACGCCGACCTGATGACGCTGCCGGTCGGCCTGCAGACGGTGAAGAGCGCCTACGGCCTGCAGTACGCGCAGAACATGGCCTCGGCGATCCTGGCGGCCCTGCCGCTGGTGGTCGTTTTCCTCTTCTTCCAGCGCCAGATCATCAAGGGCATCGCGACCACCGGTTTCGGTGGGCAGTAGCGCGGTGGACATTTGTTCCGGCAGGCGGGAAACCCGACGTCATCCCTTGAAAACGTCGTCACTCTCCGCAAGGCTGCCGTGATCACTCCGATGCGGTGAGGCGTGCCGGGGTGCCGACAACCGTGCACGCGGACGGTGCGGCGAGCCTGCCGTACCGTGCGGACGGTTGCGTTCTGGAACTGTCCCTCGGGGGACCCGAAGAGGAGGGGATCTGTGTCAGCGATGAAGCGGCTCGCCGAGCAGCGCCGTGATGTGAGGAGTCACGGCGCGACAAAGCTCGGCAGGGCCTCGATCCAACCAGCGGTCTGCACCGGCATCCACGAGGTGACCTCGTCGATCCCGGCCGGGCGGCCGCGACGCGTGGCGGTTCTGACCTTGAGCAACGGTCTGACCACCACGCTGCGTCTGCGGGAAGGTACCCAGGTACCGCGCCGAGGCGCGACGGTGTTCGTTCAGGGTGGCTGCGGCAGGGGCGACGAACCCGCCACAGGTGGGGTCACCCTGGCGCCGGCAGGCCCACACTAGAACACCAGGCCGCAGCGACTCGTCGGTCTCAGGTCAACGCCGAGCTGAGCCCGGCAAGTCGCTGACAGCACCTCACTGCTCGAACGCCGTGGTCAACGCCCTCACCTCGACCGGCGAGTACTTCGCCTCTGGCAGCCGGGCGGCCAGCTCGGTCGCGCGCTCCAGGTCGCAGTCCAGCAGGTAGTAGCCCGCCAGCACCTCCTTCGCCTCGGTGAACGGGCCGTCGGTCACGGCCGGCGAACCGTCGAGCAGCTGGACGACGCGCGCCCGCTCCGTGGTCAGCCCGTCGGCGGCGATCAGCTCGCCGCGCTCCCGCGTCTCGGCCAGCACCCCGCGGTGCACGTCGTACACCGTCTCGATGCCCTCGTCCGCCAGCGCCTGCCAGGTCTGTTCGTTGCCGTAGATCAGCAGCATGTACTTCACAGCGCCTCCTCGGTTGCGTTCGAGGGTACGTCGGAGCCGCCGGCGCCGCCTCGACATCGGCTGCCCCGGCTGTCATAGGGTGAACGGCGCTCGTCGAAAGGACCCTGTGACAGCCCTCACCCCCACCTCCGTCGTCAGCACCCTGCGCGCCGCCGGCTGCGTCTTCGCCGAGGACGAGGCGGCGATGATTCTCGCCACCGCGACCGACGATCGGCAGCTCGCGGAGATGGTCGAGCAGCGCGTCGCCGGCCGCCCGCTGGAGCACGTCGTCGGTTGGGCGGAGTTCCGTGGCCTGCGGGTGGCACTCGACGCGGACGTCTTCGTGCCGCGCCGCCGGACCGAGCATCTGGTCGACGAAGCGATTGCGCGCTGCCGTCCAGGAGCCGTGGTGGTCGACCTCTGCTGCGGCTCGGGCGCTCTCGGGCTCGCCCTAGCCTCCGCGGTACCGGGCACCGAGCTCTCTGCCACCGATGTTCACCCGGCCGCGGTGCAGAACGCCCGCCGCAACCTGGCCCCGATCGGCGGCCAGGTCTTCGAGGGCGACCTGTACGCCCGTCTGCCGACCACGCTGCGCGGTCGCGTCGACCTCTTGCTCGCCAACGTCCCGTACGTGCCGAGCGACCAGGTTCGGCTGCTGCCGGCGGAGGCCCGCCTGCACGAACCACTTGTCACGCTGGACGGCGGCTCCGACGGCCTCGACCTGCTCCGCCGGGTCGCAGCCGAGGCCTCGGACTGGCTTGTCCCCGGGGGCCTCGTCGTCACCGAGACGAGCAACGAGCAAGCCGCGATCGCCATCGACGTGTTTCGGCGGCATGGCCTCTCCGCGGTCGTCACCACCGACGCGGACCGCTTCGCGACTACTGTCGTGGCCACCCGGGCCGTGCCCGTGCCCTGAACCCCGACGACCGGAGGCCGCACCCGATGAGCCAACCGAACGTCCGTACCGCGATCGCCGCTGACCTCGACGGCTTGGTCAGCTCGTGCGCTGCCCTCTTCGCCGAGGACGCCGCAGAGCGCGATCACCTCCGGAACGCCGCCTGGCCCGCCACCCACGGCGCCGAGTGGTGCACCGGCCTGCTGGCCGACCCGAACGCTTTGGTGCTGGTGGCAACCACCGGCGACGAGGAAGTCGTCGGCCACCTGATCGGCGGCTTCCGGCCGCCGTCGGAGATGTGGACGGCGTCGCGCGCCGAACTGGTCAGCATGTACGTGCGGCCCGCCGTCCGCGGCGGGGGAGCAGGGGGCCGGCTCATCGACGGCTTCGTCGCGTGGGCCCGCGACCGCGGCGCCGCCCGGCTGGAGGTCAACGCCTACGCCGCCAACGAGAACGCCCTGCGGCTGTACGAGCGGCACGGCTTCCGCCGGCACTCGGTCCAGCTGGTCGCCGACGCTCCCTGAGACGGGCCGGAAACTGTCCGTGGGCGTTGGTAGCGTCCAGGACATGAACGGACTGAATGTTCAGGTGACTTCTGTGACGATCATGGCGCCCGACCCCCGGGCGCTGGCCGAGTTCTACGCGCGCCTGCTGGGTCGTCCGGTGACCACCTCGGAAGGGCCGCGCGAGGGCCACCCGCCGGAGGACGGCTGGGCCCAGCTGCGCGCCGCCGAAGGCACCGGCGAGGTCACGCTGAACTTCGAGTACGAAGAGCAGTGGGCCAAGCCGGTGTGGCCGGCCGAGAAGGGCGCGCAGAACGCGACCCAGCACCTCGACATTGCGGTCGACGACCTGGAAGCGGCGACCGCGCACGCGATCGCGCAGGGCGCGGTGCTCGCCGACTTCCAGCCGCAGGACAGCGTCCGCGTCCTGCTCGACCCGGCCGGTCACCCCTTCTGCCTCTTCACCTGACAGTGCCCCGCCGCGCGTCGCCGCCATGCATTCTCGGTGCCCGCTGACCGCCGGGCTGGCGCGCGAGTTGGACGCCGGCCGACCGGCCGGGCGAGCGTCCTCGCCCGGTCACACCCGGCGCAGCACGTGCAGCAGGTACTCGCGGCGGTTGAGCGGGTCGTGGTCGGTGCGCTCCCGGACCGGGATCGCACCGGTCACCGGCTGGTACCGCTCGAACGCCGACTCCAGCACCCCTTCGCCGCGAGTCAGCGCCGGCAGCTGTTGCTCCAGCTGGTAGACGGCTGCCGCAGGGATCTCGCCCTCCAGCACCGACACGTCTGCGTCGAGCGCGGGTACTCGGGGGATCGCTCGCAGCCGCGCGAGCGCCGCCAGCACAGCGCGCACCGTGTCGGTCGGAATCTCCAGCTGGAAGGCGTGCAGCGGCTCGTGCACCGTGGTCCCGGCCCGGCGTAGAGCCGCCGTCAGCACAAGCGGCGTCAGCAACCGGAAGTCGCCCGCGGTGCTCGACATGCTCTTGTCGAACACCGCGTGCGCGTGACTCTGCCGCGCCGAGTAGCCCGAGTGCGTCATCACCACCCGGCAGTCCGGAATCTGCCAACCGTGCAGTCCCTGCTGCAGCGTCTCGTGCACGGTTTCCTCGACCGCCTTGATGAACGCGTACGGCATCGAGCCGAGCTCGACCTCCAGCTCGAACGTCACCCCGGCACCGGCCGGTGCCGGTTCGACCCGGAGACCGATCGTGGCGAGGAACGGGTTCGGGTCGACCTTGTTGAACTCGACCGCCGCACCGATCCCGTCCAGCCGCTCGATGTGGATCGTGGTGGTCTCCCGGAACGTCACGTCCAGCCCGTACTCCGTGGCCAGCGTCGTCTGGATGACCTCCTTCTGCACCTCGCCGTAGAGCGAGACGAAGGTCTCCTGGCGCAGGTCGTCCTGCCGCAGGTTGATCAACGGGTCCTGCTCGGCGAGCTGGGCCAGCGCGGCCCGAAGGTTGCCACGGTCCGACGCACGCACCGGCAGCACCACGGTCTCCAACGTCGGCGGAGCGAAGAACGCGCTCTCCGGAGCGATCTCACGGACCGGGCCGGCGCCGCTGCCGTCGGTGATCGCGTCGCCGATCCGGATGTCGCCGAGACCCCAGAGCTTGCCGATCTGGCCGGCGGTGACGGTCCGGGCGGTCGCCGTCGCGCCGTCGCCGAACACGCTGATCGCGGTCACCTTCGCGCCCCGGTCGCCGCGGAACCGCACCGTGTCCCGGGTTCGCAGCTCGCCGGCGAACATCCGGACGTACGCGACCTTCTCACCGGCCGGACCGCGCTCCACCTTGAACACCGATCCCGCCACCGGTGCCTCCCGATCGCCTTCGGGCGCCGGCAGCAGCTCGCGGATCCCGGCGATCAGTTGCTCGGTGCCGGCTCCGGTGATCGCCGATCCGAAGTACACCGGGTGCACGAGCGCCCGGCGGGTCTGCTCGGCCAGGCCGGCGCGCAGAGCATCGTAGGAGAGCGCTTTCTCGTTCTCCACATAGGTTTCCAGCAACTGGTCGTCGTGCTCGGCGAGCAGCTCGACCAGGCTGATCGCGAACCCCGGATCACCCGGGCCGTACGGCGTGAAGCTCGCGCCGCGCGTGCCGAGGCCGTCGGTGCGGCCCATCGCGACGACGCCCGTGGACAGCCTGCTCGCGAGATCCCGCAGCAGGGCCTCGTGCCGGGCGCCGCGACGGTCGATCTTGTTGACGAAGATCAGCGTCGGGATGCGCAGGCGTTGCAGCGTGCGCAGCAGGACGCGGGTCTGTGCCTGCACGCCCTCCACCGCCGACACCACCAGCACGGCGCCGTCGAGCACGCCGAGCGCCCGCTCCACCTCGGCGATGAAGTCCGGGTGGCCGGGGGTGTCGATCAGGTTGACGGTGACGTCGCCGATCGCGAACGAGACGACGGCGGACTTGATCGTGATGCCGCGCTGCCGTTCCAGCGCGAGCGAGTCGGTCTGGGTGCTGCCGTCGTCGACGCTGCCGACTTCGTCGATGACCCCGGCGGCGTACAGCAGCCGCTCGGTCAGGCTCGTCTTACCGGCGTCGACATGCGCCAGGATTCCCAGGTTCAGTGCTTTCACGCAGCTTCATGTCCCTCGAACAGGTGTCAGTGCAGAACGGGGTGGACACGAAGCCAGGTCGCATGCCGGCGCTCCTTCACTGGTACCTACGGGACGCTTCCGAGTACACCGCACCCGGCCGCAGTGCGGCAATCGGTTTTCGGTGCCGGGAACGGCGCAGCGTGCTGCTGTGCCGGGCCTCGCAGCATCGGGTTCGCGCTTGACGGACGGGTCTGCACGCTCCACCGGCTAGGGTCGGGTCGGTGATCGACGTCGTGACAGCAGCAGCCGGACGGCTCGGGCCGTTCGTGACGGTCGAGTCCGTGCAGGGTTTCATCGGCAACGAGACGTTCCGCGTCCGCACGAGGGCGGGGGACACGTACCACGTGAAGAGCGGCGCCGCGACCGACGCCGAGGTCCGCGCCTGCCGACTGGCGCGAGCGGCCGGCGTACCGGCTCCCGACATCGTTGCCGACGGCCCCGGCTACCTCGTCCAGCGTGAGGTGGAAGGGCGGCCGGTGAGTGCGACCGACGCTTCCCAGGTGCTGCCGGAGCTTGGTCGTCAGCTTGTGAAGCTGCACGCGGGGCCGGCGGATGGGTACGGCCTCCTCGGCGGGCCGCTGCGTTCGACCTGGGCGGAGGTCCTGCTGGATGCGGTGCGGTCGCTGGTCGGCATCAGTGCTGCCGGTGTGTTGCCCGACGAGCATCGACGACGGCTCGGCGCGCTGGTCGAGCAGGCGAGCGACGAACTCGAACCCGCCAGGCCGGCGTTGCTGCACGGCGACCTGCATCCGCGGCACGTCTACGCGCTCGACGGCGAGCTGACCGCGATCATCGACTGGGGTGACGCCCTGTACGGGGATCCGTTGTTCGACCTCGGACGGTTCTCGCTCGCGGGGGGCCGACGCGACGAACGCCGTACTGGACGGGTACGGACTGACGCCGTCGGACGCGTTGGATCGCACGTTCGGCCTCTACCAGGCGGTCTGGGCGGCGGTGACGGTCCGGATCGAGTACGAGGCGGGTGGGGACTGGATCCAGCCGCACCTCGACACGATCGCGCGCAGCCTGCAGCGACTCAGCTGACCACCGTTCCGACCGGCGTACTGCGGCAGATCGCGGCCGCCGCACCGGGGGGGGTCGATGTCGAAAACGTGCAGCGGGAGCCGGTGGTCGCGGGCCAGGACGAACGCCGACTGGTCCATCACCCGCAGCTGCCGGTCGATCGCCTCCTGGTAGCCCAGCCGCTCGAAGGGTCGCGCCGTCGGCACCTTGTTCGGGTCGGCGTCGTAGATGCCGTCGGCGCCGTTCTTCGCGACCAGCAATCCGTGCGCGCCGAGCTCGATCGCCCGCTGCACGGCCGGGTAGTCCGTGGTGGTGAACGGCTGACCGTTGCCGCAGGCCAGCACCACGATCGAGCCCTTCGCCAGGTGCCGCAGCGCCCGCAGCCGGATGTACGGCTCGGCCAGGTTGTTGATCGGGATCGCCGTCATCAGCCGGACGTCGTACTCGCCGAGCGTCGTCAACCGGCTCCGCAGCAGCACCGCGTTGATCACCGTGCCGAGCATGCCGATGTTGTCCGCCTCGACCCGGTCGATGCCCCACTCCTCGGACCGGTTGCCACGGAACACGTTGCCGCCACCGATCACCACCGCGATCTCCGCCCCGGCGGCCCGGGCGGCCAGCACCTCGGTGGCCAGATGGGTCACCCGGTCGCTGTCGAAGCCGAAGGTGTCGCCGCCGGCGATCGCCTGACCCGACAGCTTGAGCACGAAACGTTTCGTCACTCGCCGCACCTTCCTCAGGGCGCCTGTCGTTGGCAACCGCGCTGCGGCCAGGCTACTCGTCGAGCACCTTGTCGAGGGTCCGGTACGTGCGGTTGCTGGCGGTAGCGGCGCGCTGCTCGCGGCCGGTGGCTTCGATGTAGTTCTGGCTGGTGGCCAGGCTGGCGTGGCCGAGTAGAGCCATGATCTCCGACGCGGTGGCGCCGTCCTCGGCCAGCCGGGTCGCGAAGGTGTGCCGCAGGGCGTGCAAGTTCGCACCGACCGGGACGCGGTCGTGCAGGCCGGCCCACCGATAGCAGGACTTCACCAGGTACTCCAGGCCGCCGCGGCCGATCGGGCTGCCCTCGCGGTCCAGCAGCAGCTTCGCACTGCGGCCGAACCGCTTGCGCGGAAAGCGCCGGGCGCACGAGTCGAGGTACGCCGCGATGATCCGCTCCATGATCGGCTCGACCGGGATCGACCGGTCCCGGCTGCCTTTGCCGTGCACGTGCAGGCGCATCTCACCGGGACGCCCGGCGAGTGAGTCGGCCGTCAGCATGCGCATCTCGGCCGAGCGCAGCCCGGCGACCAGCCCGAGCGCAATCACCAGCACGTCCCGCTCCGGCCACGGATCGCGCCCCCGGCGTACGCCGTCGGCGGCGGCCTGCAACAGGCGCTCCGGGGTGTCCTCACCACGCAGCGGCTTGGGGGACAGGGGAGGGGTCTTCGGCCGTGCCACCGCGCCCATCGGGTTGCCGGCGAGCAGACCGTCGGACACGCAGAAGGTGAGGAACTGGTTCCACGTCGACCAGGCCCGCAGCACCGAACTCTTCGCGTGGCCGTCCGCGAACGCACCGAACGCCGCGCGCAGCGCCGGCGCGGTCAGGTCCTCGACCTGGAGGCTGTCGGGGTCGTCGGTCAGCAGCGCGGTGATGCCGGCGAGGTCGCGGCGGTAGGCGGCGGTGGTGTGCGGGGAGTCCTTCCGCGGCCGCCGGGCGGCGAAGAACGCGGCCTGCGCGTCGAGCACTCTCATACCCGCAGTTCCTACCGGGCGCCACCGACAGTTTGCCCGCGGCCGATCAGCCGCCCCGCCAGAGTTGATTGCTGAGAGCAACCGAATGTCAGAAGTGCTGCATAATGGTGATTATGCATGACAGCATCTCCGCCGAGAGGGGTTCTCACCCCGGCCGGGGGACCGGCTGGATCACGGCCGGCTCGCGATCTCCGCGTCGACGCCCTGGACGGCCGCGGCGGCGTTGAGGCGTCCCGCAACCACTCGGCTAGGCCTGGCTCCAGCGCGTCGAGGTACTCGACGTCGCGGGGATCGGTGACGTACGAGCGCGCGATACAGCGGCGAGGTAGGCATTCATGGCGGTTGCCGGTGCCATGGTTGCCGCGTTCGGCGTACTCGGTCCACTGAGGGCTGGCGCCGCGTCAGGGCCAAGTCGAGAAGAGGACAGTACCTGTCCGCTACCCGCCGTAGCTTTGTGGATGTCAACGACCGCAGCAGAAAGGCACCACCATGAGCTTCGACTCGATCCCGGCCGGCTACACCACCATCACGCCCTGGATGATCTCGCACGACACGAACGCGTTGATGGACTACCTGACCAGGGCGTTCGACGCCGAGGACTGCGGCCGGGTGGTCGACGACCAGGGCGTGATCGGGCACGCGGAGATGCGGATCGGCAACGCGATGGTGATGATGTTCGACTCCCGGCCGGACTGGCCGGTGACGCCGGCGTTCCTGCGGCTGTACGTCGAGGACGCGGCGGCGACCCACCGGCAGGCGGTCGCCGCCGGCGGGACGTCGGTGACCGAGGTGACCGAGCTGTTCTGGGGCGACCAGGTCGGCCGGGTCCGCGACCCGTTCGGCAATCTGTACTGGATCCAGTCCCGGGTCGCCGAGCTGACCGAGGCCGAGATGGCCGAGCGGATGACCGACCCGAAGTACGTCGCGGCGATGCAGTACGTGCAGAGCGCCGACTTCACACCCAGCTGGAACCAAGCGCCGGGAGCACGCTGAAGCCGCCTCCAATAGAGCGCCGATAATGGACATTATGTCAACTACTGGTGGTCCGAGTGGTTATACCTTGCTCGCGACCACCATGTAGTTCTCGGCCTCCAGATCGAACGTGCTCACTTCAGTCCGGAGTCCGACCCGGTGCAGCTCGACTTCGAGTTCCTCGTACCGGTAGGGCCAGCAGGACAGCAGTTCCGAGCGGACAAGAACCGACCCGGTCGCATCAACTTGCGCGATCGCAATCTCGATGTGGTGCTCCTCCTCCCACTGCGGCGCAATCTCCCAGCGGTAGACCACGACGGCATCGCGACCGTTCCGGCGGACGAGTCGGTCACTGATGTCGAGCCGGGAACCTCTGGCCCTCACGAGTTCCCAGGTGCGGGAGGTGAGTACCAAGCGCCCGCCAGGGCTCAGAAGGCGTGACATCGACTCCAGAGCAGCACCCCTGCCGGTCGCGCCCATGGCATGGTGAAGCGAATTGCCGACACAGAACACCATGTCGAACGTGTCGTCCTCGAAATGGTCGGGCAACTCTTCCCAGTTCGCCCGCACAGCCCGGACGGATGCCCCGAACTCCGCAGACAACTCTGCAGTCCGGCGAACCATCGCTTCGCTGGCGTCAGTTGCGACAACCTGCAGGCCACGACCGGCGAGGCCAACCGCCAACTGTCCGGTTCCGCACGAACAGTCGAGCACGTGAGCGTTCGACGGCAGGAGACTGAGGACGTCATCGAACGACGCGGCGAACTCGGCTGGAGGCAACTTTGCCTCTGCGATGAGCCATTCGTACACCTCGGCAAGCACGTCATAGTCCGTCACAACCGCTACCTCCGTTACGCGGCAGAGTCACGATGGGACGTCAGTCCATCAGCGCAGGGAGCCGGGCACCAATGGTTTTCGCAAGGACAACCCGTCCGGGCACGCTCGCGGACAGCGCGAGCTGGTCCGCTCGGTCATTTGCTGGGCGCTGCGTCAAAGAGGTCTCATCTACTCCCCCGGCAGCAACGGCTCATGCCGGATCGACCGTTTTCACCATGACGCAGTTCTTCAGTCCCTTGGGTCGGTCGTAGCTGAAACCGAGCCGCTCGTAGAGCCGACGGGTGCCGTTGTAGAGGAACGACGACGACATCTTCTTGGTCTGGTTGGTCAGGTCGTGCGGATAGCTCTCGACCCGCCCGCCGCCGGCCTGCGCGATCAGGTCGAGCGCACCGGTGATCGCCAGCTCGGTCACGCCCCGTCGCCGGTGCCGCTTGTCCACGAAGACGCAGGTGATGCGGTAGTCGGGATCCGCGGTCTTGGTGGCGTCGTACTGCTTGCGGTGGTGAAGAGTGGGCAACTCGGCCGGAGTGCCGTACTCGGCCCACGCGACAGCCTCGTCGCCGTCCATCACCAGTGCGGCGTGCGCCTGCTCGACGTAGGCCTTCTTCAGAGCTCGGTTGGCCTCCGCGCCCTGGCCGCGCTCGGGCCCGTCGGGGTGGAACCAGATGCACCAGCAGCCCCCGAAGATGCCGTTGTGCCGCTGCACCAGCGCATCGAAGGCCGACCAGGTCGCGGGGCTGAGCGCGGCAATGGTGTACGACGACTCGTCAGCCATGGCCGCACCTTTCAATCGGTTGTCGCGGCGGATGTGTCGACGCAGAGGACTGCCTCGTTGCCGTCCTGGTCGGCGATCACGGTCAGCGAGGGCGCATTGCTGTCGTCGACGACGCTCCCGCCCGCGGCGACGGCGGCGGCGATCCGTTGCTCGGCCACCTCGGGCGCCACGTAGACCTCGATGTGGAACCGCTGACGCGGAGTCCCGTTCTCGTCGGCATCGCCGAACCACAGGTTCGGTACCCGCCCGGTGGCGTCCCGGATCTCGTCGCTGGGGGTTCCGCGCCCCTGGGCCTCGGCGCTCCCGGCCAGCAGGGCGGCCCACACCGGGGCGATGGTGGCGGAGCGGGCGGTGTCGAGACCGAGCTCGATGTGGCTGACCGCGGCCGGGTCGGCGTCGAGCTGGTGGTCGGCGGCGATCTCGGTGATCCGTCGCGCGAGGTCGATGTCCTGCTGAGTCACCCACTCGACGATGTGCTCGGTGCCGTCGTCCTCGCGGTAGACGGCGTCGTCGGTGACGAGCTTGAGGTCGACGTACCCGTTGCCGATCGACACGCGCGGGTGGTGGCCGAGCGCGTCACCCGCGCCGGCCACCGCGGCGACGAACCGTGCGCCGGTGCTGAAGTCGTCAACCAGGTAGCGGGCATGCAGTCCCTGGGCGAGCTTGCGCCAGTCGGCCAGGTCTGCCGCGGCGATCTGCTCACCCTTGAGCATGTCCATAGACGGACCCTAGTCCAGAGTTGGTACGCAGGCTGTCCGGGAGCGGGTTTCTGCTCAGCCGACCGGCCGGGCCTCGAGCACGAAGAAGAGGAAGCAGAGGAACGACGTACGGTCCCCCAGGTCCGGCGGCAGCAGTTCGCGCGGCGTCTCGGGTGAGTACGGCGGCTCGCTGATGACCGAGATCGCGAAGCCGGCCCGGGTGAAAGCGTCGGTCATCGCGTGCAACGGCCGGTGCCAGAAGGTCAGCGATGCGGTGTGGCCGTCGAACGTGTACTCCTCGGTGTACGGCGAGGTCGCGAAGTAGTCGGCCTCCGGGTAGACCACTGGTCGGATCACCGGGTGGTTCACCGAGAGGATCAGGCGGCCACCCGGCTTCAGTACGCGGTGCAGCTCGGCCAAAGGCCCCGACCAGTCCTCGAAGTAGTGCAGCACCAGGGACGCCACCACGTCGTCGAACTCCCCCGTGCCGAACGGCAACGGCGCGGTGAGGTCGGCCAGCAGCACCCTGGCGTCCGTTCCGAGCCGCCGCTGCGCCAGAGCCACCATCTCCGGGCTGGAGTCGAAAGCGGTGATCTGTGCGCCCCGGTCCCGCAGCACGGCCGAGAGCGGTCCCGCGCCGCAGCCGGCGTCCAGGATGCTCCGGCCGCTCACGTCCCCGGCGAGCTCGATGATCGCCGGGCGCGCGTAGTAGGCGTTGAACAGGCCGGACTCGTTCTCCCGCGCGTAGCTCTCGGCGAATGTGTCGTAGTGATCAGCTTTCATGGCGATCCCGTCGTCGGAGTTTGACGTGGACCCTAGAACACTGCGAGGTCGTCGGGTCCGGCCGGCAGCCGCAGCCGGACCCCGCGGACCGGAGGCGGTCAGCG
Source organism: Kribbella flavida DSM 17836 (assembly GCF_000024345.1). Taxonomy (NCBI): domain Bacteria; kingdom Bacillati; phylum Actinomycetota; class Actinomycetes; order Propionibacteriales; family Kribbellaceae; genus Kribbella; species Kribbella flavida. The sequence goes on along the minus strand of NC_013729.1, from coordinate 3,803,011 downwards.
GTTGAAGCCGCGCAGGAGGTCGTACGGGTAGACGGCCGGCTTCTCGCTGACGGTCGTGAGCTGGGCGAGCTGCTCGTCGCTGAGCGACCAGCCGGCTGCGCCGATGTTGTCGGTGTAGTGCTCGAAGGTGCGGGGACCGATGATCGGCGCGGTGACGGGATCGGTCTGGATCAGCCAGCGCAGCGCCACCTGCGCGACACTCCGCCCGGTCTCACCCGCGATCGCGTGCAGCGCGTCGAGCACCGTCCAGGTCCGCTCGTTGGCGTAGTACTCCCACGACTCCAGGAGCCCCCGCTCGGCCGCTGCCGCCACCCGGGTCCCTTCCGGCGGCGCGTCCATCCCCCGGTGGAACCGGCCTGCCAGCCACCCGGCCCGCAACGGGCTCCACGGCATCACGCCGAGGCCTTCGTTGCGGCAGACGGCCAGCAGTTCCCACTCGGCCTCGCGGTCGAGCAGGTTGTACAGCGGTTGCAGCGCGCTGTAGCCGTGCATGCCTGCCCGCCGCGCGATGTCGACGGACTTCTGCAGCTGCCAACCGGTGACGTTGCTGGCTCCCAGGTAGCGAACCTTGCCCGACGTCACCAGGGTGTCCAGCGTGGACAGGGTCTCCTCGATCGGCGTGGCCGTGTCCCACACGTGCGTGTAGTACAGGTCGATGTAGTCGGTGCCGAGGCGGCGCAGACTCGCCTCAACGGCGGCGAGAATGTGCTTGCGGCTCAGTCCGTCGTCGTTCGGTCCCTCCCCCATGGTCCCGTACACCTTGGTGGCGACCACGAGCGCGTCGCGGTCGCGGCCCTTCAGCCACCGGCCGATGACGGCCTCCGACTCCCCCGCGTTGTACACGTCGGCGGTGTCGATGAACGTGCCGCCGGCCTCGACGAACGCGTCGAGCATCCGCACACCGGTCTGCTCGTCGGCCGGGCCACCGAAATGCATCGCTCCCAGGCACACCTCACTGACCTTCAGTCCGGTCCTGCCCAGATTGCGGTACTCCATCGAACCACCCTCTCCGGTGACATCACGAGCTCACGACGCTAGAACCTGGAGTCCACTCCAGGTCAAGTGCGTTGCGCGCTGGTTCGAATGTCGTCAGGACAACGGCAGGAGAGCGTGACAGGCCTCGACATTGTGGAGCTGGATGTCGTCTCGGCGTCGCTGCTCCCAGTTGTCTCTGGTCAGGCGCCAGTGGTTCAGCAGGCCGGGCTCGCCTTGCCGGGTGGCCCAGTCCGAACCGTTCGGCTGGTAGCCGAGCTTCCGTGAGATCGCGTTCGACCCGTGGTTGTCCGTGAAGGCGTCGCTGCTCGCTTCGCTCGCTCCCAGCCCGTCGAACGCGAGGTGCAGGATCGCGGCCCGCATCTCCTGTCCCACCCCGCGTCCGCGGTGGTCGTCGGCCAGCCAGGAGAAGCTGGTGACCGTGCCGAAGGTGCGGAAGTGGACCCCGATGAGGTCCTGCATCCCTACCGGGCGCCCGCCCACGACGACCACGAAGTACAGCCGCCAGGCGTCGGGCTCGACCCGCCCCCGGCCGCGCCAGATCGACCGCAGCCACCGGGCCACCCGGAGCTCTGGATCTGGCTCGTACAACGACATCGGGTCGTCGTACGGCGCTGGGTCGGCGTGCGCCTTGCCGGCCCGGACCACGTCCGCCAGTTCGTCCAGCAGATCGTCGCTGGCAGCCCGCAACTCCACAGCCGGCGTGGTGACGCGTACCGCCAGGAGCGGATGGTTCTTCATGGTGCTGTCCTGCCTTCCGGGTGGGAAGCCGCCGCGGTCAGCAGCATGATGCGTCCGCCCATCGAACTCCACCCGCTCGCGCCGGCGCACCTGGTTTTCACTGCCCCGCTGCTCGGCCGACCTCCGTCGAACACCGTGACAGCCCGGCAAGTGATCCCGCCTTGAGCACCCACCAGCCGAGTTCGCGGCGAATCCGTGGCTGAACGGTGCCCAAAGTCGGCGCCGTGATGTCTCGAGTAGCAGTGTTTCCCGGATCCGTTGCCCGGTCAGCCGAGTGCTGGATAATCGCGTTGCGTGGTACTCCCCCGGCGCTTAGCGTTCGCTTCAGGACGGCCGCCGCCGCGGCGCCGGAATGAGGGAGCGGGATGACGCCCAACCTATTCGCCTTGTGCTTCTTCGCGAACGACCCGCCGGCGCTCGGGCGCTTCTGGTCCGGCGTGCTGGGCTTCGAGTTGGTCCACGACGACGAGGACGTCGTGCTGGTGCCGAACGACGACACCGGGTTCCGGATCCGGTTCAAGGCGACGAGTGAGCCGAAGGCCGGGCCGAACCAGATGCACTTCGACCTCACGAGCACGTCCTTGGAGGACCAGCAGCAGACGGTCGCCAGGGCGCTCGAGCTCGGCGGCCGGCACCACGACGTCGGGCAGCTCCCGGAGGAGGAGCACGTCGTACTGGCCGATCCTGAGGGCAACGAGTTCTGCGTGATCGAGCCGGGCAACAACTTCCTGGCCGACTGCGGCTTCATCGGCGCACTGGCCGGCGACGGGACGCAGGATCTCGGGTACTTCTGGAGCAAGGCGCTGGACTGGCCGCTGGTCTGGGACCAGGACGAGGAGACCGCGATCCGCTCGCCGCACGGTGGCCCGAAGCTCACCTGGGGCGGTCCGCCGCTGGACGTCAGGCAGGGCAGGACCCGCCTGCACTTCGACCTCGCTCCCCCGGCCGACGGCGACCAGCAGGCACAGGCCGACCGCCTGGCCGCCCTCGGCGCGACCCGCATCGACGATGCCCCGTGCGAGCCCACCGGCCTCGCGATGGCCGACCCCGACGGCAACCAGTTCTGCGTCCTGATTCCCCGCTAGGCGGAGTTCAGTGACTCCCCGCCAGGTGGAGTTCAGCCGGTCACGAGCGCCCGTACGCGTCGAGCAAGCGGGCTTCGATGGTTGGGTGCCTCTTCCCCGTCGCGCCGCGGCCGTAGGTGCCCATCGCGCGCATTTCGGTGTGGTTCGACGAGGGCCCAGAGGCCGTTGGCGAGCGCAGGGTTCAGGTGGGGGCCGAGGCCGGCGCCGACGCTGAGGTCCCAGCCGTGGATGACGAGCTCGCCGAGGCGGAAGCGGACGAAGGTGTCGTAGGCGATGTCGCCGATCGGGTGGTGCAGCAGCTGACGCTGGTCGGCGTGCTGGAAGGCGTCGAGTTGGTCGGCGCAGGTGGCGTGGACGGCTGCCAGTGGATCGTCGCCGAGCAGTGGGCCGTCAGACCGGCTTGGTGGTTCTGATGGTGTAGGTGGCTGGGACGAAGGTGCTGCGGGTGAGGCCGGGGTACATGTCGGGCTGGGCGGCCTCGGTGAAGTGGGTCAGCTGGAGGCCGGCGTTGACGAGGCTCATGACGACGTCGCTGACCGGCCAGAGGAAGGCGTCGAACTCGGTGGTGGCTGTCGAGCCGGTGGGGCGCTTCGACTGGTCGTAGGTCTGCGTGGTCGGGAGGTTGCGGCCGAAGTAGTCGACGGTGACCTCGAGGGTGTCGCTGCGGACGGCCAGGACCTCCCAGATCGGGTGGTGCTCGCACAGGAGAAAGGTGCCGCCGGGGCGGAGGCGGGCGGCGACGATCTCGGCCCAGCGGTCGAGGTCGGGCAGCCAGCAGACGACGCCCCAGCTGGAGTAGACGACGTCGAAGTCGGTGAGGTGGGCCGGCAGATCGTAGATGTCGGCGGCAAGGAAACGGGCGTCGGCGCCGGTGGCCTGGGCGAGGGTGTTGGCGGCCGCCACAGCGACGTCGCTGATGTCGACGCCGGTGACCGAGGCGCCGCGGAAGGCCCAGGAGATGGAGTCGGCGCCGTTGGCGCAGGCGAGGTGCAGCATGCGGCGGCCGGCGAGGTCGGGCAGCAGACCGGGTTCGAAGTCGTCGAGGGTGGAGCCGCCGTCGAGGTAGAACCGCGGTGGTGGGGTCGGCCGGGACGGCGCGATCTGGTTCCAGCTGGTGCGGTTGGTGGCCGTGTGCCGGCGGATGGCGTCCACCTACGGACGGTACCCCGGGCTCAGCGGCCGCGCCGACGGGTTTTCGGGGTCCACGCGGCCCGGTGTTCGTGGTGGAATGCGCGGATGGTGCTGACGGAGCGGGAGCTCAATCGGGCGGCGATGGCGCGGCAGATGCTGGTGGCGCGGGAGGCGGTCGGTGTCGAGGACGCCGTACGCCGGGTGGTGGCGGTGCAGGCACAGCACGCGGCCTCGCCGTACGTCGCGCTGTTCAACCGGGTGGCCGGGTTCGATCCCGCGGAGCTGGATCGGGCGTTCGCCGAGCAGCGGGTGGTGAAGGCGAGTCTGCTGCGGATGACTCTGCACGCGGTGTGCGCCGACGAGCACGCGCACTTCCGGGCCGTGATGATGCCGGCGACGGCGACGGCGCGCTTCGCCCAGTCGTTCGCCGCGGGTGGGCTGACCGCCGAGACCAGCCGGGTGCTGGCCGCGGAGCTGCTGCAGTTCGCGAGCGAGCCCAGGACCGGGGCGGAGCTCGAGGCATGGCTCGGTGAGCGGCTCGGGACGGACGCGGCGGCGCAGGTCTGGTGGGCGATGCGGTCGTCCGCGCATCTCCTGCACGCGCCGACCGGCGGCCCGTGGTCGTTCGGGCAGCGGCCGGTGTTTGTCGCCGCGCCCTGGGCGGAGGTGCTGGACGCGGAGAAGGCGACCGAGGTGCTGGTTCGGCGCTATCTGCAGGGCTTCGGTCCGGCGTCGGTCGCTGACATCGCGCAGTTCGCCAAGATCACGCGATCTCGGGTGAAGGTGGCGATCAGCGCGCTCTCCGGCGAGCTCGAGGAACTGAAGGGTCCCGGTGGCGTCACGCTGTACGACGTCCCCGGTGCGCCGCGTCCCGCCGGTGATCTGCCGGTGCCGCCGCGGCTGATGGCGATGTGGGACAGCGTGCTGCTCGCGTACGACGACCGCGGCCGCGTCGTCCCGCCGGAGTACAAGGCGGCGGTGACCCGCACCAACGGTGACGTGCTGCCCACCCTGCTGGTCGACGGGTACGTCGCCGGGGTCTGGCGAGGGGTCGAGAGCGGGATCGAGGCGGCCGCGTTCCAGCACCTGCCGGACGACGTCTGGCAAGGGCTCGCCGCCGAGGCGCGCGCTCTGTCGGAGATGCTGAGAGAGCGCGATCCCAAGCTCTACCGCAGCTACGACCGCTGGTGGAACGACGTCCCCGTGGTCGAGACCCGAGTGCTGGCGACGGGGTGAACAAAGTGCTCACCGGGTGAGCGCTTTGGCTGCGACACTGGGCTCATGCGAGCTGACCGGCTGGTGGCGACCCTGCTGCTGATGCAGGCCCGCGGCCGGGTGACCGCCGCGGAGCTGGCTTCCGAGCTGGAGATCTCGGTGGCGACCGCGCGGCGCGATCTCGAAGCGCTGTCGACGGCCGGCATCCCGGTCTACCCGCAGCCCGGCCGCAACGGCGGCTGGTCGCTGCTCGGGGGTGCGCGAACGGATCTGAGCGGCCTGACCGCGACGGAGGCGCAGGCGCTGTTCCTGCTGGTCGGTCCGGCGGCCGCCATCGCACCCGAGGCGAAGGCCGCGCTGCGCAAGCTCGTCCGGGCGCTACCGGAGAGCTTTCGCGGCGACGCGGAGGCAGCGGCCGAGGCGGTGGTGATCGACCCGGCCGGCTGGGGCGAGCTCGACAAGGCCCGCCCGGTCGTGGTCAACGACCTGCAGCACGCCGTCGTCCGGCGGCTCAAGGTCCGCCTCTCGTACGCCGGACGCCGGGGCGCGCCGCCGTCGGAGCGGCTGGTGGATCCGCTCGGTCTGGTCGCCAAGGACGACGTCTGGTACCTGATCGCGGGGACCGAGAGGGGTCAGCGCACGTTCCGGGTCGATCGGGTGCTGGAGGCAACGGTCACCGACCGGCCGGCGGAGCGGCCGGACGACTTCGACCTGTCGGTGGCGTGGGCCCGGGTGGTCGACGAGATGGAGCAGAACCGGTCGCTGCTCGCGGCGACCGTGGTCATGCAGGAGCGGCACCTGTGGGTGATGCAGGACCGCCTCGGCCGGCACTGCGAGGTGCTCGACTCCCCCGGCAACGGGCTGGTCAAGATCCGGGTCACGGCGCCGAGTCCGTTGATGATCGCGCAGCACCTGGCCGGCTGGGGCGGGTCGATCGAGGTGCTCGACCCGCCGTCGGTGCAGGCGGAGCTGGCCCGGCTCGGCGGCGAGCTGGTCAGCCGGTACGGCAACGATCGGGCACGCAGCGAAGCCGCGCGGTGACAACTCGTCGAGGCAGTCAGAAGGCCGCGGGCCGCAGGGACGCGGAGCCGCTCGATGACCGGGGTGGTGAGTAAGGTCCGGATGTCCCAAAGCTGTCCCGAAGCGAGCAACAGGAAGTATTCGTGACCACCACTCCCCCGCAACCGCCCCAGAGCCCGTACCAGCCCGGCGGCTACGGTCGCCCGCAGGACCAGGTCGGCCAGGCACCGTACCCGCAGTACACCGAGCAGCCCGGCCAGCCCCTGTACGGCCAGCCCCAGCAGTCCCAGCCGCAGTACGGGCAGCCGCAGGCGCCGTACGAGCAGGCACCGCCGTTCGGTCAGCCGCAGGCCGGTCACCCGGGCGGACCGCAGTACGGCCAGCCCCAGTACGGGCAGCCTCAGTACGGCGCTCAGCAGTTCGGGCAGCCCGGGCCGATGCCGCACGGGCCGCAGCCGGGTGCTGTGCAGTGCCGGTTCTGCGGCGCGTTCCCGGCGGCGCAGGCGACCGTGCGCGGGCACGTCGGCCTGCTGGTCGTGATGCGCTTCCTCAAGCTGGAAGGCCCGTTCTGCCGCACCTGCGGGATCGCGACCGTGCGGGAGATGACGTCGAAGAGCATGTGGCAGGGCTGGTGGGGTATCGGTTCCGCAATCGTCAACCCGTTCATCATGCTGTCGAACATCGGTCCGTGGAAGACGTTCAAGGACCTGCCGGAGCCGGCTCCGGGTGCGCCCGGCCGGCCGATGAACCTGGGCAAGCCCCTCTTCCAGCGGCCGGCCGTACTGGGCCTGCTGGTGCCGGTCATGCTGATCGCCGTGATCGTGATCGCCAACCTGGACAGGGCGTCGTCGGCCGAGGCGGGCGCGTGCGTGCAGAACAAGGGCACGATCAGCAACCCGAACGTGAAGGTCGTCGACTGTGGCTCGGCGGAGGCCGAGTTCAAGGTGCTCGGCAAGGTCAGCTCCTCGAACTCCGCGCAGTGCGAGCAGTACCCGGGATACACCGTGGCGTACACCGAGTCGCGCGGCTCCTCGGGCTACACGCTCTGCCTCGGCTCCAAGTAGGACCAACGCGGTAGAGCCCGGCGCGGACTTCGCCGGGCCCTACGTCGCCTCAGCTCTTGTAGTAGTTCTCGACGACGGCTCGCCCCTCGTCGTACAGCGCCGGGCCGTCCTCCGGTACCGGCGCGAACCCGCCGCCGGGCTTCAGCGCGTTGAGCTGGTCGCCGGACAGCGCGTAGACGACCCGGCCCAGGCCGGAGCGTTCGAGGGCGCCGCTGCACATCCGGCACGGCTGGCAGCTGGTGTACATCGTGGTCCCGGCGGCGACGTCCGGGGTGAGGTTCGCGGCCGCCCAGCGGGCCAGCTTCAGCTCGGGATGCGCGGTGATGTCGTTGTCGGTGACGGAGGTGTTGTGGTCCTCCGCGAGCACGGTCCCGTCGGGGCCGGCCAGGAGCGAACCGAACGGCGGGTTGCCCGACTTGTCCGCGGTGGCGGCGAGCTCGATCGCCCGCCGGAGGAAGCCCTCGTCAGCCGTGGTGGTCACAGTTTCTCCGTTTCTGCTGAGCTCAGTTGTGCTTTGACGGTGGACAGCGCCTGCCACGCGACCTCGGGGTGCTCGGTCTCGGCCGGGTCGCCGACGAACGGGTCCAGGACGACAGTGTGCGCTCCGAGCAGGCGCAACTCGTCGAGGTCGGCGAGGATCTGGTCGATCGATCCTTCGCCCGCCCGGCGATCGGTGTCCGGTCGCGGCCGGTCGGTCAGGTGCAGCAGGATCCGCGGGGCGAAGCCCGGAACCGGCCGGCCCTGCTGCTCGGCGACCTGCCGCAGGCACTTCGCGGCGTCGCGCAGCCAGGGCATGGTCTGCCGCAGCGGGTGCCAGGCGGCGCCGTACCGGACGGCTCGACGGGGGCCGGCGTCCATTCCGCCGCCGACCCAGATCGGGAGGCCGTCGGCGCGGTAGTCGTCGGTGTCCTGCCAGGCGGTCGTGACGGTGTCGAGCAGCTCGTCGGTCAGCCGGCCGCGGTGGCGGAACTCGGCACCGAGCGCGGCGAACTCCTGGGCGGCCCAGCCGACACCGACGCCGAGCACGAATCGGCGGCCGCTGAGTTGGTGCAGGTTGGCCGCCATCCGCGCGACCAGCAGCGGGTGCCGGTACGGCGCGATCACCACAGTGGTCCCGAGGCGGATCGTGCTGGTGCTGCCGGCCAGCCAGCTGAGCGTGGTGAACGGCTCGTAGAACGGCGCCGGGTACTGCTCGGCGACGTCGGGCGTGATGACGACGTGGTCCGACATCATCAGCAGGTCGTAGCCGAGCCCCTCGACCGTACGAGCCCAGGCGAGCAGCCGCTCCGGCGTGGCGCCGGGGCCGAAGTTGGGGACGTTCACACCGATTTCCATGGGGTCACGCTATCCAGGCGAGCATCCCCGCTTGAAGGGAGTCTTCACGGAATCCAGTGGCTTTCACCGTTGATCTGTCGGTAGTTTGGCGGGATGACCGAGACTCTGGATCCGACCGACTGGGCCATTCTCGGTGAGCTGCAGCGGGACGGCCGGCTGCCGCTGACCGAGCTGGGCCGACGGGTCAGTCTGAGCGCGTCGGCAACCACCGAGCGGGTCAAGCGGCTGGAGACGCTCGGCGTGATCAGCGGGTACCGCGCCCAGATCAACCTCGCGAGGACCGGGTACGCCGTACTGGCGGTGGTGCGGCTGAAGTATCCCGGCAACAAGCACGAACCGTTGCGCCGGTTGCTGGCCGAGCGGACCGAGATTCTCGAGTGCCTGCGGACCACGGGCGACGACTGCTACGCGCTGAAGGTGGCCGCTGGATCGATGGCGCACCTGGAGCAGTTGGTGAACGAGCTCACCGAGTTCGGCTCCACCACGACGAACCTGGTCTACAGCGAGACCCAGCCGTACCGTGCCCCGGTCGGACCGCCGGCAGTGTCGTGATGGAGGTTCTCGGGATTCCCGTCCCACCGTCGCTGGTCACGTCGTGGGTCGACTGGCTGGCGCCGGATCGGCAGCCCTTCTACGTGACGGCGCGACAGGCGACCGAGTGGGACCTGCCGCTGTCCGACGAGGAACCGGATCCGCAGTTGCGGGACACCTATCGCGTGTACGACCTCGACGGCGAGCTGTGGCGGTCGTGGTTGTCCGAGGCCGAGTTCCTGGCGTTGCCGGATCCGACCCGGGCGAAGCTGGTCCGAGCGCAGACCGAGCACGGGCGGGACGCCGTACCGACGGTGCGGGCGTGGAAGGACGTGCTGGGGCCACGGATCCGGGAGCAGGCCGACGGGCACCGGTTCGTGTGGTGGAAGTCGTTGCTGTCTGCCCCGGACGCGGTGCTGCGGCGGATCGTGAGCGACGAGTTCGAACCGAGCCGGCACACGGAGGTGCAAGCTGAGGTCTGGCGTGACGCCGCGCGGCTGGTGCCTCGCGCCCGGGAGCTGGCCGGGACGTTCGCGCAGGGCAGCGGGCCGAACTGCTTCGGCACGGTGATGGCCGCGTGTGGCGTCGAGGGCGCCGAGTCGCAGTGGGTGCAGCGGCAGCCGTTCGACACCTGGCTGGCCGAGTCGGCGACGCGCGGCGGGCGGGACGGCGTACCGGGGACCGTGCTGGTGTGGCGCTCGTCCGACGGGGCAGTGCAGCACGCGGCGGTGACGCTGGGTTCGGGTTGGGCGTTGCACAAGCCGTCGCAGGCGTGGGCGTCGCCGCGCAAGGTCCGGACGGTCGACGAGATCCTGCGGGCCTCCCGCCGGCACGGCTGGCGACTCCAGCGGCACTCGCTTGACCGCTAGCCTGCCGCGCATGGAGTTCTCGGAGCTGCTGGCACGGGCGCGAGCTGTGCGCGGCAAGTACGCGGCGATGGACGAGTTGGACGAGCACCTCGACCAGGCGGGCTGACGCTCGAGCTGTCCTGGTCGCGACCAGCGAGCGGTGTCGTCTCGGGTGCACCTGCCGGGACCCGGCTGCTGCGCCCGTGATGAGGCGGCGCCCAGGTCCTCGGGGTGCGTTGGGTCAGGCCTCGTCGGACGCGTTGAGGGTGAGGGCCACCGGGGTGCCGAGCTCGACCGTGCGGCTGACGGTGCAGAGGCGGTCGTGGGACATCTTCACCGCGCGCGGTAGCGCCTCGCGGGCCTTGTCACCGGCCTCGCCGGCGGGGAAGTGGATGCTGAACTCGACGGTCAGGTTCTGCATCCGGTTGCCTTGCTCGGCGTCCCGGATCTTGTCGCCGCGCACGACCGCGCGGAACTCGGTCGGCTCGGCGCGCCGGCTGGTCACCACGTCGACGTCGATCGCCGAGCAGGCCCCGATCGCCGCGAGCAGCAGCTCGACCGGGGTGAAGTCGGTGTCGCCGCCGGAGCCGACCGGCAGCGTGCCGCCGCGCTGGTTCTGCACCAGGTACTTGCCGTTCGCGGTGCGCTCGAAGTGCACCTGCCGGAGCGTGTCGTCGCCCATGGAGAGTCGCAATCTGTTGCCAGTGGCAACGTCAGAGGGAGGCCAGCGCGGCGGCGACGGAGGTGTCGCCGGCGATCAGTTCGAGGGTGCGGCCGATCGAGGCCGGGGTGCTGCACAGGCCGGCCAGCACCAGGGCGACGTCGTCGCGCGCGACGCTGCCGGAGCCGGTCCGGCCCGCGAGCAGGACCTGCCCGGTGCCGGGGTCGTCGGTGAGGGCGCCCGGGCGCAGAATCGTCCAGTCCAGGTCGCGTGAGCGCAGGTCGTCCTCGGCGGCGAGCTTCGCCGTGAGGTAGACGGTGAAGGTCTCGTCCGGGTCGAGCTCGGCGATCCGGTCGACGCCCATCGAACCGACCTGGATGTGCCGCCGTACGCCGGCCCGCTCGGCGGCCTCGGCGAACAATGCGGCCGCACCGCGGTCGACGGTGTCCTTGCGGGCGTTGCCGCTGCCCGGGCCGGCGCCCGCGGCGAAGATTGCGACGTCGGCGCCGGCCAGCACGTCGGCGACCGCCGCGACGTCGGCCTGCTCGAGGTCCAGCACGGCGACCTGGCCGCCGGCCTCGGTGACGTCGGCCTCGTGCGCCGGGTTGCGGACCAGGCCGACGACCTGGTGCCCGTCCCCGGCGAGAATCCTGGTCAAGCGCAACGCGATCTGCCCGTGTCCACCCGCTATCACGACTCGCATGCCTGGAGCCTACCCGCCGGGCCGCGACGGGCAGACTGTCACCATGCCCCACGCGACCGCACCCGACGGAACCCGGATCGCCTACCAGCTCGGCGGCCGCGACCCCGGTAACTGCCACGGCGGCCGCGGTCAGGGAGGACTGGAAGGAGCCGACCGCAACGAGCCGCCGTTGCTGCTGCTGGCCGGGCAGTCGAACAACCACCACTGGTGGGATCCGGTCCGAGCCGACTTCGAGGCCGGCCGGCGGACGATCACGCTGGACTACCGCGGCACGGGTGACAGCGACATGCCGGACCGGGTGTACAGCACGACCGGATTCGCCGAGGACGCGGTGGCTGTGCTCGACGACCTCGGCCTGGACCGGGTCGACGTGTACGGAACGTCGATGGGCGGCCGGGTCGCGCAGTGGCTGGCGATCCTGCACCCGGAGCGGGTTCGCGGCCTTGTGCTCGGCTGTACGTCGCCCGGTCGCACGCACGGGTTCGAGCGGAGTCAGGAGATCCGGAGAGCGCTCGCTCACCCGGACCAGACCGCCCGGGATGCCGTTCTGGTCGACCTGATGTACACGCCCGGGTGGGTGGCGCGGAACCCCGGGCCGTACCCGGTCCTCGGCGATGCCGCGATGCCGGCGTACGCGAAGGGGCGGCACCTGGTCGCGAGCAACAGCCACGACGCCTGGGAGGAGCTGCCGTCGATCAAGGCGCCGACCCTCGTGCTGCACGGCACCGACGACGTGTTCAGCCCCGCCGCGAACGCGCAGCTCCTGGCCGATCGCATCCCGCACGCGCGTGCCGAGCTGATCCCTGGAGCGCGGCACGCGTACTTCCACGAGTTCCACTCGCTGGCCGGCCCACTCGTGGACAGGTTCCTTCGCTCGTTCGGCTGACGAACACAGCGGCCCTGCCAGGAACAGTCCCCCGGTGATGGTCGTTGACTGGCTACACCGAGGCGCCCTCAGCCTTGAGCGACTCGTAGGCATCGCGCAGCTCGGCCACCTCTGGCACGCCGTGCGCGTCGATGGCGTTGATCACCTCCCTGGCGCGCCAGTAGTTCGACGGTACGAGCCGACCGGACGTGATGGCTTCCATCGTCGTCGAACTGGCCTCGTCGGGTTCGCCGCTCGCGACCAGGGCAAGGGACAGGTCGAGCCTCGCCGTCGCGGCTCGGCGCGGACGTACTGCGCCGTGCGCCGGGGACTCGAGCTGAGTGAGAACCTGCCGCGCGATTGGAACCGCGCCTGGGTCCCCGAGCCATGAAAGCGTCGTAGCCACGTACGCGTCCGACTTGCCAGGGTCGTACCGGTAATGGTGCTCCGGCTGGTCAGGAACCTCGAGTGGAGCCACGAGGTGTTCGACCCTGGAGAGTACCTCGAGGGTGTCGCGGGTGTGGCCAAGTCGAGCATGCGCCCGGCCTTCCTGAGCCGTGGCCTGGATGAACGCCGAACTGCCCACGGGCGCCGCGGCTTGCGCGGCCTGGCTGAGCTTGATCGCGCGCCGGTAGTCACCATCGGTGACGGCCTGCCAGGCCTCGGTTTCGAGCGCCCATCCCGACAGCTCGGGATGGTCGGCGTGTTCCGCCAGCTGGGCCGCTGTACGGAGTCTTGCCGCTGCTGCCGGCCGGTCGGCCAGGTCGATCGAGCAGGTGGCCGCCAGCAACGAGAGCCAAGACCCGGTCACCACCAGGCGGCGATGTTCGGCGAGGGTCTTTCGGGCGTCGAGCAGCTTGCCGACATAGGTCAGATGACGTCGTACACGGAGCAGAAGCAGATCGGGCTGCACGCGCGGGTAGGCGATCGCCAGCTCATCGACGGCCAGCTCCAACTGCTCGAGCGTCCTACCTCCGACGTCGCTTGCGGCGACCCGCTGCCCTAGCTCGATCGCCTCGGCCTCGTTGGTGTCAGTCGTCGGAGAAGCGATCCGGACGAGGTCATCCAGGTCAGC